>JAUNGM010000002.1 GCA_030524545.1 Eubacteriales bacterium
CTATACCTATATTTATTCCTTTTCCGTATCTTATAGCAGATAATTGCTTATTATCTATCATTCATTCACCTAGAAAAGTTGTATTAAGGTTTATGAAGAATCTTTTAATATCAGTATTTTCGAGTACCTTAGTTTGTTATATAATAGAGCAATAGGAACTCCTAAAAACGTAGGAGACAAGAAATATAGGTGAGAAGAGTTTTAGGTTTTGAAGGTTAGGCCAGATGAATCAGAAAGTATCATGCAGGCCGAGAAGAAAAGAATCTTCCCAAAAGCCTACAGTATGGGAAAAGGGACTGTGCAGGGGTTTGGAGCTGAGTTGATATACTTTCTGAAAACAGGAGAAAAATATGTGTGAGAAAACCGGTAATGATGCTGTCAGATACTCAAGAACAGGTGATGCTTTCCATTATAGGTGGGTTGCGCTGAGATGTTTGAAGATGATTAATCCTGTCTTCGGTATTGATAAGATTATGGTAGAGAATTCTCAGGAGGATGGGCCGGGAGAATATGCGATTGATATGTCAGAATATTCAGAGAAAGAGAAGTACCGTATTCATTATTATCAGATGAAGCATACAGTGAGGTATAAGGATAAAGAGGCCTCCATTTCTTTTTTGAAAAAGACTCTGGAAGGTTTTGCAAAACGATATATAGAGCTGCGCAGGAAGAATCAATATGAAAATGTGGCTTTCCATGTTGTTACTAATAGAAAGATAAAAGATGAGGTAAAGGGAAGTATTTATGAAATAGGTTGGGGAAAAACCTGTTCTGAAGAAATCATGAATCGTCTGAGACAGTATACGGCATTAAATGAACAGTGGTTAAGAGATTTTTGCCAAAGGCTGGATATTGATGATACATGGGGGGATTATAAGGATTTATGGTATGAACTGTTTGTAGAAACGAATAATTTATTGGCCGGGCTGTCGGATAAAACCCCTGTTGATAAATTGGAAATCATGGTTAGAGATAAAGCTCTGCCGGAGTGTACCGGACGGATTACCAAAGAAGATGTATTAAAATGCCTGGGGTATTCATCTATGGATTCATTATTCCCTGCTCCGCCAATGCTCGAAAAGGCAGAAAATGTTGTTAAAAGAACCATATATAAAGATATCATGGAAAAGGCGTTCGGACAGGAGAAAGCCATTGTCCATGCGTCAGGTGGCGTGGGGAAAAGTATTTTTGCGCAGTATGTGAAACAATATGTGGAACAACATGAATTAGGTGAAACGGTAATATATGATTGTTTTGGTGCTGGTACCTATAGAAACAGGAGTAAAACCAGACATGGTTTTAAAAATGCGCTTACACAGATTGTAAATGAGCTGGCTGTGATGGGACTATGTGATTTTATGCTTGTTTCCGGGGCAGCTATGCTGAATGAAATTATGCGGATGTTTTTGCAGAGGATAAAACAGTCCTGTGATTCCATAAAAAGAAGAGGAGCGCAGCAGAAGTTATACCTGATTATCGATGCAGCAGATAATGCTGAAATGGCAGCGGAGGATTATAAGGAACAATGCTTTGTGCATGAATTATTGCATGAAAACATGCCGGAAGGATGCTGTCTTATCATGCTGTGCAGAACGGAAAGGATTCATATGCTGAAGCCGTCTGGGGAAATACCATCATATGAATTAGTCCCGTTTTCGGTGGAAGAAGTAGAAACTTATTTTGAGAAAAGCAAGATGCAAGGTATTCAGAAACAGCAAATCGATGAAATATTCTGTCTGACAGGCGGAAATCCAAGGGTTCTTGCAAATGCAGTTGCATTTAGTACGGATATAAAGGAATTACTGGATTATCTGGGGCCTAAGGGGACAAATGTAAATCAGCAAATAGAATATCAATTGCGGAGAGCTGTCAATGGTGTAAAGGAGGAGCTATCGGAAGATTATCAGAAGCAAATTGATCAGGTCTGTTTAGGGCTGTCTGTATTACCGCCATTTATCCCTGTTTCAGTTTTGGCAAAATTAGCTGATGTTGAAGAAAGTCTGATTAAAAGTTTTATTGCTGATATGGGAAGAGCATTTTGGATGACTGGTGGGGAAGTCATTCAATTCAGGGACGAACCGGTGGAGACATGGTTCAGGGAAACGTTTGTTCCGGATAGAAAAGCAGTTAAAGTTTTTGCAGATCGAATAAAACCGCTGGCGAATGAGTCAATCTATGTTGCGGAAGTTCTGCCTGTGCTTTATTTGCATGCCGGATGCACGGATGAATTAATTGCGCTTGCATATACTGAGGAAGGACTTCCGGATAAGGAGAAATTTGATAATCGCAGAGTGAAGCTTTTTCGTTATAAGTTTGCTTTTCATGCGGCGTTAAAAGCAAAACGATATAAGGATACTGTTAAAATTGCATTTTTGACATCCGGAGAAGCTTCAGATAACCAAAGATTAAACGATTTATTAAAAGAAAACCTGGATCTGGTACCATTGTTTTCTGGGAAAGAAGTCGTTCAGGAATTAGCTTTTTCAAGAGAACTAAAAGGCCGATGGCAAGGCTCGGAAAATGTATATATAGCCAGTTTGCTGTCCGGATTTCCGGCCTGTAAAGGCGAAACACGTACATATTTACGAGCATCCGGAAGATGGCTGTTCATATACCTGAATGAATGTAAAAAGGACTATTATAATGAACCGAGTGATGATGAAATAAGTGAGCTGGGATATACAGGTTATCATCTTCTGGGAGTGGAAGAAACAGCCTCTTTTTTGAAGACATGGAAGCTTCCCAGTGTCGTATTTCATTGTGTCGGGATGCTTATTTCAAGATTGATAGATCAGGGAAACTTTTCTGATGTTGATGAGTTTGCTTTGCAGATGTCTGACAGTATCTATGGTATGGCCGCAATTTGCAATGAGTTGAGTAAAGTGGGAAAATCGGTTCAGCGTGATGCTATAATCAGATGTTGGGAGAATGGGACGGAAGACCTGTTGGATGAAAAACTTGGTTATAGTTTTAGTGATAAGGAGATGATGGCAGGTGTAGTTTCTTTTATTGAACAGTCCTTAATCTATATAGAAGAAAAGTCCTTAATCTATATAGAAGAAAAGTCAAAGATCACAGATCTGGTAAAACGAATTTTACCGGATAAAGCAGGAAATGATTTTGGAAACAATGATTATTATAAACTGAGGTCTGTTTTTTTGCGGGGACATGCCATAAAAAAATATTTGAAAATTGAGTTAGATGAAGAGGCGTGGATGCCGGAAATACAGAATGGAAATGAGAATGATATTTATGAAACCTTATTTCCGCTGTATAATGTCAGGCTTAAGCTGCTATTAGGGGAACAGGACGCAGAAATTATTTCACAGTTTTCGAATATTGCAAATAGTGAGTGGATAGAAACATTTCAATATAAAAATCAGATTTTGAATGATATTGCCATAGCACAGACAGAAATCCTTCTTGTTGGTCAGAATTTAGAGAATCATGTAATAGAAGAATTGTTTAGTAGACTTCAAAGTACAAATTTATCTACAGAGGATCAAATTGCTTTTTTAAGAGGAATTGTCAGGAATGAAAAGCTGTATTCGCTTTGGGACTTAACAGAGCGGAAAATTTTTGATGCCATTTGTATGATAAAACCGGAGGAAGACAGACCGGATAGGCTTCCGAAACTGTGCTTCTTATTGACCAGAGCAGTATTAGCAGGAAGTTTTTCGGATGCCCGGGAATATTTTAACTTTGGCATAGAATCTGTAAATAGCTGTAAACAGGAATTGATCTCAGTATCAAAGGTACTGACAGAGCTGTGCAAAAAATGTGCAAAGAGTTATCAGAGGGAATCGGAACTTGTGAATCAGTTTATCGAATATATGAAGAGAGTGTATGATTCCATGCATGGTGATTGGTCTGGCCGCAAGGCAATGCAGGCCTGCGCAAGATTATCACCGGCAGATAGCCTTGCAGCAATAAGCAGATGGAGAGAGAGGTATGAAGAAGAGGATGAAGAATGGAAGAAAGAATGGGCCAATATATTTCTTGATGACGCAGTGATAGAACTCATTTCAGAAGGATATCTGTCAGCAGCAGAGGGATGGGGGTTGTCTGCATTTTTGGATGATAAAGCGATTAAAAAGTTTTCTATCAAATGTGCAGAGTATGCCGAAGATGCAGAGCAGGCGGCGAGAATAAAAAAGGCCGGGGAAAAATATGCTCAGATGTCAGTGCTACCCGAAAAAGATAGAGTTTTGGGTACATCATATGTTTCAGAGAAAAGCAGTGACGAAGATATACAGGAAATCTCCCGGGATATCGATGTATTAACACAAGGTGGATTAAAAGAGTATCTAAGCAAAATTGAAAAATGCGAAAAGTATAGAATAAAAGAAGCTCTTTATAAAGATATTTTTCGTACGGTACCAAGAGAGAAAAGACTTGATTTTATAGATCATTTGATTGAACATCCGCAAATGGAGATTGATATTTTTCTGAAGATTATGGGATATTTTCCGGAAACCTGGGTACAACATCCCAGTATACAGCGGAAAAGCAGCGATTTTATATATAAAATCTGCAGCAGATGGTCTTTGGAACTGCTGGACAGATATAGAAGGAGAAATCTGATAGACGCAATGCCATTTGATGTAAAAGACAATAAAAAAGCCTATGAAGGTTTTATGAATGGACTTGTCTTGATTGAAGATTTTGGCAGCCCTACAAAATATCAGGAATATATCAGTGTTGCACTTTATTACCTGACATCTGAGGAAGTGAAGGAAGTATTGGAGTTTTCCTTAAATCTGATATTGGGAAATGGTTCTGTATGTGCGGAAAGAAACAATAGAAGCTTTGAAAACAAACATTATCCAGATGGAAAGGAACAATTGGCTGGTTTTTTATATACAGCATTAGGTTCGCCGGCTGCTAAGACACGTTGGAAGGGCGTACATGCGGTTGTGCGTCTTGCAGAAATGGGATGTACGGACGTTTTGCAAAAGCTTGTTTGCTATAATAATGAGGTATCAGGAGTTTTCCTGGAGGAAAATTGTGTTCACGATAGGCTGCAGTCTATTTTATATCTTCTGGAAGCATTATTCAGGATTGCAAAAGATAATGTGGAGCTCATGATTCCATTTAAAGAAAAACTCGTATTTTATGCTTCCGGGTTTATGCAGCATGCGCGAATACAGAGAGCTGCATTTGATACAATAAAACTTATTTATGAAAAGAAACAGGATTTCCTTGAAAAAGAGGAATATGAGAAATTGATGCAGGAAATACAAGAAACCCCGTAAACAAGCGCATTTGCAAGCCCACGGGGTTTCGTAAGGGGAGGATATAAGTATTTCTATGTTTGTCTTTTGTAATTGTTGTTCTATTGAAGGGGGTTCCAATGAACAATTATAGTATGACCTGATAAAAGACGGTTTATACAGAACCGGCTGAATTTTTTTACAAAAGATTTTACAAAAAATTATGGGAATAGGATTTGTCTTTTCTATGAAAAGATGTTATAATGGTGCAGAAATGCTGGATTCCATTATTTCCAGTAATTTCCGGCGAAACAATGCCGGATATTTAATGAATTTTTTTGGAAAAGAGGAATAAACAAATGAGTGATAAAACAATCTTAGAACAGTGGCGTGCCATTGCCTATGACCAGCAGGCTGACCGTAATAAGCTTCAGCAGTTCTGGGCTAATTATTTTAATATTGAAAAGGGAATTTATGAGCAGCTTTTGTCCAATCCGGATGAAGTGGTGAAGGGAACCGTGAAGGAACTGGCAGAGAAATACGGACAGGAAGTTCTGACCATGGTAGGTTTTCTGGATGGTATCAATGACAGTCTGAAGATGCCGAACCCGATCGAGACTATGGATGAGGACACGGTAGTAAACCTTGGCTTCGATAAGGAGCTTCTTTATAAGAACATGGTAGATGCAAGAGCTGACTGGCTGTATGAGCTTCCACAGTGGGATGCTATTTTCTCCGAAGAGAAGCGTAAGGAACTGTATCTGGAACAGAAGAAATCCGGTACGGTCGTAAAAGCTAAGAAGATCGGCCGTAACGATCCCTGCCCATGCGGAAGCGGTAAAAAATATAAATTCTGCTGCGGACGCTGATAAAAACGAAAGAACCCAGCCCTTCTGGAAGCAACCAGAAGGGTACTTTTATATTATGGAGAACAGGAGAGAAAGAATGGTAAGATTTGCAACAATCGGAACAAGCATGATCACGGAGAACTTTCTCCAGGCAGCAGAAGAATGCAGGGGATTTTGCCTGAAAGGCGTCTATTCCAGAAATATGGACAAGGCAAGGGCCTTTGGAGACAAATATCATGCAGAAAAATTTTATGACAGTCTGGATATTCTTGCGGCAGATCCGGAGATTGATGCAGTATATATCGCAAGCCCGAATTACATGCATTGCCGGCATGCCATCCGTTTCCTTCAGGCAAAGAAACATGTCCTCTGTGAAAAAGCTCTTGGCTCTAACAGCAGGGAAGCAGAGCAGATGTTCCATACTGCGAAAGAAAACCAGGTGCTTCTTTTGGAAGCTATGCGGCCGTTATTTGATCCGGGCTTTCAGGCTGTCCGTGAAAACATTGCCAGACTTGGAAAAATCCGCAGGGCAGATTTCCATTACGGCAAATATTCCAGCAAATACGACGGATTTAAAGCTGGAGAACACCAGAATATTTTTGACCGGAACTGTTCGGCAGGTGCATTGATGGATATGGGGGTGTACTGCGTACATCCGATGGCAGCTTTGTTTGGCATGCCTGAATCCATAAAAGCAGAATCCGTTATGCTGCCCGGCGAGATTGACGGAGCAGGCACGATTCTGGCAAAGTATGATGGCATAATCGCACAGCTTACCTATACGAAAATTACCAATACCTTTACCCCGAGTGAGATTCAGGGAGAAGAAGGGGTGATGGTCATTTCTGATATCGCTTCTCCACGGGAGATCAGCATCCGATATAATGATGGAACTGTGGAAAACATTCCGGTCGTCTCATGTAAAAATAACATGGTTTATGAAATCGGCAGATTCATCCAGGCAGTGGAAGAAGGTCATACTATGGAGGAAAACAAGATCGTTTCCATCATTGCAATGAAGGTTATGGATGAGGCACGCAGACAGTGCGGGATATGTTTTCCGGCAGATGAGCAGATTTAGAAGACAGAACAATTGGCTGTGCCCCGGAATAATAACAGGATTGCCCTGATGGAAAAGAGGCATGGGAGCGGGGAGAACGGAGCAGATACGGATTTGGGGTCAGCCGACCCCAAAATCCGTGATTTCATAAAGCACTTCCACATCAGGATCCTTCAAAAGCCAGGAATACTCCTTCATAAACCATTGAACCAGGTGTTCGTCCCGCACAATGGAAGTGGTATTGTTGTTGTATACATTTACTGTGCCAAGCCGGAAATATTTCTTCAGGCAGTCGATGTCATAGGCAATCATTTCCTTCGTCTGTCCCTGAATCCCTACCATGAGACAGGGGGAGTCAAACCACTGTGCAACCTCCTGCGGATCAGAAAAATCTGCATGTTTATTCAGCACCTTCTGACGGAAATCATTGTCAAAGGTTTCAACTCCGATCTTATAAATAATTGGAACAGACATCCGTTCCCTCATTTTTTCCAGCTTCTTCCGATACATCCAATGGGCTTCAAAGAACAGCTCTTTGATTCCTTTTTCCAGGATGATCTGTGCAATATCATCAAGTGTCTGTTCGGGAAGTTCAAAGCAGCTTCCGGAATTGATCACTTCGAGTACGCCGAATTCCCCTGTAACCTGCGAAAGGACACTGCGGTTCAGCTTTACCATGGAAGCTTCCTCTCTGCTGTTATCCTCTGTATAATCACAAAATGTGCATTTGCCCCAGGCGCAGGGAAAGGCCTTCAGAAGGCAGATTTCCCGTTGATTTTTGTCTGTAATGCGGCTGTACCGTTCCTGTGGTATTCCCATAAAATATGCCTCCTTTTTATTTGCCTGCGGAAATATGCGGCAGAGTTTTGTTGCTGAATCGGTATTTCATTTCTGAGGGCAGCACACGAATCAGTGCCAATGCCAGAAACAGGCTGATCACCCGATCCAGATAATCCGTTGCAGCCTGAACAACGATTATGCTGGCAGTCAGTCCAAGGGGTGTTTTTGCCAGAAGCTGTACAAGAATCGCAGAACCTGAGGAGGTGATTCCTCCGAATAATGCTGCACAGATTACGGAGCTTACGACAGTACCCGGCAGGGAAATCAGCAGGGCAGAGGAGAATATCCATCGCTTCTTATCACTTGCTGTATGAAAAACAAGACCTGCCATAAGGCCAACGATCATTCCTACAGGTGCAAAATAAAGAGAATAGATATCCACCGTCATCCCCATGATCACACCGCCGAGGAGCCCGGGAAGCATACCAAACAGCGGCCCGAGAAGAGCACCTGTTAAAATGGTTCCGATACTGTCCAGATAGATGGGCAGGCGAAGGAGCAGGGCAAGCTGCCCGCCGATAATATTTAATACAACTGCCAGACCTACAAGGCAGATCTGATAAACATTGATTCGGTTTTTCATTATTTTTCCCCCTGTTCCCTGCTGCATGGCAGATTTGTCCCATATCTGACCAGAGCCGGAAGCAGATCCGGTTTCTCTGGATTTATTCCCAGAACTTTTCCAAAAAATGCGGTAAAGAAACGAAGTGCATCCACCTCTGTGAGGATCACGGAATTTGGCTCCTTTTGGTAGAAATGCATGGCATCTACAACAGTCTGTCCAATGGAAATACCTCCTGTTTCTATTGCGGTATAAGCCTCAAATCCGCTGCACAGACTCCTGTCTGCAAAATAGGCCACAGCCAGCGGATCATTGATGACGCAGCCAATGAGATGCTCCTGTTTCCAGTGAAAATCAAAATAGAATTTTGTAATTGCCTGCACAAAGCTGCCGGTCTGTGGCTGAAGCCGCTTCATATATTCCAGTAGATCCGGCGTAAGTACGATCTGTCTGGTGACATCCAGGCCAACCATGTGAATCTTTTTCTGCATTTCCCAGGCTGTCTCATATACAAGTGCCGCAGCGTCCGGATCGGCCCAGTAATTGTATTCCGCAACGGGAGAGCAGTTGCCGTGGCTCTTATAATTGCCGCCCATAGAAACAATTTCTTCAGTCAGCTCAAAGGCGTGGGGGTTTACCCGGATAAGCCTTGCCAGATTTGTCATAGGGCCGAGAGCAATGACGGAACAGCCACCCTGGATCAGGGCTTCTTCCAGAAATTCCACGGCATTTTTCTTCTGCTCATAGCCGGGCACAGCTTCCAGAAAGCTTTCCCCAAGACCGTCTGCACCATGGGTGTCCAGCGCATTGACGTAGTCTCTTTTCAGCGGCTGATCTGCCCCCTGAAAGACGGGAATGTCCAGCCGATTCATTTGTTTCAGGACTTTTTTTGCATTTTCAAAGCCCATTTCTACAGGAGAATTCCCGCAGACAATGGTAATGCCCAACACCTCCAACTCATCCATAGAGAGAGCCAGCATCAGGGCGAGACTGTCATCAATGCCGGGATCACAGTCAATGATTACCTTTCTTTTCATCCAATTCGTTCCTCTCTTTCCTGCGGACAATGACAGACAGATATTCATGGCAGCAAAGAATCCTGCTTTGGAGAATCCTCTGCCTGTATGATACAAAAAAACGCCGTCTCCGCAGATATTTTTGAGGACCTCAAAAACACGGCGAAAACAGCGCAGAATGCCTCTCCCTTCCGGCTTCTTTGCAGGGGCCGGGAATGGAAGAAGGATTGCATTGGTTTCGTATTTGTTTTGCCTAGTTTTTTATACTGGGAGGTTCTCGAACCAGTGCGCACAGAAATGCGCTTCCTTACTATACCATAAGAGTCCTTGTTTTACAATCGATAATTTTTTTATCCATTGACAAACCTGTTTTTCGAATATATAATGGGGAACATAGCAAATAAGCAACACGTTGACGAGACGAGTAAACTGCGGAACGTTCCAGAGAGAGGCACATTTGCTGGAAGTGCCTTATCGGGAAACAGTTGAAGACTACCTCTGAGTGGCCCTAATCCGGTCCGGTGATTCCGTTATCATCAAATAAGTGGCTGATTCGTTTCAAGGAAGAGCGGACAGCAAGCAGGGTGGAACCGCGGGCAGAGAACTCGTCCCTTACAGTGCAGATGCATTGTAGGGGGCTTTTTTTATTACCCAAAAAGGAGATGAATTATGGAAATCATGAAAGAAAAGATCAAAGCTTTTTTCCTGTCTGACTGGACATTACCGGAGAAAATTCTGCTTCTGGCAGATGTGCTTCTTCTGGGAATCCTGATAGGATTTCTGACACCGCTGAAGAACGGCATTCATTTTTTCAGCGATAATGATATGAATAACAATAACGAATTAAAATGTGAAAAGCCAAAGAAGGCAGAATGATCTATATCATCACATTAGAAATGAGGAGGAACAAGAATCATGATCATTACTTTAAAAGACGGCTCCAAAAAAGAATATGCCGAAGCCAGATCCGTGATCGATATCGCCTATGATATCAGTGAGGGACTTGCGCGCAACGCATGTGCAGGTGAGGTGAACGGTGAGGTCGTAGACCTTCGTACCGTATTAGACAGTGACTGTGAATTAAACATCCTTACTTTTGACAGTGAGGGCGGTAAAGGCGCATTCCGTCACACCACATCCCATATCATGGCTCAGGCCATCAAACGTCTCTATCCGGACGTAAAGCTGGCAATCGGACCATCCATAGCAGATGGATTTTATTATGACATTGACAGTGAAACCCCGATCACAGCAGAAGATCTTACCAGGATTGAAGCAGAAATGAAAAAGATTGTGAAGGAAGCTCTGCCGATCACAAGATTTACAAAACCAAGAGAAGAAGCCATTGCCTATTTCAAGGAGAAAAACGAGCCGTATAAAGTAGAATTGATCGAGGATCTTCCGGAGGATTCCGAAATCAGCTTCTATCAGCAGGGTGAATTTACAGATCTGTGCGCAGGTCCGCATCTGATGACTACAAAGCCGGTAAAAGCATTTAAGCTTACCAGCCTTGCAGGTGCGTACTGGAGAGGCAGCGAGAAAAATAAGATGCTTACCAGAATCTATGGAACCTCCTATACAAAGAAGGCCGATCTGGAGGAGTACATCACACGCCTGGAAGAGGCTAAGAAACGTGACCACAGAAAGCTTGGCAAAGAACTGGGGCTGTTCATGATGCGTGAAGAAGGACCGGGATTCCCGTTCTTCCTTCCAAAGGGAATGATCCTGAAAAATACACTTCTGGATTACTGGAGAGAGATTCATACGAAAGCAGGATACGTGGAGATTTCCACTCCGATCATGTTAAGCCGTCATCTTTGGGAGACATCCGGACACTGGGATCACTATAAAGAAAATATGTATACAACTGTGATCGATGAGACGGATTTTGCCATCAAACCGATGAACTGCCCGGGTGGAATTCTGGTGTACCAGTCTGAACCGCGTTCTTATCGTGACCTTCCGCTGCGTATGGGTGAGCTTGGCCTTGTACACCGCCACGAAAAATCCGGTCAGCTTCACGGCCTAATGCGTGTACGCTGCTTTACCCAGGATGACGCCCATATTTTCATGACTCCGGAGCAGATTCGCGATGAGATTAAGGGCGTTGCGAAATTGATTGATGAAGTATATCAGCTCTTTGGCTTCAAATATCATGTAGAACTGTCTACTCGTCCGGAAGACTCCATGGGAAGCGATGAGGATTGGGAAATGGCAACAGATGCGCTCCGCGGTGCTCTGGATGACCTTGGACTGAATTATGTTGTAAACGAAGGTGACGGCGCTTTCTACGGCCCGAAGATTGACTTCCATCTGGAAGATTCTATTGGAAGAACATGGCAGTGCGGAACCATTCAGCTTGACTTCCAGCTTCCGCTTCGTTTCAACTGTGAATACATCGGAGCAGACGGCGAAAAGCATCGTCCGATCATGATTCATCGTGTAGCATTTGGTTCCATTGAACGATTTATCGGTATCCTGATCGAACACTTTGCAGGTGCATTCCCAACATGGCTGGCTCCTGTTCAGGTTAAGGTTCTTCCGATTTCCGAGAAATACATGGACTATGGAGAAAAAGTTCTTGCGAAGCTTCAGGAAGCCGGGATTCGTGCCGAGATTGATACTCGTGCCGAAAAGATCGGATACAAGATCCGTGAGGCCCGTCTCCAGAAGATTCCATATATGCTGGTAGTAGGCGCAAAAGAAGAGGAAGAGGGAAAAGTTTCTGTCAGAAGTCGTTTCCTGGGTGATGAAGGATCCAGAGAGTTAGCAGATTTCATCTCTGCAATTCAGGAAGAAATTAAAAAACGTGAAAACCGTAAGGTAGAAGTTACAGAATAAGACTGTTCAGGCCGCCAGACTTCCTGCTGGCGGCCATACTATTGGTTTCACGGATGGATTTGGAAGTATTTTTCTTTGATCAGGTCAATGGGCATGTCTGTGCCTGTCCAGAGACGGAAGGCTTCGGCTCCCTGATAGAGGAGCATGTACATGCCGTTGAAAGTTTGGCATCCTGCCTCCTTTGCCTGGCGGAGCAGGAGCGTTTCCTGCGGATTGTAGATGACATCGGAAACTACCAGTTCCGGGCGGAAGAGGGAAGAATCCGTGATGATGGAAGCGTCTGTATTCGGGGCCATTCCGACGGATGTAGCGTTTAGGAGCAGGTAGCTTTCAGCAGTAGCCTCTTTCAGTGCATCCATATCTCCGTTATCATGGAGAACTGCCTGGCAGGAAGTAGAGGAATTAATGGTTCTGACCAGATTTGCTGTTCGCGTCCAGAATCGGCTGGTAGGACGGGCGAAAATGTGGATTTTGTTTACTCCGTCAAGTGCGGCCTGTGCACAGATGGCAGTCGCTGCGCCGCCGGCTCCCATCATGGTGATGGTCTTTCCGGTAAGGTCATGGCCTGCGTCCCTTGCAGCCTGCATATAGCCGATGCCGTCAGTATTATAGCCGATAAGGCGGCCGTTTTCATTTACTACGGTATTGACGGCTCCTATCATTTGGGCAGCAGGGGAAAGCTCGTCGAGAAGTTCTACTATTTTATTTTTATTCGGCATTGTCAGATTAAAACCGCGGATACCGCAGGTCTTTAAGCCTGCTACTGCTTCCGGAAGGGTATCCTCTGTGACCTCAAAGCAGAGATAAACATAGTCCAGGCCAAGCTGACGGAATGCTTCATTATGCATCAGCGGAGAGATGCTGTGAGAAACAGGACTGCCGAGAAGGGCAGTGAGTTTTGTATGTCCGGTAATCAGATTCATAAATAAAACCTCCGTAATTTCTATTAAACAATTATATTCATTTTATGCTAACAGAAAGGAGATGTCAAGAAATGACAAAACCGATCCAGATAAAGAATCTTCTTATCGGAAGCGGACTTCCGAAAGTCTGTGTTCCGCTGACCTCCCAAACGCGGGAGGAACTCGGCAGGGAAGCAGCGGCGGCGAAAGCGGCAGGTGCAGATCTGGTGGAATGGCGTGCAGATTTTTATGAGAACCTGACAGATGCCCAAATGACACTGGAAGTGCTGAAAGAGCTTTCCGACATTTTAGGACAGATTCCCCTTCTTTTCACGATTCGGACGAAAGAAGAGGGCGGAAGCTGCCAAATTTCGACAAGAGATTATGTCAACCTGAATATTGCAGCCGCACAGTCACAAAAAGCGGATTTCGTTGATGTGGAAGTCTTCGGAGAAGAGGAAGAAAAGAAAGCTCTGATTACGGAGATTCAGTCTGCCGGAGCCAAAGTCATTGCTTCCAGCCATGATTTTGAAAAAACCGATGATCAGGAAACACTCCTGAAACGTTTTCAGGATATGGATGCAACAGGCGCGGATATTTTAAAAATAGCCGTAATGCCCAATGAATTTGAAGATGTTGCTGCAATTATGCAGGCAACCAGCCGGATGTCACGGGAATTTACGGAAAAACCACTGATCTCCATGGCTATGGGAAGTCTTGGATCCATCAGCCGGATCGCAGGAGAGAATTTCGGTTCTTCCGTGACTTTTGCCGCCGTGGGGGCAGCCTCCGCACCGGGGCAGTTTCCGATCAGGGAACTGCGTATGATGATGGATGCACTTCACGAGAAGAACAGGACCGAGGACAGTCCTCGAATGAATGATTAGTTTACATAAAATTGAATAAGGATGTCGAAACGTAACGAGAAATTCTAAGGAACCCCTCCCTGCTTTTGACAAAATCCGCACCCCCTGTGACCGTATAATGAGTTCACTTACCAAAGTGAAGGATTGACAGGTCATAGGGGGTTTTTATGTATTACGAAGTATACATAGATATCGTTTTTTTGACGAATCTCTTGATGGACTATATTCTTTTGCGTCTTGTGGGAATGCTGTTCCGATGCAGGGGAAGCCGTAAGAGATACCTTCTTGCGGCGGCTGTTGGCGCCCTGTTTTCCTGCTTCATTCTCTATGTACAGATGGATGGATTCCTTCCTGCGGCCATTCTTCTCCATGGTGCATGTGCCATGGGAATGTTATGGATCGGATGCGGACTGAAAAAAGGCAGCCTGCTGGTAAAAGCAATGATCACCATGTATTTGACAGCATTTTTGCTGGGAGGCTTCTGTGAGGCAGTTTTAGCCGGAGGCGCGATGACCTGGTATGTATTCCTGCTTTTTGCAGCCGGTTCCTATCTGGGATTAAGCGCCCTGATCTATCTTTCCGATTCCATCCGGGCACAGCGGAAGAACATCTACCCCATAACCCTGTCCTATCAGGGCAAAGTACAGTCCGCATACGGATTTTATGACACGGGCAATCTGTTGTCTGACCCTGTAAGCGGTGCGCCGGTTTCCGTAGTGAAGCCGGAACTTCTGGAAACGATGCTGTCGGGAGAATTATTAGACAAGTTAAGACACCTGAACGAGAACCCAGGGGAGCTGAAAAGTACGGAGCTTATCCGGCTGAAGCCCCGGTTTCTGCCTTATAAGACAGTAGGGCAGGAGGAAGGACTGATGCTGGCTATTACGCTTGAGGAACTTTGTATTCATACTCCCAGAGAAGTGGTTCACGTTTCCGGACCGGTGTTTGCCCTGGCCTTCGAACCCTCCGCTTTGGAAAAAGAGTA
The DNA here is from genome assembly GCA_030524545.1 of Eubacteriales bacterium. Lineage (GTDB taxonomy): Bacteria > Bacillota > Clostridia > Lachnospirales > Lachnospiraceae > Blautia_A. Next base: position 15,134 of record JAUNGM010000002.1, read on the forward strand.
CAAAGTACTGCTAAATTCCAGATTATTGCATTAGGAGGGGTCACATATGAACACGAACGCAGCAAGATGTAACTATGATTCGATTCCGGTTTTTCAAAGACTGGTTCTTACCAGGCCGAGAGAGCTTTATTATATCGGAGGAAATGACGTTCTGCCTGCACCGCTGACACCGCAGAGAGAAGCCTATGTTCTCAGTAAGTTGGGAACAGAGCAGGAAAAAGAGGCAAAAGCCCTTTTGATTGAACATAATCTGCGCCTTGTGGTGTATATTGCAAAGAAGTTTGACAACACGGGGGTTGGTGTGGAAGATCTGATTTCCATCGGTACCATTGGACTGATCAAAGCGATCAATACCTTTAATCCTGTGAAAAATATCAAACTCGCTACTTATGCGTCCAGATGCATTGAAAACGAAATTCTTATGTATCTGCGCCGCAACAGCAAGACTAAGATGGAGGTTTCCATAGACGAGCCTCTGAATGTGGACTGGGACGGAAATGAACTGCTGCTTTCGGATATCCTGGGAACGGATGATGATGTGATCTCACGGAAAATGGAGGATGAAGTGGAAATCACCCTTTTGGCAAAAGCTATCAACAAGCTTTCTCCAAGAGAGCAGACCATTATCCGGCTTCGCTTCGGCCTGAACCATCCGGATGGAAAAGAAAAGACCCAGAAAGAGGTGGCAGACCTCCTGGGAATCTCCCAATCCTATATTTCCAGATTAGAAAAAAGAATCATGAAGCGCCTTAAAAAAGAAATCGTAAAATACGAATAGAAGAGAATCAATGCAGTCCTTCATGATCAAAGCAGACAAATAATGCGAAAAAGTGATTGACCGCCGTCCTCGGAAAAGACCTATTCCGGAGACGGCGGTTAAAAAATACGTTACGATTCAGATGCTTCCGTGAGGTTTGCTGCAGCGCGAACGGTATTCCTTGGGTGTGCAGCCTTTGAGCTGCCTGAATTTGCGGATAAAGTAGCTGACATTGTCAAAACCGCAGTCCATGCTGACGTCCAGAATAGGGTCTGTAGTCTCCTCAAGAAGGGTACAGGCATGCTCTACCCTGCAGGCAATCAGATATTGTACAGGAGATGTCCCTGTAATTTCTTTAAAAAAGCGGCACAAATACTGCGGATTGCAGGAAATGACATCCGCGAGCTCCTGTAATGAAACAGGATGAGAATAGTGTTCTTCCATGTAAGAAACCAGTTTTTTATACCGGTCGATCTTCAGCTTGTCACTTGCAGATAACATTTCATCGGCAGGCAGCAGCATGTTGTGTTCATACATGCTGGCTATCAACCGCAGCAGCAGCAGCTTGCAGGAAACATACCAGCCGGAGGGCTGCTCGTAAGAAATTTTCATTAATTGAAGAATCACGGGTTTCAGTATTTCATAATTTACATCAGAAGTGCGCAGAACATGCGGCAGGATCTGCCGCCGGCTGATAAACGGCGCAAGAACCTGTTCTTCAAATTCATCTTCATAAGAAAAGGCCAGAATCTTTGGATCAAAGATCAGAACTTCATGTCTGGTATCCCGCACCTTTCCGGTAATCTGATGCAGATCTTCCCCATTCAGAAAACAAATATCCCCTTCCTGAAGAGAATATTCTTCCAGATTGATTTCTAACAGGAAGCTGCCTTTGGCAATATAAAGAATTTCAATGGTATGATGCCAATGTCTGCCCACAAAAAAATACTCCGGATAGGGTGTCTCCGGCCCGGTATAAAAATGGATTCCTGTGATCGGTTTTCGTATTGTGCCATGTGTGACATTTTCTTTCAGGGAAGAATCCGGATGCATAAAAACCTCCCGATCATATACTGTGAATAAGTCAATATTGTGTTATTATTATATAGGATGGTGTTAGATAATTCAAGAAGAGAACGCTATAATATCATTAAATGAAATGGCAGGAGGAGCAAAAACGATGATACGGAAATATATCTTTGGAAAACCATTTAATACGGAAGCAATTGTTTCAGAAATAAGAACGGAAGAAGGAGAACTTTCTTACGGAAAAATCTGTACGGAGAAAGGCTTTTCCTTCACTTATGAAATGGAAGACGACGACATGGTCTACGGTCTCGGTGAAGCCAACCGCGGCCTGAATAAGCGGGGATACTGCTACGTGAGCGATTGTTCGGATGACCCCAATCACACAGAGGACAAGCGTTCCCTTTACGCTGCCCATAATTTTATTGTAGTTTCCGGGAAAGAGAATTTTGGATTATTCTTTGATTACCCGTCCGTCATTACCTTTGACATTGGGTATAACAGATCAAGTCTGCTTCAGGTTACCTGTGATGCTGCAGACCTGGCTCTTTACGTGATTGATGGTGCAAACGCTTATGATGTCGTAAAGCAGTTCCGCAGTATTATTGGAAGAAGCTATATTCCGCCGAAATTTGCATTCGGATTCGGACAGAGCCGCTGGGGCTATAAGACCAGGGAAGACTTCCGAAAGGTTGCGGAGGGATACCGCAAAAACAGGATTCCCATGGATATGATCTATATGGATATTGATTATATGGAGGGATACAAGGATTTTACACTGAATGAGGAACATTTCCCGGATTTCCCGGAATTTGTGAAAGAAATGAAGGAGCAGGGCATCCGTCTGGTTCCGATCATTGATGCAGGCGTGAAGGTGGAAGAGGGGTATTCTGTTTATGAGGAAGGTGTAAAGAACCGCTATTTCTGCCAGAGGGAGGACGGAAGCGACTTTGTTGCTGCCGTATGGCCGGGAGACACTCATTTCCCGGATGTGCTGAATGCGGATGCCAGAAAGTGGTTCGGTGATAACTACCGTGTACTCATTGATCAGGGGATTGAAGGCTTTTGGAATGACATGAATGAGCCTGCCATCTTTTATTCCAGAGAAGGCATGGAAGAGCTGAAAGCCACCCTTTGGAAATACGTGGAGGAAAATACCGAAACGATTCCGGTATGGCAGCTTGGAGATCAGATTCAGGGGCTTGCCAACAACCATGAAGATTACAAGCGTTTTTACCATAACGTAAATGGCGAAAAGATCCGCCATGACAAAGTGCATAATCTTTTTGGATATAACATGACAAGAGCCGCAGGGGAAGCATTCGAGCGGATCGATCCGGAAAAGAGATTTCTGATGTTTTCCCGTTCCTCTTATGTGGGCATGCACCGTTACGGCGGAATCTGGACAGGAGACAACAAATCCTGGTGGTCTCACATTCTTCTGAATCTGAAGATGATGCCGTCCTTAAATATGTGCGGCTTCCTGTATACAGGCGCAGATCTGGGCGGATTCGGTGCTGATACTACACGAGATCTGGTACTCCGCTGGCTGGCGCTTGGGGTTTTCACACCGCTGATGAGGAATCATTCTGCCATCGGGACAAGGGAGCAGGAATGCTATCAGTTTGAGAATACGGAGGATTTCCGCGGAATTATAGAGACACGATACCGTCTGGTTCCGTATCTTTACAGCGAATATATGAAAGCCGCCCTGAACAATGATATGTACTTCAAACCGCTGGCTTTTGTTTATCCGGAGGATGACTTTGCCGTCCGCGTAGAAGATCAGATGATGATCGGAAATGAGATCATGATCGCCCCGGTTTATACGCAGAATGCAAAAGGCCGTTATGTTTATCTGCCGGAACGAATGAAGTTTGTAAAATTTTCCAAAAACGGACAGATTACGGAAGAAGTTCTGGAAAAAGGGCACCATTATGTGGAGATTGCGCTGAATGAGGTGCCGGTATTTATCCGGGAGGGCAGGTGCATCCCTGTGGCGAAAGCTGCCGAGACAGTGGAAAAGCTGGATACGAAGCATCTGGAGCTTCTCGGATTTGAAGGTGCGGAATATATGCTTTATGAGGATGACGGAGTCCATAAAGATTACGGCAATCCGGAGAATTATACAGTTTTAAGAAAATGATCCGCATAATTTATCCTATCCGGTGCATGCTAAAAAGAAAAAGGAGTTGCCGGATATGAACGCAAATGCCGAATTACTAAACTATGTTTACCAAAATTCACAGATGGGCGTGGACACGCTGCAGCAGCTAATGGAAATCACTGATGATATGGAATTTAAAGGATTCCTGGAGACGCAGCTTACCGAATATGAAACCTTCCATAAACGTGCCAGACAGATGTTGAATGAGAGTGGTTATGATGAGAAGGGGCTGAATGCTTTCGAAAAGATCAAAACCTATTTTATGGTAAATGCACAGACCCTCAATGACCGTTCCGCTTCCAATATCGCCTCCATGCTCATCAACGGAAGCACCATGGGAATCATTGACACCGTAAAAAAGCTTCGCCAGTATGAGCACGATGCCGAAAAAGAAAGCAAAAAGCTTATGGAAGAGCTAAGGGAGTTTGAAGAAAAAAGCGTAGAGAAGCTGAAGGAATATCTGTAATAAATGAACCGCAGTTGATGGAAAATTTCCAGACTGCGGTTTTGTTGGCAAAAAGATAAAATATAGTATAGGGATGTTTTGCAGTTTATAGACAATAATATATGAAAATCCTATTTTCATTTGCAGATGTTTCGTGTAAAATAGTCTGGATTACTTTAAAGACAGGAGGTTGCGTTCGTTTATGTACGCAAAAGTTCGTGATATGACCAGCGGGCCGCCGGGAAAGCTGATCGTGTTGTTTGCGTTTCCGCTGATGCTGGGCAATATGTGCCAGCAGCTTTATACAATGGTAGATACCATGGTCGTGGGACAAATCGTGGGTGTTCAGGCTCTGGCGGCATTAGGGGCAGTGGAGTGGATTATGTGGATGGTTCTGGGGGTTGCCCAGGGGATGACACAGGGATTTTCCATTTCCATTGCGCAGTATTATGGGGCGAAGGAATGGAATATGCTGAAAAAGTCCGTTGCACACAGCTATCTGCTGACAGCCGCACTGGCAGTTTGTGTGCTTGCAGTTAGTCAGGCGGGAGCTTACTGGCTGTTGGTATTTTTAAATACACCATCGGATATTATCGGAATGTCCCTTGGATATCTGCGTATTGTTTTTTGCGGTATCCCTGTGATTGCTGCCTATAACATGTTTGCTTCCGCACTGCGGGCCATGGGAAACAGCCGTTCCCCGTTGATTGCCATGATCATTGCGGCAGCGATCAATGTAATCCTGGATCTTGTTTTTGTTGGGGGATTTTCCTGGGGCGTGGAAGGAGCGGCTGCTGCCACGGTGATCGCTCAGACGTTTTCGGCAATTTACTGTTTGATAGCTTTGCGAAAAATTGATGTCCTGAAGTTGAAGAAGGAGGATTTTAGAAGGGCTCCCGGGATCAACAGAAAGCTTGTGAAGCTCGGTTCACCGATCGTATTTCAGAATGTGGTCATTGCCATAGGCGGCCTGGTGGTGCAGTATGTGGTAAATGGCTACGGATTCTTGTTTGTGGCAGGCTTTACTGCAACGAATAAGCTTTATGGAATGCTGGAAATGGCGGCGATTTCCTATGGATATGCAATTGTTACATACGTTGGACAAAATGCAGGGGCACGCAAAATCAGCAGGATTAAAAGCGGCGTGAGAGCCAGCGCCGGGATTGCCTTGCTTACTTCCGCTGTCATTTCCCTTGTGATGTTTGCGGCAGGGAAAAGGATCCTGTCCCTGTTCATATCCGGAGATTCGGGGCAGACGGAACAGGTTTTGGGCATTGCCTATAAATATTTGTTTATTATGGCCTGTTTCCTGTGGGTCTTATATTTTCTCTATGTATACCGTTCGGCCCTTCAGGGTCTGGGGAATACGTGGATTCCCATGCTGGGCGGAATCGCAGAATTTTTTATGCGCATCGGTGTGGCACTGCTTCTGCCGAAGCTGATAGGAGAAAACGGTATATTTTATGCGGAAATTGCAGCCTGGGCCGGGGCAGTGGTGATCCTGGCATCCAGCTATTTCCGGAAAATATACAACATAGAAAAAAACGGAGAAGCCGGAACGATATAAAATGGTTTTGTTATGAATTAGTGAAATCCACAACTCATATGAAATGCAGAAAGGAAAAAGAAATGGAATTACAAAACGGAAGACCGGAAAATATGACTGACAGACTGGAAAAAGAAATTCGTGTATACGATTTACTGGACTCTCTGGGTGTAGATTACCAGAGAGTCGATCATGCGGCTGCAATGACAATGGAGGTTTGCGAAGCGATTGATCAGGCACTGGATGCCACAATCTGTAAAAACCTGTTTCTGTGCAACCGTCAGGAAACGGATTTTTATCTTCTGATGCTGGCCGGAGATAAAAAATTCAGGACAAAAGATCTTTCCGCACAGATTCATTCCGCAAGACTGTCCTTTGCGAAAGAGGAATATATGGAGCAGTTTCTGGATATTACACCAGGGTCTGTGAGCGTTATGGGACTGATGAATGATAAAGAGGGCAGAGTAAAACTGCTGATCGATGAAGATGTTCTGCACAAAGAATACATCGGCTGCCACCCCTGTATCAATACCTCCAGTCTTCGTATAAAAACGGCGGATATGATGGATACGGTGATTCCGGCCATGGGACATGAACCGCAGATTGTTCATTTGTAATACGGCAGACATTTGGCTATGTGCAGAATTACTAAAGATTTCCGGCATTTCTCAAGGTTTTTGTTTACGTTGAAGCAATAAAGTGTTATAGTAAGTATATCAGCATTGGCAATTTGACGAATATTACAAGAAAACCATAAGAAAGGGAGTAACAGTTCCGTGAGCGGTATCCGTAAAGGGAAGTGAACTGTTGCGAAAGGAAAGAGAAGCATGGAGAGATATTATCAGCCGGAAATTGAACGCGCTTCCAGAGAACAGATTCGGGAGTGGCAGAGTGAGAGACTGGTAAAACAGATTCAGAATGTGTGGGATAATGTTCCTTTTTACAGACACAAAATGGAAGAAAAGGGCCTGGAGCCCGGAGATATCCGATCAATTGATGATTTACATAAGCTGCCGTTCATTGAAAAGGATGACCTTCGTGACTGTTATCCATATGGGCTGCTGGCAAGACCGTTGAGTGAATGTGTGCGTATCCAGTCCACCAGCGGAACGACAGGAAGGAGAGTCGTGGCATTTTATACCCAGCATGATATTGACCTTTGGGATGATTGCTGTGCGCGGGCAATTGTGGCAGCAGGCGGAACCAGGGAGGATGTCTGTCATGTAAGCTACGGTTACGGCCTTTTCACCGGAGGCCCCGGATTAAATGGCGGTTCCCATAAGGTGGGATGTCTCACGCTGCCGATGTCGTCCGGCAATACGGAGCGTCAGATTCAGTTTATGACAGATCTCGGCTCCACCATTCTCTGCTGCACCCCTTCTTATGCGGCATATCTGGCAGAGAGTATTCACGAGAAAGGTGTGCGTGATCAGATTAAATTAAAAGCAGGAATTTTCGGAGCAGAGGCGTGGACGGAAGAAATGCGTCATGATATCGAAGAAAAGCTCGGTATTAAGGCATATGATATTTACGGCCTGACAGAGATCTCCGGCCCCGGCGTGTCATTCGAATGTTCCGCGCAGTCCGGTATGCATGTGAATGAAGACCATTTTGTCGCGGAGATCATCAATCCTAAGACGGGGGAAGTCCTTCCGGACGGAGAAAAAGGCGAGCTGGTATTTACCAGCATTACTAAGGAAGCGTTTCCGCTGATCCGTTACCGTACCCGTGACATCTGCATCCTGAGCAGAGAAAAATGCTCCTGCGGCAGAACCCATGTAAAAATGACCAAACCTTTGGGAAGAAGCGATGATATGCTGATCGTGAAGGGTGTCAACGTATTCCCGTCCCAGATTGAGACTGTTCTTATGAATAAGGGATATCCGGCAAACTATCAGATTATCGTGGACCGTGTAAACAACAGCGATACCATTGAAGTGCAGGTGGAAATGACACCGGAGATGTTCTCTGACAGCCTGAGTATTGTATCTGCAAAAGAGAAGGAATTGATCGATGCTCTGAAAGCAATGCTCGGCATCTATGCAAAAGTAAAACTTGTCAATCCAAAGGCCATTACAAGAAGTGAAGGAAAGGCTGTACGTGTCATTGACAAGCGTAATTTGTATCAGCAGTAATACATTTGTATGCCTGATAAGGCATAGTTGAAAAGGAGGAACACTCATGACAGTAAAACAGATTTCCGTATTTTTGGAAAATAAACCGGGCAGGCTTGCCGACTTTACCGAGATTCTGTCCAGGCATCAGATTGATATGAGAGCATTATCCCTTGCAGAAGCAGAGGATTTCGGAATTGTGCGTATTATCGTGGATGACGTTTACAATGCTTCTACTGTGCTGAAGGATGAAGGTTATGTATTTTCCATTACTAAGGTTTTGGCAGTGGAGATGCCGGATGAGCCGGGTGCTTTATCCGGAATTATCCGTGTTCTGGGAGAAAACGATGTAAATGTGGAATATATGTATGCATTTACTACCCGCAAAAAAGGTTCTGCATATATGATCTTACGTGTAGCAGATAATAAGAAAGCCATTGAAGTACTTCAGAAAAAAGGGATTCGCCCCGTATGCCAGGAGGAACTGGCAGATTTATAATCCGAATAGAGGAGTGTGCCGGTGCAGAAATGCATCGGTACATTTTTTTGAGACATTCCGGAACATCCTGGTGGCAACCAATAAACAAAATTATAAAAAATTTACAAAAAACATGGATTATTTGTTTGTATTTTGGTGAAAAAGATGGTATAGTAAATTTGGATGATAGTTCAGTCCGCAGGTTCACCGTAAGGCTGGGCTGTAACAAACTTAAATGAAGCCGGGCTATGGCAGATAGACATAAGAAATGTCAGGAGTGAAAAAAATGAAAGTAAGTATACGAGACTTAAGTAAAATGACCGGATTTTCCCCTGCGACGATATCCAATGCCCTAAATCATAAAAAAGGTGTGAATCGTGAGACTGCGGAAGAAATTTTCCGGGTAGCAAGAGAGACAGGATACCTGAGCGCGAATGCAGTGACTAAGATTAAGCTGCTGCTTTTTAAGAAGAACGGGCTGATCATTGAAGATACACCCTTTTTTCAGAGCTTGATCGAAGGATTTGAAGAAGAGTGCCACAGGCTGGGATATGAAATGGTCATTTCCAGGGCAGATCAGAGAGATGCGGATTATGAAAATCAGGTACATGAGCTGCTTCGTGAGCAGGGTGCCGCTGTTGTGGTATTGGCAACGGAGATGATGGATGGAGATCTGGAACCATATAAAAATGCCCCCTGTCCGCTGGTCATCCTGGATCATTGGACAGAAAGCATGGAATTTAACTCCGTATTGATCAATAATGCGGATGCCGCGCGAATGATCACTGAGCATATTCTGGATAATGGACACACGGAAATCGGATATCTGCGGGGGTCGTTTCGGATCAAGGGATTCCGGTCACGCTTTGTAGGATTTCAGACCGCATTGAAGAAAAGGAAGATTCCATACAAAGAGGAATACACCGTGACTCTTGGCACTTCCTTAAACGGAGCATATCAGGATATGCTTCAGTATTTAAAAAAACGTCCCAAGCTTCCGACTGCCTTTTTCGCTGACAACGATATGATCGCGTTAGGGGCCATGAAGGCACTCCAGGAAATGGGCTACCGTGTTCCGGAGGATATTTCTCTGGTGGGATTTGACGATCTTCCGTTCAGCGCCATTTCGTCTCCGGCATTGACAACGCTCCGTGTTCCGAACAAAGAAATGGGAAAAATCGCTGTCCGCCGTCTTGCAGAGCTGATCGAGGGAATTGCTACGGATGCCATTACCAAAACGCAGATCTGCCCCTTTATTATTTACCGAAATACAGTAAAGAGAATATCATAATAATTCGAATAAAGAACAAGAACAGCACCGTATTTTGCGGTGCTGTTTTTGTTATGCAGATAATCGATGCAGATCGTTTTGTTGTTTATAAGAATTTATATAAACGTTTACAATGAAAATATCATAAAACAGAGCTGAAAAAGATTTGAAATCATGCTATATGCACAAAAAAACGATGAAAATATTGTGTAAAATACTGTTTTAGAGAAAAAGAAGAAAAAAAGTATTGAAAAAATATATAAACAGTTTATAATAATGTTTAGAAAGAAGAGTTAAGCTGCCATAGGAAAAGTATCAGGCAAAAAAGTAACATCAAAACGATAACAAAGTAATGTTTAAAGGAGGAAACGATTATGGATCACATTAAGTTGGGATATGCACCAACCAGAAGGAGTATCTTCAGCGCACCGGATGCCATCAAGTACAGAGGGCTGACGGCTGACCGCCTGAAAGAACTGGGGATTGACTTCGTAGATATCACGGATATCAATGAAGAAGGACTTCTCTACAACGATGATGACATGAAAAAGATTGCCGAGAAATTTAAAGCAGAGAAGATTGACGGATTATTCCTTCCGCACTGCAATTTCGGAACAGAGTTTGAGTGTGCCCGTCTTGCAAAAGAGCTGAATGTACCGGTGCTTCTATGGGGACCGCTGGATGAACGTCCTGAGCCGGACGGAACACGTCTTCGTGATACCCAGTGCGGACTTTTTGCAACAGGTAAGGTTTTAAGACGTTTCCGCATTCCGTTTACGTATATGACCAACTGCCGCCTGAACGACCCGGTATTCGAAAGAGGTTTACGAGACTTCATGGCTGTCTGCAACGTAGTAAAGAAATTCCGCAATATCCGTATTCTTCAGATCTCCACAAGACCGTTTGAATTCTGGACGACCATGTGCAATGAGGGTGAGCTTCTGGAAAGATTCAATATCCAGCTTTCTCCGATTCCGATGCCTGAGCTGACAGACGAAGTAAAGAAGGCAAAAGCAGAAGGCACGGAAGTTGCTAAGGTAATGGAATACTGCCGCACCAATATGAAAGTGGAGATCAAAGACGAAGAACTGGAAAACGTAGCTGCCCTGAAGGTTGCTATGAAGAACCTGATTACAAAATATGGCTGTCAGGCAGGAGCAATCCAGTGCTGGAACCAGCTTCAGAGCGAGCTTGGCATTATGCCGTGTGCAGCAAACTCTCTTCTGAATGAAGAAGGAATTCCGGTTGTCTGTGAAACCGATATCCACGGTGCCATCACTGCACTGATGGTAGAGGCAGCAGGTATGGGCGATACCAGAAGCTTCTTTGCAGACTGGACGATCCGCCATCCGGATAACGAAAACGGCGAGCTTCTGCAGCACTGCGGACCATGGCCGATCTCTGTTGCAAGAGAAACCCCGAAGATTACCTATCCGCTGGCATTTGACCATCCGGGAGCAATCACCGCAGAAGCAAAACATGGTGACATTACTCTGGCGCGTTTCGACGGCGACAACGGCGAATACTCCCTGCTTCTTGGAAATGCCAGGGGCGTAGACGGACCGAAAGGTATGGGAACCTACCTCTGGGTAGAAGTGGACAACATCAAACGTCTGGAAGCCAAGATCGTAGAAGGACCATACATCCATCACTGTGTTGGTATCCACAAGAATGTTGTTCCGGTATTGTACGAGGCATGTAAATACATCGGCATCACACCGGATCTGTATGACCCGATCGAAGAGGATGTGAAAGCTTACCTTCGCGGTGAGTGAGAACGTCAGCAATGAGCAGTGCGGAGTATTTATAGAAGAAAAAGGAGAAAAGAAATGGAAAACCTGACCGCTTTATCTTACGATTTAAGAAAAGATGTCATCGAGATCATTTGTGCCGGAAAGGCCGGACATATCGGCGGTGACATGAGTGTCATTGATACTTTGATAACCCTGTATTTCAAGCAGATGAACATCAGTCCGGAAAATGCCGATGACCCGAACCGTGACCGTTTTGTCATGAGTAAAGGCCATTCTGTAGAAGCCCTGTATGCAGTCCTTGCAAAAAAAGGCTTCTTTACACTGGAAGAGGTTCTGGAGAAATTCAGCAAATTCGGTTCCAAATTCATCGGACATCCGAACAACAAGCTTCCAGGCATCGAAATGAATTCCGGTTCCCTTGGACACGGGCTTCCGGTATGTGTCGGCATGGCACTTGCGGGAAAAATGAATGACCAGAGCTACCGCGTATACACCGTGATGGGTGACGGCGAGCTGGCAGAAGGCTCCGTATGGGAAGGCGCAATGGCAGCCAGCCACTATAAGCTGGACAACCTCTGTGCTGTGGTAGACCGTAACCGCCTGCAGATTTCCGGAAATACCGAAGATGTCATGCATCATGATGACCTTCATGAGCGCTTCAGAAGCTTTGGATGGAATGTGATCGACGTAGAAGACGGCAACAGCATTGACCAGTTAAATGCTGCTTTTGAAGAAGCAAAGACAGTCAAAGGAAAACCAACCGTACTGATCGCCAATACAGTCAAAGGCTGTGGCTCCCCGGTAATGGAGAACAAAGCCGGATGGCATCATCATGTACCGAATGACGAAGAATATACACAGATCATGAAAGACCTGGAAGCAAGAAAGGAGGCTGCTCTTCATGAGTAAAATTGCGAATAAACAGATGATTTGCGAAGCCCTGATGGAGGCAGCAAAAACAGATAAAGATATCGTTGCACTGTGCAGCGACTCCAGAGGAAGCGGTTCCTTTACTCCATTTGCAGATACCTATCCGGAGCAGTTTGTAGAGACCGGTATCGCAGAGCAGAACCTGGTAAGTATTGCAGCAGGCCTTGCAAAATGCGGCAAAAAAGCATATGCCGTATCTCCTGCATGCTTCCTTTCCACCAGAAGCTATGAGCAGGCGAAGGTTGACGTAGCCTACTCCAACACGAATGTAAAACTCATCGGTATCAGCGGCGGTGTCAGCTACGGTGCCCTGGGTATGAGCCATCATTCCGCACAGGATATCGCAGCTATGTCCGCGATCCCGAATATGCGCGTTTATATTCCAAGTGATCACCTTCAGACAAAAGAACTGGTAAAGGCTCTTCTGAAGGACGAAAAACCTGCATACATCCGTGTTGGCCGTAATGCTGTAGACCCGACCTATGAAGAAGGAAACGTACCGTTTGAAATGGACAAAGCAACCGTTGTCTGCGAAGGTACTGACGTAGCCATCATCGCATGCGGCGAGATGGTAAAACCGGCAAAAGACGCTGCAGCCATCCTGAAAGAGCAGGGAATCAGCGCAACCGTACTGGATATGTACTGCGTAAAACCTCTGGACAGCGCAGCCGTAGTAAAAGCTGCAGAGAATGCAAAAGCAGTGATCACCGTAGAGGAGCATGCACCATTCGGCGGCCTTGGCTCTATGGTAGCACAGGTTGTTGGAAGCGAATGCCCGCGTAAGGTCATTAATATGAGCCTTCCGGATGCACCTGTTATCACAGGAACCTCCCGGGAAGTATTTGATTACTATGGATTAAATGCCGAAGGCATTGCAAAAAAAGCCGCAGAGCTGGTGAAATAATATGAGTAAATATGTATTGGGTATTGACCAGAGCACGCAGGGCACCAAGGCGCTTCTCTTTGACGAGGGAGGCAGCCTGATCTGCCGCAGCGACGTGCCCCATAAACAGTATATTGACGAGCGGGGATGGGTAGAGCACGATCCGGAGGAAATCTACCGGAACACTATTTCCGTAGTAAAGATCCTTGTGGAAAAAGCCGGGATCGATAAAAATGACATTGTCACCCTGGGTATCAGCAATCAGAGAGAAACGGCTCTGGTATGGGAAAGAGCCACCGGAAAACCGGTGTACAATGCAGTAGTATGGCAGTGCGCCCGCGGTGCGGAGATCTGTGCCGGGATTGAAGCTGCAGGACACGGAGAAATGATCCGTTCCCATACAGGACTTCAGCTTTCCCCGTATTTTTCCGCTGCCAAGATCGCATGGGTACTTCAGAATGTAGAAGGCGCACAGGAAAAAGCAGACAGAGGAGAGCTTTGCTGCGGAACCATCGACAGCTGGCTGGTCTATAAGCTGACCGGAGGCAGAGAATTCCGCACAGATTATTCCAATGCTTCCCGTACCCAGATGTTCAATATCGCGTCCCTTTCCTGGGATGAAGAGGTATGCGCTCTTTTCGGAATCCCCACCTCCTGTCTGGCTGTACTTACCGATTCCGACGGCGAGTACGGAATGACAGACTTTGACGGATTTCTGGATGAGCCGATCACCATCCGCGGTGTCCTTGGGGACTCCCATGGTGCACTGTTCGGACAGGGCTGTATCGAAAAAGGAATGATCAAGACCACTTACGGCACAGGCTCCTCCATTATGATGAACATCGGCAAAGAACCTGTTTTCAGCAAACGTGTGGTAACCTCCCTTGCGTGGAAGCTGGGCGGTGAAGTGAATTATGTATTGGAAGGCAACATCAATTATACAGGTGCAGTCATCACCTGGCTGAAGGATGACCTGGAGCTGATCGCCTCTCCGGGAGAGACAGAGGGACTTGCCCTTGCAGCTAATCCGAAGGATAAGACCTACCTTGTGCCTGCCTTTACGGGACTTGGTGCTCCCTACTGGGACAGCGAAGCAGCGGGAATCATCAGCGGCATGACCAGAACGACCAAACGTGCGGAAATCGTCCGTGCAGGTCTGGACTGTATTGCTTACCAGATTACGGATGTTATTGAAGCCATGAGTGAAGAATCCGGTATTGCCATCGGAGAACTCCGTGTAGACGGCGGCCCCACCAGAAACCGTTATCTGATGCAGTTCCAGAGCGATATGGCACATGTGACCGTACAGGTACCGTCCGCAGAAGAGCTTTCCGGAATCGGAGCTGCCTATGCAGCAGGAATTGCAGAGGGCATTTACAACCGTGACGAAGTTTTTGCAAAAATGAGCCGTACCAAATTTGAGCCGGCCATGGACAAGGCTGTCCGCGATGAGAAGTATCAGGGCTGGAAACATGCAGTTTCCCGGGTACTGACGAAGTAAATAGAACAGAAGGCTGCTGCATAGGAAGAGACGATTTTTGTGCGGCAGCCTTCTTGTTTGCTTGTCAAATAAAAAGGAAAAAGCTGCAGGAGACAGAATTTTGCAGTTGTGCTTTTGGACGAAATAGTCTATATTATATAAAAATTATAAAAAAGTGAGGGAAAACCGGGATGGCAGATTTCATGAAGAAGATGGAACTTCTTTGGGGAATCCCTATTTTTTACGTAGAGAAGATGGGTGAGATTCCACAAAGCTACGGGACATTTCTGGAAGAGGAGAGTCCTTTTCTCTGCAGCCCGCAATTGACCGGAATGCTTGTGGAAAAGTGTATCAGCCAGGAGCTTCCTGTTGTTTATAAAGATGAAAACAAAGTGTATTTTATCTGCGTGAAAGGGAAAGAGGGATTCTATCTTTCCGGGCCTGTCTGTACGGAGGAACTGACTTATGCCCAGCTTCACCGTTTTTATAAAGGGTATCATATTGACGTAAAAGAAAATAAGCATCCGCTGAGAACCTCCCTGGTCCGTATTCTGAATTTTACCGCACTGATCAGCGAACTGACGGAAGGGAAAAAGTTGGAAGCTTTTGATTTGCTGAAAGCCAATTCCCTGGTGGAAGAAGAAGAGGAACCGGAGAGGGAGGATATCATTCTGGAAATGCAGATGCTGGATGATGAAGCGTATCATCATACTTATCAGGAGGAACGTTATGTCCTGGACTGTGTCAGGGAAGGGCGTGAAAAGGATGTCTGCCAGAGAGTCGGTGCTCTTGTGGAGAGTGCCGGTACACTTTCCAGTAAACAGATGAACCATTTCAGATATCTTGCAATTGTTACAGTTACTATATCAACCAGGGAAGCGATCGCAGGCGGTGTATCTCCGGCAAAGGCTTATCGCCTCAGTGATATTCTGATCAATAAGATTGATAAATGTACGGACCTGGAAAGCGTTATGGAGTATTTCCGGAAAGCCCCCTGTGAATTCGCCAGAATGGTAGCGGAAACAAAGAATAAAAAGCAGTCATCCAGCTATACGGAGCAGTGCAAAGACTATATTTATAAAAATTATCATCATAAAATCCAGCTCGAAAAGGTAGCAGAGGCTATTGGAGTCAGTCAGGGACATCTTTCCCGCGTTTTCCGCGATGATACGGGAATGAGTATCCAGGATTATATCCAGCAGTTCCGTGTGGAACGCGCTGCGAACCTTTTGAAATACTCCGAAGCTTCTCTGATGGAAATCAGCGATTATGTATGCTTTCATTCCCAGAGCCATTTCGGCAGTGTATTTAAGAAGTATATGGGCATGACGCCGGGGCAGTACCGGAACCGATACAAACAAAAAGAATTCCGTTCAGGAAAGATACAAGAATAAGAATCAGAAAACCACCGTACAGGATTTTGTTTCCTGCCGGTGGTTTTTTGTGTTTGTATTTTGATAAAAATATCATAAAAATAAGATAGGGAATTCTCTGCAGCCTATATAATAGGTTTCACAAAGCATTGAAAAATGCTGTTGCAGGAAGATGCTTTTACAAAGCAGGTATGCAAAAGGACACGAAAAAGCAACGTGAAAGAAGGAGGAATGGGAAGATGATGTCACAATATCAGGATAAAAGCACAGAATTTGCAGCTTACCGTATGCTTCTGGCAGGGGTGAGTGTCGCAGTGGATTTACTGATCGTGCTGCTGACAGCAATTGCGGTGCCCCGGATCAGTGCATATGCAATGTGTGCCCTTTGTCTGGCTGTGATAGTCCTGACCCTGGCTTTCCAGATCCGGATCGACCATACGCTGATCTTCACCGGGCAGTTTCTGGTGGAAGACGGAAAAGCGCTCTATGCGGTTATTGGAACTTTCGGACTGGGATTCGGCAAACGCCATCGTCAGAAGAGAAAAATCAATTCTTACCGTTTTTATTATCTGGATCGTGTAGAAAAAGTGGACAACCGTCCTTTTGGTATCCGTGTAAAAGCAGATGTCTACACAGCCACCACCGGTTCGGTGAATGTAGACAAAGAAATCTTCAACAACCCTGGCGCTATGAAAAAACTTCTCATGGAACAGGGAAAAAAGAGAAGCACCGTTTTTCGTATTGAACATAATCTGACAGACCGTGAGGAAAAACGGCTGCTCCAAAAACTGGATTGTCTGAAATAAGACCGTCCAAAACACGCGCAAAAAAGGAGGAAATGCCTGAAGGCATACCAACATGCGCAAAAACACGCGCAAAAAAGGAGGAAAGGAAACATGCAAAATTTAAAACACGAACCAAGCTATTATCAGACCAACAGTTTCAAATGGAGACAGCGTATCGGTTTCGGTATCAGTGATTATGCCTGCAACCTGGCATACCTGCTGGCAAATACCTACCTGCTGTTCTACTACACCAACTGTGCAGGAATTGCTGCCGGAGCCGCAGGCTTCATGTTCGTAGTAACCAAGTTTATTGATGCTTTGACAGACTATATGGTAGGTGCCATGGTAGACCATACGGATACCAAGATGGGCCGTTACCGTCCGTGGATGCTCTTTGGAGCACCTGTTCTTGCCATTGGTATGGTGCTTCTGTTCTCCGTACCGACAAGCTGGGGCGCAGGCGCAAAGCTTGCATGGGCTTACGTTACATATGTCATCTTCTCTTTTGGCTACACTCTGGTAAACATTCCGATGGCGCCGATCGTTACGGCCCTGTCCCCTGTACCGTCTGAGCGTACCAATATTGCTACCACACGTATGGTATTTGCAAACCTGGGTTCCCTGACATCTTCCCTGTTCGTAATCCCGATGGTTTACTATTTTGCAGGATCTAAAGATGCTACTGGTGCTGCACTGGCAGCAGGCTACAGAAACACCAATATCGTACTTGGCATTATGGTAGTTGTGATCATGTGCATCTGTGTATTCAGCATTACGGAGATTAATCCGCCGACACAGGCTGCAGAGAAATCTTCCTTCCTGCAGGATCTGGGAAATGTATTCAAAAACAAATACTATATCATGCTGCTTCTGCTGGTGTACTTCCTGTTCGTAGGTTATCTTGGAATGTACGGCGCTATGCAGTATTACTACAGCTACATTGTAGGAGATGTAAGTTCAATGCCCACCGCATTGTCACTGCTGACGATTTTGGCTATTCCGACCATGCTTGTTGCAGCTTACCTCAATGGTAAGGGAGTTGCAAAAGTAAAACTGATGCAGTTTGGTGCCATTGTAGATGCTGTCGGTTATGCAGTTCTGTTCTTTACCTCTAACGGTACGGTCGCAACAGCAGCCCTTGGCCTTATCGGTCTCGGATTTGGCTTCCGTTCCAGTATGTTCTATTCCATGATGCCGGATATCTTCGATTTTACAGAGTGGAAATGCGGCAAGAGCCTTGCAGGTACACAGACCGCAATTTCCGGCTTCCTGAACAAGGTGGCATCTGCTTCCGCATCTGCAATCGTTTCCGCACTTCTGGTTTGGGGTGCTTATGACGCGGACGCTATGGATAAAGCACTGGCAGCAGGTCAGAAAATCGCAGACGTATTCCCGCAGACACATACGGCGATCAACTTTGCATTCGGCGGATTATCTCTGATATCTACCATCCTTGCAATCATCGTTTTGATTCCGTATGATCTGGACAAGAAATATCCGGCAATCCGTGCGGATCTGGATAAACGTCAGGCTGGGAAATAAGAAATGATCAGGCTCTGATGTTCTTTTTCCGGAGCGGATTCCGGGATAACGGTATGTTTCGGAATCCGCCCGAGAGGAGGCCAGGGCCTCTTCTTATAGGGGATTTTTTATACGATAGGACAAAAAAACAGGAAGAAGGTAAGGACGATATGAAAATCAGAGGTGTAAATCTGGGAAACTGGCTTGTTCTTGAAAAATGGATGAGCCCGGAGCTTTATAATGACACAACAGCAGAAGACGAGGCATATCTTTGCCTGCAGCTGAGTGAAAATGAGAAACGTGCCCGCCTGAAGGCACACCGTGACCATTATATTACCAGCCGTGACTTTGCATATCTTGCGGAAAAAGGCTTTAATATGGTACGTCTTCCGGTACCGTTTTTTGTATTTGAAGACGTCGGGCCGTATGTGCATTGTTCAGAATATGTGGACAAAGCCATGAAATGGGCAAAGCAGTATGGAATCAAAGTGCTTCTGGATCTCCACACTGTACCGGGAAGCCAGAACGGCAGCGACAATGCAGGAATCTGCGGAATCGTGCAGTGGGCAAATCATCCGAACCGCGTAGAGATGGCTCTGGATGTGCTGGAACGTCTGGCAGTCCGTTACGGGCATGAGGAAGCACTCTTTGGAATCGAAGTGCTTAACGAGCCGATGCCGTCCGATGGTGCCCTTGCAAAGCTGATGGAAGAGATTGGAATCAACATTCTGGAACGTTATCCTGCAGTTGACAAGGAAGCAGCCAAAAAGAATGCAGCTTATGATAATGCATGGCTGGAGAATTTTTACCGTACCGCATACTTCCGTATCCGGAAATATCTTCCGGTTTCCAAAGCCGTGGTGTTTGATGATGCATTTGATATTCATCATTATGCAGACTGGTTGGCCGGGCAGAAGGATTTCGAGAATGTCATGCTGGATACCCACCAGTATATTATGCTGGCAGACTGGATGCATCTTTGCGAGCCGAATGTGGATGAATATGTAAAATACGTAGGAGAGCGCTTTGTATCCGAGGTTTCCTATGGACAGTCCAGAGTTCCTACCTTCTGCGGAGAGTGGTGTCTGTTTAATGCACAGCCCGGCCTGAAGGATGAGACAAAGGAAGAGCGCAAACGTGTTTACAGTGCTCTTGCAAAGGCACAGTTGGATGCTTTTCAAAACTGCGAAGGCTGGTTTTACTGGTGCTATAAGACCCATCTGGATGATCCGGACTGGGATTGCTGGGATGTGGGAAAATGCATTTCCAATGGCTGGATGCCTGAAAAGTATTAATCTTCTCATTAAAGGGATATAGAAAAGGATTATAAAAGGAAATTATAAAAAGAGGGAATTTATAATAAAAAATTGGGAGGGATTACAAATGTGGAACTATGAATATATCGTACCGGAGAATAAAAAAGTGCGTGTGATCGTACATACGGACTGTAAAAATGAAGCAGATGACCAGTTTGCAGTTGCCCATCATCTGATGACGCCGAGATTTGATGTAAAAGGCCTTGTGGCAGGACACTTCTGGAAAAATCCGCAGGAATACGGAGAACTGGGTACCGCAAAGGCAAGCTATGACGAGATTATCAAGGTCATGGATCTGATGGGATTAAAGGACAAATACCCGGTAAAAATGGGAGCGCCGAGGGCATTGGAGGATGAGCAGACTCCGATTGACTCCGAAGGAGCACGTTTCATCATTGAAGAAGCAATGCGCGAGGATGACCGTCCTCTGTATATTGCCTGCCAGGGTGCTGTGACGGATGTGGCATCCGCACTGCTTATGAAGCCGGAAATTGCAGAGAGAATGACTGTGATCTGGATCGGAGGCGGCGACTACCCCAAGGGAGGATTTGAATTCAACCTGATGATGGATATTCATGCGGTAAATGTGATTTTTTCTTCCAAAGTTCCGGTATGGCAGGTTCCTATGAGCCTTTATAAGGTCATGGCAGTTTCACTTGCGGAGCTGCAGTTAAAGGTTCGTCCTTGCGGTGAGATCGGCAAATACCTGTTTGATCAGATGGTAGCCTTCAACCAGTATGCAGCCAAGTACAATATGGCATGGCCGCACGGAGAAATCTGGGGGCTGGGCGACCAGGGAACTATTGCTGTCCTGATGGAAGAGCTGGAAAAAGTCAGCTATGATCTGGTTCCTGCTCCAAGGATTGCGGAAGATATGACCTACATTCACGGACAGGACAACCGTGAGATCCGTGTTTACAAATATCTGGATGCCAGACTGACCCTGGAAGACTTCTTTGCAAAGCTTGCCATTAATTACGGCGGCAAAAACTAATCCGTAACAGGAACAGAACAGGGAGGAAGTTATGAAAAACTATCTTGTTTTTGATGGAGGCGGAACCTTTACAAAGTATGCGCTGATGGATGAAAATGCGGTCATTCTGGAAAAGGACAAAGTACCGACACCGGGCTTTGCAGACCATACAAAGGAAGATTATTATAAGGTGCTGGACGGAATCGTGGAGAAGTATAAAGACCAGATTTCCGGTATCGCCATCAGTATGCCGGGAATGCTGGACAGCATCCGGGGCTATGCCATAACAGCCGGTTTTTTGAATTATCTGGCAAATTCCCCGGTTGCAGATGAGCTTTCCCTGCGTTACGGTGTTCCGGTGACGATTGAAAATGACGGAAAGTGCGCAGCACTGGCAGAATTATGGAAGGGAAGCCTAAAGGGCTGTACCAATGGAGCAGTCGTTGTTCTGGGAACAGGCGTTGCAGGAGGGCTTGTCATTGACGGAAAGCTCTATCGCGGGACACGGTTTACTGCCGGGGAATACAGCTATACCTGTATTAATGACCGGAACAGAATGATCCTGGATTCCTACTGGGGATTGTGCGGCGGAGCTCAGGGACTTGCAAAAGCCGTGGCAAATTATACAGGAAAAAACTGGGAAGAATATGACGGCATTGAGATCTTCCGTCTGGCAAATGCCGGAGATGAAGAGGTCTTAAAGGGATTGAAGGACTTTACGGATGCATTGAGTACGCAGATTTATAACCTGAATGTACTCCTTGACCTGGATGTGATCGCTATCGGAGGAGGCATCAGCCAGCAGCCGCTGCTTCATCAGTACCTGAAGGAGAGCCTGGAAGAGCTGATCGTCAATCATCCGATCCGGATGATTGCACCCTATATTCCCACACCGAATATTACCAATTGCCGTTATTACAACGATGCAAACCTGATCGGGGCATTATACCATTTTATGAAATTGAAAGGAGAGCTGGCATAAATGACATTTCCAAAGAATTTCCTCTGGGGAGGAGCCGTGGCAGCAAATCAGTGCGAGGGAGCCTATAACGAGGATGGCAAGGGGTTAAGTACCCAGGATGTGACTCCTCATGGAATCGTAGGACCGAGAACGGAAGAGCCGACCCCGGATAATATGAAGCTGATCGGCATTGATTTTTACCACAGATACAAAGAAGATGTGAAGCTGTTTGCGGAAATGGGCTTTAAAGTATTTCGTACTTCTATTGCATGGAGCCGCATTTTTCCAAACGGAGATGAAGAAACCCCAAATGAAAAAGGGCTTCAGTTCTATGACGACCTGTTTGATGAATGCCTGAAATACGGGATTGAACCGCTGGTTACCATTTCCCATTATGAAACGCCCCTTCATCTGTCAAAGACCTACGACGGATGGGTAAACCGTAAAATGATCGGCTTCTATGAGAAATATGTCCGCACCATCTTTGCCAGATACGGAAAGAAAGTGAAATACTGGCTGACCTTTAATGAGATCAATTCCGTACTCCACGAGCCGTTTTTAAGCGGAGGTATCTACACGGAGAAAGCAAAGCTTTCCCAGCAGGATCTGTACCAGGCCGTTCATCACGAACTGGTGGCAAGTGCTCTGGCTACGAAGATCGCTCATGAAATGATGCCGGAAGCAAAAGTCGGCTGCATGATCTTAAGTATGCCGACCTATCCTCTTACTCCGGATCCGAGCGATGTGATCAAAGTGATGGAAAGCGTTCATAAGAACGATTTCTTCGGCGATGTCCATGTACGCGGTTACTACCCGGGTTATATGAAGCGTTATTTCCGTGAGAACGGCATTGAAATCCATTTTGAGCCGGAGGATGAGGAAATTCTGAAGAATACCGTGGATTTTGTTTCTTTCAGCTATTATATGAGTATCTGTGATACCGCTGATCCGGAAAAACAGACAAAAGGCAAAGGAAATCTTATGGGCGGTGTGCCGAATCCATATCTGGCTGCTTCTGACTGGGGCTGGCAGATTGATCCGCAGGGTCTGCGCTATGTACTGAATTATTACTGGGACCGCTACCAGAAACCGCTGTTTATCGTAGAAAACGGCCTTGGCGCTGTGGATAAGCTGGTGGAAGGCCCTGACGGAGAGCTGACTGTGGAGGACGATTACCGCATTGACTATCTGAAACAGCACCTTCTTCAGGTAGAGGAGGCCGTAGAGGACGGTGTGGATGTAATGGGCTATACTTCCTGGGGCTGCATTGACGTAGTAAGTGCCTCGACTGCGGAACTGAAAAAACGCTACGGATATATTTACGTGGACAGAAACGATGACGGAACCGGAACCCTGAACCGTTATAAAAAGAAATCTTTCCATTGGTATAAAGAGGTTATCGAGACAAACGGAGAGGTGCTCCATAAGTAGGAAATACCCAAGGGAAGGGTATACCATGATGCGCTGAAAACACGCGCGGTAAGGAGGAAATACCCAAGGGTATACCATGATGCGCTGAGACCACGCGCAGTAAGGAGGAAATACCCAAGGGCATACCATGATGCGCTGAAAACACGCGCGATAAGGAGGAAATATGGGAGAAGCAACGGTAAGTATTATTGAAAATATGGAACGGAGAACCGTAGATGCATTTGTAAAAAAGGCCGTGGAGCTGGATCATGAGCTTCTGGAAATAAATGTGAAGCCGGTTTCTCTGGTGCACATCGGAAGAGATGAGAACGGCAACGGAATTGCAGCATCCGGAGAAGCGATTGAGGAGATGCCGAAAAAGCGCCTGGCAAAAGGAGACAGCATATGCCTGGATTTTGGTGATCATCATGTCGGCTATGTGACCCTGAAGCTTGCTTCCGCAGGAAGTCCGCAGGATGCACCGGCATTCTTAAGACTGAAATTTGCGGAAATTGCAAATGAGATTCTGGACGACTCTTCTACTTATGAAGGATGGATCAGCAAGGGCTGGATTCAGGAGGAGTTTATTCATATAGATGTACTTCCCTGCGAGCTGAAGCTGCCGAGACGTTATGCATTCCGTTATCTGGAAGTGTATGCAATCGACACTTCGCCGAAATTCCAGGTGGTTGTTGAGGATGCAGCTCTTACGGCTGTGTCCGCAGTTTCCATGGAAGATGTAAAGCCGCTGGAGGGACTTCCGGAGGATCTTCAGAAAATCGACCGTGCCAGCCTGAAGACTCTTCAGGACTGTATGCAGTACGTATTTGAGGACGGCCCCAAGCGTGACCGCCGTCTGTGGATCGGGGATCTTCGTCTTCAGGCAAAGGCAAATTATGCAACCTTTAAGAACTATGATCTGGTAAAACGGTGTATGTACCTGTTTGCCGGGCTTACCAGAGGCGACGGAAAGATCGGTGCCTGCCTGTTTACAGAGCCGGTTATGCAGGTAGATGACACCTTCCTGTGGGATTATTCCCTGTTTTTTGTTTCCATTCTGTATGATTATTATCAGGAAACAAAGGATCTGGAAATCGTAAAAGAGCTGTGGCCGACTGCCTACTGCCAGATCAGGCTTGCCCTGGATGATATGAAGGACGGGGTGCTGGATACGGAGAAATTTGAGCTGCTTGCCTTTATTGACTGGAAAGAAGGCCTTGACCGTCAGGCTGCCGCGCAGGGCGTGTGGATCTACTGCCTGCGCCATGGCAAAATTCTGGCGGAATTGGTTGGTGATACAGAGGCTTTGGAGACAATTGAGAAGCTTCTGACAGAGGCTTTGGAAAATGCAGTTTCCCATTTCTGGGATGAGGAGCAGGGGTTCTTTGTAAGCGGAAGCAGACGTCAGGTTTCCTGGTCCAGCCAGGCGTGGATGGTGCTTGCAGATGTGTTTGATAAAGAAAAGAGCCGTAAGCTGATGCTTCACCTTCTGGAAGAAAATCCGGAAGTAGGGGTAGCAACTCCCTATGCATATCACCATGTGATTGAAGCACTTCTTCATGTGGATGAAAAGGATAAGGCTCTGGAACTGATGCGTACCTACTGGGGCGGTATGATAGGGCTTGGAGCAGATACCTTCTGGGAGGCATTTGATCCGAAGGATACAAACGCATCCCCATACGGAAACGCCCAGGTGAACAGCTTCTGCCACGCATGGAGCTGTACTCCGGCATGGCTTTTAAGAGAGTATTTTTAAAAAAGACTTGCTTT
Source organism: Eubacteriales bacterium (assembly GCA_030524545.1). GTDB lineage: Bacteria > Bacillota > Clostridia > Lachnospirales > Lachnospiraceae > Blautia_A. The sequence continues at coordinate 40,093 of JAUNGM010000002.1, forward strand.
ATGCAGTAGAAAAGAGACATGAGCTTTTGAAAAGGGCTGTGTCTCTTTTTTTGCCGAAAAGTATATTTGAAACTCCCTCAGATGTGGGCAGTAGATGTGGGAAATGAGAATTGTTACGGAATATACCGAAAAAGTAAAAAAACAGGTTCCATTTTCGTGTGGAATGTTATAAAATTAAAATAGATTTGTAATAGCAATAAAGGAGGAAACACCAATGAAAAATAAAGCGGCAGGAATCATACTTTGTCTGTCTATGACAGTAATGCTGGGGATTGGTTCACCGGCTGTTCTTATGGCTGCACAGATAGAAGATACAAAGACGGAAGAAACTAAGCCGGAGGAAACTAAGGAGGAAGAAACTAAGGAGGAAGAAGCCAAGCCTGAGGAAGAGAAAGAAGCCGGAGAAGAAAAAGTTCCGGAAGATGTGACGGTTACTCTTCAGACAGGAGATGTGGTTCTGAAGAATGAGACGGGTTATTTCTTTTTGAATGCAGAATATAAAAGAGCGGAGTCCAGGGTGGTGGAGGAAACTGCTGCGGGAACGGACGGCCAGGGAAGCGAACAGGTTGCGCAGACATGGGATCTGGTTCTGACAGAAGAGGAAGGGACAGTTCATACATTTGAAGATGTCAGAACTGACAAATGGCTGGACCCGGTGATTACAGAAGCATTTGGGATTCTGTACATCCAATACAGGGATGAAGCAAATCAGCAGCAGGAAGCGCTTGAGACTGCAGAGGAAAAGACTTTGGAGAAACCGGTTACGGTATATACGACCACAAATGTAAATGTCCGTGAAACTCCGGATACATCTTCCGCATCTTTGAAAGTAACAGCCAAAGGTGATGAGTGGAGCGTCGTAGCAGCTCTTCCGGGCTGGGTCAAAGTAGAAGGCGGCGGTGTAACCGGATATATTCATCATGAGTATGTGACAGAGGATAAAGATAATCTGGCAGGCCAGCAGAACGCACAGAACACATCCGAAGCTGCGGTTCAGGCAACCGTACAGCAGTCCCGGAATACTTATCAGGAGCCGGAGTATAATTATCAAGAACCGCAGTACAACAGCAACGAACCGGAGAGTAATGAACCGGCGAATAATGAGCCCGAGGGCAATGAACCGGTGAACAATGAACAGCCGACGCAACAGGAGCCGGAGACACCGTCTGAACCGGAGACACCATCCGAACCGGAGTCACCGTCTGACCCGGGAGATTCCGGAGAAGTCACTGAGATTAACAGAGAAACATTTGAAAATAGTGAAGGAGACGGACACGGCTATCATGAGATTACCTATTCTGACGGCAGTGTCGTTTATGAAGAATTCTAATGTAAGTAACAAACGGGCAGAAATCTGTGAACAGAAGCAGATTTCCGCCCGTTTTTGCTGTTTAGGGAGGACGGCATGATTTTAGAGACAATCCTTTAATTTCCGTATGACATTTCTCAAATAAATAACGGTATCCTCTGCAGTGGATAGCATAGAATCATCCAGGCTTTCCGCATAATCCAAAAAAGCAGACAGAAGTCCGGGTTCTTTTATAACCAGATAAATGTTCTGCTCTTTAATGTCCGTAAATAAAAGATAACCGGATGTGGTATTTATGCATAAATGCAGATTCCCGGGAATCTGATCCAGAGGTTTTTTAAAGAGACGATAATCTCCGCGGGAACATTGCTCAGTTAGCGCTTCTAAAAGAAAAATCCGCTCTTCTATAGTGAGTGGACGGTATATTTCCTGAGGAATTTCCAAAATGCGGCCGGTCTGAGCAAAAGTGTCAATCCCCTGTCTGGTGTGATATAGGTGCGAATCCCTGTTGGAAAGTCTGCTTTGGCTTAAGGAAATATACTCCTGAAGCCGGGGAAGGATCGTTTCTCTTTCCGGAAGATCCGGAAGTATGGCATTTTCTAAAAGCCCGGGCGTAATAAAAGGAACCAGGCAGGGTTCCGGCTGTATGGCATAGCTGGGCATATCATTCCATCCCATATTCCCAAGGATCAGACATTCTTCCAATACGGAATCTACGGTATGAAATAATTGAAAACACTTATTAAGATATGTATGATAAAGCTCCCAGATCATCTGAACCGTGCGCGGTTCCGAGTACAGGATACCGGTCTTATAATCCGAAGTGCATGTGATGGCACAGCTCTGTGTGAGAATCATACAGGGAAAGCCGTTGAAGCTGTTGTAATGCGAATGAATATCATCATAAAAATAATAAGGATGATAGTTCAGCGCATGGATATACAGAGGCAAAATTTTTCTAAGATACAGCAGGTTGTAGATTTCCTGATTTTCTGTCATCTGCTCAGAGTTGCTGAGACAGAGGATATGTTCAATATATAAATTCGAATTCGTTGAATTCAGACTGGCAAGCAGGCCAAAAAGAAAATCATAGTCCGGCTGCAGAAAAAGAGCAATCCTTCCATTTTCTTTATTGGATTCCGCGATGAGCATGCGGTGCAGATAATCATTGAGCTCAAGCTGGCTGGATAGGGCCATGCAGCCATGTGACGGTTCTTTGGCATCCTGATTGGAAAAAGAGATTTTGAGCGGTGGAGATGATAGGGTCCGGGAGGTATGTCTTGGAAAAGTTAAAAGAAAGTTTTCCACGCTTTTTCTTTTGTAATAGGTTGTGCGGCCAGTAACCGTAATCTGATAAGCAGTCTGGAATTTTTCGTATTCCGGGGGAGTCAAATGCATAAATTCGGCAATTCTGTCAACGATTTTTTTTGAGGGCGGATTTCGTTTTCCATTGATGATCTTATACATGGTGGAACGATCCATATTGCAGTACCTGACCATAGAATAGACTTTGATGTCTTTGTCACGTATGTATTGGCTTAGTAAATCCGAAAATTCCGACATATTAAATTAAAACCTCACATTCTTTGGTGTACTTGCTTAGCTTTTGGGTGTACTTGCTTAATAATATCAGTATTTTGGAAGAAAATCCCAATTTTGTTAGCCCGAAAATGAGTAAATCAAAACAAAAAACAGCCCACAAAAGCAGCCCACAAAAGAAGCCCGCAAAATATGCCCACAAATAAGAACAGTAACATGAAACGTCCCATACGGACAGTTTTTGGAGAGTTGGCGCTTGCGAGATAAAGTATATAATGATATAATGGTTCAAATAGTCAGTGAAATGACAGATGACTGGATGAGAAAGGGGAAATGATTGAATATGAAGATTGCAGTAACTTACGAAAACGGACAGGTATTCCAGCACTTCGGACATACCGAACAGTTTAAAATTTATACGGTAGAAGACGGTAAGGTAATTGCAGCAGAAGTTGTGGATACGAATGGAAGCGGGCACGGTGCACTTGCCGGTTTTCTGAAAGCACAGGGAGCAGACGCTCTGATCTGCGGAGGAATCGGAGGAGGAGCAAGAGTTGCTCTTGCACAGGCAGGGATTGAACTGTATCCTGGAGCAAGCGGAGATGCAGATGCGCAGGTCAATGCTTATCTTACAGGAAGCCTTGCTTATAACCCGGATACCGTATGCAATCACCATCATCATGAAGGCGGACATGACTGTGCAAGCCACGGACACGATGGAAATCATGAGTGCGGCCATCACTGCGGAGAATAGATATGCAGCTGCAGAAGGCCCGTTCTTTATTAAAAGATTGTACGATGTGTCCGCGTGAATGCCATGCGGACCGCCTGGAAGACAAACGGGGATATTGCGGCATGAGCAGCACAGTTTTTGCTGCCCGTGCCGCTTTGCATATGTGGGAGGAACCGTGTATTTCCGGGGAAAAAGGCTCAGGAGCGGTATTCTTTTCCGGGTGCGGTCTTCGGTGCTGCTTCTGCCAGAACAGGGAAATTGCCATAGGAGACTGCGGAAAGGAGATTTCCATAGAGAGGCTTGCTGATATTTTTCTCGAATTGGAACAGAAAGGAGCAGCGAATCTGAATCTGGTTACCGGTGCACATTATGTTCCGCAGATCCTTCTGGCTCTGGAAGATGCCCGAAGGAGAGGATGCATGCTTCCGGTTGTTTACAACTCCAGCGGTTATGAAAAGATAGAAACCCTTCAGATGCTGAAGGGATATGTAGATGTTTATCTGCCGGATCTGAAATATCTGGATCAGGATCTTGCGAAAATGTTTTCCCATGCACCGGATTATCCGGAAAAGGCAGCCGCGGCTATAGAGGAAATGGTAAATCAGACGGGATCCTGTGAGTTTCGTGCAGACGGCTACATAAAAAAGGGAACGATCGTCAGGCATCTGATTCTGCCGGGACATACCAGAAATTCCATCCGGGTTCTGGATTATCTGCATAAAACTTACGGGGATAAAATTTATATCAGTATTATGAACCAGTATACACCTGTTTTTCATCAGGAAAAATACCCGGAACTGAACAGAAAGGTAACTGCCAGGGAATATCAAAAAGTTTTGGATGCCGCAATGGAAATGGGTGTGGAAAATGGATTCTTTCAGGAAGGGGAGACTGCAAAGGAGAGCTTTATTCCTGCATTTGATTATGAAGGAATCTGAAAATCCTCCATATCTAAAAATCCCCATAAATGGAAGGAGGCCGGTACTTTCGTACCGGCGCGTATGAAAAAGAAAAATATTTTATAGAAAGCTGTTTGCTTTCTATGTGTTATACTATAAACAAGAATTGTGAAATTTGTGTGATAACCGTTTGAAGAAATTGTGAAAATCTTATAAATAACATTCGAAAAAGCAGCTTATAAGTAACAATCGAAAAAACAGCTTGACATTTTGGGCTTTAGGAAATATGATTTTATATAAGAACAAGGACGTTTTGCAGATAGCAGAGCGTCCTTTTTTTTCTTATTTATCAGGGAGGAATCGTAATGAAATTTCATGAAAAAGTAAGTACCGGTATGGCAGGGTTTGATAAGACCATAGATATGCTCCGGATGGGGGACAATGTTGTCTGGCAGATTGACAAGATTGAGGACTATCTTGAGGTCGTACGCCCGTATATCCGCAAGGCGCGGGAGGATCAGCGAAGGATCGTCTATTTCCGATTCGGAAGTCATCCGCCTGTTCTGGAGGAGGCAGAAGATATCCAGGTCTATGAAGTGGATGCCGGACAGGGATTTGAGCAGTTCGCAACGACGATTCATCAGATTGCAGAAAGGGAAGGAAAAAAGGTCTTCTATGTGTTTGACTGTCTGACTGAGCTTTTGAAATTCTGGTATTCGGATCTGATGATCGGGAACTTTTTTAAAGTGACCTGTCCTTATTTGTACTTCATGGATACAGTGGCCTACTTTGCCATTATGCGCAACCGCCATGTATTTGACACCATTGCCAGGATCAGGGAGACGACGCAGTGCCTTTTTGACCTTTATATTATAAAGGGGAGTATGTATATCCATCCTCTGAAGGCAGACGGACGCTATTCCCCTACGATGTTTTTCCCGCATAAGATTGAAGGGGATAAATTTACCAGCATCACTTCCAGTGCCCAGGCTGCAGTGTTGTTTTCGGAGTTCACCTGGGATAAGAAACGTCTGGATTACTGGAACGTGACGATGGATCGGGCACGTGAACTTCTGAAAGAACCCGAAGAGAAACAGGAGGAAATGAAAAATCTTCTGATCAGCCTGTTTATCGGACGGGAAATGAGGATTCAGGAGCTATGCAGGAAACATTTTACCCTGCGGGATCTTCTGAAGATTGTTTCCAGGGAAGTGGGAACCGGGTATATCGGCGGTAAGAGTGTTGGTATGCTTCTTGCCAGAAAGGTCATCAAAAATGCGGACGGAGAAATGGCGGAGATTCAGAATTATCTGGAACCGGATGATTCTTTCTTCATTGGGGCAGATGTTTACTATACGTACATTGTACAGAACGGCTGGTGGGAGCTTCGCCTTGCGCAGAAAACGGAGGAAGGGTATTTCTCCATGGCAGAACAGTTCCGGGAAAAGCTGCTGAGCGGAGTTTTTCCGGAAATCATTGAAGAGGAATTTGTTCATATGTTGGAATATTTCGGACAGTCGCCGGTGATCGTCCGTTCCAGTTCCCTGCAGGAGGACAATTTCGGAAATGCTTTTGCCGGCAAATATGAGAGTGTTTTCTGTGTCAATCAGGGAACTCCGGAAGAACGTCTGCGGGCTTTTGAGGATGCGGTGCGCAAAGTATACGCAAGCACCATGAATCCCGATGCACTTCAGTACAGGCGACAGAGAGGGCTGGCTCTGAAAGATGAGCAGATGGCAATTCTGGTACAGCGTGTGTCAGGAGATTATTACGGAGATTATTTCTTTCCGCATGCAGCAGGTGTGGGAAATTCCTCCAACCTTTATGTGTGGGATAAAAGCATGGACATGGATGCCGGAATGCTGCGCCTGGTATTCGGACTTGGAACAAGGGCTGTAGACCGCGTCATTGGAGATTATGTAAAAATCGTAGCATTGGATGATCCCTCCAGACTGCCGCTGCTCACTGCACAGGATGAACGGAAATTTTCCCAGCATAAGGCAGATGTTCTGGATCTGCGGAATAATGTATGGTGCAGCCGGGAAATCAGTGATCTGATAAAAGAAGATATCCGCGTACGGAAAACGCTGTTTTTGACCATGGATTATGCAGAAGCAGACCGTCTGCGGGAGCTTGGCTATACGAACCTTCCGGTTCCGTTTACTGTAAATTTCCGGCGGATGCTGACACAGACCAGATTCCCGGAAATCATGAAAAAGATGCTGAAGCTTCTGTCAGAAGCCTATGATTATCCGGTAGATGTGGAATTTACGGTGAATTTCCAGGATGACAAAAACTTCTTTTTCAATCTGGTACAATGCCGTCCGCTGCAGACCAGAGGCCTCGGGAAGACCGTCGAGATTCCGAAACTGAACTCTACGGAGGACTGTCTGTTTTATTCCGAAGGGAATTTTATGGGCGGAAATTTAAGAGTACCGATCAATAAGGCGATTTTTGTGGATATCCATGAATATTTGAGGTGCCAGGAGCAGGATAAATATCAGGTCGCAAGGAATATAGGCAAATTGAACCAGCTTCTGAAGGAAGAGCATGTCCTTCTTATGGGACCCGGAAGATGGGGGACTACGACGCCGTCCCTTGGAGTTCCGGTACATTTTACGGAAATCAGCAATATGACAGCCATGTGCGAAATTTCCTACCAGTCCGAAGGGCTGATGCCGGAGCTGTCCTATGGCAGCCACTTTTTCCAGGATCTGGTGGAATCAGGCGTTTTTTATCTTGCATTGTTTAAGGAACAGGAGGGTGTGATCTTCCATGAAGAAAAGCTTCGGGAAGCGGAAAATATGCTAGAACAGCTTCTTCCGGAAGCAGCAGCGTTTAAAGACGTGATTCATGTCGTGGATATGAGCGGTAAAGAGCTTTATTCGGATATTTCCTGTCAGAGAGTATTCTGTAAATAAGAGAATACATGGAAATGCCCCGAAGCTGTCCGGGCAGACGGCTTTGGGGCATTTTTACGGTCTCAGCTTATTCTTTAGAATTTCTTCCAGGTACTTTTGGAAAAGAGCAGGAGCAGCGGGAAGATTTCCAGCCTTCCGGCAAGCATATCAAAAATCAGGACGATCTTGGAAGGATAGGAAAACATATCAAAGTTTCCTGCCGGGCCAACCAGCTCCAGGCCGGGCCCTATATTATTCAGAGTTGCGGCGACTCCTGTAAAGTTTGTGATCAGGTCATAATTATCAAGGCTGATGATCAAAACAGAGACAGCAAAGATCAGAACATAGGTGCTCATGAAGATATTGGTGGAACGAACGACTTCATGAGGAATGGATTTGCCGTCCATTTTTACTTTCTTGACTGCATTGGGATGCAGGTAAAGAAGCAGCTCCTTGCGGATGGCTTTAAACAGGATCAAAAAACGGGAAACCTTAATTCCGCCGCCGGTGCTTCCGGCGCAGGCACCCATAAACATCAGAAGGACGAGTATGGTGCGGGACAGCTCCGGCCACTGGTTAAAGTCCGTTGTGGCAAACCCTGTGGTAGTAATGATGGAGCCGACCTGGAAGGCGGCATCCTTCAGAGCAAGCCCGATATGGCTGTACAGGTGCCGGATATTGAAGGTGATCACAGCTACAGCAAAAACAATAGCAGCAAGGTAATACCGAACCTCCTCAATCTTCAGTGCAGGCATAAACTTCTTGGAGAGCATCAGATAGTAGAAGGTAAAGTTAATTCCAAACAAAATCATAAATATGGTTACAATTACCTGGATATAAATGCTGTAGCTGCCCATGCTGTCGGACAGAATACCGAATCCGCCGGTACCGGCAGTACCGAAAGCGGTACAAAGCGCATCAAACAATGGCATTCTTCCGAGAAGCAGCAGGACAACCTGAAGCAGCGTCATGCCGATATAAATCGTATAAAGAATCTTGGCAGTGGACTGTACTTTAGGAACCAGCTTGCTGACAGAAGGCCCGGGGCTTTCCGCACGCATCAGGGTCATATGATAGCCGCCGATCTGCGGAAGGAGAGAGAGCAGGAATACCAGGACTCCCATACCTCCGATCCAGTGAGTAAAGCTTCGCCATATCAGGATACAATGGGAAAGCACTTCTACGTTTCCGAGGATGCTGGCTCCCGTTGTGGTAAATCCGGAAACCGTTTCAAATACTGCATCAATGTAGTTTGGAATGCTTCCGCTGATGGTAAATGGCAGAGCTCCGGTAAGACTTAGTACGATCCAGCTCAAAGCCACAGTTACGCACCCCTCCTTGGTATGGAAGACACTGTTGGAGGGGCGTTTGAAGGTAAGCGCCGCGCCTGTAAGCAGGCAAAGCCCCATGGTGATAAGAAAGGCGGAACCGTCTTTTTCGCGGTAAATCAGTGCAGTGACCACCGGAAGAGCCATAAAAGCTGTCTGCAGCCTTAAAATCCATCCGATGATATAGACAATAATGGAATAGTTCATAACGAATCTCCTTTATCTCTCAAGTATGTCACGGATATCGCGCAGACCTTTGTTTGTGGTTACAATGATTACGGTATCGCCTACCTGGATAGTATCCTGGCCGCGGGGAATGCGGATAACACCTCTTCGGTTCAGACAGCCGACCAGGAGATTTTTTTTCAGATGAAGCTCGGACAGAGGGATGCCGACGATCGGAGAATTCTCACGGATGATAAATTCCAGAGCCTCTGCCTGGTTATCCAGAATATGATAAAGGGTTTCCACATTACTTCCGATGCTGTTCTGCATGGCACGAACATACTGCAGGATATAATCGGCAGTGATATATTTGGGATAGATGATGCTGCCGATATCCATGGAATCAATAATATCGTCATAGGCCAGCCGGTTGACCTTGGCGACCAGCTTGGCATTGGAGACTGTTTTGGCGAAGAGGGCAAGGAAAATGTTTTCCTCATCCAGATTGGTAAGGGCAACAAAAGATTCCGTCTGGCGCAGGCCTTCCTCAAGCAGGAGACGCCTGTCCGTACCGTCTCCGTTAATAATGGTTGCTTCCGGAATAATATCGCTTAATGCTTCACAGCGTTCTTTGTCTTTTTCGATGATTTTTACACCGATTTTCATAGCCATGAGAGCACGGGCCAGATAATAGGAAATTGTACCGCCGCCTACAATCGTGGTGTTTTTTACCTGGTTGGTCTTCAGGCCGATCTTTTTGAAGAAAAGTGCTGCATTCTGGGGAGATGCAATGATGGAAACAAGGTCTCCGTTATGGATGATATGATTACCACCGGGGATGGAGACTCTGTCCTGGCTTTCAATGGCACAGAACAGGATATCACAGCGGAATTTTTCGGTGATCAGAAAGACAGACATTCCGTCCAGACCGAATTCCGGCATTACCTTGAATTTCAGAAGCTCTACACGGCCTCTGGCAAATGTATCGATTTTGATTGCGGACGGAAAGCGCAGGATACGGGAAATTTCCGCTGCCGCCGCTGCTTCCGGATTGATGATCATGGAAATGCCAAGGCGTTCTTTGATAAAACCGATCTCCTGATTGTAAATGGGATTGCGTACGCGTGCAATGGTATGACAATGGCTGGTTTTCTGGGCGACCAGACAGCACAGCAGGTTCAGCTCATCAGAGGCTGTTACTGCGATCAGGATATCAGCGGATTCAATTCCGGCTTCCATCAGGGTATTGATGCTGGCTCCATTACCGATAATGCCCATTGCATCGATGTTGTCTGTGAGAGTATTAATCTTGTCTGCGTCTGTGTCGATCAGCGTCAGGTCTGTTTCTTCTTCCTGCAATTGTTCTGCAAGGGTGCGTCCGACTTTGCCGCACCCGACAATAATGATTTGCATAGTTCCTCCGAATTGTATCTTCGTATTTTTTTATTTACTTTATTTTACTTAAGCATGTAAAATACTTAATGTTTGTATTATATCACTGTCCCGGTGTTTTTCAATATGAATTTTGCACGTAAGATTTTCGCTGCGGATGATTTTTTTGGCAGAGAGAGAATTTTTTTTCTTGAGTCTGCAATAGTTATAGGGTTTATGATAAAATCATCTTGTATGAGGAGAGGACAAAAGATGGTAGGTAAGAAAATGAAAGAAATGAACCTGACAGAAGGCAGTATCTTAAATAAGCTGCTCATATTTGCTGTTCCTTTTTTGATCGCAAATGTACTGCAGTCCTTATACGGTGCGGTAGATCTGTTTGTAGTAGGGAGATACTGCTCTGCAGAAAGTGTGGCGGCTGTTTCAACAGGCACTCAGGTGACGCAGATCGTCACAAGTCTTGTAACGGGACTTACGCTGGGAAGCACGATCATCATCGGCCAGTACAAAGGCGAAGGTGATGAGGAGCGGGTGAAGCAGACCATCGGTACGACGCTGACGGTGTTTGCGGGAGTGGCCCTGTTCTTAACAGTAGTGATGCTGGCATTTGAACGGCCGCTTCTGACACTTCTTCGGACTCCGGAGGAATCTTTTGAACTGACGATGCAGTATGTGGCTGTCTGCCTGCTTGGGAATATCTTTATCTGCGGGTACAATGCCATCAGCGCGATCCTGAGGGGATATGGGGATTCTGCACGGCCCATGATCTTTGTGGGAGTTGCCTGTGCGCTGAATATCGTACTGGACTTTGTGTTTGTGAAATACTGCGGGCTGAATGTGGCAGGAACAGCGCTTGCGACTGTGATTTCCCAGGGTGTGAGTATGGTAACGGCGATTGTTTATCTGAAAAAGCACGACTTTTTATTTGACTTTAAGCCGGCGAGCTTCCGGCCTGTGTGGAGAATCGTAAAGAAACTGGCGTATGTTGGAATTCCTATTTCGTTTCAGGAGATGATGGTGCGTATTTCCTTTTTGTATCTGATGGCGGTAATGAACAACTGCGGTGTTTATGCGGCATCGGTTGTGGGAATCGGAAGTAAATATGATGTTTTTGCCATGCTCACCTCTACGTCCATGGCGAATGCACTGGCCGCGATCACTGCCCAGAATATGGGAGCCGGCAAACCGGAGAGAGCCAGAAAGTCTCTTTGGTACGGCGTGGGATTTGCGGTGTTTGTGTCATTTTTGTTCTGGCTGTGGGCGCAGGTAAATCCCCAGTCTATGATTCGGGTATTTACCAATGACAGCAATGTGGTGGCAGCCGGCGTGCCGTTTTTTAAATCCTGCAGCTATGATTATCTGATGGTGGCGCTTGTGTTCTGTATGAACGGGTATCTCAACGGGCGGCAGAAGACTGTGTGGACCATGATAAGCTGCAGTGCAGGGGCGCTTGTATTAAGAATTCCAATGGTGTATCTGTTTGCGTCGAATTTTGCGGATGATTTGGGTATGCTTGGGAAAATTGCGCCTATTGTTTCCGGAATCATGGCATGTTATACTTTAGTATATCTGCTGTATGAGGGAAAGAAAAATGAAAGACAACGAGCTGTTTCAAATAGGTGAGGTTTCCAGGCTCTTTCATGTAAGTGTGAGTATTCTCCGCCATTACGATAAGATTGGCCTGCTGAAGCCGGAATATGTAGATGAAGAGACCGGGTACCGATATTACAGTACCCGGCAATTTGAATGTCTTAATACGATCCGTTATCTGAGGGCATTGGATCTGCCGCTGGAGCAGATTTCCGGATTTTTACAGAACCGGGATACGGATCATATCGCTGAGCTGCTCCGGCACCAGAAAGAAGAAGTGAGGCGCAGGATGCAGGAACTGGAACTGATTGAACGTAAGATCAATAACCGGCTGGTACAGCTTGAGGATGCGGCTGACTCGGAGCTGGATGTGATCAAAATCGTAAAGAAGCCTTCAAGAAGGGTGGCAGCCGTGAAAAAGAAGCTGACACCCAGGAATTATCTGGATCTGGAGCAGAGTATCCGGCAGCTTGAGGCAGAGGAGGAGAATACGGTGGTTTTCCTCGGCAAAGTCGGCGTCGGGATTTCGGCGGAGCATTTAAAGATACGTCAGTATCTGCCATATGATATGGTGTTTGTAATCCTGGATGAGGAGGATCAGTTCCGTGGGGAGACACTGCTTTTGGAGCCGGAGACCTGTGTGACGATCCGTTTTCAGGGAAGCCATGAGAGAGCCGCAGGGTATTATGACAAAATGCTGGACTATATAGAGGGACAGGGGTATCTGGTCAGCGGCTTCTCAAAAGAATTGACCATGATTGACTATGGCCTGACAAACGATACTTCAAAATTTGTGACGGAAATCCAGATTCCGGTTTGGAAGAAAGAAAAATTATGATATAATGTGACTTAGCGAGATGTTTTCGGGCTTAGTGACCAGGATCAGAATAAAAAGAAATGGGGTGACGGCTTATTGGATACGGGAATTACAGATATCAGTCTTGAAGATATCAATATTGAGGAAGTCCAGCATAAGGCGAACCGGGTGTATGAATATTTACAGGAGCAGCTTCCGTCCGTGCTGGGATTCTGCATCAGAGTCGTGCTGGCGATCGTTGTTTTTCTGGTTGTCAGCAAATTGATTAAATGGGTTTTGAAGGTGATGAAGCGGTCGCTGGAGAAAGCTAATGTTGATAAAGGTGTGGTTCAGTTTGCCTGTTCTATTTCCAGGATTGTGCTGTATCTGCTGCTGATTTTTAACATTTCCATCAGCCTCGGGGTGAAAGAATCCTCTGTGGCAGCACTTCTGGGAACTGCGGGTGTAACGGTTGGACTTGCATTACAGGGCGGTCTTGCCAATGTGGCCGGAGGGGTAATGCTGCTTCTCTTTAAGCCGTTCCAGGTAGGGGATTATATCATCCAGGATCAGGCAAATGGCTGTGAAGGTGCGGTTACAAAGATAGACATGTATTATACAACGCTTCTCTCCGTAGATAATAAAAATGTGGTGATTCCTAACGGGACGCTGGCGAACAGTACGATCATCAATGTGACGGCCAGGGAACACAGGAAGCTTGAAATTAAAGTGGGAATTTCTTATGATTCGGATATTAAGAAGGCAAAAGGAATTCTGGAGTATCTTCTGCAGGAGGATCCGGATACCAGGACAGATGAGGAAATGGTGGTGTTTGTCGATGAACTTGCGGAAAGTGCGGTGATCCTCGGACTGCGCGTATGGGTGGCGACGGATAATTACTGGCCTGCAAAATGGCGGCTGAACCAGAGAATCAAGGAAGAGTTTGATGCTCAGGGAATTAAGATTCCGTATAATCAGATGGATGTACATGTACATCATGTATCATAATATAATCCAATACCAATGAAGAGGGAGGAACAGTATGAGAAAATTCATGGAGGAATTTAAGGCGTTTGCACTGCGGGGAAATGTGATGGATATGGCTGTCGGTGTCTTGATCGGCGGTGCGTTTTCCGGAATCGTGACTTCTCTGACGGATAATTTTATTACGCCGATCTTGAATTTTGTTACGGGACAGGCAATGTACAGTATGAAGGATATTGCGGGCTTCGGTTCCAATTTTGTGGCTTCGGTTATAAATTTCGTAATCATGGCATTTATTCTTTTCTGCCTGATGAGAGGAATTAATAAGCTGATGTCTCTTGGAAAGAAGGAAGAGGCGGCAGATCCTGTGACTAAGGTTTGTCCGTTCTGCAAAATGGAAATTGCAATTGATGCGACAAGGTGTCCGCATTGTACTTCAGAGCAGCCGGAAGAATAAAATCTGAAAAAAGTCTTGAGGCGGAGTGTAACTGCCTTGAGGCTTTTTTTGTGCCACAGCGAAGAATGTAAACTTGCATTTATATTTGGTTGACAAATGAAACGGCATGTGTTAGATTGGTAACAGATTTTAAAGAAGGGATTGAAGGAGGAGTTTATAATGACTACAGTGGCAGCATCAAGAAGCAAAACTTATGATATGGCTTATATTGCGATCTTTGCAGTTTTGATGGCAATTTGTTCCTGGATCTCGATTCCGATGGCAGTGCCGTTTACATTGCAGACATTTGGCGTGTTTATTGCAGTGGGGATCCTGGGCGGTAAGAGAGGGACAATTTCCGTTCTGGTGTATATTTTGCTTGGAGCAGTGGGAATTCCGGTGTTTGCAGGACTTAGCGGAGGAATCGGAGTCCTTCTGAATACCACCGGCGGATATATTATCGGATTTTTGTTTTCCGCACTGGCCATGTGGGGGATGGAGCATCTTTTTGGCAGAAAGCCGGCTGTGCAGATCATTTCCATGGTAGTCGGGCTTGTAATCTGCTATGCATTCGGTACAGCATGGTTTATGGTGGTGTATATGCGTACCAACGAGGCAGTAGGGCTTGGCACAGTTCTGGGATGGTGTGTGATTCCGTTTATCATTCCGGATCTTGTGAAGATTGCACTGGCATTTATGGTATCCAGAAAACTGCGCCGGTATGTGCCGCAGGGTTGATAAACCATGATCACTGGGTAAAATATTCTTTATATTCTTTCGGAGACATGCCGTATTCTTTTTTGAAAGCGCGGAAAAAGCTGGAATAATCTTTAAAACCGCACATGAGATACGCTTCGCTTATGCTGGTATGGCCTAAAATGGCATCCCGGCAGATGGCGAGGCGTTTTTTTATGATGTATTGGTGAATGGACATGCCGATGTTGTCCTTGAAAATGTGGGCAATGTGATATTTGCTGACATAAAACTCTTTTGCCAGTAATTCCAGGGAAAGATCTTCATCCAGATGCTGCTCAATATAGATGCAGAGATTCTGGTAAAGAGATTTCTCTTCGCTATACTCAATGGGATGGTTTTGTTCGTAGACAATGCGGTTCAGGTGCAGGATGAGATCATCTACGCAGAGCGGAATCTGGGTATGGTGTCCAAAACGGTCGGATTTCATTTCGTCGATCAGACGGATGATCCTGGACTGGATATTATTAAAGGCAATCTTATCATTATGAAAGAGATATTTTTTGGAAGTTTGGACATACTGCATCATATAGACATAATCCGGTGAAGTGTCCAGAAGATGACGGCAGTATTCCTGGCTGATCCAGAAAACGAATCTGCGGTAGGGTGCATTCAGGCTGTGGATAATGGGGCGGTGACGCACATGGGGAGGAATGAGCATAATGTCTCCGTAGGTGACAGGATATTGTGTATCTCCGATCCGAATGCTGACATCACCTTCCAGAAAAAAATAAAATTCATAATAATCATGGGAATGTGCAGCGACCTCGGTGAGGGAAGTGTCGCTGTAGTAATAAATTTCAAAATCTTTGGACAGCATATACTGCCGTGTGCTGAACTGTGTCTGCAGCCTTTTTTTCATGGATGCCTCCTATGGGAATCTGTTGTTGATCATTGGAAATCTGAGTTTAGTTTATCACAAAACAACAACTTTTGCAATGTATACAACAATTGGGTCAATGGCTTTTTCTGGAAGGAAAATATATAATAAAATCAACATAAAGGAAGACATCAGGCAGCAAAAAAATGAAAAAGAAATGGAGAGGTATACGAATATGGAAATGACATTAAGATGGTATGGTTCCAAATTTGACACGGTAACTCTGGAGCAGATCCGCCAGATTCCGGGAGTGACGGGGGTTATTACGACACTGTATGATACAGCACCGGGAGAGGTATGGAGCCGTGAGCGAATCCGCGCAATGAAGGACGAGGTGGAAGCAGCAGGACTTCATGTAGCAGGAATTGAAAGCGTCAATGTTCATGATGCGATCAAAACAGGTGCAGCAGACAGGGATGTTTATATTGCAAATTACATTGAAACACTGGAGAACCTTGGAAAAGAGGATATCCATCTGGTATGTTACAACTTTATGCCTGTTTTTGACTGGACAAGAACCGAGCTGGCCCGTGTAAGACCGGACGGATCTACCGTACTGGCTTATACACAGGAAGCCGTAGATGCCCTTGACCCGGAAAAAATGTTTGATTCTATCGCCGGGGATATGAACGGAACAGTGATGCCCGGATGGGAACCGGAACGTATGGAGCATGTCAAAGAGCTGTTTGCTATGTACAGGGACATTGATGATGAAAAACTGTTTGAGAACCTGAAATATTTCCTGGAGAAGATCATGCCTGTATGCGACCGGTATGATATCAACATGGCTATCCATCCGGACGATCCTGCATGGAGCGTATTCGGGCTTCCACGTATCATTATCAATAAGAAGAACATTCTCCGTATGATGGAGATGGTGGACAATCCTCACAATGGAGTAACCTTCTGCTCCGGCTCCTACGGAACCAACCTGGAAAACGATCTGCCGGATATGATCCGTGCACTGAAGGGCAGAATTCATTTTGCACATGTGCGTAACCTGAAATTCCATTCTCCGACAAACTTCGAGGAAGCAGCGCATCTGTCCTCTGACGGAACCTTTGATATGTATGAGATCATGAAGGCGCTTTATGAGATTGGTTTTGACGGCCCGATCCGCCCGGATCACGGACGTATGATCTGGGGCGAAGTAGCAATGCCCGGATATGGACTGTATGACAGAGCACTTGGAGCCACTTACCTGAACGGACTTTGGGAAGCAATCCAGAAAGGAGCAGAAAGATGATCTTAAATACCGAAGGACTGAAAGAAAGAGAAGCATGGGAAGCAGCAGGTTATGATCTTCCGAAATATGACCGTAAGGCAATGATCGAAGCTACAAAAGAAAATCCATTCTGGATCCATTTTGGAGCAGGAAATATTTTCCGTGCATTCCAGGCAAATGTTGTGCAGAATCTTTTAAATGACGGCGTGCTGCAGCGCGGCCTTGTTGTTGCAGAAGGTTTTGATTATGAAATTGTAGAAAAAATGAACCGTCCTCATGATGATTATACGATTCTTGTGACATTGAAGGCAGATGGAAATATAGAGAAAACAGTGGTAGGAAGTGTTGCGGAATCCTGCATCCTGGATTCCGGGAATGAAAGGGAATATGGCAGGCTGAAAGATATTTTCTGCAAGGATTCCCTGCAGATGGCATCCTTTACCATTACAGAAAAAGGCTACAGCCTGGTAAATGGCAAAGGTGAGCTGCTTCCGGCAGTGGAAGCAGATTTTGCGGCAGGACCGGATAAGCCTGCAAGCTACATGGGCAAAGTAGCATCTCTTCTTTATACCCGCTATCAGGCAGGGCAGAAGCCGATGGCTATGGTCAGCATGGATAACTGCTCTCATAACGGCGATAAGCTGTATGCTGCGATTCACACGTTCGCAAAAGAATGGACAGAGCGCGGACTGGCAGATGCAGGCTTCCTGACCTATGTGGAAAATAAAGAAAAAGTGACCTTCCCCTGGACGATGATCGATAAGATCACTCCCCGCCCGGATGCTTCCGTAGAAGAAATCCTGAAAAAAGATGGGCTGGAGGGTCTTGAACCGGTCGTTACTTCCAAAAATACTTACGTAGCACCGTTTGTCAATGCAGAGGAATGTGAGTATCTGGTAATTGAGGATGCATTCCCCAATGGCCGTCCGGAACTGGAAAAAGGCGGACTGATGTTTACGGAAAGAGAGACTGTTGATAAGGTAGAAAAGATGAAGGTCTGCACCTGCCTGAATCCTCTTCACACCACTTTGGCTGTGTTTGGCTGTCTGCTGGGCTATGAGAAGATTTCCGAGGAAATGAAAGATCCGGAACTGAAAAAACTGGTAGAAGTGATCGGATACCAGGAAGGACTTCCTGTAGTGGTTGATCCGGGCGTGCTTGATCCTAAAGAATTTATTGATACAGTATTGAACGTGCGTATTCCGAATCCGTTTATGCCGGATACACCGCAGAGAATCGCAACGGATACTTCCCAGAAACTCGCCATTCGTTTTGGGGAGACCATCAAGGCCTATGATGCTTCTCCGGAACTGGATACCGCAGATCTGAAGCTGATTCCTCTGGTATTTGCCGGATGGCTGCGCTATCTGATGGGTGTTGACGATGAAGGAAAGGAATTTACCTTAAGCCCGGATCCGCTTCTGGATACTGTCCGCCCGTACGTTGCAGGTATAGCTCTTGGTGCGGAGACGGATGTGGAAGAGACCCTGAAGCCGGTTCTGGAAATGAAAAAGATTTTCGGTGTGGATCTGTATGCGGTTGGCATGGCAGAGAAAGTCTGCGGATATTTCAGTGAGATGGTCAAGGGGCCGGGAGCGATTCGTGAAACCCTGAAGAAATACACAAAATAATGAATGATAAGAAATTATAAAAAATGAAAACGGGATCCTTCCCCCAAAAACAGGGGAGAAGGATTCCGTTTTTGTGCAGCAGGATAACAAATATCCGACGGATATCTGCTGAGTGTCAGCGCCCGGCGGATTTGCCTGCGATGACATCCGCGTTCAGTTTGACCGCATAGCGGAACAAAACCGCACCGATGATAAACAGCACGGCGATCATTCCAACACCTTTGCTGATATCCCCGGTGATCTGGGAAACCAGACTTACGATGGTAGTGCCTACAAAAGAAGCGCCTTTGCCGCAGATGTCCAGAAAGCCGAAATATTCTCCGGACTGCTCCGCAGGGATGATTTTGGTAAAATAGGAACGTGACAGCGCCTGAATACCTCCCTGGAACATGCCGACAAGAACGGCCATGGCCCAGAATTGTGTCTGTGTAGTAAGAAACATGGCAAAGACAGCGATACCGATATAAGCCAGAATACAGACGGTGATCAGAATATCTGCGGAATATTTGCCGGACAGCCGTCCAAAAATAATACAGCAGGGGAAAGCTACAATCTGCGTGACCAGAAGCGCCAGCAGAAGTCCTGTACTGTCAAGTCCGAGAGCGGAACCGTATGCGGTCGCCATATCAATGATCGTGTAAACGCCGTCAATATAAAAGAAAAACGCCAGAAGGAACACGAAGATACGCTTCTCTCTGCGGATATTTCCGAATGCTCTGCCGATTCTGCCAAAGCTTTCCGCAACTGCGTGGGGCTTTTTTTCTACATAAAATTTCTGGCGGTAGCTTTGAAACAGGGGGACTGTCATAAGAACCCACCAGGCAGCTACGATCACAAAGGAGATCGCCATGGCCGTTTCCATGGAAATACCGATGGTGCCGGAGCCGAGTACCACGAGAAGGCAGACAACAAAGGGAATACAGCTTCCGATATAGCCCCATGCATAACCTTGTGAGGATACATGGTCCATCCGCTCCTCCGTGGTGACATCGGAGAGCATGGAATCATAAAAGATCAGGCTGCCGGAGTAACCGATTTTTGCGATCAGGAAAATGACCAGAAACGCCAGCCATTGTCTGGCAAAGCCCATGCAGATACATGCCGCAGCTCCAATAAAAAGAGACAGGGCGAAGATAGGCTTTTTGAAGTCCTTCGTATCTGCCAGAGTACCGAGAACAGGCCCCAGGAGTGCAACTACCAGCGTAGCGGCAGAAGCAGCATATCCCCAGTAGGCCAGGTACTCTACGGAAGTGAGTCCGCCGCCCTCAGCAAGATAATTAAAATAAATCGGGATGATCGTGGCAATGAGCAGGGTAAATGCTGAATTACCCACATCATACAGCACCCAGTTCCGCTCGCTTTTGGTCAATTTTAGTTTCATCTGGATTTCCTTCCTTTCCATACATTCTCCATACTTGTTAAAAGTATACCACATTTTGAGGAATCTGTTACAGATACTTTGGGGATTTCTCAAATGCTGCAGGAATTCTTCGGGGGAATCCGGAAGGAATGCGTATCGACACCCTCCAGTTCCAGTAATGTTATCTTTTTGTCAATTCCCCCTGCATATCCGGTGAGACTGCCGTTGGAGCCGATGACCCGGTGGCAGGGGATGATGATGGAAATTGGATTATGACTTACAGCACCGCCCACAGCCTGGGCGGACATGGTCTGCCTGTTCATACGGACGGCCTTTTTTTTTGCAATTTCGCCGTAGGTAGTCACTTCTCCGGAGGGAATTTCGCAGAGAATGCGCCATACCTCCTGCCGGAAACTGCTTCCTGCGGGGGCGAGAGATAATTCTGTTATGGAAGGCTTTTCCCCTGCAAAATACCTGTCCAGCCATTTGGCTGCTGTACACAGGATGGGGGAAGCATTTTGTTCCATAGGTTCTTTTTTTAGTGAGTCCTTAAAATATTTTTGTCCCTCAATCCAAAGGCCTGCAAGGGAGTCTCCCCTTCCGGCAAGGGTCAGAAGTCCGAGGGGCGAGGAGTAATTGATAAAATCGTACATGGGCGGTACCTCCGTTTGATGCAAATATCATTGTCCTCATTATAAAAAGTGCGGGTCTTATTTGCAAGACGGAGTTTCCGCTTTCTATTGCCGGTACATGGCCTGGGAGTGAACAGTATCATTGATTTTTTTTTGCAAGTGTAGTAGAATAAGGAAAAATTCAGGTAGAAAAGAGGAATTGAAATGGAATTAGCAGTATTACAGAAAGACATGATCGCAGCAATGAAGGCGAAAGACAAGCCGAGAAAAGAAGCTATTTCCGCACTTGTTTCCGCAGTAAAGAAGGCGGGAATTGACGCAGGCTGCAGAGAGGATATCCCGGAATCCATGGTAGACCAGGTAATCCTGAAAGAACAGAAAACAGCGAAAGAGCAGATTGATACCTGCCCTGCAGACAGAACCGATCTGAAAGCAGAGTATCAGTTCCGTTACGATGTAATCTCCGAATACGCACCGCAGCTTATGTCTGCAGATGAGGTCAAGGCCTTTCTGGAAGAGAAATTTGCAGACCTGCTTGCAACCAAAAACAAAGGCATGATCATGAAAAATGTAATGCCGGAACTGAAAGGCAAAGCCGACGGTAAAGTAATCAACCAGGTAGTTGCGGAGCTTTGCAAATAATGGGAAAACTGATTTTTCTGGATATTGACGGAACGATTCGCTGGTATGATGGTTCTGTGCCGGAGAGTACCGTTTTTGCAATCAAAGAAGCAAGGAAAAACGGACATGAGGTCTGTATCTGCAGCGGGAGGCCATACAGTCTGATCGAAAAGAATATCATGGATATAGGTTTTGACGGTGTTGTTTCGTGCGCAGGGACTTATGTCCTTTACAGGGGAGAGTGCGTAAAGAAGGTAAGTTTTGATTCCGAAACGGCTCATGAGCTCTGCGGCTATCTTCTGGAGAATGACTGTATTGTAGAAATGCAGCGGTATGACCAGACCTTTCTTCCTAAGGTGATGCAGACACGCTATGATGAAATGAGCAGCCGTATGATGGAGAACTTTGGAGAAAATGCCAAAAGGCTGGAGGACTATCCTACTATTGCGGAGAACTATACGGATGTACATGAAATTGAGAAGGTTATGTTTTTCAGCAGTAAGCTTTCCTATGAGAAGGTTTATGAAAACTGGAAGGATCGGGTGATCATGACACCCTTCAGTATCCCGAATGTGGAGCGCTGGGGCGGGGAAATCTCCCCGATGAATGTAAATAAGACCATCGGAATCCAAAGTATTCTGGAACACAGTTCTTATACCAGAGAAGACGTTATTGCCATTGGAGACAGCGACAATGATATTGATATGCTGGAATTTGCCTCTGTCGGAGTTGCCATGGGAAATGCCACGGAAAGTGCCCGCAAAGCAGCAGACTGGCAGACAGATGAGCTTTTGAATGACGGCATCCTGAAAGCATTCCGGAAGCTGGAGCTGATTTAAATAATAGATGTATCTATTTGGCACGCTTATATTCTGTTTTATTTGATATAAGCGTGCCGTGATATTATAGGGATAATTTCTGGTACTCCCTGGGACTATAGCCCATTTTTTCCCGAAAGACCCTGGAGAAATATGAGGAACTGGAAAAACCGCATTGTACCGCAGTTTCAGTGATGTTTCCGGTGCCTTTGGCCAATAGGGCAAGGCTCTGTTCAATACGGTAGTTCAGAAGATAGTCAAACAATGACTCACGCATATTCTTTTTAAAAAAACGGCAGCATTCGCTCGGGCAGATGCTGACCTCTGCGGCAATATTCTCCAGCGTGATCTTTTCCTGATAATGGGTATGGATATAGGTGAGGATCTGCTTCAGCCGTTCAATATTTTTGGCAGATATCTGGCTGTCGGAAGAAGTCTGCACATGCCTGCATACGATTCTCCATATTTCCATCAGAAGAAGATAAATCTGGAAATCATAATCCTCCTCGTGCTTCTGGTCATGGTACAAACGCTCCACAGTACGAAGCATTTCTAAAATATCCATCTGCCATTCCTCAGAATCGGTGAGGGACAGACTGGGAATAGAAGGATTTTCTACGATCCGTTTCATGTATTTTTCTTTCAGAAAGCTGTCCCGGAAGCCTTCCAGAAGACGGGGATGGAAAGTGATGGACACATAATGGCAGTCCTGCTCGTCAATGGAGTGCCCGGTATGGAGCATATTGGAATTACAAAGAAGCCCCTGCCCTTCCTTCAGGTGATAAACGTGTTCATTGACCTGATACCGGATTTCTCCTTCCAGAACATAGGTCCATTCCAGCTCCGTATGCCAGTGCCACATGAAGGACCGACGCTCATAATCGGACAGCCGTTCATGACTGACCCTCACAGGAAATTCATAGGTTCCGTGAACTTTGATCTCTTTTTGGTTTTTGTCTGTCTGAATCTGCATAAATACCTCAATATAGTGCAAAAACTGTTCAATATAATCGTTGAAATAATTCCTGCTTCTCATTATAATAGCATTAACAACAAAGTCAAGAGAGCGAAGCAGGCGGGCCGGAAAAAATCAGAAACTGCCCGCAAAAGTATCCCGTGGACAGAACGGCGGCATACGGGATGAAACAAAGTGTAAAGAAAAAAACGCAAAAAAATAAAAAAGAAAACGGATTGAAGAAAAAGGAGTACGTCCACTATGAAAGCAGAGCAGGTAAAAGAGTTATTAAAACAGAATTCCTCCGTACAGCTTCTGGAGCAGATGTACGGCAAAGGAAAAGCAGAAGCAAATGCTGCAAGATACGAAATGGTAGCAAAGGGCTTTTCCGCGAAATTCGGTGATAAGGAATTTGAATTCTTCACTTCTCCCGGAAGAACGGAGATCGGCGGTAACCATACAGATCACAATCAGGGCAAGATTCTTGCAGGAAGTGTTCAGATGGACTGTGTTGCGGCAGCAGCAGCTAATGGAACAGAAACCATTCATATGATCAGCGAAACTTACAAACAGGAACTTGTCATTGACCTGAATAATCTGGAACCTAACAGCCAGACAACAGGAACCCTTCCTCTGATCAAAGGAGTTCTGTCAGGATTAAAGAACCGCGGATTTGAGATTCATGGATTTGATGCTTATGTAACCAGCAATGTGATCGGCGGTTCCGGTGTAAGCTCTTCCGCATCTTTTGAAATGCTGATATGCTGCATTGTAGATTATCTTTTCAACAACTATACAAGAGATGTAGTTTCCTACGCAAAGGCAGGACAGTATGCAGAAAATAAATACTGGCTGAAAGGCTCCGGACTTCTGGATCAGATGGCCTGCGCGGTAGGCGGAATTATTACCATTGATTTTGCCAATGCGGAAGAACCGGCTATGCGCAGGGTTGACTGTAATTTTGATGATCTGGATCTGGATCTTGTGATCGTAAATACGGGCAAAGGCCATGCAGATCTGAGTGCGGAATATTCCGCAGTACCAAACGAGATGAAGAGCGTGGCAAAATATTTCGGAAAAGAAGTTCTGGCAGAAGTAGAGGAAGAAGAAGTGATTGCAAATGCGAAGGATATCCGCAAAGCCTGCGGTGACCGTGCACTTCTCCGTGCCTTCCATTTCTTTGAAGAAAGCAGCCGTGTAGATACACAGGTAGCGGCACTGGAGAGTGGAAATAAGGAAGAATTCCTGAAAGAAATCACTGCTTCCGGTAATTCTTCCTGGAAATGGCTGCAGAATTGTTACCTTAATGAAACACCGCAGGAGCAGTCCATCACCTGTGCGCTGGCACTGACGGAGCTGTTCCTCTCCAAGATCAAAGGAGGTGCATGCCGTGTTCACGGCGGCGGATTTGCTGGTGTTATCGCAGCATTTTTGCCAAAGGAACATACTGCAGAATATTGCAGCTACATTAACAAAGCACTGGGAGACGGTTCCGCATTTGTCATGCATATCCGCAACCAGGGCGCAATTCACGTTGAACTTTAAAAACTTTAAAACAGAAACATTTATCATGCAATAGGAATCTGTAAGTACCATAATGCGCTGAGAATATGCGCGGAAAAGGAGGAAATGCCCAAGGGCATACCATAATGCGCTGAGAATATGCGCGGAAAAGGAGGAAATATGGCAATTTTAGTTACAGGCGGTGCGGGTTATATTGGAAGCCACACAGTAGTTGAGCTGCAGAGTGCAGGATATGAGGTAGTTGTACTTGATAATTTAAGCAATTCCAGCGAGAAATCCCTGGAGCGTGTAGAGAAGATCACAGGAAAACCGGTGAAATTCTATAAGGCAGATATTCTGGACAGAGATGCCCTGAACGATATTTTTGATAAGGAAGAGATTGATTCCTGTATCCATTTTGCAGGCTTAAAAGCAGTGGGAGAATCTGTGGCAAAGCCATGGGAATATTACGAAAACAACATTGCAGGAACCTTAACATTAGTGGATGTTATGAGAAAACACGGCGTGAAGAACATCATCTTCTCTTCTTCCGCAACCGTATACGGCGATCCGGCGATCATCCCGATCACGGAAGAGTGCCCGAAAGGACAGTGCACTAATCCATACGGCTGGACAAAATCCATGCTGGAGCAGATTCTTTCCGATATCCAGAAAGCAGATCCGGAATGGAATGTAGTGCTTCTGCGTTACTTCAACCCGATCGGTGCCCATAAGAGCGGAACCATAGGAGAAAATCCGAACGGTATCCCGAACAATCTGATGCCGTACATTACTCAGGTAGCAGTCGGCAAGCTGAAAGAACTGGGCGTATTCGGAAATGACTATGACACTCCGGACGGTACAGGCGTAAGAGATTACATTCATGTCGTAGACCTTGCCAAAGGCCATGTAAAAGCCCTGAAGAAGATTGAGGATAAGGCCGGATTAAAGATCTACAACCTGGGAACAGGTAAAGGCTACAGTGTTCTTGATATTGTGAAGAATTTCGAGGCAGCAACAGGCGTGAAGATTCCATATGTGATTAAAGACCGCCGCCCCGGTGATATTGCCGCCTGCTATTCCGATGCAACCAAGGCAAAGGAAGAGCTTGGCTGGGCAGCGGAATACGACATCAAGGATATGTGCGCTGATTCCTGGAACTGGCAGTCACACAATCCGAACGGATATGAGGATTAAAGAGTATTTTTAACATGCGAGAAAAGCTGTCCCACCGCAGAGAAACTGTGCGGCGGGACAGTTTTTTTTGCTGTGTACCGCAGCAGTGGGCTTTTGGCTTGCTAAAACAGGTGCTTCATGGTAAGATAAAATCCAGATGGAAAAAGAATGCCGGATAAAAATGTTCCCCCGGGATGCGAAGGCATAAAACTGTAATGGGCAGTGGGAGGAGAAAAGATGAAAGAGAAAGAAAAGTCAAAGAAAAGGAAAAGCCGGAAGAAAATTTTACTTATCCTTCTGGCGGTTGTACTGGTTCTGATCATTGGGGTAATCTGCGGGGCGGGTGCGCTCTTTTCGGAGGAGCTTAAGATTATTGGTTCCATTGAGAAAGTAAGTGATGATAAGCCAGTGTATTATATGGAAGTGGACGGCGATTATCATTTTGAAGAGTTTCTGGAGCAGGGAGGGGCTTCTTCCGATGGGGAAGTGAGTGCGTTCCTTACAAAAAAGATATCAAAGGGTTTCTATTCCGTAGATGTAGAAGAGGACGGGCTGGCATGCAGTACGATCTCGGCCATGACTCCGGACGGCGCGCACATCTGGGCCAGGAATTACGACTGGACAGGGGCTGTACCGATCATTGTAAAGTGTACGCCGGAAGATGGCTACAGTTCTATTTCAACCTGCGATTTCCAGCATATCACGGGTAATCCGGAAACCGTACCGGAAGGAATGTTCAATCAGATGCTTGCCGTTGCAGCACTGTATGTTCCTATGGATGGAATCAATGAAGCAGGACTCTGCGTGGCAGACCTGGAAGTGAATGAGGGCGGTATGGCGGATGTAGATACGGAGAAAACAGATCTGACGATCACAAACGCAATCCGGCTTCTTCTGAATAAGGCGGCCACGGTGAAGGAAGCCATAGAGCTGCTGGAACAGTATGACATTCATGCTTCCGCAGGCATCAGCCATCACCTTTCGATTTCAGATGCGGAAGGAAATTCTGCAGCTATTGAATTCGTGGACGGAGAGCCGGTGGCGGTAGATACCTGTTCCGTTACAAACTTTAATCTTGCAGGCGGAGATATATCAGCCGGAGGCGACAGCGCAAAAGAACGATATGAATATTTAACCTCTGCCTATGAAGAAAGCAATGGTATTCTGACTGCTGACCAGGTAAAGGAGTCTATTTCTCAGGTTGCACAGCCGGATGGGGAATGGACCACACAGTGGTCAATCGTATATGACCAGGGCTCCATGACAGCGAACTATTATTTCAACAGTGATTATACATCTGCCTATAGCTATACACTTGGGAAGGAATAACGACAATCATGATACAGGATATAAAACCAAAGAAATTTAGAAATGAATATCAGCATGTGAAGGCAGGAAAATCAGATTTCTGCCTTGTATACAGAGGGGGAAAAGTGCTGATAAAGGTAACGGAAGGACAGATTTTCTATCCGACATTTGAAGAGATTCATGCAGATCCGGATAAGGGGATTTATGCATTTCGTATAGATCAGACAAAGATATTCCTATATCCGGAAGAGATTACTGGCTGTACAGACGATTATACATACTATCCCATGAATTTTCTAAGACAGGCACGTCCAAAAGACATGGCATATGCAGGGGTTGTCGGATGTCATCTGGACACATGGTACAGGGACAATGTGTTTTGCGGAAGGTGTACCGCCCGGCTGGAGCATGATACAAAAGAGCGGATGCTGTATTGTCCTGAGTGCGGGAACCGGATCTATCCCAAAATCTGTCCGGCAGTAATCGTATGTGTAACCCACAAAGATAAAGCACTCATCACCAAATATGCGGGAAGAGCCTATACCAGGTATGCCCTGATCGCAGGCTTCACGGAAATCGGTGAGACAGCAGAAGAAACGGTGGCCAGGGAAGTCATGGAAGAGGTTGGGATTAAGGTAAAAAATATAGAATACTATAAAAGCCAGCCGTGGGGCTTTTCCGGCGGGCTTCTGATGGGGTTCTTCTGCGAAGCGGACGGAGATACCGCTTTGACGATCGATACCCATGAGCTGTCCGTGGGTAAATGGGTGGATATCGAAACCCTGAAGGATATGGATGACGGCGTCAGTCTCACGCGGGAGATGATGCGTGTAGCCTATGAACGCCGGAATGCAGGAAGGGCATAGACGGCGATGCCGTTTATACCCAGGCCGTGGGAGAGGACAAATGTCCTCTCTTTCTCATTTTCTGCGGAGTTTCCCCATACAGCTTTTTAAAAGTACGCAGAAAGACCTTATAATTGGTAATTCCGTGTTTTTCCATCAGGTTCGTGACCGTCTCATCAGAGTCAGTCAATTCTTTGTAAAGCTCCATCACACGAACGTCGTTGAGATATTCCAGAAAGGTCTGCCCCGTGTATTTTTTGAAGATCCGGCAGAAATATTCACGGCTCAATCCCAGATATCCCGCGGCCTCATCAAGGCTAAGCTGCTCCCGGTAATGACTGCGTACCCATTCCATAATGCGGCTGATCCGGGAGAAATCCCGGTGTGCGGCCTTCTCTCTGTCAGATGCTGTCTGACGGGAATGATTCCGGTATAGACAATAGAGCAGGTCGTAAAGACGTGCTGTAAACAGCAGAGGATAACCGTCTTCCTGCATTTCATAAATCTGAAGCATTTCTTTGAGGTAAACGGCCGGGCCGGAAGAATCCCGGGGTGTTTTCTGTCCCGGAATCCGTGTAGCAAAGCGCAGAGCGGAAAAATCCGTAAAAAAATGCCGGAGCTGTTTGGCGGAAATCTGCAGCAGAAGATAATTGGTCACCCGGCCGTGGGTCTGGGTCATGTGGATATCTTTGGAATTGATGATCAGAATATCCCCGTCAAAAAGTTCATAGGTTTCTGCCTGAATGACGGCAGTCATCCTTCCGGAAACGATAAAGAGGATTTCAAGATATTCGTGCCAGTGGGCAGTAACCGTCTGGGCAGGACAGCAGACATTTTCAAAACGGGCGGGGAGCAGGTTATTTTCCTTGACCAGTTCATAGGTATAAGCAGACATTTGAGGGACTCCTTTCTTCCTGGGAAGCGTGAACCGGCAATTTTTGTGCAGACGCTTCCGTGCAGATTCCTTTAAAATCAATTTTAACATAATATATTCCCTTTAATTTTAATAAAAATCTTCAAAAATATCAATATCAACCATAAAATAGCTAAAAAAGAGGATAGAAAAGAAGACGGCATTCCAGCATAATAAAATTACAAATTATTTCTGGATACATTATACAAATACAAGGATGAGTTACGGAGGTTTATGATGAAATTAAGAAAACGTGGATTTACCGGCTCTGTTTCAGATGCGGTGACAGAGCGCGAAACAGCAAACAGAAAAGTGGCGCGATGTACCGCAGCAGAAGGTTTTGTCCTTCTGAAAAATGAGGGAGGGTTACTTCCCCTGGCAAAGGGAAGCAAGGTCGGCCTTTACGGTGCAGGTGCGGTCAGAACCGTGAAGGGCGGAACCGGATCCGGTGATGTGAATGAGCGTGACTGTGTGAACATTTATCAGGGTATGGAAAATGCCGGGTACAAAGTGACCAGCAAAGAATGGCTGGAAAGCTATGATGCATTGTTTGTTCAGGCAAGACAGGACTGGAAGGATGAAATATACAGAAAGATGCCGGAATATGACAACAACTTTTTCCGTGCCTATTCCGCTACCCAGTTCCGGATGCCCTGCGGCGATGGCATAAATGAGGAAACCGCAAAAGCAGACGGTGCCGATACCGCCATCTTTGTATTAAGCCGTATTGCAGGTGAAAATGCGGACCGTCACGATACGGAGGGCGACTACTTCATTACAGAGGAAGAAAAAGCGCTGCTCGGACAGATCTGTGCTTCCTATGCGAATGTGGTGCTGGTGATCAATACAGGCGGCCTGGTGGATCTGGGCTTTGCGGAGGAATTTTCCAATATCCGTGCGATCCTGCAGTTTATGCAGGCCGGACAGGAGGGCGGAAATGCATTTGCAGACGTGATGAGCGGAGATGTGACTCCTTCCGGTAAAATGACAGACACCTGGGCATTGACCTACGGTGACTATCCGAACGCTTCTTTCTTCAGCCACAAGAGCGGCGATATTTATACGGAGGAATATAAAGAGGGAATTTATGTAGGTTATCGTTATTTTGATACGTTTGACGTACCGGTACGCTACTGCTTTGGCTATGGACTTTCCTATACGGAATTTGAGATGAACGCCGGTAAGATCTCCGTAAGCGGAACGGGAAGTGACAAGCCGATGGTTTCCGTGGAAGTATGTGTGAAAAACACAGGGGATACCTTTGCCGGTAAAGAAGTAGCACAGATCTACGTTTCCTGTCCTCAGGGGAAACTTCCGAAGGAATACCGCCGTCTGGCAGGCTTTGGAAAAACAGATCTTTTAAAACCGGGCGAAACACAGGAAATGAACATTTCCTTTTCCCTGTATCAATTGGCATCCTACAATGAAGAACTTGCTGCGTGGGTACTGGAAAAAGGAACCTACGGCATCTGGGTTGGAAATTCTCTTGATTCGGCAAAACCTGCAGGAAGCCTGAAGCTGGATGAGGATGCCGTGATGGTACAATGCGGCCATATTTGCGAAAAGAAACAGGAGCTTGAAGAAATGCGCCCGGATACAGAGAAACTGCAGGCAAAAACTGCAGCTTGGATGGCAGAAACAGCAGAGCTTCCGTCTGTAGAACTGAAAGCTTCCGATATCGTAACAGAAACCATCCATTATTCCGATATCCCGGATGAGCTTCCGGGAAAAGCCGGAGAGATTACAGAGAGCCTTTCTCTTGACCAGTTGGTAGCACTGGCGACCGGTGATGTAAACTCCGGGCAGAGCGAGCTTGGAAGCGCAGGACAGACTGTTCCCGGCGCAGCCGCAGAGACAGTTTCCATAGCGGCAGAAGAGCCGTGGAATGTAGCCAGCATCGTTCTGGCGGACGGACCTGCAGGCCTTCGTCTGAAACAGTCCTATCAGGTGGTGGACGGCAAGATTGAAGCAGGTGATTTCCTGGAAGCTCTGGAAGGCGGATTCTTTGCAAAAGAGAGGGAGAAGAAGGGAACACCGTATCATCAGTACTGTACGGCAATTCCGGTGGGAACTTTGCTTGCCCAGACCTGGAATACGGAGCTGATGAAAGAAGTGGGTGAGATGATCGGCCATGAGATGGAAATGTTTGAGGTGACCTTATGGCTTGCACCTGGCATGAACATCCATAGAAATCCCCTTTGCGGCAGAAACTTTGAATATTATTCTGAGGATCCGCTGCTGGCAGGAATGATGGCTTCCGCTATTACCCTTGGCGTACAGAAGGTGCCCGGATGCGGAACTACGATCAAGCACTTTGCCTGCAACAATCAGGAAGACAACCGTATGGGAAATGACAGCGTGATTTCCGAGAGGACTCTTCGTGAGATTTATCTGAAGGGATTTGAGATCGCAGTGAAAAATTCCCAGCCGATGTCGATCATGACTTCCTACAATATGATCAATGGTGTCCATACGGCCAACAGCTATGACCTCTGTACAAAAGCAGCCAGAGATGAGTGGGGCTTTGCAGGAGCGATCATGACCGACTGGACGACCACGACGGATTCCACAGCAGGTGTCTGCACAGCATCCGGCTGTATGCGTGCCGGAAATGATATGGTAATGCCGGGTGATCCTTCTGACCATGAAAACATCCGCAGGGAACTGGAAGAGGGAACTCTGGATATCCGTGAACTGAAACGCTGTGTCTGCAATACAGTCAATATTGCGGTTCAGTCCAATCAGTACGAGGATGCCGTAAGCTATCTGGAACAGTTTGAGGGCCTGGACAGTTATATGACAGCAAAATAAAGGAATGAAAACTCCCCTGCATCTGCATCAGGAAAATACCAAACGGTATCCCGGGCAGGTGCAGGGGATTTTTTCTATCTTTCCGCTGCGATTTTAAATACAACCTTATCAATAGGAGCAGGCTGATCCTTCATGATCGCGACCTTGTGGGCATCGTTGGGGAAACAGACCATGAATTGTCCAGGTTTCAGGTCATAATATCCGTCTGCTTCGCCCGTCAGGAATTCGATATCTTTTTCTTCACTGTAAGGAACCTCTGTTTTTAGTGCGGGGATATCGCAGGTTGCGATGCGTTCCACGCCCTTAACGATATAGTGAAGGTCAATATATTTGCGGTGTGCTTCATAGATACAGTCGCTTTCCGGCTTGGAAACAAGGGATACCGGATTGCAGAAAAGCTTGTCTTTGATCAGGACGGTGCCGGGCTTTGGAAGTTCATTTGCAGCGAGGCTGGATAAAAAGCATAAGGCTTCATATAACATGGGAAAATCACGGTAATTGTCTTTGTTGGCGATAGAATCAAATATCATAAGCATCCTCCTTTGTCTGTTGATAAATTGGTATATGCTTATTATAAAGCAGGGAAAGAGAAAAAACCAGAGGTTTCCGGCTTGTTGATTATGGAGCTTGCTATCTGATGTCTGATATAGTATAATCCGCTGTGGAGAAATTCCATGCCGCCAAACCATGTGTTTGGGGCATTCTACTATAGGGTGAGGAGTTTATGTGAGATGCAGCGGGAAAAACAGGATTTGACGGAAGGATCTCTTGGAAAGAAGATTTTATTTTTCAGTATTCCATTGATGCTTTCCAATCTTTTGCAGGTTTTATTTAACATGGCGGATATTGCGGTTGTGGGGCAGTTTGCCGGATCCCAGGCCCTTGGGGCGGTTGGCTCTACGACTACACTGGTGACCATGTTTACAGATTTTCTGATAGGGCTGTCCGGCGGGATCAATGTGCTGACAGCTCTCCATTTTGGGGCTAAAAATAAGAAAAGTGTCATAGAAACAGTCCATACGGCATTGCTGCTCAGTATTGTCTGCGGCATGCTGCTGATGCTGGCGGGGATTGTTTTCCCACGGCAGATTCTTCAGCTCTTACATACAAGGCCGGAGCTGCTGGATGGGGCTGTTTTGTATATACGAATCTACTTTTTGGGAATTCCGGCCCTTGCGGTATATAATTTTGGTAATTCCGTGTTCAGTGCAGTGGGAGAGACAAAACGTCCTCTGTATTACCTGGCATTTGCAGGCATGATCAATATAGTGCTGAATCTGTTTTTTGTAATTTTTTGCAAAATGGATGTGGCAGGTGTGGCAGCCGCCAGCGTGATTTCCCAGTATATTTCCGCGTTCCTGATCGTAGCGGCATTGTTTCGGAGCAGTGAGGATTATGCGCTGCGCTTACGGTATCTCCGTGTAAGCAGGGATAAGGCAAAAAATATCCTGAAGATCGGGATTCCCGCAGGCATGCAGAATGCGATTTTCCAGGTGGCAAATCTGTTTATTCAGGTAGGGGTCAATTCCTTCAGCGCCACGATGGTTGCCGGAAATTCTGCGGCCGCCAATGCCGATGCGCTTGTATACAGTGTGATGATGGCGTTCTATACGGCATGCGGAAGTTTTATGGGGCAGAACTATGGTGCCAGAAAAAAAGACCGTATCCGAAAGAGCTATCTTATCAGTCTCGGTTATGCTTTTGGGGTGGGTACGGCAATGGGGCTGTCCCTGGCGGCCTTTGGAACCGTTTTCCTGGGCCTGTTTACCAATGATCCGGCTGTCATTAAGGCAGGAATGTACAGATTGACGATCATGGGATTTTCCTATGGTTTTTCCGCATTTATGGATTGTACGATCGCAGCGGCGAGAGCACTTGGAAAGAGCCTGGTACCTACGGTCGTTGTCATTATGGGGTCCTGTGTATTCCGGATTATCTGGGTCTACACGGTTTTTGCATATTTCCGAACGATCCCCTCTCTGTATCTGCTGTATATTTTCTCATGGGGGATTACGGCATTGGCGGAGATCGTGTATTTTATACGGGTATATAAAAAGGAAATCGTATTTTGAAAGCTGTTCTTTTCATCGGACAGACCAAAGGCGGAATACCTGTTCTGCAGTATCAGCCATATTTCTTTTGGCATTTTCCGGATTCATGGCTTCTTCTAATGTAACAATGCTGCGCAGGATTGGGAAAAAGGCATCAATCCCGTTACTGTTGCAGGCAGCGGCATCTTTTGTGACACTTCCGGCAAAAGCAATGACCGGTTTGTTATATTTCTTGGCAAGTTTTGCCACTCCCACAGGCGCTTTTCCCATGGCTGTCTGTCCGTCCAGCCGTCCTTCTCCGGTGATCACCAGGTCTGCGTCTGCAAGATAGCTTTCAAGCTGGGTTTCGTTCAGGACAATGCGAATCCCTGATTCCAATACGGCGTTTGTGAATGTCAGGAAGGCAAAACCGAGTCCTCCGGCTGCACCGGTTCCCTCCTGTAAAGGATTCGCTTTGGGGAATTTTGTCTTCGCAAGCTGTGCATAATCGTTGAGCCATTGATCCATCTGGGCGACCATGGATGGGGTGGCTCCTTTTTGCGGGCCAAAGACAGCGCTGCATCCCTGTTCACCGCATAATTGATTGGTCACATCACAGGCAACCCGGAATTCACATTCTTCCAATTCCGGAATGACATCATCCGTACAAATAGATTCCAAAACCTCCAGTCCCTGTGCACCAAAGGGAACCTGCTTACCGTCTTTATCCAGGAAACCGAAGCCCAAAGCCTGAAGCATTCCGATCCCTCCGTCATTTGTGGCGCTGCCGCCGATTCCGACAATAAAGCGGCGGCATCCTTTTCGGATAGCATCTTTTATTACTTCTCCGACTCCATAGGTGGTAGTGTAAAGAGGATTTCTTTTTTGGTCAGGGACCAATGTGATACCGGCTGCACCGGACATCTCAAGAATTGCAGTTTTGGTTGGTTCGGTACAGGAAGGGCAGCTCTCCTGAAAGTCTCCTTTCGTTTGCCTGATGATGCCGTATTTGCAAATGATGGGCTCGCCAAGCGGTCCGGTAACGGAAACCTCCTGCATAGTGCCATTCATTCCGCATACCAGCGCGTCAACAGTTCCCTCTCCTCCGTCTGCCAGCGGACGTACGATAACATCCGCATTCTGATCTGCCTGATGGATTCCCTCTGCGATTGCATAGCCCGCTTCCATAGAGGTCAGGCTTCCTTTTAAGGAATCGATTGCGATAACTACTTTCATACTGGTTCTCCTTTAATATTTTTTCGATAGATTCATACAACATGGAGCTGCCGCGTTTCGGTTTTACTGTCCGGCGGCCAACGCGGAGTATCTGTCTGATATGTTACACTATAACAGACTACAGACGAAAATGAAATGTTACTAATAACATAATTAAAAGAAAAATAAATAAAATTATTGTCATATATAACACTGATAGATATAATAGGAATAGATATAGGTATACACATTTATAATTCGTAGGTATCATATTCCTCTGTAATACAGAGGAAAGTGTATGAGGAGGAAAAAGAAGTGATAACGAATGTTGACCGGGCGCTGGCCCAGCAGATCGTCAATGCGGTGAAGGATGTGTGCGGGCAGGACATTAATTTTATTGACCGTTCAGGCATGATTTTTGCAAGTACGGCGAAGGAGCGGATCGGCACCTTTCATGAAATTGGTTACGAAGCGTTTCATACCGGGAAAACGATCGAGGTAGACAGTGATAACAGCTTTACAGGAACCCAGAGAGGAATTAATCTTCCGATTTACCATAACCAGAGGATACTGGCTGTGATCGGTATTTCCGGAGAGGCAGAAAAGGTAAGAAAGTACGCCCATCTGGCAGAACGCATGACGCGTCTTCTGATCAGAGAGCAGGAGTTTAATGCTTTCAGCCGGAATCAGGATGATAAAAAGCATTTTATGATCCATTCTTTGATCGGAAGGCAGGAAGCGGATAAGGATTATCTGAAAGACAGTCTGGAAGCATTCGGCATTGATCTGAAAAAAAAGAAACGTCTGCTCCTGATCCGGCTGGAGGAAAGCAGGCCGGACAGGGAAAGTGATTCTATGATGGAAATGAAGATCCATCAGATGTTTGGTACAGCTCAACTAAAACTGTATACATATGATTATCCCAATGAATACCTGGCCGTGATGGATGAAGAATGCTTTGAGAATTACAAAGCTTTTTTTCAGAAATTTGCGGCGGATCATCAGGAATTTCTTAAGATGGCTGTTGGAAAAGCCTGTTCCGTATATGAATTAACAAATTCCTATCATTCTGCCCTGACTGCATGGAAAAGTATTGCGTCAGCAAGCCGCAGCTTTGTGGTTTTTGATGAGCTTACTATGGAAATTGTACTTTCCGCTATGGACGTAAAGAGCAGGGAAGAATTCAGACGGAAAACAATTTCCATGCTTTCTGATGAGGAGACAGATTTGATAAGGGTCTATTTTGAAGAAGACATGTCCCTGTCGGAAACCTGTAAACGCATGTTTGTTCATAAAAATACCCTGCAGTATAAGCTGAATCATATATATCAGAAATGCGGATTTAATCCCAGACGTTTTCAGGATGCGGTAATTCTTTATCTTGCAGTAAAGATGTAAAAAGGTACATTGTTTTAAAATTCAGCAATATGCTAAAAGAGGCAGATGAAAAATTATCCTTATTTCACAAATAAGAAAAATAGTGTTGACAAATTACTGAAAATATGAGATAACTGGTATATCAGATATCAAAATACAAAAAATTTAAAAAGAAAGAAGGTGATTACTTGAAGAAACCGGAGATTATTGAGGTAGCTCCATTGCGGGAACAGATTGCAGATATTGTGAGACAGATGATTATCAATGGTGATTTGGAAAGTGAGCAGAAAATCAGTGAACGGCAGATTGGAACGATGCTGAATGTCAGCACAACGCCGGTAAAGGAAGCGTTCCGCACGCTGCAGGCAGAAGGGTTGATTTATAGTATCCCAAGGAAGGGATCCTTTGTATCCGCTCATTCGAAGGATAATTTGATGCAGTATTCTCTGGTGAGGAGTGCTTTGGACGGGGTTGCCGCAAATCTGGCTGCTCAGTTTGCAGATGAGGGAGACATTGCATATATGCAGAATGAGCTAAGCATAGCCAGGCAACTAATCCAGGAACATGGGGACAGTGCAGAGATTAGTAAGCACAATTATAACTATCATGTTCGGCTCAGAGAAGCCACAAAGAATAACTTTCTGGTTAATCTGACAACGATGGTTGCATCTATGGACAATTCCATTCGGCAAGTGGTAAATAAGACGGATTTTGATGAATTGATGATGCGTCAGGAAGAACATGAGAACATTCTTCAGATGATTATTGAAAAGAAATCTGAGGAAGCGGAACAGCTCATGATTGTACACATACGGAAAGCAACAAAAAAAGCTTTGCGTAAGGAGTAAAAGAAAAAGTAAGAGATCTTCGTGAAAGCGGAGATTTTCTTTAAGGGATATCTGGTATATCAGATATGAGATATCGGATATTAAATATCAAATGAGAAGGGAGAGCAAAGATGAAAAAATATAAGGAAGTGATCAGTGGAACTATCATTTTCATTTTTGCCGCAGTTTATTTTGGAATTGGATTAACGATACCGGAATTTAACGATGGTTTCATTAGTTCGGATTTTATGCCGAAACTGTACGGTATTATTTTAATGGCATTAAGTGCGGTGCAGATTTTTATGGGGGCAAAAGGATTAAAGAATGAAGGAGAAGACCAAAAGGAGGGCGGAAGCTTTTTGGTACCCGAGGTAGTGATTACCTTTGTATTTCTCGTCCTGTATGTAGCTTTGCTGAATGTACTGGGATTTTTATTTTCAACAATCCTGTTTCTTCTGGGAATGGTTACACTGTTCACTCCGAAGGAAAAAAGAAACATTATAAAAATTGTTCTGATCAGTGTTGTGTTCAGCGTAGTGGTGTACCTGATCTTCGTAAAGGGATTTGGCCTGACGCTGCCGGAAGGATTCTTTGGATAGGAGGAAAAACAGATGACGAATATGATTATAGAAGGATTCAGTTCCATTTTGCTTAATCCCACCTGTCTGATGTGGATGGCAGTGGGAACCGTAGTAGGAATTATCTTCGGATCGATTCCGGGACTTACGGCGACAATGGCTATGGCCATGTTTATTCCGGTAACATATGCGTTAAGCGCAGAAGAGGGAATTGCTCTGCTGCTGGCTTTATATATCGGAGGAACCTCCGGCGGATTAATTTCAGCGATCTTACTGAACATCCCAGGTACCCCGGCTTCCATTGCCACCTGTCTGGACGGACGTCCTATGGCAGAGAAAGGGCAGGCCGGACGTGCATTAGGCGTGGGAATTGTATTTTCCTTCCTTGGCACCATCATAGGACTGCTGGCGCTGATGCTGATCTCGCCTACGCTTTCCTCTATCGCGATCAAGTTTGGACCTCATGAATATTTTGCAATTACCATCTTCTCTCTGACTCTGATCATTACATTATCCAGTGAGAATCTGGTAAAAGGTCTGATCACCGGTGTGATCGGCCTGATCTTTGCAACGGTAGGGCTGGCACCCATTGATTCCACAGCACGTTATACCTTCGGGGTGACTTCTTTGAACAGCGGTTTTAACGTTTTGATCGTTCTTGTAGGTGTCTATGCAGTATCTGAAATTATCGGAACAGCAGAAGCCCTGCACAGCGGAACACAGAAAGACCTTTCCGTATTGACGGATTTTAAGGTAAAGGGCTTCGGATTCACAATGAAAGAATTCGTTTCTCAGATCTGGGGAGCCATTCGGGCATCTGCAATTGGAATCGGCCTTGGAATTCTGCCCGGTATTGGAAACGGAACTTCCAATATGCTTGCATACACAGTGGCAAAGAATCAGTCAAAGAATCCGGAGAAATTTGGAAAAGGATGTATTGACGGTATTGTGGCATCAGAGACAGCGAATAATGCAACGATTCCGGGAACCATCATTCCGCTTCTGACACTTGGAATTCCCGGAGATTCCACAGCAGCCCTGCTTTTAGGAGCTCTGGTCATGAAGGGAATCACACCTGGTCCGCTGATCTTCCAACAGAATGGTAAGGTAGTATATGCCATCTATGCGGCAATCGGTGTATCCGCACTTTTGATGCTGATCATTGAGTATTTAGGACTGAAATGGTTTGTAAAGATTTTAAAGGTGCCTACCCACATTTTAATGCCTCTGGTATTTGCACTGTGTATCGTGGGAGCTTTCGGCACAAACAACCGTGTATTTGACTGCGGTGCGTTGGTATTCTTCGGGTTTGTGGGATATTTGCTGAAAAAGGGCGATTATCCGCTGGCTCCGCTGATCTTAGGATTTGTACTTGGTGAAATCATGGAGCTGAACTTCAGAAGAGCGGTATCCTACTCAAACGGAAATTATCTGGAGTTCTTTACCCATCCGATATCCTGCGTATTTCTAATTTTGGCAGTGTTCTCGATCGTGATGAACCTGAGAAGCATTTACAAAAAGAAAAAGCAGCAGGCTGCTTAATATAGGAGGAAAATGAGATGAAAAAACAATTATTGGCAGGTTTATTGACTATAGCAGTAGCAGCAGCGGCGCTTACCGGATGCGGAAGCTCCGGTAAGGATGAAAAGGAATGGCCGGAAAAAGCAATTACCTTTGTGTGTCCCTGGTCTGCAGGCGGCGACACGGACTTTAATATCCGCACACTGGCAAAATATGTCGAGAAAGAACTGGACGCAACAATTACCATTGTAAATACCACGGGCGGCGGCGGTTCTGTTGCATCCAATGATGTGAAGAACCAGAAAAATGACGGCTACACATTCCTGGCCTTTGATTCCGCAATTGCGTTGAACAAAGCTTCCGGTGTGACCGATTTCGGATACGAGGCTTTTGAGCCGGTGGCAATGTATGCAAAAAGTACCGGAGAATTTATTGTAGTGAGAGCCGATTATCCGGTGGATACGGTGCAGGAACTGGTTGATTATTCCAAAGAGCATCCGGGCGAAATCAAATTTGCGGCAAATACAGGCGGTACATCCTACTTTGCAGCCACCAAATTAAAAGAGATTGGGGCAGACTTTAATATCGTTAATTCCGGCAGCTCCTCAGAGCGAGTGGCTTCTCTTCTTGGAAACCATATT
This sequence comes from Eubacteriales bacterium, assembly GCA_030524545.1. Classification (GTDB taxonomy): domain Bacteria; phylum Bacillota; class Clostridia; order Lachnospirales; family Lachnospiraceae; genus Blautia_A. The sequence goes on from JAUNGM010000002.1 coordinate 79,784, forward strand.
GATGTCTCGATTAACTCTATGGGGGTGATCGAGCAGTACATAGAAACAGGGGAGCTGAAAGTTCTTGGAAATATGGCGACGGAGCTTCCGGAGGCATACAGTGATTATTCTCTTGTGAAGGATGAAGGAATCGATCTTGCGTATGACCTTGTTTATAATCTTCTGGCACCAAAGGATACAGATGCGGAGATTATAGAGAAATTAAGCAGCGCGATTGAAAAGGTTGTAAAAGAAAATGCAGACTATGCAGAGGAAATTAAGACCGCTTACGGACAGACCCCGTATGTTTTGACAGGCGAGGAAATGGTAAAGGCTTTTCAGGCTGAGGATGATATGTATATGGAATATGCTGACGAATTCCAGTCAGCTCAGTAAGATACAGGAGGAAATGCAAATGCAGAATGAAGTAATCAAAGGTGCGAAGAGATTGGACAATATGTATTTTTCTCCGGTGCGTCAGGTGCTTGAAAAAGCGGCACAGATCGCACAGGCGGGACACACGGTGATTCCCTTCAGTGCAGGGGAACCGGATTTTGACACACCTTCGCAGATTAAAGAGGATACCATCAGGGCGATCGAGAAGAATCTGACCCACTATGCACCAAACAGAGGCGTGCTGGCTCTGCGGGAAGAGATCAGCAAGAGCTTTGAGACGCACTGCGGTGTTCACTATGATCCGGTGGATGAAATTATCCTGACAGCCGGAGGGGCAGAGGCAGTCAACAATGCATTCCTGGCCTTTGTGGATCCGGGAGATGAAGTAATCGTGTTTACCCCGGCATTTATGAATTATGAGAACATGATCGCCATGGCAGGCGGTGTCATGGTAGCCATTCCTTTGGAAAAGGAAGATGAATTTCAGATCAACATTGAAAAGGTAAAGGAAAAGATCACCTCCAAAACCAAGATGATCGTTGTAAATAATCCCTGCAACCCCACAGGCGTAGTCTACAAAAAGCAGGTACTTAAGCAGCTTGCCGAGCTGGCAGTCGCCCATAATCTTCTGGTATTTTCCGACGAGATCTACAATGAGATCTCCTACGATGGGGAGGTTTGCTACTCCATTGCATCCTTTGAAGGAATGCGGGAACGGACCATCACCATGAATGGTTTTTCAAAAGCCTATGCTATGACGGGGTGGAGACTGGGAATCCTGGCGTCAGACAGGGATATTATTACAAAGCTGCTGAAAATTCACCAGTATACCACGACCTGCACGCCGACCTTTATCCAGCATGGTCTGGTGACTTCCATGAACAGCAGCAGGACAAACAAGGAAAAAGAGGAGATGCTGAAAGCCTTTGCAAGGCGCAGGACACTTCTTCTGGAGGGCCTGGATGAGATTCAGAGCCTTTCCTATATCAAACCAATGGGTGCATTCTATGTGTTTGTGGATGTAAGCAGAACCGGCATGTCAGGAGAAGAATATGCAAACCGTCTTCTGGAAGAGAAGTATGTTGCCACAGTACCGGGAATCAAGCTTGGAAAAGAATGCGGAGATTTTATCCGGATCTCCTTTGCAACAAGTGATGAGAACATTAAAGAAGGCCTGAGAAGAATGAAAGAATTCGAGGCAGATTACACAAATAGAAAGTAGGTAGAGAGAATGAGAACAGATTTTATAAAAGGAATTGTAGTGCCGATTTTAACACCAATTGATGAGAATGAAATGGTTGACGAGAAAAAACTCCGTGATCAGGTGGACTTTGTGATCAACGGTGGTGTAGAAGGAATCCTGGCTTTTGGAAGCAACGGAGAATTCTACATGGTTGATGAGGATGAAATGGAAAGATCGCTGGAGATCATCATTTCTCAGGCAAATGGACGCGTGCCGGTGTACTTTGGTATTGGCGCAATCAAGACGAGAAAATGCATTGCCCTGGCAAAGATGGCAGAGAAAAAGGGCGCGGACGGCATTTCCGTACTGCAGCCAATGTTCCTGAAGCCTACGGAGGATGAGCTTTATACCCACTTTGAGAGCATTGCAAACGCAGTTCCGAACCTCCCCATGCTCTTATATAACAACCCGGGTAGAACCGGATATACCATGTCCGGCGCATTGGTGGAGAAGCTGGCAAGAAATGTAGAGAATATTGTGGGAATGAAGGATTCCAGCGGAGATATGACACAGACAGCCGAATTTATCCGGAGAACACTGGATCTGGATTTCAAGGTTTTCGGCGGAAAAGATACCCTGTTATTTGCATCCCTCTGCCACGGTGCAGTAGGCGGTGTCTGCACAACCGCAAACTTTATGCCGGAACTGATCACTTCCATTTATGACAAATACATCGCCGGAGATGTAGAGGGCGCATTGAAGCAGCAGTTTATTTTAAACCCCGTCCGCCTGTCCATGGATAAAGCAAGCTTCCCTGTAGCTACAAAGGATATGGCAAATATGAGAGGAAGAGATGTAGGTGTTCCTTATCTTCCAAACAAGGCCACACCGAAGGGCGCTGCTTACGACGGAATGTACAGCAATATGAAGAGCGCAGGGCTGCTTTAAAAACGGAATAGAAAAAGAAATATCCAAAAACCGAATATGGAAAATTGAATATAGAAAGCAGAATAGAAAAACCAAATAGAAAAGCAGAATAAAAAAAAGAATAGAAAAATATACGGAGGTAGTAAAAATGAAAATCGGATTTATCGGACTTGGAATTATGGGAAAACCAATGAGCAGGAACTTACTGAAGGCTGGATATGAACTGGTGGTATTTGACAGAAATATCAGTTCTATCAATGAAATTGTATCATGCGGCGCCAAAGCAGGCCAAAGCGGAGCAGACGTTGCTGCACAGAGTGATGTGGTCATTACCATGCTTCCGAACTCCCCGCATGTGAAACAGGCCGTAATGGGAGAAAACGGTATCCTGGAAGGCGCAAAAGAGGGCCTGATCCTTGTTGATATGAGCTCGATCGCTCCGCTGGCATCCCAGGAAATCTGCAAAGCCTGCGCAGAAAAAGGCGTAAAAATGATCGACGCTCCTGTATCCGGCGGGGAACCAAAGGCAATTGACGGCTCACTGTCCATCATGGTAGGCGGAGATAAAGAGGTATTCGACCAGATGTACGATATGCTGATGGTAATGGGCGGAAGTGTTGTTCACTGCGGAGATATCGGCGCAGGAAACACCACAAAGCTTGCAAATCAGGTAATCGTTGCATTAAATATCGCAGCAGTTTCAGAAGCGTTTATGCTCAGCACAAAAGCAGGTGTGGATCCGGAGAAAGTCTTCCATGCGATCAGAGGCGGTCTGGCAGGTTCCACAGTCATGGATGCAAAGGTGCCGATGATCACCGCAGGAAACTTTACTCCTGGATTTAAGATTGACCTTCATATCAAGGATCTTGGAAATGCACTGGAAACCGGACACGGCGTAGGCGCACCGCTTCCTCTTACCTCGTTTGTTATGGAAATGATGCAGAACCTTCATATGGACGGATATGGACAGAGTGATCACAGTGCTCTGGTAAAATATTATGAAAAATTAACCGGCACAGAGATCAGAAAATAGTATTGGCCGGGGATTTATACAAGGAGGAGAAAGATAAAAATGTCATACGTAGATAGAATCATTGCAGCGACAGAGGCAAAGAATGCAGATCAGCCGGAATTTCTCCAGACCGTGCGGGAAGTATTAAATTCTCTCCGTCCGATCGTGGACAAGGACGAAAAATACGAAAAGGCCGGGATTCTGGAAAGGATCGTGGAACCGGAGAAGACCGTGATGTTCCGGGTACCCTGGGTAGATGATCAGGGAAAGGTTCAGGTAAACAGAGGCTACAGAGTCCAGTTTTCCAGCAGTATCGGACCATATAAGGGAGGACTTCGCTTCCATCCGTCCGTAAATATCAGTGTGGTAAAGTTTCTTGGATTTGAGCAGATCTTCAAAAATTCGCTGACGGGACTTCCCATTGGCGGCGGCAAGGGCGGATCGGACTTTGACCCGAAAGGAAAATCCGATGGGGAAATGATGCGCTTCTGCCAGTCCTTTATGACAGAATTATACCGCTACATCGGTCCGGATACGGATTGTCCGGCAGGAGATATCGGCGTGGGAGCCAGAGAGATCGGCTATCTTTACGGACAGTATAAAAGGATCAAGGGCTGCTACGAGGCAGGAGCACTTTCCGGAAAGGGACTGGCCTACGGCGGTTCGCTGGGACGCAATGAAGCTACCGGATTTGGTGCGGTATATTTCACGGAAGAGTATTTCCGGAAGATCGGAAGAAAGATCGAAGGTACAACATTCGCAATCTCCGGCTTCGGCAATGTATCTTGGGGTGTATGCAGAAAGATCAATGAATTAGGCGGAAAAGTCGTTACCCTGTCCGGCCCGGACGGATACATCTATGATCCGGACGGAGTCACCGGCGAAAAGGTGGACTATATGGTGGAGATGCGTGCATCCTGCAGGGATATGGTAAAAGATTATGCAGATAAATTCCATGTGGAATATCACCCGGGAGAAAAACCATGGGGAAGAGTGGGAGCAGATATTTATATGCCATGCGCTACACAGAACGATATTCACAGAGAAGATGCACAGAGGATCCTGGATGAGGGCAGCAGCCGGATACTGATCGAAGTAGCCAACATGCCTACGACACAGGAGGCTATGGATCTTTTGATGGAAAACGGAGTGGATGTCCTTCCTTCTAAAGCAGTGAATGCAGGCGGTGTGGCAGTATCTTCTCTGGAGATGTCCCAAAATGCGGAACACCTTTCCTGGACAAAAGAGGAAGTGGACCAGCGGCTTCACCAGATCATGAAGAATATTTTCCATAACATTGATGATGCTGCCTCTGAGTATGGATGCCCGGGAAATTATGTGGCCGGAGCAAACCTGGCAGGCTTCCAGAAGGTAGCGGATGCTATGCTTGCACAGGGAATCTGCTAAATTTGTTAAGAATGGTTATGGTTATTTGTGAAAAAGCTCTCCGGTAAAAGGCCGGGAGCTTTTTCGTGGTTATAGAAAAGAAGAAGGAGAGAAGGAGGGTGCAGGATGAAATATTCACCGGAAAAAGAAAAGGCAGTCATCATAGAAAACTATATCATCACCGGAACGGGGGTGAACTGCCGGGAAGTCTTAAGGCGTTGCCGTCCGGTTATGAAGGATCTGTGCGGTGATGCCATGGAACCGGAGGACTGGCTGAAGCATCTTTATCAAAAATGCCTGGCACGGTATTTTCCGGAAAATTTTCCTGATACGGGAAGTCCTGAGTTGGAAGTTGCCGAAGCATTTTATATGGAAGTTCTGCAGGAGTTGCTTTTGATCGAGCGCGGACAGATGGCTTTTGATCCCTGCCGTGATTTTGCGTTTCTGACGGAGGAGGAGCTGGCCGGCAGCGAGATCAGGGAGGAGTACGGGCGTTTTATCCGTTGCTTCCGGGAACTGAAGATCTATGAATTTATGAGAATTGCCAGAGACTGCACCCCGTTTAATACGCTTGGGCATATTGCGGGAGTACACCATGTAGCCATGTACATTGCGCGCCAGCTAAAGCATACTCCGCTGAAGATTGATCTGGCGCTGATCTCTTCTGCCGCAATCATTCATGATATCGGGAAGTTTGGCTGCAGGCCCCGGGAAATGAAGCGTGTTCCTTATCTCCATTATTATTATACGGATCAGTTTGCCAGAAGATTTCAGTTTGCGGATATCGGCCATACTGCGGCAAACCACTCCACCTGGGATCTGGAGCTGGAGAATCTGTCCATAGAAAATCTGCTGCTGATCTATGCGGATTTCCGGGTGAAAAGTGTGAGGGATGCCAATGGGGAGGAGGTGATCCGGTTCTGGAGCCTGGATGATTCCTACCAGGTGATTCTGGACAAGCTGGATAATGTAGATGAAAAGAAGCGTGTCCGATACCAGAAAGTATTCGGTAAGCTGAAGGATTTTGAGGATTTTCTGATCTTTCATGGCGTTTCCGTGGATCTAAAACAGGATTTCCGCGGAAAAGAAAAGGAGAAGCATACGGCACTTCTTACCATGGAGGAAGTGACGGAAAGAGTGAAATACCAGGCAATCGACTCCAACCTTACGATCATGCATCACATGAACCATTCTTCCAGATTCCTGAGCCTTTTGGAAGAAACCAGAAGTGAGAGCGAATGGCGGAACGTGCGTACTTACTTAAATATTCTGGAGGAATATTCTACGTATATGACCATGGCCCAGAAGGAGACGATCATCAAATTTCTCTATGAGATGATGATACACAGGGATGGAGATATCCGCAGGCAGGCAGCGCGAGTCACCGGAGAGCTGATCGCATCTTATGGGATCCGTTACCAAAAGGAGGTGCCGGAGGGGGCGCCCACCTTTGACACAGGCAATTCCGAGGTGGAAATGTGGTCATCCGTACTTCATACAATGTTGATTCCGGATCATAAGATTACGGAGCAGCACAGGAGATGGCTGGGGTATGCCATGAAAAGAGTGTTTCAGACAGTCATGGATCAGATTGACAGGAATAAGAAAGGCACGGTCCTTCAGGTGCTGGTGGAGTATTACAGGAAGACGGATTGGGATGAACTGGTGCTTTTTCTCCTTATGGACTGCGCCGCGGATATTGCCTTTGACATATGTACCCGGGAGCAGAGAAGGATCCTGCTGGACTTTACCGGAAAGATGCGGATACAGGAGAATGAGGAGCTTGAAACGGCAGCTATGCGCTTTTTGAAGCTTTGGCTGGAGCAGGGCTGGAAGCCGGAGAAGAACGAGCTGGAACAGATCCTGTCTAATCTGGAGATCCTGGAAAAGGACCCTGTCTGCTGCAGATATTTAAAGCATGAGATCCTGGCCCATATGGAGGGAAAGGAGAGAGCGTTTCCCTTATCCGGGCAGGAAATTTCGCTTCTTTTTCAGGAGAACCAGAGGGTGGATACGCCCTGGATCTTTAAGCTTGTGAACCTTGAAATACTGAAAAAATACTGTAGAAAAAAAGGGCATGACCGTGTTTTTCAACTGGGAGCCCATCTTGCCAATATGCTGCAAAACAGTGACCGTATCGTCATTAAGCACAGAGTGGGAGAAGACCTGACAGAGATCTTTGGGGAATTGTCGGAAACAGAGCAGTATGAGATCGCCATGGAGCTGATGAAAGGACTGGAGGTTGGGGAATATTCCACTTCCAAGTATATTCCGGAATATCTGGGACGGATCTTCTTTTATATGGAAGAACATGTTCAGACAGAACTGGTGGAACAATTCTGCCGGATGGTTGACAGCGCCAATGGAAAGGTGGCGGTGGTAACGCTGGAAACTGTGGGAATGGTACTGCAGCAGTCCTTTATGCAGAAGGAAAGCGGGCATATCCGCCTGCAAAGGGAGACACTGGAAGGACTTCTTTTCCGGGGGATGGCGCACTATCAGGAAGAAATCAGTCAGGAAGGCTTCTATATTGTGGGCCACAGTATTTTCGGAAGTGAAAACATTTCTCTGGAGCAAAAAGTATCCTGCATCCGTTTCATGGGAAAAAAGCTGCTTACGCTGCTGAAATCCGCAAAAAAGGAACTGAAGCTTTACAGTACAGGAGCAGCGCTGAACCACATCTACCGTTTCTTGTCCGAATATCTGCTGCAGCATCAGATGGATGAAACCAGGGAAGAGAAGATTGCATTCTTTCCGGGAACCTTTGATCCTTTTTCACTGGGGCATAAGGAAATTGTGAAAGAGATCGTACGAAAAGGATTCGTGGTGTATCTGGCCCTGGATGAATTTTCCTGGTCAAAAAAGACGCAGCCATACAAAATTCGCAGAAAGATCCTGCAAATGTCTGTGGCGGATTTAAAAAACGTATATCTTTTCCCTGCGGAAATTCCTGTGAACATTGCAAATCCCGGGGATTTAAGAGTATTGAGAGAACAGTTCCCGAGCAAAGAGGTGTATTTGGTCGTTGGAAGTGATGTGGTGAAAAATGCCAGCGCTTACTTCGGAGAAAGAAGCGAACATTCGGTTCACAGCTTTCCGCATATTATTTTTGAGCGCAACGAGGAGAAGACAGAAGCAGAAAAGTATGAAGATGTGATTTTGGGGAAAGTGATCAGGCTGAAGCTTTCTGCGCATTTTGAACGGATCAGTTCTACAAGGATCAGGGAGTCGATTGATCTGAACCGGGACATCTCGTCCCTCGTAGACCGGAATGTACAGAATTATATTTATGACAGAGGGCTTTATACGCGTGAGTCCATGTATAAGCTCATGATGAAGAGCAAGCCTGTGAATACCTCGCTGGCAGAGTGTCTGAATGAGGAGCTTACGTCAGAGCTGTCCAACGGAATCCTGAAGGAATTGTGGGACAGGGGAACGCAGGGAGGTGAACGTTTCAGGGAAGAGCAGGTTTTGATGATCCGGGATGAAAAGCTTTATCAGCAGGTGGTGGGCGTGGCCTTTTATCATACTGTTCCTCTGTCAGGCATGTACAAGGAATGCGGGGATTCCCAGCTTGCAGCCTATTTGCGGAAGCATGTTTCCGGCAGGATCGGAGTGATCACCGGGGTTTATGGCAGGGAACGGCAGGACGAAAGCGATAACAGACAGACGGCTTTGACGGAGCTGCTGGCTCATTTTGTCCGAGAGGAGTATTCCTATGCCCTTTGCTTTGAAGCCGGAGAATTGGAAGAACTGCTGCTGAGACAGGGATTTACTTCTGTTCCTGTGAAGAAAGGGTGCTATCTGGTGGATCTTAGAAACCCGCTCGTGCTGTTGTGCGATACCTGTATGTCCATGAAGGAGCCTTTTGGCAGCAATCCCAGAGTAAAGAGACAGATATGGGACTGCAGGAGAAGACTGCAGAGCGCGCTGGCATCCCTTTACCCTGGCAATCTGGTATTGTGTATTGAATCCGATATTCTGAACCACCGCCTGATGCAGTTGATCACGAAGGAAAATGGAGTGTCTATGGTTCCTCAGAAGGGAAAGAAGCCGGGACCGAAGATGTGTGTGCCGTATGGAAAATTCCTGCGGGGAATGCTGGTGCCAAATTGTGTTACAAAAGGACTTGATACGGAAAAACTCTACAGCAGGGATATGCAGAGCTTTGAGATCCGGGAGTATCCCAATTATGCGCACACGAATCTGCAGATGCGCACCATTAAGTCCTTCCGCCGTCCCGTTATCCTGGTGGATGAACTGTACCATAAAGGGTACCGGATTGCCGGAATCGATAAAGTCTGCCGGGAAGAAGGCATGACCATTGATAAGATTATTGTGGGAATTATGTCAGGAAGCGGCAGGGATCTGGCAGATATGAGGAAAAAAGAGATTGACAGTGTTTATTTCCTTCCAAGTATGCGGGCATGGTTTATGGAATCCAGATTTTATCCCTTTATCGGAGGGGATTCCGTAAATCAGGAAGGAGAGCGGGAGGGGAACATCACCTTTCTTCCGTCTGTGAATCCGATTTTGCCTTATTATATGCCTCATTATCTGAAAGACGTAAAAATAGAGGACTATTATGCACTTTCCGGTCTGTGTCTGGATAATGCGGAGAAAATTCTAAAGGTGCTGGAAACGGAGTATCAGAAGCTGACAGGGCGCAAGCTTACCATCAGCCGTCTGGGGGAAGTGATGGCAGAGCCGCGGTATCCCGATACCAGCATTGGGAACTTTGGCGGATGGCAGATGCTGCCCTCCGGATATGTGCAGTATGAAAAAGAACGGCTGAAACGGCTGGGAAATCTGAAACAGTAGCGGGAAGGAGAGAATGCTTTATGGTTACAGGTGAAAAAACCATCCTTGATCTTGGCGGGAAAAGGCGCACGCAAAAAATGATGTCTCCGTGCTGGCTGAAAAGCACGCGGACGGACAGGAAAAGAATCCACGTAACAGGTCTTGGAGATGTTGGAGGAACCCTTCTGATCGGGCTTGCGCTGGCAGGAGGCGAGGATGTGGAGGAAATCGGAATCTATGATCTGAATGCAAAGCAGTGCCGGCGCTGGGAGATAGAACTGAGCCAGGTGCGGGATCCTCTGGGAAGCAGAAGGATCCCTCCGGTGCGGACTATCAGGGAGGACGAGCTGTTTGCGTGTGATGTGTTTGTTTTCTGCGTTGCTCTGGCAGTTCCTGCAGTGGGAAAGGAGACGGGAGACGTGCGGATGGCCCAGTTTGCTGCGAATAGAAAAATCGTGGAACAATATGCACGGAGAGCTTCGGAAGCAGGCTTTCGGGGGCTGTTTGCAGTGGTGTCAGATCCTGTGGATCTCCTTTGCAAAGCAGCGTATCTGGCCGGGAATGAGGCAGGAAACGGACTGCTGCCGGAGCAGATACAGGGCTGTGGACTTGGGGTGATGCATGCGCGCGCTTCTTATTATGCGGAAAGAGAACCGGAATTTGCCCGCTTTTTGTCAGAAGGGAGGGTATTCGGGCCTCATGGAAGAGATCTGGTGGTGGCAGACAGTATCGGTAATTATCATGAGGAACGGTCTCTGCGTTTGACGGAGCTTACCGTTAAGGCAAATCTGACAGTGAGAGGACTGGGCTTTAAACCTTATATTGCGCCTGCCCTTTCTTCCGCCGCACTGACCATTCTCCGTATCATAGAAGGTGAATGGAATTACAGCGCCAATTATTTGGGCAATGTCTATTTTGGCGGAAGAAACCGGACGACCCGGGAGGGAATCGAGTGGGAGGTGCTGCCGCTTCCTCCGATTCTTTTTAAACGGCTGCAAAGCGCCTATGAAAATCTGGAGATGATCTTATGAGACTGACAGTGATCAAGCCGGTAAATGGAAATTATACAAAAACAGAACGGTTTGACCGGGTGCTGGAAGGGGGCCTGAAGGCGCTGAAAGCATGTCCGGAGTATGCCGGACTGGAGGTGGAATGGATCGAAAATGCCCGTCAGGCGCAGGAGAAGCTTCAGGCGGACGGAAAGCTCCGGAAAAGAAGGATTCTCTTTGCCGTGTCTTTGGGAGAGTTCGGCATGAATCTGGAATTATATGCCATTCTGGAAAAGCTTCGGAAGTATCCGGGCTGCATGGAGAAAAGTATCGGAGGGATCCTGGTGGACGGAAACAGTGAACTGTATACAAAATCCACTGCCAGAGAAATTGCAGCGACGGCGAACAGGGCGGGCTGCCTCTTTTTGGGAAAGCCTTTGGTGGAAGGAACGGGAAGCCTCTATAATTTCAGGATCATAGCATCTAATTTGGGAACCGATGTAGCAGATGCCTATTATCAGACAACGGAGCTTCTTTTGAAAAGACTGATGGAGTACCTGCCGGTAAAAAAGGAAAAGCCGCAGATTTTGTGCCTTCATGCCAGTGACTATGATACCTCCAATACCCTAGCACTCTGGAAAATGGTAAAGGGCAATCTGGGCGGGCGCTGCTCTGTCCGGGAAATCTCCCTGCGGGACGGAGAAATCCGTGACTGCACCGGCTGCAGTTACAATACCTGTATGCACTTCAGTCAGAGATCGAGCTGCTTTTATGGCGGAACCATTGTAGAGGAGGTCTATCCGGCTGTGGAAGCCTGTGATGCCCTGGTGATGGCCTGCCCAAATTATAATGACGCCGTGGGAGCAAATCTCACTGCATTTATCAACCGGCTTACCGCTCTCTTCCGCAAACGGCAGTTTTATGAGAAATATCTTTTTGCGGTCATTGTTTCCGGCTACAGCGGCGGGGACATTCTTGCCAAACAGCTTTTGGACAGCCTCTGTATGAATAAAACCTTTCTTCTGCCCGGAAACTTTGCATTGATGGAGACCGCAAATGATGCGGGAAGCATCTTCGAAGCAGCGGATATCAGAAAGAAGGCAGCCGTTTTTGCCGGAAATATGCTGGCTCAGATTTGGAAGGAGGAATCTATTAAATAGTGCCAAGGAAGGACTTTTCCCTTTTTCTTTGCAATTTATCCACCTGTTTGGAAGCAGTTTATGCCATCAGATGATAACCTACAAGCCAGCCTATGCAATGAAGTTTTCTGCAAAAACTTTGGATATATCTCGATTTTTACCGTAAAGTCGTCATTCACAGAGAAAATGTTTTGTGATAGAATAATTGAAAAATATGTGATGAGGAATGTGATAAAGAGTTAAAGGAGGCAGGATATTATGATAAAAACCATGCGTGGAGATATCACAAAAGTGACGAACGTTACGGCTATTGTAAATGCGGCGAACAACAGTCTTCTGGGCGGCGGCGGTGTGGATGGGGCCATTCACAGGGCAGCAGGCCCGCAGCTTCTGGTGGAATGCCGTATGCTTCACGGCTGTGAAACGGGACAGGCAAAACTGACCAATGCTTATTATCTGCCGTGCAAATATGTGATTCATACGGTGGGGCCTGTCTGGCGCGGCGGGAAGCACGGGGAGCCGGAAAAACTGGCAGATTGTTACCGTAATTCATTGAAAGTTGCTGTTGAAAAGGAAATCCGGTCGATTGCATTTCCTTCCATTTCTACGGGTGTTTACGGCTATCCTGTAGAGAAAGCTGCAAAGACAGCAGTAAAAGCTGTACGTGAATTTCTGAACGAAAATCCGGATAAACTGGATCTGGTGATGTGGGTGCTGTTTGATCCGTATACAGAGGAAGCTTATGAGAATGCTCTGAAGGAAGTATAAATCTGTATGGAGAATCCTTTGTTTCGAATATTTTCCTGTATTTTCCTGTTATGGAAAATGTTCTGATTTTATATCACAAAATGTCCTTATTGTTGTCACAGTTCCAACACATTTACCCATTATAGTAGTGGGCGTAAACAAAAACAACGGAACAATGTTGACAGTACAAGAAAGGATATGATTTTTATGAGACGTAAATATGCAGCGATGGTATTAGGCCTGGCATTGACACTTACTTCTATGAATGCCGTATACGCTACAGATTCAGCAGTATCTGCCGCAGAGGAGAGTACAGCAGATGAAACAGCAGAGACTATAGATGAAACGTCAGAGACCTCCGAAACGGATGCGGGCGAAGAAACGGAAGAGATTTTCGGTGAGGTAAAAGAAGTGGGAGAGGATGGTATTACCATTGCTCTTGGTGAGATTACAGAGCCGGAGAATGAACCGGAAGAGAATGAGACAACTGAAGATACAGATGTCGTGACAGAATCTGATGAGACAGAGATGGATGACAGTGAAGAACCGGAAGTGATCATAGAGGAGGATTATGGAATTTCCGATGAGGAAGCACCGTTCATGCTGAAGCTTACAGGAGAAGAGCAAAAACTGGCATTTGCGGAAACTGTTGTTGTTGAAAGAGAAGTAAAACCGGAAGCATTCGAGGATGTGGAGTATGAAGTAGATACAGATGGTTCCGCAGCAGATGAGGAAACAGAAACTGCGGCAGCGGATGAAACCACAGACACAGAAGCTGCTGCAGCGGATGAAACCGCAGTTTCAAATACGGATGCAGAAAACAGTCCCGAAGATGCAGATGCTGTTTCAGATACAGAGGACGGAATCACTGCTGAAGAAGCAGAAATGGAAGTTTTCATTGACGACGAAGCCCCGGAGATGGAGACAGAAGCAATTAGTCTTGATGATATTAAAGTTGGTGATATTGTAAAGCTTACACTTGATGCAGACGGAAATGCTGATAAGATTGTTGTACTGGCTGCTGAGAAAGAGGAAGCAGAGCCAGAGACTTCGGAAGAAGATGCTTCTGAGGAAGGGACAGAGAATTCTGACACTGACACGAAGAAGGAGGCAGAGGATTCTGCCGCTGATGCAGGGGATGCAGCAGAGGAAGCCGCTGATATGGCAGAAAGTGAATAATTGATGGGTGTACCTTATCCCGTAGGTGTCTGCTCCGAGGGAGTATGAGCCGGGAGGAGACCCGCAGGATATAAGATTACATAGCCTTCGCAATATGCGGAGGCTATTTTTTTAATAAAGTCAGCCGGTGCATGTTGACGATTAAAATTGAAATGTGTATGATTATTGCTGTGAATATTTTGCGGATGTGAACCGGCAGTAAGAGGTGAGAGAAACATGATTTTTCTATATGAACAGGGAGAACAGGGTATCCGGATTTCCAGGGTATTCGGGATAGGCGAAAGTGTGGAGATTCCGGAGAAAATTCAGGGATATCCGGTGACAGAACTGGGAGCGTATGCTTTTTCAGACAGAATGGACAGGAAGGAATTCGAGGGAATCCTCGCCTCCGGAAAATTGTGCCGGGATGACGGTATTCCGGCTGATTCTGTGGAAGGAATACCGGAAATGGCAGGAGATGTGCTGCAGGAAGTGTGCCTTCCGGAGCATCTTGCAAAAATAGGAAGATATGCGTTTTATAATTGCAGAAATCTGCGAAAAATAAGAGTTGGCAGTGAATTGTCTGATCTTGGCGCCGGTGCTTTGACAGGCTGCCACAGGATTGAAAGGGTTGAGGCAAAGCTGCGGGAAGATGGAAGCTCCTGCCTTCGGGAACTGTTGACTGAGCTTCCGGAGGAACTGCGTGTGGATCTGAGAAAAAATGGAGAGACAGGCAGATTCTGGTTCCCGGAATTTTTTGAAGAGGGTGTGGAAAACACCCCGGCCAGAATCCTGGAAAACCATGTTCATGGCAGCGGGATCCGGTATCGGAACTGCTTCAGCCATAAAAGCCTGAATATCAAAGAATACGATAAACTTTTTGCCTATGCCAGAGCCTGGGAGCAGGAGAGTGCTGTTGCCAGACTGGCTGCGGACCGGGTACTTTATCCTATGGAGCTTTCCGAATCAGCAAAAGAACAGTACGTGAATTTTCTGAAGGAGCATATTCTGCCGGCAGTTTCCTACTTGGCACAGAAAAAGGAATACAGTGCTATGGGAAAGATTCTGGAGGAGATATTGCCCGGCCGGGAAGACCTGGATGAAATGCTTGTGTGGTCGGAGAGAGAAGGGGACATGGAGTGTGTAAGTCTCCTTATGGATCATCTTCACAGGCACACAAAGATGCGGAGAAAGGTATTTGAGCTGTGAAAAATAAGCAGGAAATTCCGAAAAACGAACGAAAAACAATAGAGAAAGAGCAGGATTCTGGAATGGCTTTGCCGGAGCGGAAAGCATTTAAAAGCCCCATCCTGGAGCTGCAGAAAAAAGAAGAAGAACGGCTGGATATCTGCCGGGATATTTTGCGGAATTCCAGAAATGAGCTTTACATTTCCATGCGGTTTCTGGATGTCGCTATGTCGTCTCTGCGCCTGGAACCGGCTTTTGGAACAGGGACTCTCGGGACGGATGGAGAGGCGGTTTATTTTGAACCGGACTGGCTGATTTCTGCTTTTATGAGCCGGAAAATACTGGTGAACCGCCTGTATCTCCATGAGCTTCTGCACTGTCTTTTCTGCCATGTGTGGAATGGGAAAAAGCGGAATGCCCGTCTGTGGAATCTGGCATCGGATATTGCGGTGGAGTCGGTGATTGACGATCTGTACCAGAAGGCGGTTTATATGCGGCCCGGAAGTATTCGCCGGGAAACTTACCATAATCTGAGAAACCAGAAAAAAGTCCTGACGGCTGAAGCCATTTATCATATTTTGGAAAATGTTCCCCAGGAGCCGGGAATCATGGAACGGATGGAGCAGGAATTTCGTCTTGACGATCATAGCCGGTGGGATGACGGTAAATCCAAAAGCGGTATGCAAAACAGGCAAAAGCAATGGGAAGACCTTCGTCAGAAGATGCAGACAGAGATGGAAACAATTTCCAAGGGCGCTGCTTCCGACGCGAAAACACTGCTGGAGCAGCTCCGTGTGGAGAACCGGGAGCGGTATGACTATAAGTCGTTTCTGCGGAAATTTTCCGTACTAAAAGAGGAAATGAAGGTGGATATGGATGCCTTCGACTATATTTTTTATCATTATGGGATGGAAACTTACGGAAATATGCCACTGATCGAACCGTTGGAAACAAAAGAGGTGAAGAAAATCGAGGATTTTGTGATTGTCATCGATACCTCCATGTCCTGTAAAGGGAATCTGGTGAAGCATTTCCTGGAGGAGACGTACGGAGTGCTGTCGGAATCAGAGAGTTTCTTCCGAAGGATCAATGTGCATATCATACAGTGTGATGACCGGATTCAGGAAGACCAGGTGATCCATAATAGCAGGGAGATGGAAGAATATCTCCGGGATTTTACGGTGAAGGGACTGGGCGGAACTGATTTTCGCCCGCCCTTTGAATATGTGGAACGGCTGCGTCAGGCAGGCTGTTTTACAAAGCTTCGGGGGCTTTTGTATTTTACGGATGGATACGGGCTTTTTCCTGTCCGGATGCCGGCCTATGATACGGCATTTATTTTTATGAAGGATGATTACCGGGATGTGGATGTGCCTCCCTGGGCAATGAAACTGATCATTGATCCGGAGGAATTTTCTGCAGAAGAGAGGACAACAGAACATTATGAATATTAAACGTGCAAAACAGGAAATCATAGATACGGTGGAAGCTTATCTTTACAAAGATGAATACGGGGAATATGTAATCCCGCAGATACGGCAGAGGCCGGTTCTGCTGCTTGGGGCTCCTGGTATCGGGAAGACGCAGATCATGGAGCAGGTGGCCAGGGCATGCGGGATCGGACTGGTGTCCTATACCATTACGCACCATACACGCCAGAGTGCCATCGGACTGCCGTTTATTTCCCATAAGGAGTACGGCGGAAAAGAATATTCCGTGACGGAATATACGATGAGTGAGATTGTGGCGAGTATTTACAACAAAATGGAAGAGACAGGCCTTCAGGAAGGAATTATGTTTATTGATGAGATCAACTGTGTTTCTGAAACTCTTGCTCCTGCCATGCTGCAGTTCCTTCAGTGCAAGACTTTTGGAAATCATGAGATTCCCCGGGGATGGATCATCGTTGCAGCAGGAAATCCACCGGAATTTAATAAATCTGTCCGGGAATTTGACGTAGTGACCATGGATCGTGTGAAGAAAATTCAGGTAGAACCGGACTTTGGAGTGTGGAAGGAATATGCTTATCAGGAAAATATCCATCCGTCCATTTTATCCTATTTGAGTCTCAGAACCGGCTTTTTTTACAGGATGGAGACGACAGTGGACGGCAAGCAGTTTGCCACGCCCCGCGGCTGGGAGGATCTGTCACGTATGATTTCCGTCTATGAAAAGCTTCATAAAGAGGTGACCACGGATGTGGTTATCCAGTATATCCAGCATCCGAAAGCGGCGGGGGATTTTGCGGGGTATTATGAGCTTTACCGGAAATATGAAGCGGATTATCAGATTGATGAGATTCTTCAGGGAAAGAGCTTTGAAGGAATGCTGAAAAAGGTTGCCCACGCACCTTTTGATGAGCGGATGAGTGTAGTAAACCTTCTTTTTTCAGGAGTGGGCCAATATGTCCGAAGAGCCGTACAAAGGGAGGAAGTCCTTGAGAAAGTATTTGATACGTTAAAACTGATCAAAGAAGTCATTGGCAGCAGCAGCGACCCATTATTGGTGGTTGAACAGCATATGGAGCTTCTGCGTGAGGAGTGGGAGAAGAAGAAGGCGGCAGAGCTTCTGAACCGCCGTGAGGATCTCTGCTACAGAAAAGCAATGGAGCTTCTGGAAAAATATAAAAATGTGATTCAGGGTACCGGGAACCGGGATGGTAATCAGGTTTTTGAAGAGCTGAAAGAAGTATTTTCCGGTGACAGGGAAGCGTATGAAGATGTATTTGACCAGGCCGGAAATGTTCTGGAGAATGCTTTTGATTTTATGGAAGCGGCGTTTTTAAACAGTCAGGAAATGGTGGTGTTTGTATCCGGCCTGAATACGGATTTTTACAGTATCCGGTTCCTGAAGGAGTATGAATGCGAGCGGTATTATCGATATAATAGAGAACTGCTTTTTGAAAATGTGAGCCAGGAAATCAGAAAGAGAATAGAAGCACTTTGAGAGCCGGAAATCAGAATGAGAATCAAAGCGTTTCAGAGGCAGGTGACGAGATTATGTGCGGAAGATATTATGTGGATTTTCAGGTGGCGGAAGAAGTTGGAAAACTGGCACCGGATTGGGAAAGAAAGCTGATCGCCGGGGCAAAAAAGGACATTCATCCGTCAGAAGAAGCTCTGGTTTTGACAGGACAGGGCGGTGAAGCTGTTGTGGGAACCATGCGCTGGGGATTTCCGGGATATCAGGGGAAGGGGCTGATCATCAATGCCCGTGCGGAGGGCGTACTGGATAAGCCTTTTTTTCGGGACAGTATCCTTCACCGCAGATGTGTGATTCCGGCCAAAGGGTTTTATGAGTGGAACAAAGCAAAAGAAAAAAGTACGTTTTACCGGAAGAAAAGTCCCGTGATCTGGATGGCGGGATGCTATAAAGAGTATCATGGGGAAAACCGTTTTGTGATACTGACAACGGATGCAAATGTTTCCGTAGCTGCTATTCATGACAGAATGCCCCTGATTCTGGAACAGCAGGAAGCGGAAGCCTGGCTTTTGGATGATCAGGCAGTGGAGTTTCTCCTGCATAAGATTCCTCCGCTGCTGGAACGTGAACAGGAATATGAACAGATGACGTTATTTTAAGTGCGAAACGTTTGGGGAAAGAGCTGTATTGCATGCTGCATAATTGTAATGTGCAATACAGCTCTTTCTTTGCGTAAAAACGGAATATAACCAACACTTTTGGAAAAAATGAAATATAAGTATTTGAAAAATTTACCTGAAGAAAAATGAGTTCGTCCCGCTTTATCACCTTGACACGAACGAATGTTTGGAATACAATGAGAAAGAACAAATGTTCTAAAAAGGGAGTTTGAGTAAATGAGCAATATTTCGGAAATGTGAGGTGGATGTTATGGAAAAGAAGCGAATTTACGTCTGTATTGACCTGAAATGTTTTTATGCTTCTGTGGAATGTGCGGAGCGGAAGCTGGATCCATTTACCACGAATCTTGTAGTGGCAGATCCGGAACGTTCTGAGAAGACGATCTGCCTGGCAGTTTCTCCGGCAATGAAAGCCAGAGGGGTGCCTGGCAGATGCCGGGTATTTCAGATTCCGCCGGATATTGAGTATATTACGGCAACACCCAGGATGCAGCTCTATATTGATTATTCCGCTGCTATTTATGAAATTTATCTCAAATACATTGCCAAAGAAGACATTCATGTATACTCCATTGATGAGGTTTTCATGGATGTGACGGATTATCTGGAAATGTATCAGATGACAGCCAGAGAGCTGAGCATCCGGATCATGCAGGATGTTCTGGACAGGAAAGGAATCACCGCTACCTGCGGAATCGGGACGAATCTCTATCTTGCCAAGGTGGCTCTTGATATTACGGCCAAGCATGTGGATGACCATATCGGCATTCTCGATGAGGAGTCCTACAGGAAACTGCTGTGGAACCATAAACCGCTTACGGATTTCTGGCGGATCGGGCCGGGGATTTCCAGGCAGTTGGAACGTGTCGGGATCACTACAATGGGAGAACTGGCAAAGGCAGACGAAGATATGCTCTATAAAATGTTCGGCGTCGATGCGGAGCTTTTGATCGACCATGCATGGGGAAGAGAGACAACTACCATGGCAGATATCAAGACCTATAAGCCAAAATCCAATTCTATTTCCAGCGGCCAGGTGCTGAGCCGTGACTACAATTATGAGGAAGGGAAGCTGATCGTGAAGGAGATGGCAGATCTGCTCTGTCTGAATCTGGTGGAGAAGGGGCTGCTCACCAATTCCATTACGCTTCATGTGGGATACTCCAACCGTATCGATAAAAAGTCCGCCCACGGAACGGCAGCCATGTCCGTGGCCACAAGCTCCTCTAATCGGATCATGGAGTATACGGAGCAGTTGTATGAACGGATCGTGGATCGATATACGCCTGTCCGCAGAATGAGCGTGACATTTAACAATGTTACAGACGATACGTACCAGCAGTATGACCTTTTTACCGCCCCATCAGATTTGGAACGGGAGCACAGGATGCAGAAGGCCATCCTGGATATTAAAGAGAAATTCGGAAAGAATGCCATCTTGCGCGGCATGAACCTACAGGCGGGAGCTACAACCATGGAGCGGAACTGCCAGATCGGAGGACATAGAAGTGGCTGAGAGACCGAAAATGTTAAGAGAAGAACGTGCCAAGCAATTTATGCCCTTTGCAGCTTTAAAGGGATACCCGGAAGCACTGCGTAAAAAAGAAAAAAGAATCGTCCAAAAGCGGGAGCTGTCCGAGGAGCATCAGGAAGAACTGGACCGCAAACTGCACCAGGTGCGGAAGAACGATATCATTACAGTTGTGTATTTCTGCAATAACGAATATCTGGAGCAGACTGGCATGGTTTCAAAGATGGATGTGAAAGCCCGTGTACTGTATATTGTCAACACCAGGATTCTGTTTGATGATATCTATGACATCAGCGGGGAACATTTCTGTTAATGGATGTACTGATCTAATATGAGAATTTATTGAGGTAAATTCTCAGATGAAATACCTTGACAGATGAGGTATATCATGATAACATTGACGTATAAAAAAGGGCAAAGGAGGTATGAACTTGTCAATTTCAGCAGATACCCTGCGCGGTTATACGGATACGATTATCCTGACTCAATTAATGGAGAAGGACAGTTACGGATATGAAATCAATAAGCAAGTACAGCAGCGCACGGGCGGGAAATATGAATTTAAGGAAGCGACACTCTATACGGCGTTTAAACGGCTGGGGCAGAATGGCCTGATCACCTCTTATTGGGGAGAGGAAGGGACTGGTGCCAGACGGCGTTACTATAAGATTACGGAAGAAGGAAGGAAGCAATGGGAAGAGCGGAGCCGGGAATGGCAGGAGATCCGCTCTCTTCTGGATGTTTTGCTCACATTGGAGGTAGAATATGAATCGGATTGAGACAAAAATTGTGATCATGATCACCAATCGCCTGGCAGCAGCGAAGGACAGCAATGCAAAGACAGAGATGATCGAAGAACTAAGTGAGAATCTGTATCAGCGATATCTGGAGTTAACGGCAGAAGGTATGCCGGAAGAAGAAGCATTGCAGGATGCCATGGAAAGCCTGGGAGATGTAGAAGAACTGATCGCTTTTCTGAAAGAAGAGGAGTCAGAAGAAAATTCGTATAGGGAACACCGGGAAAAAGAGAAATCCCATAAAGAGGGCGGTTCCTCATTTTTTAGCTGCGATCTGGAAAGCGGAATTGAGGAAATCGTGAATGCGGCCTTTTCTACGGCCAGAGTGGCGGTTGACTGCGCCAGGGATGTGGCAAAGGATGTATCGGAACAGTGGAAAGAGAGATACCCGGATGGTGTATTTACCGGTTTTTCGGCCAAGCGGGGCAGGAAGGTGGACTGCACGGCCATTCCTCCGGAATATGTACATTCCATGGAAATCTGTCTGACCAACGGCAATATTGACATTAGCTGCGGAGATGAGGAGGGCGCCTATATCGAGATCACAGGAGATACGGAAGAGATTGAAACCATGCTCAAGGAAGACGGAGTATTGTCCATCAGCCAGGGAAATACCGCAAGTGCCTACTATTTTTTTATCCGCGGAATGCGGCGTTCCGATATTGCCGTCAGGCTGCCGAAAAAAGTATGGGATAAAATTCACATTTCTACAGTAAACGGTGATATTCACATGGGCGATCATTTGGAATGCAGGGAGCTTCATGCTTCTACCACCAGCGGGAATCTGGATATGAGCGGGCTTTCCGCTGATAATATGACATTACGTTCCTGCAGCGGCGGGATCGTTGGCCGTGAGCTGACAGGCGGCCTCCATGGTGAGACGAAGAGCGGAGGCATTGAGATTGACGGTGCATATGGGCGCTGTGAGCTCTTTTCCGCCAGCGGAGACATTGTCTATCGTGGTGAGGGCGAAGAAGTGAATGGTTCCAGCACCAGCGGGGATGTCATGCTGTATCTGATGAAGCTTCCGAAGAAAGCAAGGAGCAATTCCATTTCAGGAGACTGTGAGGTACGGGTCGCTCCGGAGGAAGGCTTTCACATTTCTTACCGGACTGTCAGCGGGAAATTTATGACCAATCTTCCTTTTACAGGCACTTTGGGAGAAAAGAACGGAGATGCTGTCTATGGGGACGGGGCTTTTGGCGAAATAGAGATGTCCAGTGTCAGCGGAGACATTGAACTTTGCAAAATGGAATAAGGCATCAGACAATAAAACATATATAAAAATACTGCTTTTATATGAAGAAATATACTCCCTCCGGGACAGACATAAGTAACAGAAAAAATGTCTGCTCCGGAGGGAGTTTTTGTTTAAAAGCATATTGACAAATAGCTTTATTAGTGATATGGTTAATTACACAAGTAATGAACCAATAAACTGATTAACATAGTAATGAATGTGAGAAAGAAACAAGAGAGAAAATAATAAGAGAAGAAATGACAGGACAAGAAATGACAGGGCAAAAAGAGTCAAAGCAATTTCAGAAAGGAAGTGACACAGCGTGAATGAGATCCTGACTCAGGAGAAATCCATTTATATTCAGATTAAAGAAATGATCGAGAATGACATTCTTCGGGATATTCTCCTGGAAGAAGAGCGTGTTCCCAGTACGAATGAGCTGGCGAAGCTTTTTTCCATCAATCCGGCTACAGCGGCGAAAGGAGTCAATCTGCTGGTAGATGATGGAACACTGTATAAGAAACGGGGAATCGGAATGTTTGTAGCTGAGGGGGCAAAGAAGAAGATCATGGAGAAAAGAAAAAAGCATTTTTATGACGATTATGTCAAGAGCCTGCTGGCTGAGGCCGGCAGCCTTGGAATTACGAAAGAAGAGCTGATCGCAATGATCAGAGAATCAAAGGATGGAGGAATCGAACATGAGTAATCTGACTGCAAAAGGAATTGTAAAGACGTACGGAGGAAAGGATGTCCTCCATGGAATAGACCTGGAACTGGAACCCGGAAAAATTTACGGACTGATCGGAAGGAACGGTGCAGGCAAGACCACGCTGCTTTCTATTCTGACAGCCCAGAATCCGGCATCTGCCGGAACCGTTACATATGAAGGACAGCCTGTGTGGGAAAATCCGGATGTCCTGCGTCACCTTTGCTTTTCCAGGGAACTGAACCAGATGACCGGCAGCAATGCCAACACCATGAAGGTGAAGGAATACTTAAGGATCGCAGCTACGTTTTTTCCTTATTGGGATAAGGAAATGGCTGCCCGGCTTGTAAAGGAATTTGACCTGGACGTGAAGAAGAGGATCAGTAAGCTTTCCAAAGGAATGCTTTCCATGGTAACGATCATTGTGGCGCTGGCCAGCAAAGCGGAATTTACGTTCCTGGATGAGCCTGTAGCCGGGCTGGATGTGGTTGCCAGGGAACGGTTCTACAATCTGCTGGTGGAAGAATTTACGGAAACGGGAAGAACCTTTGTAGTGTCCACCCATATTATTGAGGAGGCGGCAGATACTTTTGAAGAGGTCATTATCGTAGATAAGGGAAAAATCCTCCTGAAGGAAAATACCCAGGAGCTGCTGGACAGAAGCTTCCACATCAGCGGCCATGAGGAGGAAGTAGATAAAGCAACCGCTTTTTTGGATGTATATCATGAGGAACATCTGGGACGCAGTAAGGGTGTGACCGTTCTTTTGAAGCCGGGACAGTCCATACCGGATCAGTATGATGTAAGCATCCAGAAACTGAATCTGCAAAAGGTATTTGTGGCACTTTGCGGGGAGGAGTCCTGATATGAATATGACCATGAGAAGTGTAAAATTCTGGGGAAGGCTGTGTATGGAATGTCTGGGATTATCTTTAGGGGCGGCCCTTGTATGGCTTCTGTTTGTGGGAGCGGGCTCCGGTGAGCTGTTTGGAACTGCAGGAGAGATATTGGCTGGAGTATTATCCCTGTATCCTTATTACCTGCTGATCGTGGGGGCAGTGCTTACTGCAGTTATGGGAATGACTTATTTTCAGGTGTATTTTCCGGTAGTGCTTTCTATGAATGCAACCAGAAAAAGCATTGCCAGGGGAATCGTTGGATGTATGGCAGGATTGGTAGTGGGACTGCTGCTCATTTCCTCAGCAGTCTGGCGGCTGGTTCCGGGAGAGATTTCTTCTTCCGGATGGGGGTTGATGCCTCTTTTTACCGGAATCCTCTTTTTGATAGCGGCACTTGGACTGCTGCTGGGAGCAGTGGCGGCCAGATGGGGAAAGGTTGGTATGATCATGGCAGGGATTATGTGTGCGCTTGTCGGTGCAGGTGCCGGAATGACAGTTGCACTTTCGGATAAAGGAATCATAGAGTTTGTGACATCTATTGCTGACGGAGATTTTAAACTGTTGGCTGCTGCGGGAGTCGTCCTGTATCTGGCAGCGGGAGTTTTTGTTTCCAGGTCGCTGCGGAAACTGGAAGTCCGGGCTTAAGGAGGGAGAAGTATGCTGGAAGTATTGAAAAAACAATTTACCGTACAATGGAAAGACTGGATGGGAATGACACTGGTTCCGCTGGGTGCATGGATACTGGGCCTGGGACTGCACTACATGGTTGTGCGGCTGGATTCTACTGTAACAAGCTATTTTCCCGCGGGAACAGGAATGGCAGTTTTGGCTGCAGGGCTTTGCACGGTCATTATGGGAATTGTTCAGCTTGGTATTTATTTTAACATGGAAGTATCCATGGGATGTACAAGACTCCGGTTTTTTGTGTCCTATTATGTGGTATCATTTGTATTTTCTGCCTGTTATATAGGAATTATTCTTCTCTTGAACATAGCAGAAAGAGTACTGGAGAAACGATTATATCCGAATCTGAGCTGTGAGATCGATTTTCTTCCGTATCTTCTGAAAGGCGGTATTCTTGCCGCAGCGGCAGTCTGCCTGGTGTCCGGCTTTTGCGGAGTACTGATATTACGTTATGGGAGGAAAGCCTTCTGGGTACTCTGGGCAGTCTGGATGATCTGTACTATTGGGCTGCCAAGGATTCATGAGGCTATGGAGGAGGCGCCAAATTCTTTGTTTGGATGGATCGGAAATAAGATCGGTTTTCTGTTCAGCGGCTTTACGGCAAATGAAGTGATCGGGATTGCGGCTGCGGTGAGTCTCCTGAGCCTGGCCGGAGCATGGCTGTACCTCCGGAAGCAGCAGGTGATGTCATAGACAGGCGATGTCCTAGGAAATAGGGCAATATAAGGAATATGAATAGAACCGGCCGGAGCAGAGATGCTTTGCGGCCGGTTTTATTTTGTTGGTGTCACAGTAAAAACAGAGCAGGAAAGGTGTTGGATATATCAAGATACCGTGCAAACGAAAACGGCGATAAAGTCCGTACATAAACATGGACTGGCCTATGATTTTCTGTTATTATATGAATGAAAAAGTTGAATGGGAAAGTAATGAAGATGAAGGATTGTTCGTGCATCTGCTGCACCAGGTATGATATGCCTGAGAGAGCATAACATCATGGATACAGAAACAGGAGGAAGGTTCTGAAATTGGAAAAGAGAAAGCTAAGTGAAAATTGGAGAATGCGGTGCTTAAATCCAAAGAGCGGACTGTCAGACTGGCAGGAGGCGGTTGTACCGGGAAGTGTATATACAGACTTATTGAGGAATCACCGGATACCGGATCCTTACTGGAAGGATAATGAGGATACGGTCTGTGCCCTGATGGAGGATGACTATGAATACGAGTGCGCCTTCCATGAGACCGGGATGGAAGAATATTCCGATGTTTATCTGAGGTTTGAGGGGCTGGATACGCTGGCGGATATCTATCTGAACGGTGAATATGTAAGCCATGCCGAGAATATGCACCGGATCTGGGAATATAACGTAAAACATCTGCTGCGGGACGGGGAAAACCATCTGCGGGTGATCTTCCGATCTCCGCTGAATTATATTGCCAAAGCATACAAAACATATGGAAATATCGGAAATGATGATACCTTCGAGGGATTTATGCATTTGCGCAAGGCTCACTATATGTTTGGATGGGACTGGGGAGCACACCTGCCGGACGCAGGGATTTTCCGTCCGGTTTGGCTTTGCAAAGAAAAGGGCGGAAGAATTGAAAGCATCTATATCAGACAGACCCACGAAGAGGGCCGCTGCACACTGGCTTTTGAAGGGGACTGCAGGCTTGCGCAGTCCGGCAGCTATCGTATCAGAATCACCGTGACCTCACCTGCGGAGGAAGTATTTCAAACAGTATTGGATGCGGATGGACGGGGAAGAATCGTAATCGATCAGCCGCAGCTCTGGTGGGTGAACGGTCTGGGAGAGCAGCCGCTTTATATGGTGGAGGCTGTGCTCCTTCTGGACGGGAATGAGATTGATACCTGGAAACGGAGAATCGGCCTGCGTGCCATGACAGTCAGAAGAGAGAAGGATGAGTGGGGCGAAAGCTTTGCACATGAGATCAACGGGATTTCCTTTTTTGCCATGGGCGGGGACTATATTCCGGAGGAGCACCTTCTGGGACGCCGCAGCGAAGAAAAGACCCGGCAGCTTTTAATGGACTGCAAGCTGGCGAATTTTAATGTGATCCGCGTATGGGGCGGGGGCTTTTATCCGGATGACTGGTTCTATGATATCTGTGATGAACTTGGGCTGGCTGTATGGCAGGATTTCATGTTTGCCTGCTCCGTATATGAGCTGACGGAGGCCTTTGAAGCGAATATCCGCCAGGAATTTATTGACAACATCAAACGCCTCCGCCATCATCCGTCCCTTGCCCTGTGGTGCGGCAATAATGAGATGGAGATGTTTGTGGAGGAACGGTGCTGGGTAACGAAGCATACGGAGGTGCGGGACTATCTTCTGATGTATGAACGGATCATACCGGAAATTCTGAAAAAGTACGATCCTCAGACCTTTTACTGGCCGGCCAGCCCGTCGTCAGGAGGTTCCTTTGATGAACCAAACGACCCTGACCGCGGGGATGTTCATTACTGGAAGGTATGGCACGGAAACCGCCCGTTTTCCGAATACCGGAAATTTTACTTCCGGTATCTGTCGGAATTCGGATTCCAGTCGTTCCCCTGTAAAAAGACCATTGAAGCCTTTACGGATGATCCGGCAGACTGGAATATTTTCAGCTATGTGATGGAAAAGCATCAGAGAAACTACGGCGCAAACGGAAAGATCATGAACTACATGCAGCAGATGTACCGGTATCCCACGGACTTTGAGACTGTGCTTTATGCCTCCCAGCTCCTTCAGGCAGATGCCATCCGCTATGGGGTGGAGCATTTCCGGAGGAACAGAGGCAGGTGCATGGGTGCAGTATACTGGCAGATCAATGACTGCTGGCCGGTGATCTCCTGGTCTTCCATTGAGTTTGGGGGACGCTGGAAAGCACTGCATTATTATGCAAAACGGTTTTTTGCCCCTGTGATGATCTCCTGCGAGGAAGAGAGCTGGATGACTGCGGAGGCCAATATGAACCGCCAGCATTTTGTATTTCCGAAGTCCATACGTCTGCACATTGCCAATGAGACGATGGAGGAGCGGGAAATCCTGGTGAAGTGGCAGATCAGAAATGCAATGGCTGAAATTCTGCGTGCAGAGGAGCAAACCGTTTTGGTTCCGGCTCTTTCCGGGAAGTTGCTGGAAAAAGAGGAGCTTCCGGAGCTTGACGTATTCTGTGAATATGTGAGCTATGAGGCCTGGGAGAAAGGGAAAAAGGTTTCAGAGGGAACTACGATCTTTTCCTATCCGAAGTATTTCCGCTTTGAAGATCCTGTACTTGGATTTACGGTAAATGGAGATGAAATTACGGTGAGTGCCGGTGCTTACGCAAAAAGTGTGGAGATTCAGAATGAAGAGCAGGATCTGATACTTTCCGATAATTACTTTGACCTGAACGGAGACAGTAAGACCGTAAAGATCCTGCGGGGTAATGCTGAAGGAATCCGGGTAAGAAGTGTTTATGAAATAAGATAAATGATCGAAAAATGATACGAAAATGATACGAAAATGATAGAAGGAGCTGCTTATGGATAAAAAAGAAATCATGAGTTATGTGGGAAGTATGCAGCAGGCAATGTCTGTAAGACCTGTTTTGTTTAAAGAAGGCCGTGCGGAAGGGCTTCAGGCATATGAGGTAAAAAATGACAGGCTATCCTTTACGGTAATGGCTGATAAATGCCTTGATATTGCTGAGGTAAACTGGATGGGATATAATATTTCGTTTCTTTCCAAGCCGGGATTGGCAGGAAGAAACCATTATGATACCAACGGGCAGGAAGCCCAGCGCAGCATCATGGGCGGCATGGTGTTTACCTGCGGACTGGAAAACATCTGTGCGCCCTGCACTGTCAGCGGCAAAGAATACCCCATGCATGGAAGGATACGGACAACACCTGCGGAGTATACAGGGGCAGACAGTTACTGGACAGATGGAACACCCTCCCGGTGTGAGATTCAGATTAAGGGAGAGATGAGGGAAGCAGAGCTGTTTGGGGAAAATATGGTGCTGAGACGCAGCATCAAAACCACCTGGCAGGTACCGGAAATCCGTATAAAAGACAGGATTACAAATGAGGGTTTTCGGGAGGAAACGATGATGCTTCTTTATCATTTTAATGTGGGATATCCTCTTCTGAGTGAGGCAAGTGAGATCGTCTTGCCCACAAAAGAAGTGGTTCCGCGGGATGGAGCGGCAGCAGGACACGTTGATGGATGGAACCGCATGGAGAAGCCAAAGGATAATGAACCGGAATATGTATTTTTGCATAAACTGGCTTCAGATAAAGAGGGAAATACCTTTGCAGCCGTGATCAATGAGGAGCTTGGCATTGGAGTAAAGATTCAGTTTAATCAGAAATATCTGCCGTATTTTATGCAGTGGAAGTCTATTGCTTCCGGAGACTATGTGGTCGGGCTGGAGCCTGCCAATTCCAGTGTTTTTGGAAAGGAGTACCATCTGGAGCGGGGAGATTTACATACACTTCATCCCTTTGAAACAGAAGATATTGAACTGCGCCTGAGCTTTCTGGCAGGGAAAGAATTAAAAAAAGTGAAAGAAGAAGCTGCACAGCTTTTAGAATGACTGATCAAAAGAAATAGATCGTTGAGGTTGGATTTTCTCGGATTACCATTCGAAACGGGAATTTCAGGGAAGCAGGTACCTTGGATTTGAAAGGAAGACATAAAAAGTGAAGGAGAGGATTCAGAAATGAAACTGGTTTATAAAGGCGGATTTGACGGAAATCCGGAGTCGCTTCCGGGAAGGGAGCATATGCCCGGGGCAGTTCCTTTTAAGGAAATGCAGGATGTTAAGAAGTTCGCAATTATTATGAATGTTGCTGCTGCTGTTGTAATGATCGTACTTATGGTACTGGCTTTTGTAAGGGGAGGTGCGGGAAGCGACAGTATTGTCGGATGTATCCTTCCCTTATTCTGCCTGTTTCCCCATGAGATGCTTCATGCGGTGTGCTTTAAGGAGGAAGTCTGCCTGTATACCTGTTGGAACAAGGGAATGCTCTTTGTTACAGGACAGGAAACAATGAGCAAAGCCAGGTTTATATTTATGAGTCTGCTTCCTAATCTTGTGTTTGGTTTTATACCTTACCTGTTGTTCATGATTCATCCCCAGTGGAGTGCTTTGGGGACTTTTGGAGCCATATCGATCGGTATGGGAGCAGGAGACTACTACAATGTCTTTAATGCTATTACACAGATGCCGAAAGGCTCCAGGACTTATCTGTATAAATTCAATTCTTACTGGTATATGCCGTAGGGCAGGCCTGTAAATGAAAAAATTGCAGCAGGAGATGATTTAGCATGAAAGAGATAAACACAATTCTGATCGTGGAGGATGATACGGACATCAATAACCTGATTGCGGCTATTCTTAAGCGTCAGGGCTACGAGGTGATACAGTCGTTTTCCGGTACGGAGGCAGTCCTTCGTCTGGAACTGGAAACGTTCCAACTGGTCATTCTTGACCTGATGCTTCCGGGCATAAACGGGGAAACACTTCTGAAGAATATACGGGAAAAAATGAAGAATGAGATTCCGGTACTGGTCTTATCTGCCAAAGCTTCTCTTGCAGATAAAGTCCAGCTTCTTACATCCGGGGCGGATGATTATATGACCAAGCCTTTTGAGCCGGAAGAACTGGCTGCGCGGGTGTATTCCTGCCTCCGCAGGAGCAGAAAAGCGGCGGTTTCGGAACCTGCAAAGGAATGCTTACAGTTTAAACATCTCCTTCTTTTTCCGGATTCCAGAAGAGTTACCGTTAAGGAACAGGAGCTTACGCTGACGCCTTATGAGTATGAAATACTCAGCCTCCTGGTACAGTCACCGGAGAAAGTTTTTTCCCGGGAGTCTCTGTATGAGCAGGTCTGGAAAGGCGGATATTACGGAGAGGACAATACGGTAAATGTACATGTGAGCAATCTGCGGAAGAAAATTGCTGCGGCAGATCCGGATGAAGACTACATAAAGACAATCTGGGGAATCGGATTTAAAATGGCATGAGCATCTTTATGATTTCTTTAATCTTTCTTGAGGACTTATTTAAAGGGGAACCGGTATACTGTCTACATCAAGCAGAGAAAGAAAGGATGTAACTGTTCAGAAGGCCGGATCAGCAAAGCCCTGGACAGATGCGAAAGGAAAAGAGAATGGAAACATATGTGACAGAGACCAGAGACCTTACGAAATATTACCATGATTTCTGCGCGCTGAATAAGGTGAATATCAGTATTAGGCGGGGAGAAATCTATGGGCTTGTAGGCGATAACGGAGCCGGAAAATCCACCTTTTTGAAGCTTCTTGCAGGGCAGATCTTTCCAAGCAGCGGGGAACTGCAGTTGTTTGGAAAACATCAGCAGAAGGAACTTGCTGCCATGCGTTCCCGTATGGGTGTGATCATTGAAAATCCGGGATTTTATCCAAATATGTCCGTAGAAAAAAATCTGGAATATTTCAGAATTCAGAAAGGCATTCCGGGTAAACAGGCGATAGAGGAAGTGATGGAGATCACAGGCCTTACACGTTACAGAAAAAAAACAGGGAAGACCCTTTCACTTGGAATGAAACAGCGTCTTGGGCTCGCTATTGCTCTGTTAGGTGTACCGGAAGTCCTGCTTCTGGATGAACCGATCAATGGCCTGGATCCCAGCGGAATTATTGAAATGAGAAATCTTCTGGTGAAATTAAACAAAGAAAAAAATATTACAATTCTGATTTCAAGCCATATCTTAAGTGAACTGGAGCAGATCGCAACTGTCTATGGATTTTTGCAGAACGGCTGTCTTCTGGAGCAGATTTCCGCTGAAAAGCTGCATAAAAAATGTTCGGATTATGTGGAAATTCTGGTATCTGACCCGGAACAGTATATGGTTCTGCTGGAACAAAAGATGAACCATAATGATTATCAGCTGCTGCCCGACGGTAAGATTCATATTCTGAATGCAAAAAACGGCCCGGAGGAGTTCGGAGAACTGGCCGGCAATGCAGGGATCAGGATTCTGGAGCTTTCTAAATGCCAGAAATCATTAGAAGACTATTATATGAATCTGAAAAACGGAGGTGCAAAGAAATGTTAAACTATATGAAAAGTGAATGCTATCGGACATTACGGGGGAAAGGCCTTTATACGGCCATCGCACTGCTTGGGGGACTGGTTTTATGTATGAATGTGATTCTGGCGGTTTCCCGGCACTATATTGAAGGTTTTTTATATGGAACGTTTCGTTTCTCTTTGAATACGTATACCGGTTCTATATTTTGTATGATTGTTCTGGGTGCAGTTGTGCCTGCATGCCTCTTTTGGGATGACAGGCGCAGCGGTGTGATGAAAAATGCAATATCTTACGGAGTTGCCAGAGAAAAAATGTTTCTCGGAAAGTGTATCGTTGCGTTTGGGTTCACATTTCTGGTACTTTGTGCGGTGTTGGCTGTTTATATCAGCAGTGCCTATTTGCTTCTGGATCACCCGGAATGGGAGCCGTTAAGAGAAATGCTCATGGGGGTGGCTGCGGTCCTGCCTTCAGCAGCGGCCTCGCTGGTATTCAGTATTATGCTGGGCTGCGTCTGCCAGAAGGAAATGACATCCGTTCTTGTGTGGGCTGTGGTTTATTATTTGATTCCTATGGCGTTCCTTTTTGCAAGCCTGAAATTTGACGTGTTTGCGAGAATTATGAGATGGATACCTTACGGATTTTTGCAGACGGAAGCGCTTGTATCCATGAACAGCTATTATTGTCTGTGGGATACGGCTGCCGGATTTACCAGATGCATAGTTTCCGGTGTTGTGGGAATTGTGATATTCCTGGCTGTCGGTATCTGGAAAATCCGTAAGCAGGAGTTTTAGAAGTGTGATTTCAAGAAAGAAGTGGAGGCGAAATGATGATTTACGGGATAGGATTGGTTTGTTTACTGGCAGTGATTCTGTATCTTGCATTTCGCCTTTTTGTTCTGTATCAGTCTATGGCAAAGGCACAAAAGGAACTTCAGGAGATTTCCGAAGAGCTGTTTGAAAACAGGGTGTTAAAGATTGCCGTGCCTGACCGAAAACTGGAAGAATTGCTGGAAGCAGTGAATGCAAATCTGGATTCGATTCGTACGGAACGCCGTGCTTATCAGCAGGACGAGAGAAAGCTGAAGGAGCAGATTGAGAATATCAGCCATGATCTCCGTACTCCTTTAACTGCGGTGATTGGCTATCTGAAAATGATCGATATCAGCCAATTGGGGGATGAGGACAGAAAATTTCTGGAGATTGCCATTAAAAAATCTTATACACTTCAGGAGCTGACAGGGCAGTTTTATGAGTTATCCCGTGTTACCTCTCATGAGTTTGAACTGAAGAGAGAAGCGGTGGATGCAGCCAGAATCCTGAAGGAAACCTGTCTGGAGAATTATCGTCTGCTGGAAAATGCAGGTCTGGAGCTGACGCTTCCGGCATTTGAAAATCCGGTTATGATATCCGGAAATGCAGAGACATTGAAGCGGGTGTTCGGCAATCTGATCCAGAACAGTATCCGCTATGCGAAGGGAGAACTGCATATTGGAATCGAACAGGATCCGGACGAGAAAGCGGTTCGATTTTTATTTTCCAATGATATCAGTCCGGAGCAGGAAATTTCTGATCCTGAAAAGCTTTTTGAACGTTTTTATATGCAGGAGGAATCCCGCAGCCATGCAGGAACCGGACTTGGGCTTACCATCAGCAAAACCCTGACAGAACATATGGGCGGCAGTATGCATGCGGAATATTCGGGAGATATAGAAAAAAGGTTCCTTACCTTTCTCATTGAATTTTAAAAAGAGGGCTTCAAAATCAAAGAAAGAAGTATTATAATCGGTAGGAGGAAATTTAAAGAAGAGGGTAATGAAAATGAAGAAACAATCAAATTTAGTGACGCAGGCACCTGCACCTGCGCTGCTTTTCTTTGCTCTTCCAATGATTATAGGAAATCTTTTCCAGCAGTTTTACAATATGGCGGATTCTATTATTGTGGGGAATCTCGTAGGAGAAGATGCATTGGCGGCAGTGGGTGCGTCTTATTCTTTTACAACAGTATTTATTATGGTCGCCATCGGGGGCGGACTCGGTGCTTCGGTGCTGACCAGCCAGTATCTGGGCGCGGAGAAATACAGGGAAATGAAAAGCTCGGTTTATACATTTCTGATCACATTTGCTGCGGTGAGTGTTGTACTGGCAGTTTTTGGGCTTGTCGCAAATCCGATGATACTGCGGCTTTTAAAGACACCGGAGAACATCATGGAGGATGCTGTACTGTATCTGCAGATTTATTTTCTGGGACTGCCGTTTATGTTTATGTACAACATTCTTTCTTCGGATTTTAATGCGCTTGGAAGGTCGAATATTCCGCTGGCGCTGCTGATCTTTTCCTCCGTATTAAATATTGGGATGGATTTATGGATGGTAGGCGGACTGCATCTGGGAGTGGCCGGAGCGGCTATTGCAACGGTGATCGCACAGGGAATTTCTGCAGTGATCTCCCTTGTGATTCTTTTGAAAATTCTTCGGAATTATGAGACAGAAGGAAAGGTGCCGTTCTTTCGGAAGGATATGTTCCGGACAGGTACGAAGATTGCAATTCCGTCCATTATCCAGCAGTCAATCGTCAGTATCGGAATGCTTTTGACGCAGTCTGCGGTGAATCGGTTCGGTTCTTCTGCGCTGGCGGGATTTTCTGCAGGATCCAGGCTGGAGTCCATCTGTGTTGTGCCGATGATCGCAACGGGAAATGCAGTATCGACCTTTACAGCACAGAATCTTGGGGCTGGAAAACCAGACCGTATCCGAAAGGGCTATGGAGTATCCTACGGAATCATTATCTGCTTCGGCGCTGCTTTGATTTTGATCTCCCAGCTTTTTTACAGGCCGATTCTTTCTGCATTTGTCAGTGAGAGCAGTTCTCCGGTGGCTTTTCAGACAGGCACGGCATATTTTCGTTTCCTGGGAATCTTTTTCTCCTTTTTGGGATTTAAGGCGATTACGGACGGTGTATTGCGGGGGTCTGGGGATATGAAGGTTTATATGTTTGCCAACCTGGTCAATCTGGGACTCCGTGTGGCTGTGGCCCAGCTTTGCTCACCCATCTGGGGAATCGAAATGATCTGGTATGCCGTACCGATCGGCTGGTTTGCCAATTATTTCATTTCTTTCTGCTGGTACAAAACCGGGAACTGGAGAAAAAAATCGCTTGTGGCAGGAGATTGACGGGATGCCGGTACGTTCAGGCGGCCGGATGAAGGTGAGGACAGGAATTGGCACTTGACATTTGGATCATACGTGGTAAACTTTTAGTCAATAAATAATTGTTTTTATTCAACAGGGGAGCTGGTGGAGACCGGCTGAGATTGATACCGTATTTGTATCTGACCCTTTTAACCTGACCTGGGTAATGCCAGCGTAGGGAACATAGTGAGGCGCAGTTTTATGCGGTAATTGGCTCCTGCAGGTTCCCTGACAGGAGCTTTTTTAAATAAATTTTAGGAGGATAAAAAATGAATGCAAGTGTAGCGATCCAGGTACTTCCTGAAGCAAAAGATGATGAGGAACTGATCCGTGTGGTAGATGAGGTAATTGCCTACATTAAGAGTACAGGGCTGAACTGTTATGTAGGACCTTTTGAAACCGCAATTGAGGGTGATTACGATGAGCTGATGGACATTGTGAAGGAATGCCAGCACATTGCCATCCGGGCAGGTGCACCTTCTGTAGCCGCCTATATTAAAGTCACCTACCGTCCGGAAGGAGAAGTGCTTACCATTGAAAAGAAAGTTACAAAGCATCACCAGCAGGATTAATACCATTGCCGCAATCGCGGTCATCCTGGTAGTCTGGCAGGCGGTATCCGCTCTTGGAATTGTTCCGGGATATATGCTGCCGTCGCCTGTGGAGGTGCTGAAGGCCTTTATAAAGGAGTTTCCGCTGTTAATGGAGAACTCCGGAGTGACCCTTCTGGAGGCCCTGATCGGGCTATTGTGCGGTGTTGCTTTCGGATTTATAATGGCAGTTCTGATGGATCGTTTTGAGACTCTTTATAAAGCTTTTTATCCGCTGGTGGTTCTGACCCAGACCATTCCGACAGTGGCCATTGCACCGCTTCTGGTACTGTGGTTCGGGTATGAGATGATGCCGAAGATCATCCTGATCGTAATTGCCACATTCTTTCCGATTACGGTGGGAGTTCTGGACGGATTTCGTTCTGCGGACAGGGATACCATGAATCTGCTCCGTTCTATGGGAGCAACAAAGCTTCAGGTTTTCCGCTACGTGAAGCTTCCGGGGGCAATGGGTCAGTTCTTTGCAAGCCTGCGTATTTCCGCCGCGTATTCTGTTGTGGGAGCGGTGATCTCTGAGTGGCTCGGAGGTTTTTCCGGACTGGGGGTTTATATGACCAGGGTAAAGAAAGCCTTTGCTTTTGACAAGATGTTTGCGGTGATTTTTTTGATCTCATTTATCAGCCTGCTTTTAATGAAGCTGGTGGATTTTCTGCAGAAAAAATGTATGCCATGGGAGGATACAAAACATGAATAAAAAGAGAATACTGGCAGCAGGTCTTACTGCTGTGATGACAGTTACGGCAGCAGGAGTGGTTCCTGTTTCTGCTGAAGAACAGGAAAAAGAAAAGATTACATTTGTTCTGGACTGGACCCCAAATACGAACCATACAGGATTGTATGCGGCACAGAGCCTGGGGTATTTTGAGGAACAGGGGCTTGAAGTGGAAATCGTTCAGCCGCCGGAAGACGGAGCAGATGCGTTGGTTGCCTCCGGAAAAGCGCAGTTCGGCGTTTCTTTCCAGGATACCATGGCTCCGGGTGTGGCGGAGATAATGCGCTTCCCACCACAGCGGTAGCTGCCCTGATCCAGCATAACACTTCCGGCATCGTGTCCCGCAAGGGGGAAGGAATGGATACGCCAAAGGGTATGGAAGGCAAAAAATATGCCACCTGGGACAGCCCTGTGGAAGTAGCGATGATTCAGAATGTAGTGGAAGAGGACGGCGGAGATTTCAGCAAGGTCGAGATGATTCCAAGCACTGTAACAGATGAGGTTTCCGCACTTCAGTCGGAATCTGTGGATGCCATCTGGATCTTTTACGGCTGGGCCGGAGTAAAGATGGAACTGGAAGGACTGGATACCGATTATTTTGCTTTTAAGGATATTAATCCGGTATTTGATTATTATACGCCGGTTGTAATCGCCAATAATTCGTTCCTGGAAGAAGAACCGGAAACCGCGAAAAAGTTTTTAGCAGCGCTGAAAGAAGGCTATGAATATGCCATCGATAATCCTGAAGAGGCAGCAGAGATTCTCTGTGAAGCATCTCCTGAGCTGGATAAGGAGCTGGTTACGGCAAGCCAGAAATACCTGGCAGATCAGTACAAAGCGGATGTAGAACAGTGGGGATATATGGATCCGGAAAGATGGAATGCTTTTTATCAGTGGCTGAATGAAAACGGCCTGGTAGAGAATGAAATTCCGGAAGATGCAGGCTTCTCCAATGAATATCTTCCGGAATAATGCCGGAAGGAGGAAATTCCAAAGATAGGGAAAGGTTTGACGTATGTCGGAGTTAGTTGTAAAAAATGTGAGCAAATCCTTTGACGGAAAAATGATCATTCAGAATATTAATGTGGTCCTTCATGAAGGAGAATTGGTATGCCTTCTGGGAGTCAGCGGCGGCGGAAAAACAACCTTGTTTAATGTGATTTCAGGACTGACTGTGCCGGATGCAGGACAGGTGTTTCTGGACGGGGAGGACATTACGGGAAAGCCGGGAAAGATCAGCTACATGCTCCAGAAAGACCTGCTGCTTCCCTATCGTACCATTGAGGATAATGTGGCTCTTCCTCTTTTACTCAAAGGAATGAAGAAAAAAGAAGCAAGGAGCCGGGTGAGCGCATATTTTGAAGAATTTGGGCTGGAAGGAACGCAAAAGAAATATCCCCGGCAGCTTTCCGGCGGGATGCGCCAGAGGGCGGCGCTGATGCGGACATATATGTTTTCCGGAAATGTTGCGCTGCTGGATGAGCCGTTTTCCGCGCTGGATACCATTACTAAGGGAAATATGCATACCTGGTATCTGAATATCATGGAGCAGATTCGTCTGTCTACGTTGTTTATTACCCATGATATTGACGAAGCAGTTCTTTTATCGGACCGAATCTATCTGCTTACCGGCAGACCGGGCGAGATCACGCAGGAGATTATCATAAAAGAGCCGAAGCCAAGAAGAAAGGATTTTAATCTGACAGAAGAATTTCTGCAGTATAAGAGACAGATTCTGGAGTTGATCGGAGATTAAAAAGCTTTGAGGCCGGGACCCATCTATTAAGAGGATAGCAGACGGAAATGCTGCTGTCCTCTTTTGGCAATCAAATAAATGCGGACGGCCTTAGGCAGCCGGACAAAGTTTGGCAGAGAATGACAGGATTAATAATTTTACTTGTATTAAGATAGGTTCAAGAGGAAGGAGGAACACGGAGATGGAATGGACGGAAGGCTTGAAGAAGGCGATTGATTTTATGGAGAATCATCTTCAGGATGATATTTCCGCAGAAGATGTGGCGAATGAGGTAAATATCTCTTCGTTTTATCTTCAGAGAGGTTTTAAGATCATGACAGGGTATTCCATCGGTGAATATCTTCGATGCCGCAGGCTTTATATGGCAGCATTGGATGTAATTGCAAACCGGGAAAAGGTGATCGATCTGGCATACAAGTATGGTTATGATACACCTGAGAGCTTTACGAAAGCGTTTACCCGGTTTCATGGGGCCTCACCAATGCAGCTCCGCAAAGACTGCCGGAAAGTAAAGACCTTCTTGCCTCTGAAAATTGTTGTATCAATACAAGGAGGAAATGATATGGATTTTACAGTAGAAAAAATGAACGGTTTTCAGGTAATCGGTTTTGAAAGGAGATTTACTGCAGAGGATTCTTATGCCAGGATTCCGGAATTTTGGGACGAATGCTGCAATCATAAACAGAGCTGGTGTATGAAAGATCTGTGGAACGGAAAGGCACCGGAGACACCGGTGGAAAAGGCAATCTGTGACTGCAAGGTAGGCGAGTTTGGAATCTGTATTGACGATACAGGAGTACCGGGAGAGTTCCGTTATATGATTGCGGGAACATACCATGGCGGTGAGGTGCCGGAGGGAATGACAGTATTCGAATTCCCGGATATGGAGTGGGCAAAATTCCGCTGCTGCGGGCCGATGCCTGGCTCTTTACAGTCTGTGAATACCAGGATCTTTAATGAGTGGCTGCCCGGAAATCCGGATTATGAAATTGCAATGGGAGCAAATATTGAATGGTATGACAAAGGGGATACCGGAGCAGCAGACTATGAAAGTGCAATCTGGATTCCGGTAAAACGTAAGTAAACTTTCGGGAATAGCCAGAAAATATTCGAAAAATATTCAGGAATTTTTTAGAAACTATTCCTGTCGGATGACATTGTTATCAAAGGCATGAATTATAAGATATGATTCATGCCTTTGATACTGCTGTAAGAGGCGTTGTACACTATTTATTTACAGTCTTTGCATGTTTCCATACACGGCATATCAAAGCTTGGGTTGAACGCATAGAAGTTTTTGGATTCCAATTGTTCCTGGACACTTCTGAGGGCTTCACCGAAACGCTGGAAGTGTACGACCTCCCGGGCCCGAAGGAATTTGATCGGGTCAGCGATTTCCGGAATATCGCGGACTACACGGAGGATATTGTCATAGGTGGAACGTGCTTTCTGCTCTGCTGCAAGATTCTCAAACAAATCGGTAATGGGGTCACCTTTGCTCTGGAATTCACATGCATTAAAAGGAATTCCTCCGGCAGCCTGAGGCCATACGGCAACAGTGTGGTCAATATAATAAGGACCAAGGCCGGAGTTCTCGATTTCTTCCATGGTGAGATTCCTGGTGAGCTGATGAACGATGGTGGAGACCATTTCCAGATGGGCAAGTTCTTCCGTGCCAACATCGTTTAATACTGCCATAGCCATACGGTTCGGCATGGTAAAACGTTGGGAGAGATATCGCATGGAAGCACTGATTTCACCATCCGGACCACCATATAACTGTAACCTATAACTTGCCGGAACCCGCGCAAAGTATTATGTTTTTGCAGGAACGGCGTGCTTGCAGCTATGAGTGGTACAGATAAAAAGTGAGAGTATGGTTTTTCTTATCGTAAATGATCTTTTCTACAATAGAACGGATGAAAATTCCCTTGATCTCATAATCGATGTCCCTGTTCTGAATAATGTCGTAAACGGTCTGAGGTTCTGAAAACTGTTTTTGAACTGTTTTTTCCGGCAGTTCTTTTGTGACCTGAACCCGGAAATTTTCAATACGTTCTTTTTCGGCGAGCAGCCGGGTTTTATTTTCTTTGTATTCTTCCAGGGTGTCCACGCCGGATTCGTAGGCATATTTGATACGCTGTTCGCGAAGAGAAAGTTTTTCTAACTCCAGTTCATAATAGGTTTTTTCGCAGGGTGTAGGATCATTCTGAGAAGAGGGCGTACTGCAGAAAACGAAGTCAGACCCGGACAGGAGTTTTTTGAAATATTCCAGAATACCGTTGGTCAGTTCCTTCTCGGATATTCCGGAGGTCTCTTTGTGGATGCCCTTGGCATATTTCCAGCAATTAAAGAAGGGATATTTACAGGTATTATAGGAAAGGCTTGCGCCGCAGACAGAGCATTTTACAAGGCCGGAGAGCCAGTGTCTGCAGGATGAGATGCTGCGGC
This sequence comes from Eubacteriales bacterium, assembly GCA_030524545.1. Lineage (GTDB taxonomy): Bacteria > Bacillota > Clostridia > Lachnospirales > Lachnospiraceae > Blautia_A. The sequence goes on from JAUNGM010000002.1 coordinate 119,934, forward strand.
GTTTTGGGGACTTATAGGTATCAGCATCGATACGCTGTGCTTCCAGAAACTGTTTTTCAGATATGAAGGTTTCATGGGTTCCATTTGCTTTGATTCCATTCCATTCGAGCCTGCCAATATAAAAGGGATTTTTCAGTATGTAGGAAATGTTTCTTTTTTCAAAGGCACCGCCGCGTTTCGTATGGACTCCCATATCATTTAGCTGCCTTGCGATAGCTGTGGGTTCCCTGTGATATTGACAGTATTGCTCAAAAATGTATTTCACAGTGTGCGCTTCGGCAGGATCAACAACAAAAGGCCTGCCATTTCCGACTGCCTGATATCCGAGCGGAGGGGAGGACTGATAGCCGCCGCGCATGGCTTTTTCTGTCATCCCTCTGACAACTTCCCCGGATAAGTTGATGGAATAGTATTCATCCATCCATTCAATGATTCGTTCGATCAGACTGCCGAATGGACCGTCGATCAGCGGTTCCGTAATGCTGATCACATCCACATTACATTGCTTTCGGAGCATGGATTTGTAAACGATGGATTCCTCTTGATTTCTGGCAAAACGGCTGAATTTCCAGAGGAGGATCGTGTTAAAAGGGGAAGGCCTGGACTTAGCCAGAGAAATCATGTGCTGAAATTCCGGACGTTTGTCAGCTTTCCGTCCGGAGATGCCGTTTTCTATAAAGATGTATTCCGGTTTTACCAGGATCTTGTTTTTTTGGGCATAGTCCAGCAGGAGTCTCTTTTGAGCAGCAGGAGAAAGCTCTTCCTGTTTATCTGTGGATACCCGGATATACAGGGCACCGGTGCGGCTGTTCGGAAGAGATGTTTGTTTTTTCATAATATCACCCATTTATTTTATGAGCTTCTTAAGGTAAAAAATACACTGGTACAAGTCTTTTTACATATCCTACAAAGGGGTGATTGTGTGCCGTTAAAAGTGATCAGTATGGTAAAAGTGGACGGCCGATGGGTTGAACAGGAGGATATGCCGGAAGAGAAATTTCAGGAAATACTTGAGCAAGTGATGATCCGGGCAGCGAATGCAATTGGCGTAAGAGCAGAAAAAATGTCCGCAAAAACTGCAGAAAAAAGCGATAAAACGATGGAGGGTCGGGAACAGGTTTGAGATCAAAGATCAGACTTGTCTGTACGCCCAACCATATAGTCGATGGATACATGGTAATGATCACACAATGCAATAAGGGTTTCCAGAGGGATACTGCGGGTGCCGATTTCATAATGAGAATAGGCACGCTGAGAAACATGGACAGCATGGGCGATTTCCGCCTGGGTTAAATTGTGTTTTAAACGAAGTGTACGGATTCTTTCGATTTTCATGTATAAGCCTTCTTTCCTGATGATAAAAAAATCATACCACAAGAATCCGTTCAGGAAAATAGTTTTCTGGATATTTATCAGGAAATCTGTATGATGGGGGGATGGGGTACCGGAATCAGGCCCCCCATACTGACTCATGATAAACAGTGCAAGTTTTGCATTTGGTGTTTTGATATTGACCGGATACTCTAATCTTTTTTCATAATTCCACATCTATCTGCATCCTCCTTCCTGTTCCCATGGGAATGGCTGTTCCATCCATTTCCAGGTATCACCGCAGGAAAATTCTGCGTCATCAACGGTGAGCGGGCCAAAAGCACGGGCATATTCCTTCATCAGCTCCCGGCGTCTGGAGACATTTTTCTGATAAAATTCCATAGCCTCTTTGTCACAGGGATGTGTGTCCAGATAAAGCAGAATATCATATACGGCAAAGCTTACCTCATTGATTTCCCGAAGAAGCTTTGCTCTGTTTTGGGACTGGTTTGACGTCATCATCTTCGAGCACCTCGCTTTCCGCAGAATGGTTTACAAAGTTCCGGGAAGACTGTGCCTGCCTGCAGGGCGTAGCAGAGATCAAAGGTACGCGTAAATTTCTGGCAGGGAACATATCCCATGGCAGGAGGGAGCATATCGGCTTTTGCATACAGTTCTGCTTCCTTCGGAGCCATCCCTGGCATATGGCAGTTACAAGTGGAATTTCTTTCGCATTCGCATTGCCCTGAAGTTCTCGCAGACATCCGTTCAGGCGCGGACATCCGTTTCGGCATGGGTATCCGCTCAGATGCAGGCATTCTGTTCATGCCGCAGGTAGTGCGGTAAGGACGGCCGCAGGAACGGCCCATCTGATAATTTTCCATGAAAAAAGTCCTTTCTGTTTCGAAATTGCGGTTACACTTTAGTTTATGTCATGGAAACAGAAAGGTGTGCATATGATATCCGTATTATCTTTTTAAAGGGTAGCCGTTTCATCTTCGCGGAAGCTGCACAGGATTCCGGTAATGGCCTTATGAAGATAAGGTCTGTATTCATCAAGCGGCACAGGCTGCTCATATAAAATACAGCTATAACAGGTAGACCCCACCAGTTCAATGATAGTAAAGAGCATCAGCTCCGGGTTCCGGTAAGTATGCTTGTTTGTGGAAAGAAGCTGGAGATAAGACTGATAAAAATGGTAGTCCTCATCCGGCATTTTTTCCTCAAATGCTCCTTTAAAAACACCCCATGCGAGATTTTTGGAGATAAACAGCAGCAGGGAATGATCCTGTTCCAGGCGGTCCAGGATATGGTCGATGATAAATGCAAGCTGCTCTTCAAATCCCGTAAGGCCTGTTTCTTTGAGCGATTCATGGGCATCATAAAAAAGCTGGCCCGTTTTATGGGAAACCAGTTTATTACGGATATCATATTTGTCCTTAAAATACAGATAAAAAGTCCCCTTCGCCACCCCTGCTTTATCAACGATATCAGATATCGTTGTTTTGGTAATTCCTTTGGTGGTGAACAGTTCAAAGGCTGTGTTAAATAAAGCGTCCTTTTTTTTCTTTTTATTTAATTCTAATTTTCCCAAAAAGCTCTCCTCCTGATGGCATGGCAATATGGAAGATCCATATACTGCCCGGTTTATAGATGGAATCATGAGATGGAAAGAGTCAAGATACCGGAAATTCGACTATTTCTCTTAATTATAATGAAAAATGACCATAAGTCAATACTGGAAAACAGTACCAAATTTCTAAAAAATTTGTAAATTCCTAAAAAGATATTGACTGTTGGTCATTTTTGTTATATAACACTCCATGGAATAAAAATGACCAATGGTCATAAAATGAGAAAAGGGAAAAGAAACTGAAAATTTCCATAAGAAGAAAAAACGGATTAAAAAACGGATTATGGAAAGAAAACGATTATGAAAATCAACCAGGAACAGAGAAAGGAGACTATGATGGAAAAACTGGGAAAAGGAATTGTGAAACATAAAACCCTGATACTTCTTCTGGGAATACTGCTTCTGATTCCATCGGCATTGGGGTATCTGAAAACCCGTGTAAATTACGATATTCTGTCCTATTTGCCGGGGGACATCGAAACAATGAAAGGGCAGGATATCCTGGTGGATGAATTTGGGACAGGCGCATTTTCCATGATTGTGCTGGAAGGAATGGATTTTAAGGATGTATCTGTCCTGAAGGCGGAAATGGAGCAGGTGGACCATGTGAAAAACATTATCTGGTATGACACCTTTGCGGATATTTCCATACCGGTGGAGCTGCTTCCGGATAAGATCAAAGATGCATTTATCAATGGGGACTGTACGCTGATGGCGGTCATCTTTGACACCACCATGTCTGCAGATGAGACGATGGATGCCATTGAAGAATTGAGAGCGCTTGCAGGAAAGCAGTGCTTTATCAGCGGTATGTCCGCTGTTGTAACAGATACCAAGAACCTGTCAGATAAAGAAACACCCATTTATGTATGTATTGCGGTGCTGCTTTCTTCCCTTGTTCTGGGGCTGACGATGGACTCTTATCTGATCCCGCTGATGTTTCTTTTGAGTATCGGAATGGCAATCATTTATAACCTGGGAAGCAACATCTTCCTGGGAGAGATTTCCTACATAACGAAAGCCTTAAGTGCGGTACTTCAGCTCGGCGTTACTATGGACTATTCCATTTTTCTCTGGCACAGCTATCAGGAATGTCTTGGAAAACGGCTGGATGCGGCGGAAAAAGAAAACGGTGCAGGAAAACGCATTTCAGATAAAGAAATCCGTAATGATGCTATGGCAGAAGCGATTGCAGCAACCATCACCTCGGTTGTAGGAAGTTCGATCACAACAGTTGCCGGATTTATTGCACTCTGCTTTATGAGCTTTACCCTTGGCATGGATCTTGGCGTGGTCATGGCAAAAGGTGTTGTTTTCGGTGTCATTGCATGTGTCACCATCCTGCCGTCCATGATCCTGTTTTTTGATAAAGGAATCCAGAAGACACGTCACCGTCCGCTGCTCCCGAAGTTCACAAAACTTCCGGCTTTTGTTTCAAAGCATTACGGAATCATCCTGATTCTGTTTGTGATTATCTGGGTACCGGCAATATACGGTAACCAGCATGCAGCAGTATATTATAATCTGGATGAAACACTTCCAAAGAATCTGGCAAGTATCATGGCAAACCAGAAGCTGAACGATACCTTTGAGATGAACTCCACGCATATGCTTCTGATAGACAGCCAGATGGAAGCAAAAAAGATTTCCGATATGACAGATGAGATCAAAGAAGTAGCGGGTGTCAAATCCGTGATCGGCCTGGATGCCATGATGGGAAGTGAAATCCCAAGGGAATTGCTTCCGGAAAAAGTAACGGAGATGCTGGTAAACGAAAACTATGAGATGATGCTTGTAAGCAGCGAATATAAAGTGGCATCTGATGAGGTCAATGACCAGTGTGAGGCATTGAATAAGATTATCAAAAGCTACGATCCGAATGCCATGCTTGTAGGAGAAGCGCCGTGTACCAAGGATCTGATCGAAATTACAGATCAGGATTTCAAGACCGTCAACTTTGTATCCATCGGTGTGATCCTTCTGATCATCCTGATCGTTTTCCGGTCTGTGAGTCTGCCGGTGATTCTGGTGCTGGTCATTGAATTTGCAATTTATATCAACATGGGAATTCCATACTTTACCAACACGGAAATCCCATTTATCGCATCTATTGTCATCGGTACCATACAGCTTGGTTCCACTGTGGACTATGCCATCCTGATGACGACCCGCTATAAGCTGGAAAGACATAACGGAGCAGATAAAAAAGAGGCGGTCAGAATTGCCCACAGTACATCCATTCAGTCGATTGTGGTAAGCGCACTGAGCTTTTTTGCAGCTACCTTCGGAGTCGGCGTTTATTCGGATATAGATATGATCAGTTCTCTGTGTACTCTGATGGCAAGGGGAGCGCTGATCAGTATGGTAGTCGTATTGCTGGTATTGCCGGCCATGTATCTGCTTCTTGATAAAGTAATCTGTACAACATCGATAGGATTCAAGTCTAAAAAATAAACGGAGGTTATGACAATGAAAGGATTATATAAAGAAATGTATCGGAAACTGCTGACTGCTTCCCTGACAATGAGCATGGTCTTAACTCCGGCTCTTAGTGTGGCGGCTGATACCGGAAGTACCGGTTCTGACAGCGAAGATAAAGAAACTGCGGAAGAATTCAGCGATAAAGCGGAAAAAGATGAAACCGTTTATATCTTTACAGATGCGTCAGGAAATCCCACCAAGACCATCGTAAATGAACATCTGAGCGGAGAAGGAAGCGGTGAGGTGGAGGATACCACAGCCCTGGAAGATATTAAAAATATTAAAGGTGATGAAACCTTCAGCGACGGCGGAGAGGATGAGATAACCTGGAACGCGGAGGGAGAAGATATCTACTACCAGGGAACTACAGATAAGGAATCGCCTGTAGATATCAATATCACCTATTATCTGGACGGAAAAAAGGTTTCACCGGAAGAAATCGCAGGGAAAAGCGGCGAGGTTACGGTTCGTTATGATTATGTGAACAAAGAAAAGAAAATGGCTAAAATCGGAAAAAAACAGCAGGAAATTTATGTTCCTTTTGCTGTAGTCAGTGCTATGCTGCTTGATAAAAATAAGGTTTCCAATGTAAGCGTAAGCTCCGGCAGGATCGTTGAGGAAGGGGATAAGATTATGGTTCTCGGCCTGGCAATGCCGGGACTTCAGGAAAGTATTTCTACGGTTGCAGAAGATATGGATCTGGACATTCCCGGTTATGTGGAAGTGACGATGGACGCTTCGGAATTTGGGGTGGACATGGCAATGTCTGTCATTACCAATAATCTTTTGTCAGAACTGAATATTGAGGATGACGGCAGCCTGGATGACCTGAAGGAGGATATGGAAACTCTTAGCGAGAGCTCGGAAATGCTTGTAGACGGAACTGGAGAGCTGTTGGACGGTATTACGGAACTGGATGACAAACTGCCGGAGCTTGCGGATGGTATTTCCGAACTGCTGGATGGTGTGAAGGAATATACTGACGGTGTGTCCAAGGTTAATGACGGAGCAGGGGAATTAAAAGACGGAACCTCCGCACTGGTTGACGGAGCCGAGGAGCTTTCAGATGGAGCATTGAGTGCCAAAAACGGGGCAGACCAGCTTGCTGCCGGATACAGCGGAAGTGCTGGAGCGGCACAGGGGGCCAAAAGTCTTGCAGATGGTGCCTGGACATTGGATTCCGGTGCAAGGAGCCTTGCGGCAGGTGTGACAACCGCGGTTGCCGGTGCGCAGAGTCTTGCAGACGGAAGTACAGAGCTTTCGCAGGGGGCAGGACAGGTGGATTCCGGTGCCGGACAGCTATATAACGGATTAAAAGAACTGAAAAAAGGAACAAAACAGTTGTCAGACGGAATTGATCAGATGGTTACAAAGGCAGCTCCGCTGGCATCCGGTGTGAAAAAACTGCAGGATGGGTCTTCTGCGCTCGCAGACGGAACCACTCTTCTGGACAGTAAGATGCCGGAACTTCAGAAAGGGGCAGAAACATTGGCATCTGCCACAGCAAACCTGCCGGATTCTGCCAAAGCCCTTCAGGCGGGGGCAGGGCAGCTTCAAAGCGGGGTAAGTGCACTTCCGGACGCAGTCAGCCGGCTTCAGTCCGGAGCGGATGGTCTTTCTGAGAATGCGGCTCTTCTTACCAAATCGTCAGGTACCCTGAAAACAGGAGCTGATCAGCTTGCGCAGGGAGCAGCCAGTCTTCAGGATGGTTTTTCGGGAATGTCTTCCGGAATTGAGGGGATTGCGGGAGGAGCTTCTTCTGTAGTGAATGCCTCCAACACGGCCGCAGATGCCGCTTCCGGCTTAAGCGGAGCCGCAGCTGATCTGAGCGGAGCGGCTGACGGGCTGAACAGTGCGGCAGCAGATGTCAGCAGCAATGCAGATGGTCTTGCAGGCCAGGCAGGCACAGTTGCGGAGAAAGCAAATGCCCTTGCAGAAATTGGAGAAGATGCTGTTGAGGCAACTGCAGAAGCTACTATTACGGATTTGGGTGTAGATACTTCTGCTATCTCCGGTTTGTCCGTTGATCTTAGCGGACTTGGACTGACAGAGGAACAAGCTGCAGAAATTCAGGAAAGGATTAGCGGTGCGGCAGCGTCAGCAGCATCTACGGTCAGCAGTAGTGTTTATGCTCATGCCGAAGCTAATATCACAGGTGTAGATATTTCCGCATTGACCAGTGCAGCAGCAGATGTGGCAGCGTCAGCAGCAGGACTTCAGGAAAGTGCTGCCGCTGTTTCCGGCAGTGCGTCTCAGATGCAGTCCGGTGCATCTCAGGTACAGTCCGGTGCATCCCAGGTGGAAAACGGTGCATCAGCGCTTTCCGGCGCGGTTTCTTCTATAAAAACAGGGGCAGAGAATCTGGCATCAGCCGCAGGTCAGCTTGGAAACGGTGCGCAGTCAGCTGCAGAAGGGGTACAGAGTGTGATCACCGGTGCACAGCAGGTGTCCTCCGGAACATCCGCATATGCACAGGGTGCGGAATCGTATGCAGCGGGAGCCGCACAGTTTACAGAAGGGGCAAAAGAGCTGTCTGCTAAGGCTGCAGCAATCGCTCCTGGTGTGGATGCATTGAAATCCGGGCTGGATCAGCTTGCAAAGCAGGCTCCGCAGCTTACGGCAGGCATTTCCCAGTTGAAGGGGGGAATTAACCAGCTTGCCAAGAGTACACCTGCACTGAAAAACGGTGCAGCGAGCCTGAAAAAAGGAATCAATTCTCTGGGCGGCAGTGTTCCGACGCTTCTGAAGGGAATGACAGATTTGCAGTCCGGTATCAAATCTGCGGACGGCGGTACCGGAAAACTGGTAACAGGAGCTGAAGAGCTGAAAGCCGGTACATCCAGTCTTTATGACGGAAGCAGGACACTTTCTTCCGGTGCGGTTTCTCTCGCCCAGGGAGCTGCTCAGCTTCAGGGAGGGGTAGGCCTTATTACGTCAGGAACAGGTGCCCTTGCGACAGGAGCAGGCCAATTATCCTCCGGCATTGGCCAGCTTGCGAATGGAACGCTGCAGCTGGATGCAGGTCTTACCGCATTATATGAAGGAACGGAAACGTTAAGCAGCGGTGCGGTGGAACTGGATAATGGAGTGAAGCAGTTAAAAGACGGTACCTCGGAGCTGGTTCAGAATTCTTCGAAGCTTGTAGATGGAGTACAGACACTTTCCGACGGTTCGGATGATCTGATTGATGGAGTAGGACAGTTAAAGGACGGTGCCAAAGAGCTGAATGACGGAATGAAAGAGTTTGATGAAGAAGGAATCCAGAAATTGTCCGACCTGTTTGACGGAGATATTCAGGATCTGATCGACTGTGTCAAGGCTATTCAGAAAGCAGACGGAGATTACCGTTCCTTCGCAGGAATTTCCGATGATATGGACGGAAAAGTGAAATTTATCGTAAAAACAGATACAATTGGCTGAACCTGAACACTTGCACATCCAAAACGACCATGCTATAATGTGAACACTTAATGAATGCAAGTAACAATATTTTAAAGTCGGGTGATGCAATGGAAAAGTCGAAGCAGTCTATATCTGCAATTATGGGAAGAGTGACTGCAGGGAAAAAGAGAAAAACAGATTATTATGATTACAGTCTTGTGGCAGTAATCATTCTTCTGACATGCTTTGGGTTGATTATGCTTTACAGTACCAGCGCTTATATGGCGGAATTGGATTACAATGATGATATGTACTATTTTAAAAAGCAGGCAGGCATCAGTCTGATATGTCTCCTGGCGGCACTGTTTATTTCAAAAATAGACTATCATATATTGAGCTTTTTTACCACGATCCTGTACGGTGTTGCGATTCTTCTGATGCTTCTGGTAAAAACACCTCTCGGGCATACGGCCAATGGTGCCCGGAGGTGGCTGAAAATCGGCGGGATTCAGTTTCAGCCGGCAGAGGTTGCAAAGATTGCTGTGATCGTATGCCTGTCTTACATGATCGTAAAGATGGGCAAGCAGGTTCGTACATTAAAGGCATGTATGGTTCTGGCGGGAATGGGCGGCCTTCTTGGGCTCATTGCCTATGTGGCAACGGATAACTTAAGTACGGCAATCATTATCTGCGGCATTACTGCCGGATTGATATTTATTGCCCATCCGGAAACCAGGCCCTTTGTGATACTGGCAGCCGTGGGGGCGGTTCTGGTCATCGGATTCGTTGTGTTTCTGACCTCCACCATGGAAACCAGTTCCAGCTTCCGTATCAGACGAGTCCTGGTATGGCTGCATCCGGAGGATTATGCGTCCGGAGACGGATACCAGACGCTGCAGGCATTGTATGCTATCGGCTCCGGCGGCTTTCTGGGAAGAGGGCTGGGAAACAGCATCCAGAAGCTGGGAAATGTTCCGGAGGCACAGAATGACATGATCTTCTCTATTGTCTGTGAAGAACTGGGAATCCTTGGAGGCCTCATTGTTTTGCTTTTGTTTGCATATCTGCTGTACAGATTGTTTTTTATTGCACAGAATGCACCGGATATGTTTGGATCTCTGATGGTCAGCGGAATTTTTGTCCATATTGCCCTGCAGGTGATCTTTAACATTGCCGTTGTTTTGAATCTGATGCCGAATACCGGTGTTACGCTGCCGTTTATCAGTTATGGCGGTACCTCTATTTTGTTCCTGATGTCGGAGATGGGGCTGGCCTTAAGTGTCTCCCGTCAGATAAAATTCCAGGAATCGGAACTTTTATTGTAGAGGAACTGTGAAATAATGGAAAATACTATTGACAAATAGCATCGCAGCATATATACTTTGGGCATCAAAATTATCACAGGATATTTGATAAAGGAGAGAAAAGCAATGTTAGAGAAAATGAAAGAGATTATTTCAGAGCAGTTAAATTTGGATACAGCGGATATTACTCCGGAGACATCCTTCAAGGATGACCTTGGTGCGGATTCCCTTGATCTTTTCGAACTGGTCATGGCTCTGGAAGAAGAGTACAATCTGGAGATCCCAACGGAAGAATTAACAGATATGGAAACGATTGGAGATGTTATGGAATATCTCAAAGGCAAAGGCGTAGAAGCATAATAGAGCGAAAATAATCCTCCCTGCGGCAGAAGTGCTGTGGGGAGATTTTTTTATGATATAGGAAAGTTCTCACTTTCCTATATCATAAAAAAGCACTTCGTGCAATGATGCGCACTCGCACGAGAGGAAAATATTGCTTTGCAATCGTGCTCGGCGCGGCAAAAATGTGCTTCTTTGGAAGAAATGGAAACCGCGAGGATGTGTGAAGCACATTGTTGTTCTGTCCGTTTTTCAGTTGAAAAGGCTGGTTATCTGGGTTATAATGGAAAAAAAGTAAATATTCAGAAAAGTATTCTTTATAAGAACTTTTTTGAAACATTGGGATGGAGGCGATCCTATGGAAGGGTATATGGAAAAGATTCAGTGGCTGAAAAAAATCATTGATAAGAGCCGATACATGGTTGGTTTGATGGGAGTCCGGGTCAGCTCCCAGTGCGGCTGCACGAACTACAGAGATGAAGAAGATTCCTATGACATTGAGGCAAAGTACGGATATTCGCCGGATGAGATCTTCAGTGCATCTTTTTATAATGTTAGACCTGCCCAGTTTTACGAATTTTATAAAAATGACATGATCAGCAACCTCGGAGAGGTAGGGGAAGGGCTGAAGACCCTTAAGACTCTGGAAGACCAGGGCAAGCTGAAATGCATCATTACCAGAGATATCTTCTCCCTGCCTAAGAGGGCGGGCTGCCAAAATGTCTATGAGCTTCATGGAAGTGTCTTTCGCAACAACTGTCCCCATTGCGGCAGAAGCTATTCTGTGGAATATATGCAGCAGTCAAAGGGTGTCCCCAAATGCGAAAAATGCGGAACTATGATCCGGCCGGGAGTTTCCCTTGTGGGCGAAATGGTAGATAATGCAATTCTTACAAAAGCAGCGACAGAGGTTCAGAAAGCGGATACGCTCCTTGTCATGGGCTGCAGCCTGAAAGCTTCCCTGACCAATACTTTTCTGGGGGATTTTCACGGAGACAGACTGATTCTCCTGAATGAGGAAGAGCACTTTGCGGACAATAAAGCAGATTTGGTAATCTACGGAAAACCTATGGACATTCTGAAAGACATAGTGCTATAATAAGCCGAAAAGTAACTGTGCGCAAACTGAACAGTTACGCCGAAAAAGAGAAACAGGAGAATGAAAGACATGAGCAAACTTAGAACGAGATTCGCACCAAGCCCTACAGGAAGAATGCATGTGGGCAACCTGAGGACTGCGTTATATGCATATCTGATTACAAAACATGAGGGCGGCGATTTTATCCTGCGTATTGAGGATACGGATCAGGAGCGTTATATGGAAGGTGCTGTTGATATCATCTACCGTACTATGGAGAAGACCGGACTGATCCATGACGAAGGTCCGGACAAGGACGGAGGCGTAGGCCCGTATGTACAGAGCGAGCGTCAGGCATCCGGCCTTTATCTGGAATATGCCAGGAAGCTGATCGAACAGGGAGATGCTTATTACTGCTTCTGTAAGCAGGAGGAGCTGGAGTCCATGAAGCGTGTGGTTGCAGGCAAGGAGATTTCCATTTATGATAAACGCTGCCTGCATCTGCCTAAGGAAGAGGTAGAGAAACGCCTGGCAGCCGGAGAACCTCATGTGATCCGTTTTAATATGCCGACAGAGGGCACGACCACGTTTCACGATGTGATCTATGGAGATATCACGGTCAATAATGAGGAACTGGAAGATCTGATCCTGATCAAATCTGACGGATATCCTACCTATAACTTTGCAAATGTCATTGATGATCATTTGATGGGAATCACCCATGTGGTCAGAGGAAATGAGTATCTTTCCTCCGCACCGAAGTATAACCGTATTTATGAAGCGTTCGGATGGGAAATCCCAACGTATGTACACTGCCCGCTGATCACCAACGAAGAGCACCAGAAGCTTTCCAAGCGTTCCGGACATTCTTCCTATGAGGATCTTGTAGAGCAGGGATTTTTGACAGAAGCGATTGTTAACTTTGTGGCATTGCTTGGATGGAGCCCGCAGGAGAACCGTGAGATCTTCAGCCTGGAAGAGCTGGTGGAGGTATTTGATTACCATCATATGAGTAAGTCCCCGGCCGTCTTTGACATTACCAAGCTTCGCTGGATGAACGGTGAATATATCAAAAAAATGGATCCGGACGCTTTCTATGAAAAAGCGCTGCCATACATGAAACAGGTTCTGAAAAAAGAGTACGATTTCAAGAAGATCGCAGCTATGGTGCAGACCAGAATTGAAGTATTCCCGGATATCCCCGGCCTGATTGATTTCTTTGAAGAAGTACCGGAATACGACGCAGAGATGTACAAGCACAAAAAGATGAAAACAACGCAGGAGAGTGCTCTGGCAGTCCTTCAGGAGGTACTTCCGGTTCTGGAAGCGCAGGAGGACTATACCAACGACCCTCTGTATGCTGCCCTAAGTGAATTTGTAAAAGAAAAAGGATATAAGAACGGATATGTCATGTGGCCGATTCGTACGGCTGTATCCGGTAAGCAGATGACCCCTGCCGGTGCAACGGAGATCATGGAGATCATCGGCAAAGACGAATCCATCCGCCGCATCAAAGCCGCAATCGAAAAATTACAGAATCAGGCATAAGTAAGCGAATGAAGAGAAATCCATCTCAAAAGAGGGCGATCGCCCACCTGTCAGGGCCGATGATGGTTCTGGCAGGCCCCGGTTCGGGGAAAACTTCCGTAATTGTGGAACGAACAGCATATATGACAAGTGAGGGGAAGATACCGGCTTCTTCTATTTTGGTTGTGACTTTTTCCAGGGCGGCAGCGCGGGAGATGAAAGAGCGCTTCCTGCGTTTTACCGGACAGGAACGTACTTCTGTGACTTTTGGAACCTTCCATGGTGTTTTTTACGGTATCCTGAAGCAGGCGTACGGGCTTTCTGCCGCGAATATCCTGTCAGAAGAGGAAAAATTTGAAATCCTGAAGGAAATGACACTTCAGTACGGCGGTGATCTTGCGGAGGAAGGGGATTTCCCGGAAGAGGTGGCAAAGGAGATCAGCGTTGTAAAGGGCAGCCGGATTCCCCTGGAACACTATTATTCCTCCTGCTGTCCGGATGAAGTTTTCCGGCAGATCTACAACGGCTACCAGACTGCCTGCAGGGGGCGGCGGAAACTGGATTTTGATGATATGCTGCTGTACTGTTTTGAATTGTTTGAAAAACGGAAGGACATCCTTACTGCATGGCAGAAAAAATTCCGGTATATCCTGGTGGATGAGTTTCAGGATATCAATCAGCTGCAGTATGATATTGTACGGCTTCTTGCAAAACCGGAGGATAACCTCTTCATTGTAGGGGATGACGACCAGTCTATTTACCATTTCCGCGGTGCAAGGCCGGAAATCATGCTGAATTTTACGAAAAATTATCCGAAAGCGGAAACGGTTCTTCTGGATGTAAATTACCGCTGCAGTGCCAATATTTTAAAGACAGCCATGCAGGTGATCGGCTGTAATAAAACGCGGTTCTGCAAAAAACTCTCCACTCCCAATGAGGAAGGGGAACCGGTAAAGTGCCGTGAATTTGCCAATCCAAGAGAGGAATACCTGGAAATCGTGCGGGAGCTGAAGAGGCGCCTGGAGAATGGAGAAGGTCTGGAAGATACGGCTGTTCTTTTGCGGACGAACCAGGAGGCAGAAGGTTTGGTAGGAGCCCTGATGGAATATCAGGTGCCATTTACCATGAAAGAACAGCTCCCCAATCTGTTCAGACACTGGATCGCGAGAAATCTGAGGGCATATTTACGTATGGCAGCCGGGGACAGGAGCAGGAAGACATTTCTGGAAGTGATGAACCGTCCGAACCGGTATATTTCCAGAGATGCGCTTACGGAACCGGAGATATCTTTTCCGGCGATGAGAGAGTATTATAAAGAGAAAGACTGGATGTGCGACAGGATCACAACCTTGGAGACACATCTTCGGATCCTGGGGACACTGCCGCCATATGCGGCAATGAATTTCATAAGAAAAGGAATGAAATACGAAGAATACTTGCAGGAATACGCACAATATCGTAAAATAAAGCCAGAAGAGCTGCTGGAAGTGCTGGACCGGATCATGGAAAGCGCCGGAGGCATGAAGTCCCTGGAGGAATGGGAACACTATATCGAGGACTATACGGAGAAGCTGGCCGAACAGGCGAAGAAGCAGGAGACAAAGCATGAAGGGGCTGTCATTTCCACGCTTCACGGCTCTAAAGGCCTGGAATATGAAAAGGTCTATATCCTGAATGTAAACGAAGGCAGCATTCCTTATAAAAAGGCAGTCCTTGCGGAATCGCTGGAAGAGGAGCGGAGGCTTTTTTATGTAGGTATGACAAGAGCAAAAAAGGAACTTACGCTTTGTTATGTGAAACGTCAGTATGAGAAGGAACGGGAACCGTCCCGTTTTCTGGAGGAGGCAGGAGTATGAACGGGGTTATTTATTTTACAGAGGTACCGGAGAAATATAAGAATAAGAATATGGAACACATGATCGGTGAGAAGCTGCTGGAGACAGGGCTTTCCCGGGAATATGGAAAGACTCTTTCTTTTGAGCCAAGAGCTGCGGGCGAACACGGAAAGCCGTTTTTTACTTTGCAGCCGGGAATCCATTATAACATTACCCATTCCGGGAAATATGTGGCATGTATATTTGCCGGACAGGAAGTTGGTATTGACATACAGGAGCACAGAGAAGTAAAATACGAACGGATGCTGGAACGGATGGTGCCGGCGGAAATGATCCGGGAAATCCTTCACAGTGATGATCCGGAGCGGGCTTTTTTTACCCAATGGGTATTAAGAGAAGCTTATATCAAATGGACCGGCGAGGGATTGTCCAGGGATCTGCGTACGATTCCCATGGACAGTGGCAGTTATATTCTGCTGGATCTGGAGCCGGGTTACAGCGGTGCTGTGTGGTCAGCAGATCCCATGGAGATCCGCTGGGAACATGCTGAGGTACAGCTTCCGTAACGGAAAAGCTGCAGCGATGCATGACTAAGAACAGAATATACGATCCTGCGGGCCTTTGCCCGTGACAGGGAATTTCCCTGCTCCGGGCAAAGACCTTTTTTTGTTTCATTCACAAAGCGAGATTCTTTTTTACGCTTATTCATAAATACGATGTACTAAATCAGGATTGTCCACATATATTAAGTGTAAAGAGGTGAGACAGATAGAAGCAGCACAGATTCAAAACCTGTTTGCCGGGAATATCCGGCAGCTTCTTGTGGAAGCAGATCTGGATTACGATAAATTATATGAAATACGTTTACGGGTAGGCAGGCCGCTGTTTTTGACTTATGACGGAGGAGAATGCTTTCTCCGGAGCAAGGGTCAGGAGCAGTATCTGGTCACCGTAGAGGATTTAAAAGAAACACTGGAATATGTAACAGGGTATTCCTTATATGCATATGAAGATGAGATTCGCCAGGGTTTTTTAAGTGTTCAGGGCGGCCATCGGGTGGGAGTGACCGGCAAGGTTATCCTGGACGGGAACCGTATCCGGGGGATGAAATACATTTCCTGTATCAACGTACGGCTTGCCCACCAGATTCCGGGATGTGCGGATGAGATCATGCCCTACATACGGACGAAGGACTGGGTAGCAAATACGTTGATCGTATCCCCGCCCAGATGCGGAAAAACAACGATGCTGCGTGATATTATCCGCCAGCTGAGCAATGGAAAGGATGACCTTCCCGGGCTTACGGTAGGCGTGGTGGATGAACGGAGCGAGCTGGCGGGAAGCTATCAGGGCGTTCCCCAGAACGATCTTGGCATGCGCACGGACGTTCTTGACGGATGCCCGAAATCGGAAGGAATGCAGATGCTCATCCGTTCCATGTCACCTCAGGTGGTGGCTGTGGATGAGCTGGGAAAGGATGATGACTATCAGGCAGTGGAGTCTGTGATACACTGCGGATGCAAGCTGATTGCAACAGCACACGGCAATTCCATGGAAGATGTACTGAACCAGCCGCTTTTTCAGAAACTTCTGGAAGCCAGGGTATTTGAACGCTATATTGTCCTTGGAAAGGGTAATCATGCCGGTGAGGTGGAAGCGATTTATGATGGAAAGGGTTCTTTATGCTGAAAACAGCGGGGATTCTTATGATTCTTACGGCAGGGGCAGGGCTTGGTTTCGGAAAAGGCTATGAGCTGCTCCTGCGGGAGAGAGCCCTTGGTCAGATATTGTTGATGATCCGCTGGCTGAAGGGCGAAATCTGCAGCAAACAGGTATCTCTGCATGATGCGTTTCTTGGTGTGGCGCAGCAGATGTCAGGAAAGTACAGGGAGTTTCTGACGAACACGGCAGAAAAGATGGAACAATCCGCAGGCATGCGGTTTGCAGATCTGTACAGGAGCTGCGCTGAGGAAGTACTGAAGGAACTGCCATTGTCAAAAAAAGAATGGGAACTGTTTTTTACCATGGGAGGAACGCTTGGATACCTGGATCTGGACATGCAGAAAAAACAGCTGGAATTTTACGAGGGAGAATTTCTGCACTCCATAGAAGAGTTACGGGCGGAAATGCCGGCAAAGAAGAAGGTATATCAAAGCCTGGGGGTGATGGGAGGAATCCTGCTGGCCATTCTGGTCTGGTAGTCCCGGCTTGGAAAGGAGGCCTATTTGGAAGTCAGTATTATTTTCAAAATAGCTGCAGTCGGGATTCTCGTCTCCATTCTTACCCAGATCTTAAAACACAGCGGAAGGGATGAACAGGCGTTTCTTGTGAGCCTCTCGGGCCTGCTGATCGTATTGTTCTGGATCGTCCCGTATATTTATGATCTGTTTGATAGTATTCAGAAATTATTTATGTTATAGAGAATGGAGATTCCTATGGATATTGTCAGGATTTCACTTCTGGGACTTGGAGGTGTGATGCTTGGTTTTCTGCTGAAAGGCGCAAAGCCGGAGTATGCCGGATTTATCACGATGGGTGTAGGGCTTTTGATCCTTGCTCTGGCTGTGGGCAAGCTTCAGTATTTATTTGAATCTTTGGGACGGCTGAAGGACAGCCTGACAATGGAAGGAGATTACTTTTCCACACTTGTAAAGATGCTGGGGATTACGTATATCGGACAGTTTTCTGCAGGAATCTGCAGAGACGCCGGGTATCAGGCTACAGGGGCGCAGATTGAACTGTTCTGCAAGCTGTCCATCATGGTGCTGAGCATGCCGATCCTTCTTGCTTTGCTTGACACCATTCAGGAGTTTCTGGCATGAGGCAGGCGGCGGCAGCAGTGATGGGAGCGCTGCTGCTTTTTTTAGGATGCCGGGCATTTATGGGGGAAGGAGCGTTGAGGCTTTTTCACGGTATGGTCCGGGGCGTCGAGGTTCAGGCATCTTCTTTGACCGGGGATGGGGAGGAAGATGCCCGGGAAGAGCAGGAATCTGCCGGGGAGCAGGAAACTTCCGTACAGGAACTGCAGAAAGAACTCCTTACGGAAATGGATTTTACGGAAATACAGAATATGATAGACGAAATGCTGGGTGACAGCAGCTTTTCCTTTTCTGAAGCAGTGACAGGGCTTTTGACAGGGGAAGAGGTCTTTTCAAAAGAGGCGGTGCAGGAATTTCTGCGCGGCCTTTTCTTTTCCCGTTTTGAACAGGAAAAAGGAATGTTTGCCAGGATACTTCTGCTGATTCTTTTGGCTGCGGTGTTCTCCAATTTTGCCGCTGTATTTGAAAACGGGCAGATTGGGGAAATCAGTTTCTATGTGGTCTATCTTCTGCTGTTTATGCTTTTGATGGAGACTTTTTCCGGGATGAGCATGTCTCTTTCAGACACGCTGTCCTGGATATCACAGTTCATGAAAGGACTTGCACCGGCCTATTTTCTGGCAGTGACAGCTTCCGTAGGAACTTCAACTGCAGTGGTTTTTTATGAAGGTGTCCTGCTTTTGGTCTGGCTGATTCAGTGGATCCTTTTGACCGTATTTTTGCCAGCAGTGAATCTCTATATTCTCATCCGTCTGGTCAATCACTTATCCAGAGAGGAGATGCTGGGGAAACTGGCGGAACTTTTAAATACGGCGATCGAATGGGGCTTACGGAGCATTTTGGGGCTTACGGTAGGACTTCAGGTGGTGCGCTCCCTGGTGACGCCTGTAATGGATGCATTGAAACGCAGCGCATTGGGAAAGACGGCAAGCGCCCTGCCTGGCATCGGCAATGCGGTCAATATGGTGACAGAGCTTGTAGTGACCAGTGCTGTGCTGGTAAGAAACTGTCTGGGAGTGGCGTTTCTGGTCGTGTTTTTGCTTTCAGCAGCAGGTCCGGTGATTCATTACGGGCTGATGTCTTTCGGATACCGCTTTTTGGCAGCAGTTTCCCAGCCGGTATCGGACAAACGGATGGTGGAATGCCTGAGCACGATGGGAGATGGCTGTGCGCTGCTGCTTCGGATGCTGTTTACAGCGGAAGTGATGTGTATGCTGACTTTTGTGATTCTGATGGCAAGCTTTGGAGGAGGGGCATGAAAGAAGCGGTTTATCAGTGGATGAAAAATCTGGCAGTATTTTATATTCTTTTTACAGCGTTCCTTCACCTGGTGCCGGATAAAAAATACGAAAAGTATGTGAGGATGTTTATGGGTCTGCTGCTGATACTGCTGATGTGTACACCGGTGTTTGCCCTTATCGGGAAGGGGGAGGAGCTGGCCGGGAGCTTTGATCTCCATTATGATGCGGAGACAGAACTTCTTAAGCAGAATGATCTGGAAAATCTTCAGGCCCTTTATCTGCAGAAAGGATATGAACAGGAGATCAGGGAGAAAATTATGGAGACAGCAGAAAATACAGGCATAAAGCCTGTGGATGCTGCCGTACATATAGAAGGAGAGCGTGTGTCTGCTGTGCTCTATGTATGGGAGGAGCCGGATGCGGAACAGGAAAGGAGGATTACGGATGCTCTTTGGGAAACATGCGGAATCAGCGAAGACGAGTTTATTATCCGCATTTCGCGGGATGGGGAAAACACAGTGGATCATACTTCTGCTTCTGGGGCTGCTCCTGGCAGTGGCGGCGATGCCGGTATCCCACAGATCTGAGGAAGAAGCAACACCGATCTTTACCGGAAGCAGCGAAAAGGAAGAGGATACCGTGAAGTCTGATCTGGAGGCAAAGCTGGAATCCATTCTTTCCGGTGCGGAGGGGGTGGGAGAAGTTCGTGTGATGCTGATGACAGGAAAAAAGGAAAATACCCAGGGCTTTTATAGCTCCGATGAAACAGAGGTGACAGGGGTACTGATCGCGGCACAGGGAGCAGATAATCCTGTGACAGTACAGAATATTCAGCAGGCAGTCATGGCATTATTTCAGATAGAAGCCCATAAAATTAAAATAATGAAAATGAAATGAGGAGTGTAAAAGTGAAAAAAATCATGAAAAAGAATCAGGTGATCATTACATCACTGGCAATTCTGATCGCAGTAGCCGGATACCTGAACTTTGCAGATGTGGATCTGGGGTTCGGGGATAAAGAGACCAGTACGGACAGCAGCAGTATTCTGGAAGAAGTGGATTATGACATAACCGATGAAACAGCCCTTCTGGATGAGAACGGGGCAAATGGCTTGGATTCCGTATCTGAGGATACCAGTACTCCGGGTGAAGCCGTACTTACAGGTTCTTCCGGTTTCGCTGCGCAGGCGAAGCTCAGCAGAGAACAGATCCGCTCCCAGAATAAGGCTGACCTGCAGGAGATCATTAACAATCAGGACATAGGGGATGATCAGAAGCAGGAAGCAATCAGCACTATGGTGGGAATGACGGAGCTGACGGAAAAGGAGGCGGCTGCGGAACTGCTCCTGGAAGCGAAAGGATTTGAAAACGTTGTGGTAAATCTTACAGGAGAAACGGCAGATGTTGTGGTTCCTGATGCATATCTGGATGACGCGCAGCGTGCCCAGATTGAAGATATCGTAAAGAGAAAAACAGGCATTGCACCGGAATGCATTGTGATCACACCGCTGAGCCAGAGCGAGGATGCTTCTGATTCCGCAGAAACGGAGGAGACGGCTTCGGACGAGACGGTTTCCGGGAAGGCGGCATCCGAGGAGACAGCAGCCGAAACAGGCCTGTATTACGAGGATGCAGGTTCTTATGAAGACAGCGGATCATACGAGGATGCGGAGACTTCTGCAGATATTTACGACGGATATGCCATTGATACGGAAGGAATTTATGACTGACTCCGGAATACGCGGCAATTCACCGGTGTGACGGGGAATTCGTTACTGTTTATGCCGAGGCGTGAACAGTAGTAATTCTGAATTATAACCGGATAACGTCCAAATAGCCTTGACAGTCAAGCCTTCCTTATACTAAAATAGAAAAGCTGTATAAATATGGAAAGAAATGTATAGGAGGCCAAACGTGTCGAAGTATACGAAAGAAATAGAAAAAAGAAGAACTTTTGCCATCATCTCCCACCCGGATGCCGGCAAAACAACTTTAACAGAAAAGTTCCTGCTGTATGGCGGCGCCATCAATCTTGCCGGAAGTGTCAAGGGCAAGGCTACGGCACGCCATGCAGTTTCGGACTGGATGGAGATTGAGAAGGAGAGAGGTATTTCCGTTACTTCTTCTGTTCTGCAGTTCCATTATGACGGATACTGCATCAACATTCTGGATACTCCGGGACATCAGGATTTCTCGGAGGATACGTACCGTACGCTGATGGCTGCAGACTCCGCGGTCATGGTCATTGACGGTTCCAAGGGTGTGGAGGCACAGACCAGAAAGCTGTTCAAGGTCTGCGTTATGCGCCATATCCCTATCTTTACGTTTATCAACAAAATGGACCGGGATGCCAACGATACCTTTGACCTTCTGGATGAAATAGAAAAAGAACTGGGCATTGCCACCTGTCCGATCAACTGGCCCATCGGCTCCGGTAAGAAATTCCGCGGCGTTTATGACAGGAATACCCGCAAGGTGCTGATCTTCTCCGATACACAGAAGGGTACTAAAGAAGGTACTATCGAGGAAATTGATATTGAGGATCCAAGGCTGGATGATGTGGTGGATCCGGAGCAGAAGGAGCAGCTCATGGAAGAGATTGAACTTCTGGACGGCGCTAGTGCGGATTTTGATCAGGAGCAGGTAAGTAAAGGTAATCTGACACCTGTATTCTTCGGTTCTGCGCTGACGAACTTCGGTGTGGAGACATTTCTGGAGCACTTCCTGAAAATGACCACCTCACCGCTGCCGAGAATGTCCGATGCAGGGAAGATCGACCCGATGTCCGACGATTTTTCCGCGTTTGTCTTTAAAATCCAGGCAAATATGAATAAGGCCCACAGGGACAGGATTGCGTTTATGAGAATCTGTTCCGGTAAGTTTGATGCATCTGAGGAAGTGTATCATGTACAGGGGGAAAAGAAGATGCGTCTCCTTCAGCCCCAGCAGATGATGGCAGAGTCCCGTCATGTGGTGGATGAAGCATATGCGGGAGACATCATCGGTGTCTTTGACCCGGGCATTTTTTCTATCGGAGATACAATCTGTGCTCCGGGAAAGAAGTTTGCCTTTGAAGGAATTCCGACCTTTGCACCGGAGCATTTTGCAAGAGTCCGTCAGCTCGATACCATGAAACGTAAGCAGTTTGTAAAAGGAATCAATCAGATCGCACAGGAAGGTGCCATCCAGATCTTCCAGGAGTTTAATACAGGCATGGAAGAGATCATCGTGGGTGTTGTGGGCGTTCTGCAGTTTGATGTCCTGAAATACCGCCTGGAGAACGAATACAATGTAGAAATCCGACTGGAAAACCTTCCTTATGAGCATATCCGCTGGATCGCCAATAAGGATGAGGTGAATGTAGCAAAGATTACCGGAACCTCCGATATGAAGAAGGTGACGGATCTGAAGGGGAATCCGCTGCTGCTCTTTGTGAATCCATGGAGCGTAGGCATGACCCAGGACCGCAATCCGGATTTAATATTGACAGAATTCAGTAAATAACCCTTTTCATTTTTTTTCGGATTTGATATAATAGGAAAAAGCAACGAAAAGAATGATATGTAATCGCACAGAATCCTTAGGAGGAGTTGGCATGGCTGAAAAGAGAACAACCTATAAGATACAGGAAGTCGGCGGAATCGGAGAAGTACAGATCGCAGATGAAGTTGTAGCGATCATTGCGGCACTTGCAGCTACAGATGTGGACGGCGTTGCATCCATGGAAGGCAATATTACCAATGAACTGGTAAGCAAGCTTGGAATGAAGAGCCTTTCCAAGGGCGTGAAGGTAACAGTGCTGGAAGGCGTGGTAACAGTAGATCTGAAACTGAATATTGAGTTCGGCAAGAATATCCTGGAGACCAGCAGGAAGGTTCAGGAAAAAGTAAAGGCGAACATTGAGAATATGACCGGACTGGAAGTAGCAGATGTAAATATCCGCATCGCCAGCGTAGATATGGAGAACGAAAAAGGAAAGTAACCCTTTCCTTTTTTCTATATTTCAGGAACCGCTGCGCGAACCCTGTAATTAGATTTACGGCGCAAAAATGCGCCTTTTATGAGAATCTGCCCTGCAGCTTCTCATAAGCTATATTAGGAGGAACTATGAAGAGACGGGAACAGAGAGAACATGTATTTAAGCTGTTGTTTATGATGCAGTTTAATTCCGAAGAAGAGATGACAGAACAGGTGTCTCTTTATTTTGAAAGCCTTGAGGTACCGGATGAAGAAAGCCGGAAGAGCATTCAGAAACGATATGAAAATGTCCTTGCCCATCTGGAAGAGATTGACGGTATTTTGAATGAATACAGCCGGGGCTGGAAGACAAGCCGTATGAGCAGGGTGGATCTGAGTGCGCTGCGGCTGGCTGTTTATGAAATGAAATTTGAAGAGGATGTGCCGGTAGGGGTAGCCATCAACGAGGCTGTGGAACTTGCCAAATGTTTCGGCGGCGAAACCTCCGGCTCATTTGTAAACGGCGTTCTCGGCAAGATTGCCAGCGGCAGGAAGGATGATGATATACCGCAGAAAACTCCTGCAAGAGGGGAACACAGGGCTAAGATCATTCTGCGCTCCAAAGCTGACAAAGAAAAGAAAGCTGAGACGGAATCCGTTCCGGAAACAAAATGAAAAATGTCTATTCTGTCGGACAGGTAAACCGATACGTCAAAAATATGTTTGTGCAGGATTTTTTCCTGCAGAAGATTTATGTAAAAGGTGAAGTGTCCAATTGTAAATACCATACAAGCGGACATATCTATTTCTCTTTGAAGGATGAGACGGGCGTGTTAAGCTGCGTGATGTTTGCAGGCCACAGACGGGGGCTGTCCTTCCGGATGAAGGACGGGGACAAGATCGTGGCAGGCGGTGCCGTAGATGTCTATGAGAGAGACGGGCGCTATCAGCTCTATGTGAAGGAAATCACTCTGGAAGGGGCGGGAGCTCTTTATGAAAGATTCCTTCAGCTGAAAGAAGAGTTGGAAGAGATGGGGATGTTTGCACAGGAATATAAGCAGCCGATTCCCCGTTTTATCAAACGTCTGGGTGTTGTAACGGCACCTACGGGAGCTGCCGTCCAGGATATCCGGAACATTTCCATGCGGAGAAATCCGTATTTACAGATCATCCTTTATCCTGCGCTGGTGCAGGGAGAGGGCGCTGCCCATAGTATTGCAAAGGGTATCCGGATGCTGGATGAGGCAGGGGTGGATGTGATCATTGCAGGACGCGGCGGAGGTTCAATTGAAGACCTGTGGGCGTTTAATGAAGAAGAGGTGGCCAGGGCAATCTTTGAGTGCAGGACACCTGTAATCTCCGCAGTCGGGCATGAGACGGATTTTACTATAGCAGATTTTGCGGCAGATTTAAGGGCACCGACCCCGTCGGCTGCGGCAGAGCTTGCAGTGGACGATTACAGAAGTATTGTGGAAGCAGCCGCAGCCTATGAGGAGCGGCTGCGTCGTGCCATGTGGGGAAGAATGGATCTTTTAAGAAGCCGCCTTTCCCAGTATCAGATGAAGCTTCAGTATTTAAGTCCGGAAAGCAGGCTTCGGGATAACCGTCAGCGGCTTTCGGATATAGAAGACCGGATGCGGGGAGCCATGGAGCTGCGTATGAAGGAATACAGGCACAGCCTTTCCATTTATCTGGAACGCTTCGGGGGCCTTTCCCCTCTGCGGAAGCTGAATCAGGGATATTCCTATGTGGAGGATGCCGATGGCAGGACAGTCACGAGCATCCGTCAGGTAAAAACCGGTGACAGGCTGACGATTTCCGTAACAGACGGAAGTATGCAGGCGGTGGTTGCTGATGTGAGAGAGGAAGAACGAGGACAATGACGGAACCGGAAAAGAAGAGACCAGAAGATATAAAAGCAGAAAATATGGAAGCAGAAGATAAAAATGAGGAAGGAAGAACTCTTGAGGAAGCATTTTCCCGGCTTGATGAACTGGCCGGGAAGCTGGAAGACAGGGAGACTTCCCTGGAGGAGTCCTTTCAGTTATATAAACAGGGCATGGAACTGCTGAAATATTGCAGTGACAAACTGGACACAGTAGAAAAGAAGATGCTGCAGATGGATGAGGATGGGACGTTACGTGAATTTTCAAGATGAGCTGAAACAAAGAACAGAGATGACAGAAGCTGTCATCCGGAAATACCTTCCGAAGGAAGAGGGCTTTGCCAAAACCATGGCAGAGGCTATGAATTACAGTATGTGTGCAGGAGGCAAACGCCTGCGTCCGCTGCTGCTGATGGAAACCTGCCGCATGTTCGGCGGGGAGCAGGCTCTGGCAGAGCCGTTTATGGCTGCAATGGAAATGATTCATACCCATTCGCTGATTCATGACGACCTGCCTGCCATTGATAATGACGATTACCGCAGAGGAAGGCTGACCACCCATAAGGTATACGGAGAAGCTATGGGGGTTTTAAGCGGTGTTGCCCTGCTGAATTATGCTTATGAAACAATGTTCCGGGCTTTTGAGACAGCACCGGATCATTACGGTGTCAGGGAAGCCGTGCGTATTATGGCGCATAAGACGGGATTGTACGGAATGCTTGGCGGCCAGGGCGTAGATGTGGAGAACGACGGCAAACCAATGGATCAGGATATGCTTGACTACATTTACCGCCATAAAACATCTGCCCTCATAGAGGCTTCCATGATGACAGGTGCTGTTCTGGCGGGAGCCGACAAAGAACAGGTGGCTGTGATAGAAAAAGCTGCCGGAAATATCGGGCTGGCTTTCCAGATCCAGGACGATATCCTGGATGTGACGAGCACCAGTGAGATGCTTGGCAAGCCGGTTCACAGTGATGAGAAGAATCATAAAGTTACCTATGTGACGCTTTTTGGAATTCAGGAAGCTTCGAGACAGGTAGCCGGTCTTTCCGAAGAGGCAGTGGCCCTTCTGGAAAGCCTGAATCAAAAAAACGAATTCCTGATGGAACTGGTCAGATACCTGGTCAGCCGCAGGAAATGAAAGAAGGATACCAATGATTCTGGAAAAAATTAAAAAACCCAATGATATTCATAAGATTGCATTATCGGATTTCCCCATATTGGCGGAGGAGATCAGGGACTTTTTAATCGAATCCGTAAGTAAAACAGGAGGACATCTGGCCTCCAATCTTGGTGTGGTGGAGCTTACCATGGCACTGCACAATGTGCTGGATCTTCCAAATGATAAGATTATATGGGATGTGGGACATCAGGCCTATACCCATAAGATCCTGACAGGAAGAAAAGAGGGATTTCAGAACCTTCGTATGGAAGGGGGCATAAGCGGCTTTCCGAAGCGCAAAGAAAGCAAATGTGATTCTTTTGACACAGGTCACAGCTCCAATTCCATTTCTGCAGGGCTTGGTTATGTAAGAGCCAGGGATCTTTTGGGACAGAAGCATCATGTAGTCTCTGTCATTGGCGATGGAGCGCTGACAGGCGGAATGGCCTATGAAGCGCTGAATAATGCGGCAGAATTGAAGACGAATTTTATCGTTGTCCTGAATGACAATAATATGTCTATTTCCAAGAATGTAGGGGGGATGTCCAGTTACTTAGGTTCTCTGCGAACCTCAGAAGCATATACGGGATTTAAACTGGGCGTTACCAAGAACCTGAAAAAAATTCCCAAAGTGGGAACTTCTATGGTAGATGCTGTGCGCAGGACGAAGAGCGGGATCAAGCAGCTCTTTATTCCGGGAATGCTCTTTGAAAATATGGGCCTTACCTATCTGGGGCCTGTAGACGGCCATAATATGCGTCAGATGATGAAGCTTTTTAATGAGGCAAAACGTGTGGAAGGGGCTGTTGTGGTACATGTGCTTACCCAGAAGGGCAAAGGCTATACGCCGGCGAGCATCCATCCGGATCGTTTCCATGGAACAGGGCCTTTTGATATAAAAACGGGACGGCCTCTTGATGTGAAAGAAGCATCATCCTATACGGATATTTTTTCAAAAACGATGATAAAGCTGGGAGAAGAGGAAAAACGTCTTGTGGCGATTACTGCCGCCATGCCTGAGGGAACCGGGCTGAAGAGGTTCGGCAAGGCGTATCCTGACCGGTTCTATGACGTGGGAATCGCGGAAGAACATGCAGTGACTTTTGCTGCCGGACTTGCTCTTGGGGGGATGATACCGGTTGTTGCGGTATATTCCTCCTTCCTTCAGAGAGCAGTGGATCAGATTCTGCATGATGTCTGTATGCAGAATCTTCATGTGATCTTTGCTATAGACAGGGCCGGGCTTGTAGGGGCGGACGGTGAGACCCATCACGGTTGTTTTGACCTGTCGTATCTTAGTATGATGCCTAATATGACGGTTCTGGCACCGAAGAACCGATGGGAACTGGAAGCAATGCTTGCGTTTGCAGTGAAGCATCCCGGGCCATGCGCCATCCGTTATCCGAAGGGAGACGCTTATCAGGGACTGGAAGAATTCCGGGCTCCTGTTGAGTACGGAAAAAGCGAACTCCTATGGAGAGGAAGGGAGATTGCTGTTCTGGCGGCCGGAAGCATGGCAGAAACGTGTGTGCAGGTTTGCGGGACGCTGAAAGAGAGGGGATATCACCCTACTTTTGTGAATGCACGGTTTGTAAAGCCCCTGGACACTGCGCTTCTGGATGAACTGGCGAAAGACCATCATCTGTTCGTAACCGTGGAGGAAAATGTGAAAAACGGCGGCTTTGGAGAACACGTAGCTGCTTATCTGGAAGCCTGTCATCCGGACGTCCGGGCACTGACTATCGCCATCTGGGATCGATTCATCGAACACGGAAGCGTTTCCGGCCTGAGGGCGAAGATCGGTCTGACAGCAGGAAATATCGTAAGGGCAATCGAGGAATACGAGGTTTGATATGAAGAAACGACTGGATCTTTTGATGATGGAGCGTGCCCTGGCACCCTCCAGAGAAAAAGCAAAAGCATATATCATGTCCGGAGATGTCTATGTGGATGGACAGAAGGAAGACAAGGCAGGAACGATGTTTCCTGATACTGTGAAGATTGAGGTACGGGGAAATACGCTTCCCTATGTGAGCAGAGGCGGCCTGAAGCTTGAAAAGGCGATGAACCATTTCGGAGTCTCCCTTATTGGGAAAGTCTGTATGGACGTAGGGGCTTCGACCGGAGGATTTACGGACTGCATGCTGCAAAATGGTGCGGAGAAGGTATATTCCATTGATGTAGGATATGGGCAGCTTGACTGGAAGCTGCGGAACGATCCGAGAGTCGTCTGTATGGAAAAAACGAATATCCGATATGTACTTCCGGATGACATCCGGGAGCCTGCGGCCTTTTCATCCATTGATGTTTCCTTCATCTCTTTGACAAAGGTGCTGCTTCCTGTACGGAATCTGCTTACAGAGGACGGAGAAATCGTATGCCTGATCAAACCGCAGTTTGAAGCCGGAAGAGAAAAGGTGGGCAAGAAGGGGGTAGTGAGAGATCCTGCCGTTCATCTTGAGGTTATCCAAAAAGTGCTGGATTATGCAGAGAGTATTGCTCTGGAACCTCATCACCTGTCCTTCTCTCCGATCAAGGGACCGGAAGGAAATATCGAATATCTTCTGCACCTGGTAAAACGACCGGAGGGAACGGAGATTGTTTCCTGTCTTACTGTGCAGGCAGATGAGATCGTAGCAGAGGCACACAGACAACTGGATTAAGGATATACAGAACATGGATAAGTTTTATATTATAACCAACAGCATCAAAGATGAGGGACTGAAGCTCACGGACAGCATTGAATCATATCTGTCAGAGCACGGAAGACAGTGCCGCATCCAGCAGGCAGGCCAAAAGCTTACAGGCCCTTATCATTACACGAACCCGGATCTGATTCCGGAAGGCACGGAGTGCATCATTGTGCTGGGAGGAGACGGAACCCTTCTGCAGGCGGCCAGAGACGTGGTACATAGAGGAATTCCTCTTCTTGGCATGAATCTGGGCAACCTCGGCTTTCTGGCAGAAGTGGACAGGCATTCTGTTTATCCGGCTCTTGACCAGCTTATGGCAGATGATTATGAAGTGGAAGAGCGGATGATGCTGAGCGGCGCCGTTTACCGGGGGGAAGAGCTGGTGGGCATGGATCTGGCTCTGAATGATATTGTCATTTGCAGGGAAGGGCCTCTTCGTGTGGTCCGTTTTAAAAATTATGTGAATCATGAATATCTGAACTCTTATAATGCGGACGGAATCATTATTTCCACCCCTACCGGTTCTACCGGCTACAGTCTTTCCTGCGGAGGCCCGATCGTATCGCCAAGTGCATCTATGACCCTGATGACACCGATCGCGCCCCATACGATGAATACCAGGAGCATCATTTTTCCTGCGGAGGATGTGATCACAGTGGAACTCGGGGAAGGCAGAAGACAGAATCTGGAGCAGGGACTTGCCTCTTTTGACGGAGATACGGTGATTCCCATGGTTACCGGAGACAGGATTGTAATAAAAAAAGCGGAAGTGAGTACCAGAATCCTGAAGCTGAATCATTTAAGCTTTGTGGAAGTGCTTAGACAGAAGATGCGGGACAATTAGAGCACTGTCTGGCTGATACACTAGGAGGTTGTAATGTGAAAGTAGCAAGACACGAAAAAATAATCGAACTGATTCATCAGTATGACATTGATACACAGGAGGAACTGGCCGCGAAACTGAATGAGGCCGGCTTTAAGGTAACGCAGGCCACTGTTTCCAGAGACATCCGGGCGCTTAAAATGACAAAAGTTGCAGGTAAGGACGGCAAGTCCCGTTATGCGATTCTTGAGGATTCTCCCAGTTCGCTCAGTGATAAATATACAAGAGTTTTACATGATGCCCTGACATCTATTGATGTGGGACAAAATATGATCGTGATAAAGACCGTGCCGGGTATGGCCATGGGTGTGGCCGCGGCTCTGGACGCATTGAAATGGCCGGAGATCCTGGGAAGTATTGCAGGTGACGATACGGTTATGTGTGCGTCAAGAACTTCCGAACAGGCGCAGGCAGCAAGGGATAAACTAAAGAGCATTTTAAAAAAGTAGGTAACTGATCAGCAGGCAGTATCTGTGACGATACTGGACAAATACAGAAATAGAGGACATTATGTTAGCACATCTGCATGTAAAAAACCTTGCACTTATAGAGGAAATCGAAGTGGAATTCGGGCCGGGACTGAATATCCTGACCGGCGAGACCGGCGCAGGCAAATCCATTCTGCTGGGCTCCATGCAGCTTATTTTGGGGAGCAAGATCTCCAGGAGCATGATTCGGGAGAACGCGTCGTATGCTCTGGTAGAGCTGTTGTTTGAGGTGGAAAACCCAAAGGCTGGACAGGCACTTCGAGAGCTGGATATCCTGCCTGAGGAAGGGCAGGTTCTTTTGTCACGAAAGATCATGGATGGAAGAAGCATCAACAAGATCAACGGAGAAACCTGTACGGTGAGCCAAATGAAAGCAGCGGCATCCTGCCTGCTGGACATTCACGGACAGCATGAACACCAGTCTTTGCTGTACCCGGAAAAGCAGCTTGAGATTCTGGATGCCTACGGCAAGGAGCGCATTCTTCCGGAAAAAGAGAAGGTAAAGGCTGCTTACCAGGAATACCGGAAATGCATAAAGGCACTGAAGGATCTGGACATGGATGAAGAGCAGCGCAACCGGGAGAAGGCATTTCTGGAATTTGAAATACAGGAGATTGAGAGTGCTCGTTTGACTGCGGGCGAAGATGAGGAACTGGAAAAGCTGTACCGCAAATTGAGTAACGGCAAAAAAATCGTGGAAGCACTTCAGACGGTTCATGGATTGACCGGATACGACGGGGAGAATGGGGCGGGAGAAATCATTGGTTCCGCACTCCGGGAGCTTTCCAGGGTGACGGAGTATGATCCGGATCTGGAGGGAATGGAGTCCTCCCTGCAGGAAATTGATGCTTTGGTAAATGATTTCAACAGAGAGATTTCTTCTTATCTTGATGAACTTACCTTTGATGATGAGACTTTTTTTGAGACAGAACAAAGGCTGGATCTGATCAACGGCCTGAAGGCAAAATACGGACAACAGATCGAAGGCATTCTGGCATATCAGCAGAAACAGCAGCAGAAGCTGGAAAATCTGCTGAAATTTGAAGAGAATTTCCTGGAAGCGAAAGAAAATCTGGCAAAAGCAGAGAAATGTCTTGAAAAAGCTTCGCAGGACCTGTCAAAGATCAGGCAGGAGTATAGCAGACAGCTTACGGAGCAGGTCATTGAGGGACTGCGCGACTTGAACTTCCTGGATGTGAATTTTGACATTCAATTCCAGAGGAAATCTTCGTATACGGAGAAGGGATTTGATGAGGTGGAATATGTGATCTCCACCAATCCGGGCGAGACATTGAAGCCTTTAGGAAAGATTGTTTCCGGAGGTGAGCTTTCCAGGATCATGCTGGCCCTGAAAGCCATTCTGGCAGACAGAGACCAGATCGAAACCCTGATCTTTGATGAAATCGATACGGGAATCAGCGGAAGGACGGCGCAGAAGGTCTCTGAAAAGATGGCGGTCATCGGCAGGCATCACCAGGTTCTCTGCATCACTCATCTGCCCCAGATTGCAGCCATGGCGGATACCCATTTTGAAATCGAAAAGCATTTGAAGGATTCCGAAACCATTACTGAGATTCATCCCCTTTATGGAGATGACTGCCTGCGGGAACTGGCAAGACTCCTTGGCGGCGCTGAGATCACAACGGCTGTCCTGGAGAATGCAAGAGAAATGAAAGAACTGGCAGAGGAATATAAAAGTAAAAAACTGAAATAAAATGTTTCCCGTGTATACGAAGAGAGGTGACCCGTTAGGAGTTACCTCTCTTATTTGCAGGATACTGTTTAGGAGATAAGGAGGAAAATGTGATGCGGTTAATGGAATTTTCCATAGAAGACAATGGACCAATGTTAGAAATCGGGCAGATCGTAGAAGTGAAGGAATATGAGACCACTTTTTATACTTATATGATCGAGAATTCCCTTGGAATGAGCAGGCCCTATCCGCTCAGTGAGCGGCTTTTGAGCAGAAAAGGAAAAGTTGTGGAAAAGAAGAACACTCCCAGGTCTAAGATTGCTGTCCTTGAGTTTGATGAATAAGGATTGAATTGAAATAAAATATGTGGAAAGGGGAACATCTGCAAAAGATGCTCCTCTTTTTTTATGATATAGGAAAGTTCTCACTTTCCTATATCATTACTGCAAATCATAAGAAGCCGGATATGGGTGTATCAAGCATCCTGTACAATGGAAGTAAATTTTTTGACCAACGAGTTTTTGGCCCCCTTTTTATAAAAAATGCCATTGGATAAGGGTGCATATCCGGATAGAGGCACATAGGTAATCTCTGCATCTACAGAGGCTCCATCCGGCAGCAGGGCAAGGCCGTATCCGGCTTTTACGAGTGAGAGCATTACCTGGATACTTTCACAATAATAGACAGAACAAGGCAGATGCTGATTTTCCAGACGATTCTGGATGCTGGCTACATTAGAGGGTATTTCATAGGAATTGCAGATAATGATGTTTTCGGAGAGCAATTCCGATTCACTGATCTCTTCTTTCTTTGCAAAAGGGTGGTCGCTCCGGATGGCACAGCAGATGGGAATCCTTATGAGTTCTTTATAGATGACGCCTTCCTGTACAGGGATATCATCCTGAAATCCAAAGAGCACATGGATGTCACCATGGATAAAAAGATTCAGTATTGATCTTGACGGAATTACTCTGACAAAAGGATGAATCTCAGGAATCTGCAGCCGGCACTGATACAGCAGACGGGAGAGATAGATCAGGTTAGATTCACTGCTGCATCCGATGGTAATGATCTGGACATTGGCCTTTGTGTGATTCTGGATTTTAAGGGCGGCAATCTGCAGCTTTTTTAAAATCTCTTTTGCATCATCCAGAAAACTGATCCCGGCAGGAGTGAGGGATACGGTTCTGGTTGAACGTTGGAATAATCGTGTTCCCAATTCCTCCTCCAGGGAATTGATCTGGCGTGAAACGGCTGATTGTGTAATATTCAGAACTTCGGCGGCCCTTGCAAAATTGAGGTTTTCTGCTACCTGGACAAAGCTTTCCAGCTGCTGTGTATTCATTTCTGTTCCTTTCTTTTCTTTTCTTCGATTTATTTGATTAATGCGTTTTCGTCATTAATAATACCATTAATTCACTTCACTTTCAATGGAATTCCGTATAATATTATTTCGAAAGCAAACATTTCGCTACCGCTTATGCCGAAGGCGTGATCAGTAACAACATTTCGATAACAAGCCGGATTATCAAAGTGCAGTATCGGAGGTGAACCATGGGGGAAATTCAATATTCAAAAGAGATACTTGGCCTGGCAAATCAAATCCGCCGGCTGTATAACGCTTCTACGGGAAACAATGGGGCACAGATTCGGATCCTTTCTTTTGTGCTGGAGAATTATACCGAGAGGGATATTTTTCAGAAAGATGTTGAGGAAGAATTAAATGTCCGGAGTGCCGGTACGTCAACAATTTTAAAGAAGCTGGAAGAACAGGAAATGATCGTCCGGGAAAAGGTTCCCTATGATGACCGCCTGAAACGAATCCGCCCCACCCGCCGTGCCATTGAAAAAAAGGACAGTGTTGACCGGGATATCCGGCTTGTGGAGAACCGGCTCATCTCCGGTATCAGCGGGGATGAACTGGATAACTTTTTTGAAGTAACGCAGAAAATGATAAAAAACATGAATGGAATCAGAGGAGGAAAAAGACATGGAAGCCAATGCAAAAATTAAGTTACTGGAAAGAAGACTGGAGATTTTAAGCAACAGAGAAAGGGAAAATCAGGGCGTGTGCAGAAGAATTCGGAGGGACATTCGGAATCTCAGGAAAAAAACTGAAAATTTATAGAAAATTAGCACTCACCTATTGACAGTGCTAACAACATGTGTTATAGTACATATAGAACAAGAGGAACGGAAAAAATCCGAACTTAAGGTTCCTGGGAAACTACATTATGGAATAGTTCCATAATGCTGATTGATTAGAGGATAAATTATATGAAGCGAAAGGAGTAATGACTTATGTTGATGCCTAGTATTATTGGAGAAAGTTTATTTGATGACTTTATGGATTTTGCAAGAGTAGGACGAGTTGTTCAGAACGGAAACAACCAGAGTATCATGAGAACCGATGTAAAGGAAACAGACCAGGGCTATGAGATCGATATTGATCTTCCGGGCTTTAAGAAAGAAGATGTGAAGGCGAAATTAAAGGACGGTTATCTGACCATTCAGGCTACGAAGGATGCCAATGATGACCAGAAGAACAAGGAAGGGAAATATATCCGCAGAGAACGCTTCTCCGGTTCTGTAAGCCGCAGCTTCTATGTAGGCGATAAGATGAAAGAAGAAGATATCCATGCGAAATTTGAAGACGGTATCCTGAAGCTGACACTGCCGAAGGCAAATGCACAGAAAGCAGATGACAGCAGATATATTTCAATCGAAGGCTAAGGAAGGCTAGTACATGTCTGCTGCGCAGACATCACCATAAATAAAAGTTGATTGTTACGGGCATTCTTTCCGCGGAATGCCCATCCAAGGGACGTAGGAAATCCTCTTACTTCCTCCTAGTATTTTGGGGCTGCGTATGTCTGAAATGATCAGATATACAAGGCCCCCTTATTAAATTTCACAGAGAAAGGCATGGTGGCGCAAATGAATATCAAACCATTGGGCGATAGAGTTGTATTACAGAAGAAAAAACCAGAGGAGACAACAAAATCAGGAATCCTCATTCCTGACAGCGCAAAAGAAAAGCCGCAGGAAGCGATTGTTGCAGCAGTCGGACCGGGAAAAATGGAAAACGGTAAACGAATCCCGATCCAGGTAAAAGAAGGAGATGCAGTGATCTATTCCAAATATGCGGGAACGGAAATTAAGGCTGGAGAAGAAGAATATACCATCGTATCGGAAAGTGATATTATTGCAAAAGTAGAATAACCGGAAAGAAGGACGAAGAATATGGCAAAAGAAATTATTTATAAAGAGGATGTAAGAAAAAAGATGGAGGCCGGCGTCAATAAGCTTGCAGATACCGTAAAGGTAACACTTGGACCGAAAGGCAGAAATGTTGTGCTGGATAAATCCTACGGCACTCCGCTGATCACCAATGACGGCGTGACCATCGCAAAAGAGATTGAACTGAAAGATCCTTACGAAAATATGGGTGCCCAGCTTGTAAAAGAAGCAGCAACGAAGACCAATGACGTGGCAGGAGACGGCACCACCACGGCAACCGTCCTGACCCAGGCCATGGTCAGTGAAGGAATGAAAAATATCGCTGCCGGCGCCAATCCAATTATTTTGCGCCGGGGAATGAAAAAGGCAGCCGACTGCGTGCAGGATTCCATTATGGGAATGAGCCATCCTGTTACCGGAAAGGATCATATCGCAAGGGTTGCGGCCGTTTCCTCCGGCAGTGAGGAAGTAGGACAGATGATCGCGGACGCCATGGAAAAGGTTGGTGAAAACGGTATTATCACCATTGAAGAGTCCAAGACCATGAATACGGAGATCGAAGTCGTAGAAGGTATGCAGTTTGACAACGGTTATCTCTCCGGTTATATGTGCAACGACAAAGAGAAGATGGCTGCCAATATGGAAAAACCATACATCCTGATCACCGATAAGAAGATTTCCAATATCAAAGACCTTCTTCCGCTGCTTGAGCAGATCATGCAGTCCGGAAGCCGCCTGCTGATCATTGCAGAGGATGTGGAAGGAGAAGCCCTTACCACTCTGATCCTGAACAAGCTGAGAGGTACACTGGACGTTGTAGCAGTCAAAGCTCCGGGCTACGGAGACAACAGAAAAGCAATGCTGGAGGATATTGCCATCCTGACAGGCGGCCAGGCTGTGCTGGATGACCTGGGAATGCAGATCAAGGACGTTACCATGAATATGCTGGGACGTGCCGATTCCGTAAAGGTAACCAAGGACAAGACTGTCATTGTAGGCGGCCAGGGCAGAAAAGAAGACATCGAAGAACGTGTAAACAGCATAAAACGTCAGGCAGCGGAAACCTCCTCTGATTATGACCGTGAAAAATATATGGATCGTATTGCAAAACTCAGCGGAGGGGTTGCGGTGATCCGAATCGGAGCTGCTACGGAAACAGAAATGAAGGAAGCCAAATACCGCCTTGAGGACGCGCTGAACGCAACAAAGGCAGCCGTAGAAGAGGGCATTATTGCAGGCGGCGGCTCTGCATATATCCATGCACAGAAGAATCTGGCAAAAGTTATTGAGAAGCTGGACGGCGATGAAAAGACCGGAGCACAGATCGTAGAGAAAGCTCTGGAAGCGCCGCTTCGTGCCATCGTCGAAAACGCAGGCCTGGAAGGGGCAGTGGTGATCAATAAAGTAAAAGAATCGAATGTGGGAGTTGGCTTTGATGCGTCAGAAGAAATCTATATCGATATGGTGGAAGCCGGCATCATTGATCCAGTTAAAGTAACACGGAGTGCACTCAGCCATGCAGTAAGTGTCGCATCTACGCTCCTTACAACGGAATCTGCAGTTGCAGATATTAAGGAAGCCGCTCCGGCTGCTGCTGCAGAAAATCCGGAAGCCTACTAAAACAGGAAAACGGCCGGGAGGCTCTTTCAGGTGAGTCCGGCAAAACCGCACCACACTGGCCGGTGCAGGGTTCGGTTTTGCCGGAGAATCGTCATCGTGATTGAATCAGTTCTCTGTATTTTTTGGGAGTCATCCCTTTGAATTTCTTGAATATCCGCGTGAAATAATTGATGTCATAGATCCCGCAGTAGGATGCGATCGTCTGAATCTGCAGGTCTGTGGCATTCAGAAGAAGAATGGAATATTCGATCCTCTGTTTATTTACATAGTCAGTGAGCGTAGAACCGGTTTCTTTTTTAAATAGCGTAGACAGATATCCTGCGCTGATATTGAACGTTACTGCAAGAGTCTTCAGGCTCAGGTCGCCGGTCAGGTTCAGGTTGATATGATTCAGAACCTTCTGAATGATGGGCGAATATCCTTTCAGGGAGTAATTGCGGACCAGAAGACAATATTTATGAAGCATTTCCTTCTCCAGAGTATGATCTGGGATGACGGTAAGTGCTTCTATTTTTTTTGCAAATTTTCCGGATACACGATCCAGATATACAGGATGGACGGCACTCTGTTCCGCAGCCTTGCGCAGGATGGTATTGATGATGATCATATAGTTCTTATAGTCCCGCAGAGAATTGTTCTGGCGGGGAATAAAACGGATGGTATTTCCATAGGAGGAAAGCTGGTCGATCACGGAGACATTTCCCTGGACGACTGCCTGGACACACCGGTTTTCAAAGTCGTACCGTTCTTCCAGGGCTTTTATATTCATGGGGAGCAGATAGGACTGCTCTACATCCGTGACGAACTCCTGTGCATGGGGAACACTCCAGGGATTGCCCTCGATCATTTCCACAGAATAGCCGGGAGCTTCCGGCCAGATGGTATCCGCCAGTGTTATCATCAGATTCTTAAAATGGTTTTCCGATCCGACAAAGGCCAGATTGTAATAATAGTTTTCCAGAACCGGAAGCAAAGAGGACGGAACCTTCAGTTCCTCTGTCAGGGAAAGAAAGCTCTTCTGGTTGATTTCCACATAAGTAAACGGACCTACGAAAAAATATTCTTTCCGGGAAGGATTAGGAAGGAGCATGACCACATAGCTGCAGTAGTAGGAGTCCGTACAGTAATAAAGTGTATTTTCGGCACAGTGTTCGGTAAAGATGCGGAACGCTTCCGTTTTGTCAAAATCCCGGAACAGGCTTTCCCGCAATCCAAGATCCAGCATTTCGAGATTTTCGTACGGCTCTGTGAGGATGGAAGACGGAATATGGTCATTTTTTAATACTTTGCGGACATAAGTAAGAACGCTGTCATAAAACATAAGAAATTCTCCTGCAATCATACGATTTCTTTCTATTATCATACAATTTTCAGGTAAATGCAAGAAAAATTGATAATTATGCTAAAAAAGGTGAAAATCATATGCACGCATTTTTTCGAGGAATGTTACATTTATTTTACCAGCACATAAGTGAAGTTGGAAAAGAAAATGATGAAAAAGATACAGGAGGTACTTATGGAAAAACAAAAAAGTCTCAGACCATTTGGGATGAGAGACAAGGTCGGCTATATGTTCGGCGATTTTGCAAATGATTTTACATTTACGCTGTCTTCCATGTTCATGCTGAAATTCTATACGGATGTCATGGGAATTGCCGGGGGCGTGGTAGGTGTGCTGATGATGGCAGCCCGTTTTGTGGATGCTGTCACGGACATCACCATGGGACAGATCGTAGACAGATCTAAACCAACAAAGGATGGAAAATTCAAACCATGGCTGAAGCGCATGTGCGGACCTGTGGCTATTGCATCGTTTTTGATCTACCAGGCGGAATTTGCAGGTATGCCTTATGCATTTAAATTGGTATGGATGACTGTTACTTATTTACTGTGGGGATCCATTTTCTACACCTCAGTAAACATTCCCTATGGTTCTATGGCATCCGCAGTATCCGGAGATCCGAAAGACCGTGCGGAGCTTTCTACATGGAGAACCATAGGCTCCATGCTTGCCAATATGGTGATCGGCGTCGGTACCCCGATTTTTGCTTATGTAACAGTTGACGGCAATCCGGTGCTTTCCGGCTCCCGCATGACCATCATTGCAGGTGTGTTCAGTATCTGCGCGATCATCTGCTATTTACTTTGCTTTAATCTGGTAACGGAGCGTGTTCCTGTAGAAGCAAATGATCAGAAGTTTGATATTAAGAAAATATTAAAGAGCCTTGTGACAAACCGTTCCCTGATCGGCATTATTGTAGCAGCAATCCTTCTTCTGCTG
Source organism: Eubacteriales bacterium (assembly GCA_030524545.1). Classification (GTDB taxonomy): domain Bacteria; phylum Bacillota; class Clostridia; order Lachnospirales; family Lachnospiraceae; genus Blautia_A. The sequence continues at coordinate 158,788 of JAUNGM010000002.1, forward strand.
GCCATGCTCAGTATGCAGGGACTGGCAGGCTATGTATTCCCCAACTACTATGGTTCCCCGGCAGCACAGTCCATCTCTCAGGCAGTAGGCAGTTTTGCCATCTTGTTTATCTGTGCACCGCTTGCATCAAAACTCGCATCAAAATTCGGCAAAAAGGAAATCTCTGCAGTAGGCAGTTTCTTCGGCGCAGTCGTATTTTTGATCTGCTATATCGTAAAGCCGCAGAATCCATATGTTTACATTGTATTTTATACCCTGTCATTCACCGGGCTTGGATTTTTTAACACAGTGATCTGGGCGATGATCACAGACGTCATTGATGATGCGGAAATTAAAAACGGCATCCGTGAGGATGGAACGATTTACTCTGCATATTCCTTTGCGAGAAAACTGGGACAGGCAGTTTCCTCCGGTATGGTGGGAGGCCTCTTAAGCATCATCGGATATTCACAGGCAACGGCCTTTGACCCGGAAGTAACCCAGGGAATCTTTAATATTTCCTGTATCGTACCGATCATCGGTCTGACAGCACTTGGACTTGCTTTGATCTTTATTTATCCTCTGAATAAAAAACGCGTGGATGAAAACAGTGCGGAACTGGCCCGAAGAAGAAACGCAAAATAGCAGATGGGTATAAAAACATCTGAATAAAAGAGTATATGAGGGATAATGTTTATTTGAAATAAAGGAGGAAACTTATAAATATGAGAGAATACAGAAAGCTAAATACCAAATGGGCATTTTCCAAAGAGGCGGACTGTGTACCGGAGACTATGCCGGAAAACTGGTACTGGGTAAACCTGCCTCATTGCTGGAATGCCATTGACGGACAGGACGGCGGTTCCGATTATTACCGCGGAACCTGCTACTACGCAAAGGAAATCGTCAAAAGCGAACTGCCAAAGAAGCAGCAGTACTATCTGGAAATCCTCGGGGCAAACTCATCCGCAGACGTCTATGTAGACGGGAAAAAGCTGGCGCACCATGACGGCGGCTATTCTACCTGGCGTGTGAATCTGACCGACAGCCTTAAGGAACACAGCCTGCTCGTTATCGCTGTGGACAACAGTGAGAATCAGACGGTTTATCCGCAGATGGCAGATTTTACGTTTTACGGAGGCATTTACAGAGATGTGAACCTGATCGCCGTAGATGAGTCGCACTTTGAACTGGATTATTACGGAGGTCCCGGAGTCAGGGTCACTCCGGTGGTTAAGGGAGAAGACGCAGAGGCTGAAATCGAGGTTTATCTGACCAATGCGGAGCCGGGACAGACACTGGTATACACGATCAAGGACAGGGAAGGCAATACGATTGCGGAGGAATGCCGTTCGGCAGAGGAAACCTCCGCAGCACTCCATATCCCTCATGTACATCTCTGGAACGGAAAGAAAGATCCGTATCTTTACACTGCACAGGTAATGTTAAAGGACGGAGAAGAAGTGCTGGATATGGTCAGCCTCCGGTTTGGCTGCCGTACGTATGAGATCGACCCGGAAAAGGGATTTCTGTTAAACGGAGAGAGCTATCCGCTGCGCGGCGTGTCCCGCCATCAGGACTGCTGGGGACTGGGAAATGCACTGCTTCCGGAGCATCACCGGGAGGATATGGATATGATCTGCGAGCTGGGTGCAACGACCATCCGTCTGGCACATTATCAGCATGACCAGTATTTTTATGATCTTTGCGATGAAAGAGGAATGGTAATCTGGGCTGAAATCCCGTATATTTCCTCCCATATGCCGGAAGGACGTGCGAATACAATCTCTCAGATGAAGGAACTGATTACGCAGAATTATCATCACGCAAGTATCGTAGTGTGGGGACTTTCCAATGAGATTACCATGTCCGGAACCTCCACGGAGGATCTTCTGGAAAACCACAGGCTTTTGAATGATATGGTTCATGAAATGGATAAGACCAGACTGACGACAATGGCTGTCGTATCCATGTGTGATATCCATGACCCGTATATCCAGATTCCGGATACGGTTTCCTATAATCATTATTTCGGCTGGTATGGCGGAAGCATTGAGATGAACGGCCCATGGTTCGACAACTTCCATAAGGAATTTCCGGATCTGCCGATCGGCGTCAGTGAGTATGGATGTGAGGCGCTGAACTGGCACACCTCCGATCCAAAAGCAGGGGATTACACAGAGGAGTATCAGGCGCATTACCACGAGGAGCTGATCAAGCAGCTCTATACGAGGCCGTATCTGTGGGCAACCCATGTATGGAATATGTTTGATTTTGGCGCAGACGCCAGAAACGAAGGCGGCGAAAACGGACAGAACCATAAGGGGCTGGTTACTTTTGACCGTAAATATAAGAAAGATGCATTTTATGCATATAAAGCATGGCTTTCTGATGAGCCGTTTGTGCATATCTGCGGCAAACGCTATGTAGACCGTGTGGAGGCAACCACGAAGGTTACGGTTTATTCCAACCTGCCTCAGGTAGAGTTGTTTGTAAACGGAAAGAGCCTAGGCAAACAGGAAAGCGCAGAGCATTTCTTCTATTTCCAGGTGCCGAACGAAGGAGAGTCCGTTCTGACTGCCGTTGCAGGCGAATGCAGGGATGAAAGCCGTATCCGTAAGGTGGAGAAATTTAATGAAGCATACCGCCTGAAGGAAAAGGGCGCAGTCCTTAACTGGTTTGACATTACGGAGCCGGAAGGCTATTTCTCCCTGAATGATACCGTAGAGGAGATCATAAGCACAGAAGAGGGAAAAACAAAGTTTTTAAATGTGATCGACGACATCTTAAGCCGCAGACCGTCAGAGGAAGAAGAAGGCGCAGAAGAAAGGGAAAAGGAGCCGATCCTGAATGACAAGATGCTGAAGATGCTGGGCAGCTTCACCGTGCTGCGTATGCTTGGCATGATGGGAACCGCCGGCCTGGAAGCAATGACAAAAGAAGAAATGCTGGAGATCAACGATGTACTGAATACAATTAAAAAATAAAATAGGGAATCCTACGAAATGGCAGCCGGGCAGCTGCCATTTTGCAGTTTGCCCGCCATGTGCCGATCCGAACCGCTTCGATAGAGAGTTCAGTCGCAGACCATCCGTCTTATGAATTAGATAGTTATAATAAATAAATTACCAGCTTGCTGGTTTGCTTGTTTCACAGTAAAAAACAGAACCATCATGAAACATGATGGCCCTGTTTTTTTCGTTTCTTTCTTTATTTATACTAGGAGGTTCTGCTCCCTCTGCAGCATGAGAGAGCAGTAAAAGAAACTTTCTATAGGATTTCAGATAATATAAATTTAAGTTGTTGTGCAGCTTTATTTCTTGTTGTAGTGAGGTACGGTTTCTACATCAAATTTGTTGTTCGGGTTTTCATTGAAATATGGGAAGCGGGCTACAGTTGCGCGGATCTTGATCTGTTTGGTTCCCGGCTCACCCCACAGTACATATACTTCGGTTCCTTCTTCGCAGAAAGCCAGATCAAGCTGACACTGGGAAACCATCTGGTGATAGTAGAGACTCATCATACGTCCGCTGCTGATACCGATCTCGTTTCCTTCTGCGTCAAGTACTTTATCCTGATGAATCGCAACACGGTAATCTTTTGCAAGGTCATTCGGCTCATCAATCGGACAGTACGGATCATCTGTAAACTGGGAAGCATGTACTTTCAGGATATCTTCCGGATTCCATACCAGGGAAACCATATTGCGCTTTCTGTTTTCTTTCATCTTTTCCAGTGCTTCTCTTCCGACAAAGTCATGGTCAAATTTTACACAGAAGCCCCATCCGAGAGAGTATGGATCTGTATAGCCGCTGGCCTCTTTTCCGACGCTTCCGCTGACATTTCCGGTGTTGTCCGGGAATCCCGGGATGTCACAGGTGAAATGATAGGAGGTCTGAGGATATCCGCAGATGGTGTGCTCCATCATGTATGTATGCCAGCCAAGACGGCGGATGCCGAATTCTTCGCCTGCGCGGTAGATCAGGTCATAAAGCTCATAAGCATCTTCCGTATCACCATGCAGCTCGTAAGCAAGCGTTCCGGCCATACCCATTCTTGCGATACGTACTTCTTTTCCGTTGATGGAGGTATTGCGGAATCTCATGAATTTGATGTCATGCAGGTCTTCTCCTGTAACTTTTTCCAATAATTCCAGGCTTCTCGGACCACCGATCTGGAACAGGAACTTTTTACCGGTCAGATCTATGCACTGCATGTCATATTCTGCTGCTTCCTGCTGTGCATAAGCTGCAAGAGAAAGCATAAAGTAGGTATCGTAGCAATCCTCAGACAGCTTAAACAGCATTCCGTGGCTGGTAAGGATACCCTCTTCCGTACAGGTGAGAATATGCTTTCCTGCGCCTGCCTGATAGTTTGCAAAACTGTTGGTGCAGTGCTTCATCAGGAATTTTAATGCGTCCGGTCCCTGGAAACGGAAGTACGGTGCACAGCTTAAGCCTGCATGAATATATACGGTCTTTTCCCAGGAGAGCTGCTCATCTCTCCAGCCAGTGTATTCATAAGGCTGTACATACGGTGTGAAGAAGTTATAGAAATGCTGCTTCACATCTTGGTAAGGCGGCTCAAAAGGTGAGTAGGAAATTTCTGAATTCTTCGGTGCGGGTGCCATGACACATTTGTCCATATAGTCTTTGTCCGCTTCATAGTTTTTAAAAACATAATTTGCTGGCATTTTTTTCTCCTTTCTTATGCAGGGCTGCTGCAGGAACAGCCGTCTGCGGGTGTTTTTGCTTTTTGTTATTTGATGAACTAAGTATAGCAAGACAGGAACTTTGTTTCATCGGGAAATGACCAGAAAAAAGCCGCCCGGCTTTGGAAAAATTTCCAAAAAGGGACGGCATTAAAGCAGGTTCTTCGGTTATTTACAACAAAAAGCAGTTCAACAGTCCAGGAGGTGCAGGATTTTTAATGATAACTGCAGGGAAAAGCAGGTTTCTTCATCTTCCAGCGAGATAGAAAATTTCTCTTCCATTTTTGAAATCCGGTAATACATGGAGTTTTTATGTACGCAGGCCTTTTGGGCTGCCTTATTGATGTTCTTGCCGTAGGAGAGGTAAAGCTCCAGATCTTTCAGATATTCCGTATGATGAAGCCTGTCGTAAGCCTGCATGTTCAGAACCGCAGGGTCGCAGAGGAATTTGAGGTCTGTCTCCTTTCTGGCATAGAGCAGGATCTGGTAGATGTACAGCCTTTGATAGAGGCACAGCCTGTCCTCCAGCTTCAAAAGCCCGGCGATCTGAATAGCCGCAAGCGCCTGTTCATAATAAATTTTCAGGTTGACAGCGTCACTGAATGGGTTGCTGACACCTATTTTATAATCAATGTTTGCCTTGTAGGTGGCAAGGAATTTTTCAATCCGGTCATCTTCCAGGTAATCCCTGGGAAGCAGCAGGATCAGTCGTTCCTGATATACGATACTGAGAGTATGGGGAAGCTTCTGCATGAGATATTCCCGGATATAAAAAATGGATGCCTGCAGGACCCTGCTCTGAAAACTGATGACTGCAAGATGCATTTTGGGCGGAAAAGAGATCTTCAGACACTGCAGGCGCATATTCAGTTCCTCCTTGTCGGAAAGGGTTCCTTCCAGAAGATCAGTCAGCAGTGTATAGTAGGGGATTTTCAGAGGTGTGGACATTCCCCGGTACAGCATTTCATAAGAAACAATTTTGCATAGCAGGATTAAAAGTTCCCTGTCCTGTTCCGAAAAGGTCTCCCTGCAGCCATATACGCAGATATGCCCCAAAACGTGACTCCCGTCACGGATTCTTGCTGCTAAAAAAGGGGAATCCGTAAAGGGATATTTGCCGATTCTTGTATCATCGGAAGCGTAAATCTTTGCAAAATCTCCGGTACGCATGATCTGGGAAATCTGTTCCGGTATGCTGTAGTTATGGTTTTTCATATGTTCCCAGAAATCATCATACACAGCGTCATGGTCACTGTAGCAGATGATCTTATATCCAAGGTCGCAGACAAACACCGGATTGCCGAAGGCTTCTGCCGCAGTGTCGATGATATGCTGCATCCCGTTTCTTTCGATAAGGGCCTGTAAAAGGTTCATTTCTTTTTCTTTATATGTATGATCCATGTGTATTCTCCTTTTCCGTATGAAATAATCAAAACATGCTTATGAATTTTTCCAGAGCACTGTTGGAGGTCTTCTTATGATAAAACAGCCCAAAGGAGACCGGCTCCGTACCTTCCAGCGGGATTCTGGCAAAATCCGGGGATCGCAGACTCAAAACGCCCGGCAGAATGGCGATGCCCAGGCCGGCAGCCACCATGCAGTGAGCAATTTCGATGCAGTCACAGTAAAGGAGCTTATCGGCAGGGTGAGATTCTTCCAATTGCTGCTGGAAATCGGAAATAAAAAGCGGTGCGTTCAAAGGATTGCAGGCAATGACAGGAATATCGTTTAAATCACTCAGGGAAACACTGTCCTTCGCAGCAAGCGGATGACCGGCCGGCATTACGCAGGAGAGATGATCCTTCGTCAGTTCAAGAAATGATACGCCCGTATTTTTCCGAAGGTTTTCTTTGTAATAAAAAAGCACATCCAGTTTTTTCTCAAGGAAGAGATTGGCTGCGATCTTATATCCGGGGCATTCCACAATGGGGCGGATCTCCGGGTACTTTTCATGAAATCCGGAAAGAAGCGGCGCAAGATAAAAAAGTGCCACATGGTTGCTCAGGCCAATCCGGATGGAGGAGTCAGCAGAGTTGTGTTTATGGACGCGGGCAATAGCAAGCTGTGATTTCAGTACGATATCCTTGGCATCTTTATAAAAGGACATTCCGGCAGGCGTAAGCTCCACATGCCTGGTAGTCCGGATCAGAAGGGCGGCTCCGAGCTCCTGTTCCAGAGAGTTAATCTGTTTGGTAACGGCAGGCTGTGAAATATACAGAGCCTCCGCCGCACGTGCAAAACTCAGGTTTTCGGCCACCTGAATAAAGCATTTCAAGTTGTCTATGGTCATTCTGATTCCCTCCGTTAATAACAAGTTGTTATAAATGATAACATATTTTCAATTAAAGGTACAGGGAAAATCTGATAAACTAGTTATTCAAAAAAGATGATAAAAAAAGGAGGCAGAAAGAACATGGTAAAAACCTTGTTTGGGCAGGTGAAGCAATATAAGAAAGTATCCCTGCTTACTCCGGTGTTTACGGCATTGGAGGTATTTATGGAAGTTCTGATCCCTTTTATCATGGCATCGATCATTGATGAGGGAATTATGAATGGAAACATAAAAGCAGTCTATGGCTATGGGGCGTTGATGCTGGTTCTGGCGTTTTTCAGCCTTTTGTTTGGAACATTGGCGGGCAAATACGGGGCGGAGGCATCCACCGGATTTGCGGCAAACCTGCGGGAAGCAATGTATGAGAATATACAGACTTTTTCTTTCTCAAATATAGACAAATTCAGTACGGCAGGACTTGTGACCAGAATGACGACGGATGTGACCAATGTACAGATCGCATTTCAGATGCTCCTGAGGATCACGGTGCGTTCCCCACTGATGCTTTTGAGCAGTATGTTTATGTGCTTTTTCATCAATCGGAGACTAAGCACCGTTTTCTTTGCGGCAATCGTGCTGCTTGCGCTGGTACTGGTACTGATCATGAGCAGGACGCTTCGGATCTATGACCGGGTGTTCCGCAAATATGATGAACTGAATGCAAGTGTACAGGAAAACATATCTGCGATCCGTGTGGTAAAAGCATTTGTAAGAGAGGATTACGAAAAGGAGAAATTCAGCAAGGCAGCAGACATGCTGGCACGCCTTGCCGGAAAGGCAGAAGCAATCCTGGCCTGGAATAATCCGGTGATGATGCTGGTGGTATACGGCTGCGTCATTGCTCTTTCCTGGTTCGGCGCACATGATATCGTGATCGGTGATCTCACAACCGGAGAACTGACGTCCCTGTTCAGCTATGTGATGGGAGTCTTAATGTCCCTGATGATGCTCTCTATGGTTTTTGTCATGCTGAGCATGAGTGTTGCCAGCGGCAGACGTATCGCAGAGGTATTAAACGAGAAAGCAGACCTGACGAATCCGGAGCAGCCGGATAAAGAAATCGAAGACGGAAGTATCGACTTTAATCATGTATGCTTTTCTTATCAGAAAGGAAGCGGAGAGGATACCCTCCGGAATATTGACATCCACATCAAATCCGGGGAAACCATCGGCGTGATCGGCGGTACCGGCTGCGGAAAATCCAGTCTGGCAAATCTGATCAGCCGGTTATATGACGTGGAGAACGGATCTGTCATGGTAGGCGGCAAGGATGTACGCACCTATGATATGGAGACTCTGCGGAACCAGGTTGCGGTGGTACTTCAGAAGAATGTCCTGTTTTCCGGATCAATCCTTGAGAACCTGCGCTGGGGAAACGAGGATGCCGCACGGGAGGAATGCATGGAAGCCTGCAGGCAGGCGTGTGCGGATGAATTTATCGAACAGTTTCCGGATGGGTATGATACCTGGATCGAGCAGGGCGGAAGCAACGTTTCCGGCGGACAGAAACAGAGGCTGTGTATTGCAAGGGCTCTTCTGAAGAAACCGAAGGTTTTGATACTGGATGACTCCACCAGCGCGGTGGATACGGCAACAGATGCCCGGATCCGGGAAGCCTTTGCCAAAAAGATTCCGGGTACGACGAAGCTGATCATTGCCCAGAGGATTTCCAGCGTCCAGGATGCGGACCGGATCCTGGTTTTGGATGAAGGAAGGGTTTCCGGATTTGATACTCATGAGAATCTGCTGAAAACCAATCAGATCTACCGGGAAATCTATGATACGCAGATGAAGGGCGGCGGTGATTTTGATCACGTTTCCCTGGATCAGGCGCAGGCAGGAAAGGAAGTGTGAGAGGATGAAGCAGCAAAGCAAAATAAAGAAAAACCAGGGGCAGATCTTTCTGCGGGTAATGGGTTATATGCTGAAAAACTATAAATTTTCTTTTGTCTGTGTGGTCGTCTGTATCCTCGGCACCGCATTGGCAACACTAAAGGGAACGCTGTTTATGCAGACCCTGATCGATGATTATATTGTACCTCTGCTCAAAGCACGAAAACCGGATTATGCACCCCTTGCACGGGCACTGTTCTGGATGGTCGGCGTTTATGCTATAGGCATTCTCTGCGCTTATGCATGGCACAGAATCATGGTCAATATTACCCAGGGAACCATGCGTAATCTCAGAAAAGACCTGTTTACCCATATGGAGCAGCTTCCAATCCGGTATTTTGACACTCATGCCCATGGGGACATTATGTCTGTCTATACCAATGATGTGGATACGCTGCGCCAATTGATCAGCCAGAGTATCCCGCAGATCCTGAATTCCATGGTTACGCTCGTGACGACATTTATCAGTATGGTGGTACTCAGTATTCCTTTGACCCTGATCGCAGTGGTAATGGTAGCGGTGATGCTTTTTACCGCATCAAAGATTGGAAAAAAATCTTCCGTCTACTTCCGGAAACAGCAGAAAGAACTGGGAACGGTCAACGGCTATATTGAGGAAATGATGGAGGGGCAGAAGGTCGTAAAGGTATTCTGCCATGAGGAAAAAAGCCTGGAACAGTTCCGGAAACTTAACCAGGAACTGCGGGAGAGTGCAAATAAGGCGCAGACCCTTTCCAATATCATGATGCCGGTGAATGCAAACCTTGGAAATATCAGCTATGTGCTGTGTGCAGTGTCAGGTGCGGCGCTGGCCCTTGGGGGACATTCAGGGCTGACCCTTGGAACCCTTGTCTCCTTCCTCAATCTGAACAAGAACTTTACCCAGCCGATCACACAGATCAGCCAGCAGATGAACAGCATCATCATGGCATTGGCAGGTGCAGAGCGTATCTTTATGCTGCTGGATGAAGAGACGGAGGTCGATGAAGGCTATGTGGAACTGGTCAATGCAAAAGAAGACCGGGACGGAAACCTGACAGAGTCAAAGGAACGTACCGGACTCTGGGCATGGAAGCATCCCCATAAAGCGGACGGAACCGTTACCTATACGAAGCTTCAGGGAGATGTGACCTTCCATGATGTGGATTTCGGATACAATGATGATAAGATCGTACTGCATAATATCAAGCTTTATGCAACACCGGGACAGAAGATTGCCTTTGTAGGAAGTACGGGGGCAGGAAAGACTACGATCACCAACCTGATCAACCGTTTTTATGATATCCAGGACGGAAAGATCCGTTACGACAATATCAATATCAATAAGATCAAAAAGCCGGATCTGCGCCGTTCTCTTGGCATGGTACTGCAGGATACCCACCTGTTTACCGGAACGGTAATGGAGAATATCCGTTACGGAAAGCTGGATGCAACGGATGAGGAATGTATCGCTGCAGCGAAGCTTGCCAATGCCCATGGTTTTATTAAGAGGCTGCCGGAGGGGTATCAGACAATGCTGACAGGCGACGGGGCAAACCTCAGCCAGGGACAGCGGCAGCTTCTGGCAATCGCCAGGGCAGCGGTGGCAGACCCGCCTGTACTGATTCTGGATGAAGCAACCTCATCCATTGACACCCGTACCGAGACACTTGTCCAGGAAGGCATGGACCATCTGATGAAGGGCAGGACTACATTTGTGATCGCACACAGGCTTTCTACTGTAAAGAATTCGGACTGTATCATGGTACTGGAGCAGGGACGGATCATAGAGCGGGGCACCCATGACCAGCTCATCGAAGCAAAGGGACGTTACTATCAGCTTTATACAGGAAATGCCATCGGGGCATGAAATTGTTAAGAGTTTGAAAAAATGAAAGGAGGGATAGGCTGAAAGAATGGAATTTCAGCCAGAGTCTATGAGTAAAATATGGAATAAGAAATTTGTTTTATTGTTTATTACGAACCTGTTAATGATGGCAACCTTCTATGCTTCCGTACCGATCCTGCCGATTTATTGCCAGCAGATCGGAATTACAGGGGCAAAGATCGGAATGGTTTTAACTGCGATGTCGGTGGCTACGGTGTTATTCAGGCCGGTTGCCGGATATATTTTGGATAACTTTAACCGTTACTATACATATATGCTGTTTCTTGCACTGTTCTGCCTGCCGTTTTTAGGCTTTATTGCATTTCCGTTTTTTGGAGCGCTGGTGCTGATCCGTCTGTATATGGGAGCTGTGTATTCCGTTTGCGGTTCCGCTACAACAACGCTGGCCGGAGATGTCCTTCCGGAAGATAAGGTAAGAGTCGGAGTAAACCGGTTTGCCCTGACGATCTCCCTTGGTATGGCAGCAGGGCCGTTTGTTGGTATTCAGGTACAGAATCATATGAGCAGCAAAGCATCCTTCCTGTTACTGTTTGCCCTGACCGTGATCGCATTGATCTGCGTATCCTTCTGCAGAATAGAATACCCGAAGGTGGAACGGAAAAAATTTGTTCTGTCTGATGCATTCTACAAACCGGCTCTGCCGTTTATGTTTAACATGATGTTTATTATGATCCCGTTTGGGGCAGTCCTTGCATATACTTCTATCTTTGCACAGGAAAAGGGACTGTCAAATGTGACCCCGTATTTTTATGTATTTCTGGTAGCAGGTATGCTGGTTTCCAAGTTTTCCACGCAGAAGATGATCGATGCAGGAAAACACAGGATTCTGGTCGGCCTCAGCCTGGTGGTGCTGATGGTTACTATGGCAAGCTATTTCTTTATGGAAACAGGCGTACATCTGCTGGCAGCCGGATTTTTGCTTGGCCTTGGCTACGGAATCCTGCAGCCCCTTTTCCAGTCTTTTGTAACAGGGACAACACCGGGGCCGAAGCGCGGAACTGCCAATGCCACCTATCTGTTATCCTATGATATCGGTATCGGAATCGGCTCTTTTGCCATGGGCATGTTCCAGGAAAGTATCGGACTGTCCGCCGGCTTTGCAATAACGGCAGCGGCTTACATCATTGGAGCGATCATTTATGCAGTATATGTGGATGGATATTATGAAAAACTGGTGCAGAAAAGCCGGTAGAGGCAGTGGGAAAAGGAATGACTGACCTGCAGTATTACCGAAACATTTTAAGACTGTTGGAACGCTATTTTGCGAACAAAGACTGGAAGAATCTGTTTTTGACAGGCGGCTGCTACTGGCTGGCAGATACGCTGCACCAGGGAATCAACGGGTCGGTGATCATGATAAACAGGATCGAGGAGCATTGTGCCCTCTTTTTCGGAAACGGCCTCTATGATGTACGGGGACGTATCCCAAAAACGGATTTCCATGCGGCAGCAGAGCAGGAAATACAATTTATGAAAAAGAATTACCGGCCGAAATTTGATGCGGAAAAGCTGAATCAATATCTTGCCCATGCATTGGCGGCAGAGATGTAAATAAGACCCGGAAGGATGACGGTTATCCTTCCGGGTTAAATTCTTTTACCCCGTATTTTTCCCTGTACTGGTGAAGAGTCATGCCTGTGGCCTGCTTGAATTTTTTTCCCAGATAGCTTTGGGAAGTAAAGCCCAGGTAGTTTGCGATCGCACTGTAGGAGTACTGGGAATAGATGAGCATATTTTTTACCAGCTTTATTTTTTCCTGCAGGATGTATTCGCTGATGGTTATGCCTTCTTCTTTTTTAAACAAATCGGATAAATAGCTGGGGTTCATATACAGCTCCCTGGCTACATCTGAGGTGGAAATCTTTCCATGGAGATGGGAGCAGATATAATCCTTGCACCTGCTGATCTTGGAATCGGAAGCCTGACCGGATTTTCGGGATTCGCGTTGTTCCTTCAGCTCTTTTACCAGAACCGCATACTGATATTCCGCCTTCCGTCCAAGGGAGATGGCGGCCTCGGGATTTTTGGCCTCTTCAATCTGGTTGATGTAGCTGTCACTTAGGGAAAAGGCAAGGTCTGACAGGATGCCGCCACGGATCGCCGCCCTGGCTGCGAGGGCTATAAGAACGATTCCGAGGTTTTGGCAGTGGCGAAGAGGCTCTTTGGCAAGGATTCCGACACGTCCGATATAGTCTTCCTCCCAGCTTTTGGAAAGCTGTTCCACATCACCGTTTTCAATACTGGAAAACTCCCGTATTTCCTGATCAAAAGGATTGTGCCGGAAAGCAGTCTCCTGATTCTGAAAGACAATATCCGTAAAATTCTTCTGGACTTCGTAAGTTTCCTTTTTCTCCAAACAGTTGAAATCAAACGCATCATTGATCAGGACTGCACTGTCATGGAAAAGATTGTGGATAAGAAGAATCTCCTTTAAAAGCGCATAGGGGCTGCAGTGGTGCAGAGAGAGAAGCCAGGACTCGGAGAAAAGTTGCCGTTCAGGAAGCTTGTGTTTATACGTCGTACCGCCAAGCAGAAGGACAGGACCAACCAGGAAACGCTCATTTCTTGTAATCGCTGCAGCGTAGGCAACGGAATGATCATCTGCCAGAAGGACGGGAAACGCATTAGCTGCAGACTGAAGAAGGCTTTGCCGGAATTCCTCCGGTTCTGCCTCAAGGCAGTCTTCAAAGTCTATGCGTTCGCATACGGTTTCCAACAGTTCTCCCTGCAAGGTATATCTGCGCACAATGGTATGTAATTGCCGTGAGACATACTGCATCAGATAATGGACATTCATGAATCTTTCCTCCAGTTCCTTGATGTTTCCCTTTATTTCTTTGATGTTAGGATTCGATGCTATGATTCTTTAGTATAGCACATTTTCCAAAAAAAATATCAAACTACTAAAAAAAATGATATAGAAATTCTGTCGTGAAACGTAAAATAAAGACAACAAAAAAAGAACGATTACTTTAAAAGATCAACAACATCAGAAGAATAATCATATCAAAAGAAAGGAAATGTACAACATGAAGGTAAAAGGCGTAAATCTCGGAAACTGGCTGGTATTGGAAAAGTGGATGAGCCCTGCATTATTTGAGGGAACCACAGCGGAGGACGAATACTATCTTCCGACACAGCTTTCCAGGGAAGTGTATGAGGCGAGGATTAAGGTACACCGTTCCGAATATATTACGGAGCGTGATTTTGGCAGAATCAAAGCCATGGGAATGGAGGCAGTGCGTATCCCGGTGCCGTATTTCATCTTTGGAGACAGGGAGCCGTTTATCGGATGTATCGGGGAGCTGGATAAAGCCTTTAACTGGGCGGAAAAATACGGTCTCCGGATTCTGATCGACCTGCATACGGCTCCGGACAGCCAGAATGGATTTGACAACGGCGGAATCTGCGGCGTATGCAAATGGTCCCAGGAGCCGGAGGAAGTGGAGTTTGAGTTAAGCGTTCTGGAACGGCTTGCGAAACGTTATGGTACAAGAGAAGGGCTTTGGGGAATCGAAGTAATCAATGAACCTGTCCTTGAGGACATGTGGGAATGTGCCAATGTCCCGGAACGGTATCCTGCCGTAGATACCAAAAAAGCAGAAGGATCCCGGGGCAACACCGTGGAATTTATCCGGCAGTTTTACCTGGATGCCTATGACAGGCTTCGTAAGTTTCTTCCGGAAGAAAAGTATGTGGTCATCCATGATGCATTCCACTTAAAGATGTGGAAGGATTTTATGCGGGAAGACAAATACAAAAACGTGGTGCTGGATACCCACCAGTATCTGACTGTGGCTGAGATGATGGGATGCGGGCAGACTGTGGAGGATTATGAGGCCTTTATTGAAAAGTGGGGCGAAGATATCGCAGAGATGCAGCAGTATTTCCCGGTTGTATGCGGTGAGTGGTGTCTTGCGAACTCCGTTGCCATCGGCTATGATACAAAAGGCGGACAGACCGTATTAAACGGAGTGGTAAACGATTCCGAACAGGCAGTGGATGAAGAACGCAGAAAAGAAATTTACAACAAACTGGCAAAGGCACAGCTTGCTGCCTGGGAAAAAGGTTCCGGCTATTTCTACTGGAGCTATAAACTCCTGATCGATACGGTCAATGAGAAGGAATGGAGAGGATGGGACTGCTGGGATTTTGGCAGATGCGTGGACTTCGGCTGGTTTCCTCCGGAAGAAGCCATGGCTGATAAAACAAATTAAAGGAAAGGAACGGGAGAAAAAATGAAGAGTACAAATATGGATCCAAATGCGAAATTATCTTTCATAGAACGATTTGGATACGGCGTGGGTGATTATGCCAATAACCTGGTTGTTTCGGCAATCAATGCATTTCTTTTAGTATATTATACCAATGTGGTGGGCGTGAATTCGGCTGTGGCTGCTTCCATCATTGCAGTCTCCAAGCTACTGGACGGTGTATCGGATCTTGCAATGGGATATATCGTAGACCATACCCACAGCAGGTTCGGCAAAGCCCGTCCCTGGATCTTAAGGCTGTGCCTGCCTCTTGCGATCAGCACAATTCTGATGTTCAGCGTGCCGTCCGGCCTTCAGGGGAAAATGCAGATCATCTATATTTTCCTTACCTATAACCTTACATCTACCGTATTTTATACGGGAATGAATGTTCCGTACGCAACTCTGAACGGTCTGATGACCACCAATCAGTATGAGAGAGGACTTCTCGGAAACTTCCGTATGCTCCTTGCAACAGCAGGAACCATGACGGTCAATACCGTTGTTCTGAAAATGACCGGATTTTTCGGCGGCGGAGACATCTATACACAGAAGGGATGGACGCTGACCTTTGTAATCCTGATGATCGCCATGGTCGTTTTGAACCTGTTTGTATTTGCTGTCTGCAAGGAACGTGTGGTAGAGCAGGGCGGAAGTGAAAAAGAGGAAGAAAAGCAAGAGAAAGCACAGGGAGTACCCTTTATCAAGGGCCTGGTCGGGCTGCTGAAAAATAAATACTGGCTGATCGTGGTTCTCTGTATGTTCGTTATGTATTTTATGATGTCCTGCTTCTATGGTTCTGCATTCTACTTTGCACAGTACAATATGGGAAATGGGGATTATTATACAATGGTGGCAAATGTGCTTTCCATTGCCCAGATCGCAACGATGTTTGTTACCCCGTTCCTGATGAAAAAGATGAGCAAAAGAAACGTACTTTTAATTGGGGTGCTGATTACCTTGGCGGGTTTTGTTTTGACCGGATTTACAACGAACTATACAGCCGTTTGCGTACTTTCCGCTGTAAAAGGTATTGGTTTTGGCTGCTGTTCAGCAACGGCGTTTGGCTGCCTTCAGGATGCGATCACCTATGGTGAATGGCTGAACGGATACGGAACCTCCGGCATGGGCAATGCAGCTTCCTCCTTCTGCATGAAGGTAGGCTCCGGCGTAGGTACTGCAGTTTTCGGCTGGGTATTGAGCGCAGGCGGATTTGATGCGGCAAAAGCTGTGCAAAGTTCCTCGTCGCTGTTCTCTATATCGATGTCATTTGTATGGCTGCCGGCAATCTCACTGCTGATCGCAACCATCGGGTTTTTGTTTTACGATCTGGATAAGAAATATGACAAAGTGATCGCAGACCTTGCAGTTGGAAAACATAAAGGCGATAAATAGAAAAACGGAGACAGACATAGGGAGACCCAGGATAGGAAAACAGCCGGGGGACATTGTACTGGTAACTATGCAGGAGCGGTAATCTTTATTATAAATATGCAAAAATCTCTTTAACATTAAAAATATTGTGCTATAATTGGCAAAAAAACGAATAAGGAGATTTGATATGGCAATCGAAAAGGTGAAAGAGTATTTCAGAAAATACGGCATAGAAAATCGCGTTAGGGAATTTGAGGTTTCAAGCGCTACAGTACAGCTTGCTGCTGAAGCGCTGCATTGTGAGCCCTGCAGGATTGCAAAGACACTTTCTTTTATGGTGGACGGAAAACCTGTTTTAATTGTTGCTGCCGGCGATGCTAAAATTGATAATCCGAAATACAAGGCACAGTTTGGAAAAAAAAGCTAAAATGCTTACACCCCAGGAAACTGAAGAGATGGTAGGCCATGCAGTCGGAGGTGTCTGCCCTTTTGCTGTGAATGACGGCATTTGTATATATCTTGATGAATCCCTGAAAAGATTCCGGACGGTCTTTCCGGCTTGCGGAAGCAGCAACAGTGCCATCGAACTGACAATAGAAGAATTGGAAAAATATTCTTCATTTACTGCCTGGATAGATGTTTGCAAGGGCTGGAATTGAAATTTTAGAAAAATTTTGTAAAAACTGCGTATGTTTTTCTTTTATCAGGAAAAAATAGAATAAAAATAGCTGGAACGAAAAAGAAAGAATTGGCACAGGTACATAAAAATACAAGACTGAAATAATTTCTTTTCCCACATACTAAGAGAGGATATCCGAGAGGATGTTCCTCTCTTTTTAATTACGTAGGAAAAGGATGTGGCAAAATGGAAAGAAAAAGGAAGTACCGTTGTTTTCTTCTGTGGTGCCTGGGATTGGATCTGCTTGCAATGGGATGGCTGGGATACAGATATATGGACAGGAAGATCCCGGATGAGATTCAGGTGGAAAAGGGAATGGAACAAGATGTGGAAGCGATGTTCTCCTATCCGTTTCTTTCCTTTGAGGAGGCGGTCACAGTGTCAGGGGAAGGCAGCTATCTTCTGCCCTGCAGGCTGCTTGGGTTTATCCCATTTAAAAATGTGAAAGTCATGCCTGCGGACAGTACCAGTGTTTATGTCAGCGGAAGTACAGTAGGACTTTACATGGAAACACAGGGGGTTCTGATCATCGACACCGGTGAAATCACATCAGAAAACGGAACAGCCCAGGAACCTGCGAAAAACATCGTAAAACCAGGAGATTATATTGTCGCGTTTAATGAGCAGAAGATTACCAGTAAAAAAGAACTTATGGAAGATCTGTCATTATTGGACGGCGGAAATGTAACCCTGGATGTAAAAAGAAACGGTGAAACGATTCCTGTGTCTCTGACTCCTGTGAAAGATGCGGAAGGGAATTATAAGCTTGGGCTTTGGGTACGGGACGACACTCAGGGAATCGGGACGCTAACCTTTGTGGATTCATCAGGAAACTACGGCGCTCTTGGGCATGGAATCAGTGATGTGGATACAGGAGAACTGCTGGAGATACAGGATGGAAACCTCTATCAGGCAGAAATCCTTGGAATTCAGAAAGGAACCAAAGGAAGCCCAGGAGAGCTTTCGGGCCTGATTCGTTACGAACCCGGCAGAATCATAGGAAACATTTCTTTAAACAGCAAAAACGGAATTTTCGGAAACTTTACCGGAAGCAATGATTCCGGAATCTCCCTGAAAAAAATGCCGGTTGCTTATAAGCAGGAGCTGGTGGTTGGACCTGCCTCTATTCTATGCTGTGTGGAAGGTAATGTGCAGGAATATGAGGCGGAGATTACCAAGATTGACCTCAACCACGAGGACAGCAACAAAAGCTTTGTGATTCATGTAACGGATCCGGGACTTTTAGAGAAAACCGGAGGAATTATCCAGGGAATGTCCGGAAGTCCCGTGGTACAAAATGGAAAATTCGTAGGCGCCGTCACCCACGTATTTGTCCAGGACTCCACCAGCGGGTATGGGATTTTTGCGGAGACGATGCTGGAACAATTAAATTAGTCATAGTAATAAGGCAGCACACGAAAAAGACTCTAAGTAGACTTATGTAGAGTCTTTTTCTCTATGATGACATTAAAAAAATATCAGATCCTAAAACGGTTCAGACATTATGAGGACATCATTAACTGGCTGTCAAGTTTAGAAAATTAAATCCGATTCTTCATTCCCCATTCACACATCCCGTCTAAAATGGGAATCAGTGATTTTCCACGTTCTGTAAGACTGTATTCTACTTTTGGGGGAATCTGCGGATATTCTTCCCGGTGTACAAGCTGGTCGGCTTCCAATTCCTTTAAAGTGGAACTCAATGTTTTGTAAGAAATATTTCCGATATATCTTTTCATCTCATTAAAGCGGACAACCCCAAATTCCATTAAAGTATAGAGAATTGTCATTTTATATTTTCCATTGATCAGGGATAAGGTATAGCTGAACCCTGTATCATTCAGGCATTCACTTGAAATGCAGCGTTTTTCCATTTTACACTCTCCTTAGGGTAAGTATCAAACCTTAATGTAAGTATCGCACTTAAATGTGCGTACTTGTATTCATTTCTGTGTTTGTTAGAATTATAGTATGAATTAATAGTGAAGTCAACACAGCTAAAAACAATAAAAGGAGAATGTAGCATATGAGTAAAAAAATTGTGGTTATTACGGGAAGTCCACGTAAAGCAGGAAACAGCTTTGCCATGACAGAAGCATTTATCCAGGAAGCAGAAAAGAGAGGGCATATCATCACAAGGTTTGATGCAGCTATGAAAAATGTAGGGGGCTGTCATGCCTGTGAGACTTGTTTTAAGACCGGAAAGGCCTGTTCCTTTGACGATGATTTTAATACGATTGCCCCGGCAATTCTGGAAGCAGATGCGGTTGTTTTTACCATGCCTGTTTACTGGTATTCCATCCCGGCACAGGTGAAGGGCGTGATTGATAAACTGTTTTCTTTCTGTGTTGCAGGGAAAGACATTGCAGGAAAAGAATGTGCATTGATTGCCTGCTGTGAAGAGGATGATCTGTCTGTCTTAGATGGAGTTCGCATTCCTATCGAACGTTCTGCGGCACTGCTGAAATGGAAGATGGTAGGAGAAGTCCTTATTCCCGGAGTTTTAAATGCTGGAGATATTGAGAAGACAGATGGATGCGAAAAGGCTGCGGCTTTAGCAGAAAAGTTTTAATGAGCAGGAGGAATTGGAAATGAGTAAGAAGATTATCGTATTAAACGGAAGCCCGCGCAAAAATGGAAATACCTCTGCACTTGTGAAAGCATTTGCAGAAGGAGCAGAGAGTGCGGGAAACAGCGTCACGGAGTTTTTTCTTGATCGCATGAATATCCATGGCTGTAAGGGATGCTTTGGGGGAGGCAAAAATCCGGACAGTCCCTGTGTACAGAAGGATGATATGGATAAGATCTATCCTGTTTATAAGGAGGCGGACATTGTTGTACTGGCAACACCGCTGTATTACTGGACCATAAGTGGTCAGCTTAAATGTGCGTTTGACCGTTTGTTTGCAGTGGCTGAATGTGACCCGGATTACCGTAATCCGAAGAAAGACAGCATTCTTATCATGGCTGCTGAAGGCTATGGATTTGAGGAAAGTGAATACTGGTATGACCGTTTGGAAAAACATCTGGGCTGGAAGAATCTTGGCAAGATTCTTTGCGGCGGTGTTATGGCAGTTGGGGACGTTGAAGGCAGGAGTGAATTAAAAGAAGCTTACGAATTGGGCAAATCCATTCATTGATCCGGATATTAACCAGAAAGGAAACAGGGCATGAGTAAAGTTTTATTAATTAATGGCAGTCCAAATGAACGTGGCTGTACCTATACCGCTTTGAATGAAATAGCGGAGACACTTTCTAAAAATAACGTGGAATCGGAAATCCTGTATCTTGGGAAAAAGCCGGTAGCAGGCTGTATTGCCTGCGGAAAATGCGCCCGGACAGGGAGATGTGTATTTAACGATAAAGTAAATGAGGTTCTGGAAAAGCTGGATGAGTATGATGGAATTGTAGTTGGCTCTCCGGTATATTATGCCGGCCCTTCCGGACAGCTCTGCGCTTTTCTTGACCGTTTGTTTTACTGCAGTGAAGGCCGTATGGCAGGAAAGCTGGCAGCATCGGTAGTTTCCTGCCGCAGAGGAGGCGCAAGTGCGGCTTTTGACCGCCTGAATAAGTATTTTGGAATCAGCAATATGCACATAGTTGGTTCTCAATACTGGAATCAGGTACATGGATTTACGCCGGATGATGTACGTAAGGATGGGGAAGGGCTGCAAACGATGCGCACTCTGGCACAAAATATGGCCTGGCTCCTTAAGGGAATTGAAGCAGGGCGTGAAAAGGGTGTGGAATCGCCTCAGTATGAGGAGAGGATCCATACACATTTTATAAATTAGCGGATAATAAGTTTGTGAAATGTGAATGAAATATTTTATTCCAGGAAAGATGTTGTAAACAGGGTTTTGTTCTGTGGTATTTTGGGAAATGGATACCACGGGACGATGCCCTGTATTTTTTGTATAAATATACATCAGGGTTCGTAATCGAATCTGACATCATCATTTTCGTGGTAATAATCTAATAACTGCTGTAAAGTAATCCCTTCCATCGCTTCTTGTACGGATGCACCAATCTCATCATAAGGTTTTTTTAATACAGCCTGGATTCGCTTCCCCACAGGGCATTTATCGGAAGGATTTGGATGAAATCCGATAAAATGTTCCAGTCCATCTGGTTCAAGGGCATGATAAATTTCCCAAACGGTAAGACTTTTCGGATCCCGAACCAGATAAGCGCCGCCGATTCCACGCACAACAGAGATGATGCCGGCTTTCTGTAAAATATTCAGAATACTTCTTATTGCAGCGGAATTGCATCCTGTACTTTTGGCAAGCAGTTCACTGGTCACTTTTACTTTGTTTTCATATTCGGAAATAAATACTAAGCAGTGTAATGCAATGGAGCATTTGGTATTGAGCCTCATTGTGATTGCCTCTTTCCTGTTTTTAAAGTGATTATACTCTATTTTGGAAATGTTGTAAATATTGACAGTACAACGTGAATGGAGTATACTTGTTGTAAAAAATAAAAATACAACATTTCAACAGAAATGAAGCATTATGATATGAATGGAGCGGGAGTATGAATGCGGTGATTTTAGCGTGCAGCTCTTTAAACAGGCATGTGGAAACGGTACAGAAAAAGGAGGAAAAGTTATGTTGAATATAGCAGAACTGTATTATTTTAGCCCAACAGGGGGAACCAAAAAGGCAGGAAAAATTTTCTGTGAAGGGATTTCAAAGAATGTAAAAACCGTGGATCTGAGTTTACGGGATAAGGCGGTGGAAAAACCGGAAGGTGAACTGGTAGTTATTGCAGTTCCAGTTTTTGGCGGCAGGATTCCGGCTATTGCAGCGGAAAGGCTGAACAAATTAGAAGGAAGCGGGAAAAAAGCAGTTACCCTGGTGATTTACGGAAACCGGGCTTATGAAGATGCTCTTTTGGAATTAAACAATATTGTCACGGAAAGAGGATTCCAGGTGGCTGCATCTGCTGCTTTGGTTGCACAGCATTCCATGGCGCCGGAAGTAGGAAAGGGAAGGCCGGATGAACAAGACAGGCGATCGATCCTTGAGTTTGCCGGGAAAGTGTTGGATAAGCTGGAAAGCGGTTCAGAATCTCCGGTAAAGGTGCCTGGAAATTATCCGTATAAAAATGGAATGAGCATGCTTGTGACACCAGTTTCCCTGCCATCCTGTAAGCAGTGTGGAAAATGCGCTACTGTCTGTCCGACCGGGGCGATCCAAATAGAAAATGGAGCGGCTATAACAAGCCCGGAGAGATGTATTTTATGTATGGCCTGTGTTTCTGCCTGTCCGGAACATGCCCGCATTCTTCCGCCGCCTTTACAGGAAAAGATGGAGCAGATGCTGGGAGCATTAAAATCTGTACGCAGAGAAAATGAGTTCTTTTTATGAGATAACAGGGAAGGGCAAAAAAGAGGAATGTGTAGCGCAGACGATAATGGAACTGTTTGAGTACCGGAAGATGTAGCCTATGCAGAGGGCTTGCAGAGATTTTGAAAATGCTTGACGGGGAAATGAATAAACAGGATGAATGAAAGAAAAAATGCTGTGAAATGCAGCAGAGGGGAACAAGTTGAAATCAAATTATGAAACCATGCGGGACCGCATGCAGGTGAAATTTTTAGAATATGACCAGGCGCATATGATCGAAAAGCACCGATTGAACTATGATGAGACATATCTGTATATTAAATTTGTCGGAAGAATGTATCGGATTAACCGTAAAAATGGGAAAGTTGAATGGTCAGAGGATGGTTTTAAAAATTGTACGGATGCCGGCTACAATGAAGCAATGTCGATTTTTGATATTTTGTGCTATTCCAAAGATAGATGCCGCTTATCCGGTAAGTTCTGTAATATTCATCAGCTAAAGGGAACAGTTCAGTCTTCCGGAACTGGTGGAACAATTTTTTATCATCAAATTCGATATTTTGACGGAAAAACAGAAAAGCTCTCCCAGGCCTGTGAAGCCCTCGGAGGAGAAAAGGAAACGATCGGGGATGTCTCCTACCGTTTATATCCATTTGAATTTTTGCCAATGATGCTGCAGTTTTGGAATTCGGATGAAGAATTCCCGGCAAATCTGAAAATTATGTGGGATGAAAATATTCTGGATTATGTACATTTCGAAACAACCCAGTTTATTGCCAGCCATGTATTACATCGCATAGAAGAAATTATGAAAATACATATGTTGAAAGTGATTCTTTTTGATATTGATAATACATTGTTAAGCTTCGATGAATATGTGAAGGAATCTATGAAAAACGGCTTCGCAAAGTATCAGCTTTGTGTGTATGAAGAGGAAATGTTTTCCGTATTCAATCGAATAAACAATTCTTTGTGGCAAGCCATTGAAAAAGGAGAAATGACTTTTGAGGAATTGCAGAAGAAGCGATGGAATCTGATATTCGAAGAGCTGGGAATTTCATTTGACGGTTTAATATTTGAAAAGTATTTCGGAGAATGCTTGCTTGAAAGTGCCATTCCCGAAAACGGAGCGCTGGAACTGCTGGAGTATCTTCGTGGAAAATATATCCTCTGTGTCGCAAGCAATGGTCCGTATTTACAGCAGGTGAACAGGCTTAAAATAAGTGGAATGTTACCGTATTTTTCACACCTTTTTATTTCAGAAGAAATCGGCAGTTCCAAACCCTCCGAAGGTTTTTTCAGAACTTGTTTGGAACGCCTAAACTTAAATATGTATTATGAAATTCAACCGCATGAGATCATAATTGTAGGAGATTCCATATCTTCAGATATGATGGGCGGGATTGAATTTGGAATGCAAACCTGTTTTTATAATTCCAGAAAAGAATCCATTCCCAATGGACTGAAGGTGGATTATGAAGTTACCTCGCTAGAGGAAATACAGCAGTTTGCTTGATTCTGTATTTACAGTTGGGAATATTGCAATACATTACTGTGTGGTGAAAAATGAAGTCATGAGTATGTGCGGTACTGCCAGGAAGGAGAGAGACGTTGTTTGCTCCGGTATTTATATTAAGGATGAAAAGCCTGATAAGCGTAATGCCGGACACCAATTGGAGCTGAGGTGTAGAAATCTGTCTTGTTATATTGGGAAGATAAAAGTAAAACGAGGGGTATAATTGGAAGTCGGCAGGGGCTGCGTCTGAATTGCCGTAAAACGGCGGTTTTGGGAGATAGGCCATTTCATTTTGATAAAAAGTTTTGTCGTAAAGATTTGAATTGCCGGAAAATTCCATGAAAATAAATGAAAAACAACCTCGAAAAAAAGAATTCCCTGTAGAAAAAAAAGCGTGTGAAAAGTCGAAAGAAGACGAACGAAAATGCCCTGTTTCAGCCACTTTCGGCTTGATTTCAACATCTGCATTCTACTATAATGTCCTTGATGTGCAAGAGGAACTGGAAAATAGTCAGAAGAAGTTAGGAGGAGAGAGGCCTCATGGAGAAATTAAATGTGGCAATTGCAGATGATAACGAGAAAATGGTAGAAGTACTTGGTCGAATGATCGAAGAGGATAAAGACCTGGAATTGGTCGGAAAAGCACATAACGGAGAAGAAATATGCAGTATCATCAAAGAAAAGGAACCGGATGTGGTGGTATTGGATATTATCATGCCAAAGGTTGACGGACTTTCTGTAATGGAGCGCTTCAATCACGACAGCACCTGCAAAAAAACGCCTACATTTATCGTCGTATCTGCCGTGGGGCAGGAACGGATCACGGAAGATGCCTTTAACCTGGGTGCGGATTATTATATGCTGAAACCTTTTGACAATCAGATGCTTCTCAACAGAATCAAACATATCCGTAAAATCGGGGAGAAACGGACGCGGGAGATCAACCGTCAGAACTCAGTGAGGGAAAATCCGGATACATATGCCAAAAAGAATCTGGAAGCAGATGTCACAAATGTCATTCACGAGATCGGTGTTCCGGCGCACATCAAAGGCTATCAATATTTACGGGATGCAATCATACTTTCCGTGAATGATATGGAAATGCTGAATTCCATCACAAAAATTCTGTATCCGACCATTGCCAAAAAGCATCAGACAACACCGAGCCGTGTAGAAAGGGCCATCCGTCATGCCATAGAAGTGGCCTGGAGCAGGGGAAAAATGGATACCATTGATGAATTATTCGGGTATACGGTAAGTACGGGGAAAGGAAAACCCACAAATTCAGAGTTTATTGCATTAATCGCAGATAAGATACGTCTGGAATATAAAAATCACTCTTTCCAATAGAGCTATTTTGCGGTATAATAAATAAAATAGCCAAACAAAGTGAAGCTATAAGAATGTAGTCACCAAGGAGGGGTAATTACGGATGAAGAAAATATTATATGCAACATCTGAAGCGGTACCATTTATCAAAACCGGAGGGCTGGCGGACGTAGCAGGTGCTCTTCCGAAATGCTTTGACAAGCGTTATTTTGATATCCGCGTGATTCTGCCGAAATATGCATGTATGAAGCAGGAATGGAAAGATAAGATGGAATACGTAACGCATTTCTACATGGATCTTGGATACAAGAACTGCTATGTGGGAATCATGCAGATGGAATATGATGGGGTAACGTTCTATTTTATTGACAACGAATACTATTTCAGCGGACCGAAGCCATATGACGGCGGTACATGGGATCTGGAGAAATTTGCATTTTTCTCCAAGGCCGTATTGTCAGTGCTTCCGGTCATTGATTTCCGTCCGGATATCATCCACTGTCATGACTGGCAGACTGGCCTTGTGCCTGTATACCTGCACGATTCTTTCCAGCAAAACCAGTTCTTCTGGGGAATCAAGACAATTATGACGATTCATAACCTGAAATTCCAGGGCGTATGGGATGTAAAGACGATCAAAGAGATTACAGGACTGTCCGACTACTATTTCGCACCGGACAAGCTGGAGGCATACAAGGATGCTAACTACCTGAAAGGCGGAATTGTATTTGCAGATGCGGTGACTACGGTAAGCAGTACCTATGCAGAAGAAATCAAGACACCATTCTACGGAGAACGTCTGGATGGACTGATGTGTGCACGGTCCAATGACCTGCGCGGTATTGTCAATGGTATTGACTATGATTTGTTTAATCCTGAGACAGATCCGCATATTGCCCAGAATTATAATGCAACCACTTTCCGTAAAGAAAAAGTAAAGAACAAACTTCAGCTTCAGAAAGATCTCGGACTGGATCAGGATCCGAAGGCAATGATGATCGGTATTGTTTCCCGACTGACTGACCAGAAGGGCTTTGACCTGATTGCCTATATCATGGATGAACTGTGCCAGGATGCTGTACAGATTGTTGTTCTTGGTACAGGCGACGAGCGCTATGAGAATATGTTCCGTCACTTTGACTGGAAATACCATGGCAAGGTTTCCGCACAGATTTATTATGATGAGCCTTTGTCCCACAGAATTTATGCTGCTTCCGATGCATTTCTGATGCCGTCTCTGTTTGAGCCGTGCGGCTTAAGCCAGCTTATGAGCCTTCGTTATGGGACACTGCCGATCGTAAGAGAAACAGGCGGTCTGAAAGATACGGTTGAGCCATACAATGAGTTTGAAGGTACAGGCACAGGGTTCAGCTTCCGCAATTATAATGCGCATGAAATGCTTGCAACGATTCGTAATGCAGAGCACGTTTACTATGATAAGAAACGTGAATGGAACAAGATGGTTGACCGTGCTATGGCTGCTGATTTCTCATGGAACAATTCCGCACGCCAGTATGAAGAGATGTACAACTGGCTGATTGGGGAATAAATCAGAGAATTTTATGGATACCTTGAAGTAAATGAGATTTTACCAGAAATTTTAATTATTTTAATTTGAAATAATCGGAACCCTGTCCGTTTTCCTGAACGGAACAGGGTTCTTTTATGTTCCGGGAATACCTGAAAGAAGATTTGGCGAATCTTCTTTTGGTGTATATTCTTTTTTGTTTTTTGAGATACTACTACTGTAAATATAAGTGAGGAGGTAAATATCATGACAGATATTTCAGAACTGGATTTACAGAACCTTCGCCATTTGATCGGCGGCTTTGACACCACTCACTGCAAAATGCAGGACTATGCGCAGAAAGCAGAAGACATGGAAGTAAAGCAGTTCTTCCAGAAATCTGCTCAGTCAGCACAGCAGACCAAGCAGCAGTTGATGCAGTTTTTACAGTAGGAGGTGCTTTATGAACGAGAAAGCTATGGTAGCAGATACCCTTGCAGGTATCAACGGTGAGCTTGTGCGTTATGGAGAAATGATCCCTCAGACAGAAAACGCACAGTTAAAACAGACCCTGAAGCAGATTCGCAATCAGTGTGAGATGTCCCAGGAAGAAATCTATAAAATTGCAAGAGCCAAAGGATATTATGTTCCTGCGGCAAAGGCAACAAGAGAAGAAGTGGATCATGTCCGTTCCATTCTGACTCAGGGTTGATCTTAACAGCCGAAAAAAGGGCGCTGCATTTGGCAGCGTCTTTTTTGGCGGCTGCTGGCAGGAGCATTTTTTGGGCGAGTGCAGTAGAATAATGTTGGTTACTGTTCGCTCCCAAGCCTTGCACTGGCTGCAAGGCTATGGGCTAGTACAATGAAAAATAAATTTCTGATACATTGACGTAGGATGATTGTTTCATATGCAAGGCGGAGGAATGAGGCGTAGCGGTGGCTACGGCGATTGACGACAACGCCGCAGATGAAAAATCAGACAAGTCAAGGTGTCAGTTATTTATTATTCGTTGTACTAGTAAGGTGGAATTGCCATGAATTCGGCACTTCGCCGTAGGCGAACTTTAAATGTGCCGAATTCATTGCTGTTTATGCCGAAGGCGTGAACAGCAACTAATGTCGAAAGAAAAAAAGGAAAATTCAAAGAACCTGCTTGACAAGACAGAGGTTTTATAATAGTATGTATATAGAAAACACGAACATAGGTTCGCTATGCTGAAAATATAAAGAACATAAGGAGAATGCAGAGAATGATGAATGAAGAAAAGAAGAAGGCGCTGGAAGCAGCCCTTGGACATATTGAGAAGCAGTATGGTAAAGGCTCCGTTATGAAATTGGGGGAATCCGGAGCGAACATGCAGGTAGAGACAGTACCAACAGGTTCTTTAAGTCTCGACATCGCTCTTGGTGTGGGCGGAGTACCCAAGGGGCGTATCGTAGAGATTTACGGACCGGAGTCCAGCGGTAAAACGACCGTTGCCTTACATATGGTGGCAGAAGTTCAGAAGAGAGGCGGAATCGCCGGATTTATCGATGCCGAACATGCTCTTGATCCTGTATATGCCAAGAATATCGGCGTGGATATTGACAATCTTTATATTTCCCAGCCGGATAACGGCGAGCAGGCATTGGAGATTACCGAGACAATGGTGCGTTCCGGTGCAGTAGATATTGTGATCGTAGACTCCGTAGCAGCCCTGGTGCCTAAGGCGGAGATTGAGGGGGATATGGGCGACAGTCACGTAGGGCTTCATGCAAGGCTGATGTCCCAGGCATTACGTAAACTGACCGCAGTTATCAGTAAGTCCAACTGTGTTGTAATCTTTATCAATCAGCTCCGTGAGAAAGTAGGAGTGATGTTCGGCAATCCTGAGACCACGACAGGAGGCCGTGCCTTAAAATTCTATGCATCTGTTCGTCTGGATGTAAGAAGAGTAGAAACACTGAAACAGGCTGGAGAGATGGTCGGCAACCATACCAGAATCAAGGTTGTTAAGAATAAGGTGGCCCCGCCGTTTAAGCAGGCAGAATTTGATATCATGTTCGGTACCGGCATCTCTAAGGAAGGAGATATCCTGGATCTGGCAGCAGAATGCTCTATTATCAACAAGAGCGGCGCCTGGTATGCCTATAATGGCAGCAAGATCGGTCAGGGACGTGAGAATGCCAAGATATATCTGAAGGAACATCCGGAAATCTGCGATGAAGTAGAGAAAAAGGTCAGAATTCACTACAACCTTCTCCCTGATGATGCAGCAGAGCCTGCCGAAAAGTCTGCAAAAACCAAAGATAAGGAACCAAAAGCCAAAGATCCGCAACCGGAAGTTTCGGGCGAACCGGCAGAAATCATTGAGCAGGAAGAGGAGTAACAGAATATGGCACTCACCGAAGAAGAACAGAAGAAGGCCCGTTTGAAAGCCATGCGCCTGTTGGAACACATGGACCGCACAGAAAAAGGACTGGCAGACAGACTGAAGCAGGAGGGATTTTCCGGTGAAGCGATACAGGATGCCATGGATTATGTAAAATCTTTCGGCTACATCAATGATGTAAGATATGCCCAGCACTATATATCCTATAGGCTGGGCATTAAAAGCAAACAAATGATTTTACAGGAACTGGCCCGGAAAGGTATTTCCCGGGAAACTGCGCTGACTGCCTGGGAGGAAGCCGAAGAACTGGAAGAACATGACGAAAAGGCTCTGCTCCGTCGTACAATTGAGAAAAAATATGCTCCCGGTACAATCCTTGATGACAAAGAAATGCGAAGACTTTACGCCTATCTGGCACGCCGCGGCTTTCGTTCCGGAGATATCTTTTCTGTTCTTGACGAACTGGAAATTACTTCTGCCCGTGATAATTGGGAAGAATAGTCTCTGAACGATTCCCCTGCAGCTCTGTGTCCGTTTCTAAATACCAAAAAATTAAAACAATTCCTTAGAAAAACTTGACATAATTCTCAAAAACAGATAAACTTGTATTGTTGTATTTGTACAATGAAAACTAAATAAGGAGGTGCTCCTGTGGCAGGCACAATTATTGGTGCAATTGTCGCTGTGGTAGTCACACTGCTTATTGCGGTTCCAGTTACTTGCAAGATTGCTGTTGAAAACAAGGTCAAGAAAGATGCTGAGGTTATCGGCACAGCAGAAGAAAAAGCAAGAAGCATCATAGATGAAGCTTTGAAAACGGCTGAAACGAAAAAACGAGAAGCTTTGTTGGAAGTAAAGGAAGAATCTCTCCGTACAAAAAATGAACTGGAGAAAGAAACCAAGGAACGAAGAAACGAACTGCAGAAATATGAAAAGCGTGTCTTATCGAAAGAAGAATCCGTAGATAAGAAAGCAGATGCAGTAGAGAAGCGAGAGGCAGAGTGCACAGCAAGAATTGCTGAATTGCAAAAAAAGGAAAAAAGGGTTGAAGAACTCGAACTGAAGGGAGTACAGGAACTGGAACGAGTTTCCGGTCTGACCTCCGAACAGGCAAAAGAAGAGTTGCTCAGATCTGTAGAAGATGATGTCAAGGTGGATGTAGCAAGGCTCTACAAGGAACTGGAGAACCGTGCCAAGGAAGATGCAAACAAGAAAGCGAAAGAGTATGTGGTCAATGCCATTCAGAAATGTGCTGTAGATCATGTATCAGAAGCAACCATTTCCGTTGTGCAGCTTCCAAGTGACGAAATGAAAGGACGTATCATTGGACGCGAAGGACGTAATATCCGTACGCTGGAAACCATGACAGGTGTTGACCTGATTATTGATGATACTCCTGAAGCAGTGGTACTTTCCGGTTTTGACCCTATCCGTCGTGAAGTAGCGAGGGTAGCATTGGAGAAACTGATTGTAGATGGACGTATCCATCCGGCAAGAATCGAAGAGATGGTAGAGAAGGCACAGAGGGAAGTGGAATCTCAGATTCGCGAAGAAGGAGAAACTGCTGCTATGGATGTTGGTGTTCATGGCATTCATCCGGAACTGCTGAAGCTTCTGGGAAGAATGAAATTCCGCTCCAGCTATGGACAGAACGCACTGAAGCATTCTATTGAGGTTGCACAGTTATCTGGTATTCTGGCTGGTGAAGTTGGAGTAGATGTGAGAATCGCGAAACGTGCCGGTCTTCTTCATGACATTGGTAAATCCATTGACCATGAAGTGGAAGGCTCCCATATCCAGATTGGTGTGGATTTATGTAAAAAATACAAAGAATCCGCAGTTGTCATCAATGCGGTGGCAGCCCATCATGGTGATGTAGAGCCGGAATCTCTGATCGCATGTATTGTACAGGCTGCTGATGCGATTTCTGCAGCAAGACCTGGTGCAAGAAGAGAGACTCTTGAAACTTATACAAACCGTCTGAAACAGTTGGAAGACATTACCAACGAGTTTAAAGGTGTTGATAAGTCATATGCCATTCAGGCAGGCAGAGAGATTCGTGTTATGGTTGTTCCGGAACATGTCAATGATGCTGACATGGTTCTGCTGGCAAGAGATATTGCGAAACAGATTGAAGCAGAACTGGAATATCCGGGTCAGATTAAGGTAAATGTGATTCGTGAGAGCAGAGCTGTAGATTACGCAAAGTGATCTTCTGCAAAAAGGGATATCATAACAGGTTTCCAAATTTATGAATGATAAACAAGGAGACTGTCGTACATGCTGATTCAGATGAATCTGAATCAGCATGGCGACAGTCTCTTTTTATGATATGGGGAATACTTGAGTGAAGTCCGGTTAAAAAATCCCCTGTTCTAATTGAAGATATCGGCTCGTACAATGGTACAGGGTGAAGATATGGGAAAAAGAAAGAGAAGATTTGGAAACGGAAGATTGCCTGTGCTGCGGCTGTTTGTCACAGGATTTCTTTTGGGAATCTTGATTCCTAATGCGATTTGGAAAATGGAATGGCGTCAGAAAACACTGGCGTCTGTTTACCTTTTGGGAACATTTGCAGGTAAGAGTATAGACGGACAGGAGTATTTTCTGTATGTGCTGAAAATGCGGGGGAGTGCATTTCTCGTAGCTGCTCTGTGCGGAATCTCTGTTTTCGGAGTTCCGTTGGCTGTTTTGGGAACAGTGCTGCAGGGAATGGAGATAGGGCTGTTCCTGACAATGTCGATCCTGCAGTTTGGACTGGCCGGAGGTGCAATAGGAGCCGGGCTTCTGCTTCCTCAATATCTGCTTTATATTCCTGCTGTATGTTATCTTCTTTCTATAGTATATATGCAGTCTATGGAAATTTGGAGAAACAGAGGACTGATTCCACGGAAGGTATCCGGATATCTGATTCAGGTGCTTCTGGCAGGTGCGGTCTGTTTTGTTGGAATCCTCTTAGAAGCATATTGTAATCCTTGGCTGTTTCAAATGTTTACAAAAAATTCATATTTTTTTTGAAAACGAGATTTTACCAGATGTAGTAGAGGTTTACCATAAGTGCTTCGATATTTTGTATTTTGCCGTCGAAAGTGCTGGATTTATCGTATTTTCTGGCGAAAAAAGGATTTGATTTTATGTAAAATACCAAGTATAATACAGATACATTTTGGGGAAGAAAGTAGCTGTTTAGTTGGTATTCCATATATGTGAAGACTGAGCAGATACGAAGAGTAATTACTTCTACAATACAAACAGAAGCAGGAAGTAAGAAGATGGAAAGAGACATAAGGGAATTTATTTCGTACTTGCATAATACAAAGAAAACTTCTAACAATACAGAAGTTTCTTATCAGAGAGATTTGAAAAAGATGGCTGCGTATTTGTCCGGACGGGGAATCAGGGAAATTTCTGAAGTAAGCGAGTTGGATCTGCAGAGCTATATCAGTGAGATGGAGCGGAGCGATTTTGCAACTTCTACCATATCCAGAAGTGTGGCGTCCATCAGAGCGCTGTTTCAGTATCTTTTTAAAGAAGGAAGGATTAAGCGTGATCCTTCAGATATGCTGAAGCCGCCAAAGGTAGAGAAAAGGGCACCGGAGATTTTATCTGTAGAGGATGTGGATAAGCTTCTCAGGCAGCCGGATACGGCTACGCCTAAGGGAATCCGTGATACTGCAATGCTGGAACTTCTTTATGCTACCGGGATGCGTGTCAGTGAATTGCTGCACCTGCGCATAGAGGATGTGAATCTGGATTTTGGCTACGTAAGCTGCCATGACAATGGAAAAGAGCGTATTATTCCCATCGGTAATGTGAGCAGGAAAGCATTGGTTCAGTATATGGAGAATGCAAGACCTGTTTTTGTCAGAGATTATAACGAAAAAGCACTTTTTACCAATTGTTCCGGTAAAGCCATGAGCCGTCAGGGATTTTGGAAAGTGCTGAAAGGCTATGCAGATGAAGCCGGCATTCAGGGGGATATTACTCCGCACACACTGCGGCATTCCTTTGCTGTACATATGCTGCAGAATGGGGCAGATGTGAAGAGTGTTCAGGAAATGATGGGACACTCAGATATCTCTACGACCCAGATTTATCTTGGGATGAATATGAATAAGATGCGTGATGTATATATGAGAGCACATCCCCGCCATTAACTAATACATAATACAGAGTATGAGATACAAGAAGGATAAAAATAAGCCGCCTGGATTTTCCGCTATAGGAAATTCCAGGCGGCTTTCGCGCCGTCAGGCGTGTTTGATACAGTTTTGATGTAAGATCAGCACATCTCAGCAATGTCGTACAGTAAACGTTCAGATTCCTCCCATCCAAGGCAGGCATCTGTAATGGATTTACCGTAAATATGCTTACAACCGATTTTCTGGTTGCCGGGTTCAATGTAACTTTCAATCATCAGACCTTTGACCAGAGTGTGGAGTTCCGGGTCTACCATACGGCTGTGAAGAACTTCTTTGGCGATGCGAACCTGCTGCTCATACTGTTTGTTGGAGTTGGAGTGATTGGTATCCACGATAACTGCAGGATTCTTCAGATTCTTCTGCTGATATTTTTCCAGAAGAAGCCGGAGATCCTCATAATGGTAATTGGGAATCGCTTCGCCGTGTTTGTTTACCGCACCTCTTAAGATCGTATGTGCAAGGTCATTTCCGGTGGTTTCTACTTCCCAGCTTCTGTAAATAAAGCGGTGAGCACCCTGGGCAGCTACGACAGAGTTGAGCATGACGCTGAAGTCGCCGCTGGTAGGGTTTTTCATACCTGCAGGGACATCCATGCCGCTGACTGTGAGACGGTGCTGCTGGTCTTCTACGGAGCGTGCTCCGACAGCTACGTAGGACAGGATGTCAGAGAGATAACGGTAGTTTTCCGGATAGAGCATTTCGTCAGCACAGGTAAAGCCGCTTTCCTGGATGGCATGAATGTGCATCTTGCGGATAGCAACAAGGCCGGCAAGCATATTCGGCTTCTTCTCCGGATCCGGCTGGTGGACCATGCCTTTGTAACCCTCGCCGGTTGTTCTGGGCTTGTTGGTATATACTCTTGGAATGATCAATACTTTGTCCGCAATCTTCTCCTGAACCCTGCGCAGACGAAGAAGATAATCAATCACAGCATCTTCATTATCTGCGGAGCAAGGTCCGATAATAGCAAGAAATTTATCAGATTTTCCGGTAAAAACATCACGGATTTCCTGGTCACGCTTTTCTTTCAGGGACTGAATGCCTGCATCAATGGGATACTGGTTGCGGATTTCCTCTGGTGTTGGTAATTTTTTAATAAATTCGAATCCCATGCTTTTTCTCCTTTGCATTTCACGTAACCCCATCGCGGAGCACCCGTTCAAAAGAAGCATGAATAAAGGGTGCCCGAAAGGGTAATACTTTCCGCAAAATATTATAAACGATTCTTCAGCAATTGTCGATAGGCAAATTACTCTGCAGTACTTCGTTCTATAAGCCAGAGGGCTTTTAAATGAAGAGCAGCCAGCACGGTTTCACCAAGAAGGATTCCATAGAGATAACCGCGGATGCCGAAATTGGGAATGGCGAATAGAACAAAGGTGATACGGATGCTGATTCCGACTGCGTTGTGAATCAGGCAGGTGCCTGGTTTGCCAAGTCCGTTCAAGATACTGGAAAGCGTAGTATTCAAATATAAAAAGGGGCAGATGAATGCCAGAATGTGAATATAGTTTCCGGCAGTCGGGCTTTTGAACAAAATCATACCAATTGTCCTGCCAAAAAAGAAAAACAATGCGCAGCATCCGATTCCGAGAAGGAGACAATAACGGCTGGCCAGGGATGTAACATAGCGTATCCTTTTTTTGTGCCCAAGTGCCTGAAACTCTGCAATAGAAGGCATGAGCATCATGGATGCGGAATTGGTGATCGTAGAGGGAAAAAGGATCAGCGGCATTGCCATTCCGGTAAAGATACCATAGATACTCAATGCATCTTCGGAGTTCAAACCATACATCCGGAGTCTCTGAGGAATCAAAACAACTTCGATGCTTCCGAGAAGTGTTAAGAGGACTCTGTTAAGCATAAGCGGGAAAGACATTTGAAACACTTTTTTCAGCCCGCGGAGGGGCTGCCTTATCTGAAAGGGAGTATAATGCTGTACCTGAAAATTCCGTCCGATGCATAAAAGGGAAACCAAAGTAGCAGCACATTCTCCGGCCAGTGTTCCGCCAAGTGCGATTACAGGTGTGATTTCCCGGGCTTCCGATAAAAAAATCAAATATAGAAGATAGGTCACTCCTACCCGGACAAGCTGCTCCAAAAGCTGTATAAATGAAGGCATGCCTGTTTTTTGCTGTGCAAAAGAAAAACTATTGATGCATGTATGAATGGTACTCAGGGGAAAACTAAAAGAAAGGAGCTTTATAAGCGGCATGGTGCGCGGTTCTTTCAAAATCTGCACCGCAAAAAAGTCCGCATGGCTGTAGAGAAGAAACGCAGCGGTTACGGACAAAAGAAACGCAGAAAATGTTCCTATGGAAAAGGTATCCCGTGCTTCCTTCTGCTTTCCCAGGGCAAGCTCTGAAGCCGCAAGCCGGGAAATTGCTGTTTGTATACCGGTTGTAGTGACGGCCATCACCAGACCCTGCACAGGCATGAGGAGCTGATAAATTCCCACTCCCTGTGCACCAATCGTATGGGAGAGGAATATTCTATAAAAGAACCCTATCAGCCTTGTGAGAAGTCCGGCGCAGGTCAGGATGAATGTACCCTTTAAAAAATGTTTTTTTGACATGTTTTCCATCCTATACCTTTTTTGTCAGTATATGCGCAAAAGCGCCTTGACAGAACGTCACGTTTCTGCTAAAGTACAATATGAAATCCGACAAAAATACTAGGAATTAAAGAGGTGAGAAAATGAAGCTGTCAACGAGAGCCAGATATGGTCTTCGGGCATTGATCGACATGGGACTTCATTGTGAAAATGAAGCGGTATCTATTCAGAGCATTGCCGGCAGGCAGAATATTTCCGAGAGCTATCTGGAACAGCTCATGGCAAAGCTTAAAAGGGCCGGCCTTGTGGAAAGTACCAGAGGCGCATGCGGCGGTTACCGGTTTGGAAAGCCTGTGGAGGAGATTTCCGTCGGAGATATCCTGCGTGTGCTGGAAGGGAGCCTGGAAGCTGCGACCTGCCCTGGAAACAGCGGTGAGGGAGGCTGCGAAGGAGCAGACCTGTGTGTGGCAAAATATGTATGGAAAAGAATTAATGACAGCATTACATCAGCCGTGGACACCCTGATGCTGAGCGAGTTGATAGAAGAAAGCCGGAAAAAACAGGAAGCAAGCGGCAATCCTCCAATTTAACGGAGTGTGCCGGTATTAAAAAATCCAAGGAATCCACGCAGCTTCAGATGTGCGGTCTACAAGAGTTATACCGGTATGGCGTGAGAGAAATCGGTATTCCATCCCGATACAGATCGATCAGCGCGGACATATCCTGCAGGCGTACTCTGTCAAATTACCGAGCGTGGATTGAAATAAAATAGCAGGAGGACAAAAAAATGGGAAAAATGATTTATCTGGACAATGCTGCAACCACAAGGACAGCCCCTGAGGTTGTGGAGGCGATGCTGCCGTACTTTTCTGAGCTGTACGGCAATCCTTCCAGTGTATACGATTTTGCTGGAAAAAGTAAGGAAGCCGTGATCCATGCAAGAACGCAGATCGCAGATGTCCTGGGTGCAAAAAAAGAAGAAATCTATTTTACCGCAGGAGGTTCCGAAGCGGACAACTGGGCGCTGAAAGCAGCCTTTGAAGCATATAAGTCCAAAGGAAACCACATCATTACTACAAAGATTGAACATCATGCAATCCTGCATACATGTGAATATCTGGAAAAAGAGAGAGGCGCGCGTATCACATATCTGGATGTGGACGAAAATGGTATTGTGCGCCTGGAAGACCTGGAGAAAGCCATTACTCCGGAGACGATACTGATCTCTGTAATGTTTGCCAATAATGAGATCGGCTCTATCCAGCCGATCAAAGAAATCGGAATGATTGCCAGAGAACACGGCATTTTATTCCACACAGACGCTGTGCAGGCTTTTTGCCAGGTACCGATCAATGTGGATGAGTGTAATATCGATATGCTTAGCTCCAGCGGACACAAGATCAACGGACCGAAGGGAATCGGTTTCCTGTATATCCGCAAGGGAGTGAAGATCCGTTCCTTTGTCCATGGCGGGGCACAGGAGAGAAAACGCCGCGCAGGTACGGAAAATGTACCGGGTATCGTAGGATACGGAGCTGCAGCCAGCCGTGCGGCTGCATCCATGGAAGAACGTACAGCCGGAGAAATAGAACTGAGAGATTATTTGATCCGGCGGATTACCACGGAGATCCCATATGTGAAGCTGAATGGACATCCGTCCAAACGACTTCCTAATAATGTGAATGTCAGCTTTCAGTTTGTGGAAGGAGAATCCCTGCTCCTTATGCTGGACAGCTATGGCATTTGCGGCTCCAGCGGATCTGCCTGCACGTCCGGTTCCCTGGATCCGTCCCACGTGCTGCTGGCAATTGGACTTCCCCATGAGATTGCGCATGGTTCCCTGCGTCTGACTCTTGGAGAGGATACCACGAAGGAAGATCTGGATTATACGGTAGACAGATTAAAAGAAATTGTGCAGAATCTGAGAAATATGTCACCATTGTATGAAGACTTTATGAAGAAACATAAAAAATAAATAAAATACTTTATTTGGAGGAATAAAAGATGTATAGTGAAAAAGTAATGGACCATTTTCAGAACCCTCGTAATGTAGGAGAAATTGAGAACGCAAGCGGCGTAGGTACCGTAGGAAACGCCAAATGCGGCGATATTATGAGAATTTTCCTGGATATTGATGAAGAGACACATATTATCCGGGACTGTAAGTTTAAGACCTTTGGCTGCGGCGCTGCGGTAGCTACCAGCAGTATGGCTACGGAACTTGTAAAAGGAAAAACCATTGAAGAAGCCATGCAGGTGACCAATAAGGCAGTAATGGAAGCCCTTGACGGGCTTCCGCCTGTAAAAGTACACTGTTCCCTTCTTGCAGAGGAAGCGATTCATGCAGCTTTGTGGGATTATGCAGAGAAGCATGGCATTGTTATCGAAGGCCTGGAAAAACCAAAGTCTGACATCCATGAGGGAGAAGAGGAGGAAGAGGAAGAATATTAATGCAAAAAGAAAAAATAGTCGTTGGTCTCTCCGGAGGTGTGGATTCTTCTGTGGCTGCATACCTTCTGAAGCAGCAGGGATATGAAGTCATTGGTGTGACTATGGTCAATTTTCGGGGAGAGAATCCGGCGGAAAATGCAGACGGTGGGGACAAGATTGCCGGTGATGCTGCAAAGGTTGCGGAATATCTGGGAATCGAGCATCACGTAGTTGATTTCTGTACGGAATTCAGGGAAAATGTCATCGATTATTTTATAAAAGAATATCTTTCCGGCAGAACTCCGAATCCATGTGTGGTTTGTAATCGTTATATTAAGTGGAAGGCTCTCATGGAACAGGGCGAAAAGCTGGGAGCAGGGCTTCTGGCAACCGGGCATTATGCTCGGACAGAGCTCTTGCCAAATGGCAGATATGCACTGAAATGTTCCGTGACTGCAGCCAAAGACCAGACGTATGCACTTTACGGACTGTCACAGGAACAGCTTGCAAGAACCAGGATGCCTTTAGGCGAGTACACGAAAGAAGAGATACGCGCCATCGCTGCTGAGGCGGGAATTCCTGTTGCAGAGAAGCCGGACAGTATGGAAATCTGTTTTATTCCGGACAAGGATTATGCAGGATTCATTGAGGCGCATACGGATGCGGTCATTCCAAAAGGCAACTATGTAAACGCATCCGGAGAAATCCTCGGCAGACATGAGGGAATCATTCATTACACGATCGGTCAGCGCAAAGGGCTGAATCTTGCAATGGGACATCCTGTGTTTGTAACGGAAATCCGGCCGGAAACCAATGAAGTGGTCATTGGAGAAAACGAAGATATTCATATACCGGTGCTGCGCGCCAAATGCTTAAATGCCATGTCTGTACCTGAATTTACATCCGGTATGGAGGTCATTGCTAAAATACGTTATAACCATAAAGGTGCTCCGGCTGTTCTGGAAAAGGCGGGAGAGGATGAACTTCTGGTAAGGTTCCGGGAACCTCAGAGGGCGATCACTCCCGGTCAGGCAGTCGTATTTTACCAGGATGGCTATGTAGCAGGCGGCGGGATTATTGACGGGCCGGTAAAAGACTAAAAGAAGATTTGCTGAATCTTCTTTCAGGTATGCTTGACAATTAAAATTGTGTGGTGGAGAGATGACAGGACTTACAAACGAACAGGTAAATCAGAGAATTGAGGAAGGGCAGATCAATGCCAATGAAAATCCGAATACCAGGACTTACAAGGAGATTATTCGAGAAAACACGCTGACGTTTTTTAACTTTTTGAATGTTGTTCTGCTGGTGATTGTGCTTTTGGTGGGATCTTATAAGAATTCCATGTTTGTGATGATCATTATCATCAATACGGTGATCGGAATTCTGCAGGAAATCCGGGCCAAAAAGACGATTGACAAGCTTGCGATTCTGGCACAGAGTAAGATATCGGTGCTGCGGGAGGGTGAGATCACGAGCATTCCCACAGAAGAACTGGTTATGGATGACTATATCCTGCTGAAAACAGGAGATCAGGTACCGGCAGATGCCAGAGTTCTGGAGGGAAATCTGGAGGTAAACGAATCCCTGCTTACAGGCGAGGCGGACAATCTGGCAAAGAAGACGGGAGATGAGCTGTTTTCCGGAAGTTTTGTGACTTCAGGTGAGGCATGCTGCCAGGTGATCCATGTGGGCAAAGATAATTATGCATCCCAGATCACCAGCGAGGCAAAAGAATTTAAGCGCCATAATTCTGAGCTCCGCAATTCCCTGAATGCGATTTTGAAAGTCATTAGTATTATCATTGTTCCTCTGGGGCTCCTGCTGTTTTATAAGCAGTATTATCTGGTGGGGGACAGTATCAAGGATTCGGTGGTAAGTACGGTTGCGGCTGTTCTGGGAATGATTCCTGAGGGGCTGGTGCTCCTGACAAGTGTGGCACTGACTCTTGGATCGCTTGTCCTCGCCCAGAAGAAGACTCTGGTACAGGAATTGTACTGTATTGAAACTCTTGCCCGCGTAGACACTCTGTGTCTGGATAAGACCGGTACGATCACAGAAGGCAGTATGTGTGTGGAACAGGTGGTGCCGTATAAAGAAAACGAAGAGGAACCTGAAACAGAGTCTCAGGCAGAGTCCGGCAGTGCTGCATCGGAACAGCAGGCTGTAACAAGTGAGGATCCTGCGGCCATGACGGAAATAGAGCGTGCTATGGGAAATCTGATGGCAGTTTTGCGTGACCAGAATGCTACGGCAGATGCCCTGCATAAGCGTTTCCCTATTAAAAAAGACATGACGCTGAAATTTGCAGTACCGTTTTCCTCTGACCGAAAATACAGCGGAGCGTCCTTTGACGGTCAGGGAACCTACCTGATGGGGGCGGCTCAGTTCGTATTCCCGGAGGGCAACGAGAAACTGAAAGAGTGCTGCAGCCGATATGCAGGTGAGGGATTTCGAATCCTGGTACTGGCTCACAGTCCCCAGGAGACGGAGAGTACGGCGCTTCCGGAGGGGTTAAAGCCAATGGCGCTTCTTCTCTTGACAGATGTGATTCGTGCAGAAGCACCGGATACGCTGGAATTTTTTGACAGCCAGGGCGTGGATCTGAAGGTCATCTCCGGCGATGACCCTGTAACTGTTGCTTCCATTGCCAAAAAAGCCGGCTTGAAAAATGCGGATCGCTATGTGGATGCAACCACTCTTTACAGTCAGGAAGATCTTGAGAAAGCGGTTGCGGAGTGCAGTGTATTTGGACGTGTAACCCCGCAGCAGAAGAAAGAGATGGTGCAGGCTCTGAAATCCCAGGGGCATACGGTTGCTATGACCGGGGACGGTGTCAATGATGTTCTTGCCCTGAAAGAGGCAGACTGCAGTGTGGCAATGGCACAGGGAAGTGAGGCTGCAAAGAATATTGCAAATGTGGTACTTCTGGATTCCAATTTTGCATCCATGCCTCATATTGTGAATCAGGGCCGCAGGGTGGTAAACAATATCCGTACGGCAGCTTCTATGTTCCTGATCAAAACAATCTTCTCCGTTTGTCTGTCCCTTTTGACGATTTTATTCGGAGAAGCCTATCCTTTTGAACCGATTCAGATGTCACTGATCAGTGCATGTGCTGTGGGCATCCCTACCTTTCTGCTTGCCCAGGAAAATAATTATGACAAGATTGACCATACCTTTTTGAGACATGTATTTATGAACGCATTCCCGGCAGCAATCACCATAACCGCCTGTGTATTCGTGATCATGCAGGTCTGTCAGGGAGTCTATTTTTCTACGGATATGCTGAATACGGCCTGTGTCCTGGTAACGGGCTGGAACTATATGGCTGCTCTGAAAACTGTTTATGCGCCTCTGAACCGTTATCGTAAGGTGATCATCTACGGTATGCAGTTTATTTTCTTTATGGCTTCTGTTGTCCTGCAGGATCTTCTGGCACTTGGTTCACTGGAATACGGTATGATCATTCTGGTATTTATCCTTATGACTTTCTCTCCGATCGTAATTGATGTGATCACGGAGTGGCTGAGGAAAATGTACGCCAGATCACTGGATAAAGAAAATCCGGGTAAGTTCTTTGCATTTTTAAATAAGCTGCAGCAATAAAAAAAGACCAAATAAAAAAATGAACGGCATGACTGTTTGTCGTCAGGAAACAGAACAATATAAAACACTCTCAGGGATACCCCGGAGAGTGTTTTGTATTATATCAGGTAATTATTGGATCTGTTTATTTCTTTCTGCATAGCCAATAGCAGCCAAATGCAGGAATCTGTACGCCTCTGGCTTCCATTTCACGGCCGGAAATGAGATCCAGATACATGCCGTCTTCTTCATTGATCCAGGCAACCTTGTCATACTCACTGAAATTGTAGATTCCGATGAATTTTTCTTTTTCATCTTCACGTACGAGAGCCAGAATGGAAGAATCCCAGGTGTCAATGGTACGGAGGGATGCGCTTGTACTGAATACACTGTGTGAAGTACGGATGTGTTCCAG
This sequence comes from Eubacteriales bacterium, assembly GCA_030524545.1. Classification (GTDB taxonomy): domain Bacteria; phylum Bacillota; class Clostridia; order Lachnospirales; family Lachnospiraceae; genus Blautia_A. Next base: position 201,164 of record JAUNGM010000002.1, read on the forward strand.
CCTATCCAGCATGGGGAATAGTTTACCCTGCACTGTTTGGGCGCTTCTGCGGTTGTCTGCAAGTGCCCAGTTGAAATCTCCGCGATGGAGATAACGGGAGTCCGCAGCTTTGTCAGAATCGTTCTTATAAGAATAATCGTTAAGCTGGCCAATTTCGTCACCGCTGTAGATAACAGGGATGCCGGACTGGGAAAGCATAAAAGCATGCAGCGTAATGTCATAACGGATTCCTCTGTCAACGCCTTCTTCATTTCCTTCAAATCCGAAACGTTCAATACCGCAGAGTGAAGCAGTGGTACCGCAGAGTCTTGCGTCACCCAGGCGAGGGTCATCATTGTAAAGCTCACCTCGTGCGAAGGAGTCCGGATATTTGCCTGTGAAGAAATCATTCAGGTATTTTTTATGAGGAACTTCCTGGATACCGAAGTTTTTCAGGTATTCATAATCCAGTCCCCAGCCGATGTCATCATGGCAGCGCAGATAGTTCTGGAAGGTATAATCTCTTGGAAGAGAGGCAACGATATCAAGCTGACGGCGCAGCAGGGAAACGTCTCTGGTCGCAACCGTGTGCCAGGTACTTGCCATTGTGGTAACATTGTAAAGCAGATGGCATTCCGGTTTGTCAACGGTGCCGAAATATGGAACGACTTTTTCCGGTTCCATAACGACTTCTCCAAGAAGCAGCACACCCGGGCAGACAACCTCACAGATCATACGCATCATACGAACCATGGTATGTACCTGGGGAAGGTTGCGGCAGTTGGTGCCAAGCTGTTTCCAGATGTACGGAACAGCATCCAGGCGTACAATGTCAACGCCCTGGTTAGCCAGATACAGCATATTAAAGATCATCTCATTTAATACGATAGGATTGCGGTAATTCAAGTCCCACTGGTATGGATAGAAAGTGGTCATAACATGCTTCTGAAGTTCCGGGAGCCAGGTGAAATTGCCGGGAGCTGTGGTAGGAAATACCTGAGGACAGGTTTGCTCATACATGGCAGGAACGTCATAAGTATCAAAGAAGAAATAACGATCCTGATATTCTTTTTCTCCGGCTCTGGCGCGTTTTGCCCACTCATGATCTTCAGATGTATGATTCATTACAAAATCCAGACATACGCTGATACCGCGTTCGTGGCATTTGTCCGTAAGCTCTGCAAAATCGTCCATGGTGCCAAGCTCTTCCTGAACTGTGCGGAAATCAGCAACAGCATATCCGCCGTCACTTCGTCCTTTCGGAGAGGAAAGGAGAGGCATCAGATGCAGATAATTGACGTTGCATTCCTGAATATAGTCCAGCTTTTCTTCTACGCCTTTCAGAGTCTTTGCAAAGGCATTGACATACATCATCATACCTACGAGATCGTTGCGTTTATACCAGTTGGAATCCTTTTCGCGGCGGAGGTCAGATGCTTTGAGGGATGCTTTTCTGTCCGAATAGAATTTCTTCATTTCTGCGAGAAGGTCGTTCAGGTGCATCATTACATATGGATTGTCCTGATACAGCTCGCAGTACAGCCATTTCAGTTCGTCAATGTGACGGTTGAGACGATCGTTATAAATTTTCTCTGCATCATCTGAAACGGTAAGTACGGCCTGTCCGGCTTTTGGAGTTTCGGTTTTGGCAGGAGCCTCTTTTTTTGTTTCGATTTTAGCAGGTTCCGTTTTTTTCGTCTCAACCCTGGCAGGTTCTGCCTTCTTTGTTTCAACCTTAATCGGCTCGGTTTTTGTTGTTTCCACTTTTAGAGGTTCTGTTTTTGGTGAAGATTTTTTTTTCTGGAGTCTCTTACTTGCCATGATTTCCTCCTGTGATATTCATGATTATTTTATTCCCGCGAGCAACGAGCCAAGCGGACATGCTTGCATGTCCATTTGGCGACTGCCGCGAGGGTCAAATACCCCGATGCTTGCATCGGGGTATTTGACTGATTTCCTGCAAGCATTGAATAAAATATGAAATGGATTTCACATTCTTTTGCAATAATCTTACAAGTAAGTATGTGAAATGTCAAGAGTCATAATGCAGCAAAAAAATAAAAATCTTTATGGAATTTGCCCCATAAATCGTGAAAGGAAGTATTGGTAAGAATGTTTTCTTCATTATAGTTTTAGAAATTCCGGTTTGCGATCGTGGAAAACCGTATAATAATTAAAACCGCATTCCTGAAGAACTGCGGCTGCCCGGTCAAAATTATAAGCGATTTTATCGGGCATGTGGGCATCGGCACCGATGGTGATGATTTCTCCGCCGAGCTGCCGATACCGTCGGATGACGGCTGTACATGGGTTCGGCTCACCAAGGCCATAGTGATAACCTCCGGTATTCAGTTCGATTCCGACACCTTTTGAAATAAGCCTGCGCAGGATTTCGTCAAGAATATCCTGATAGCGCCCATAAGAATATTCGCGGTTCTGGTTGGGACCGTAGCGTACTACATAATCGATATGTCCATAAACATCCATTTCAGAGAAAAAGGCGATATTTTCCAGGATTGATTCGAAATATTCCATATAAGCGGCTGATTCCCGGCGGTTTTCAAAATATTCCGGGTAATAGGGATCATATCCGTGAACCACATGAGAGGAACCGATGACAAAATCAAAGGACATCTCCTTTAAAAGGTTATGAAAATAATGATCCAGATGGGGCTGAAGTCCCAGCTCAATACCGAAACGGATATTCAGATGCTTGCGGTACCGATCCTTTAAAGAGAGTAGCTTTTCGTGGTAGACGGGGATATCCAGGGAAAATTCAATGGAATCCGGTGTTTTGGGATAATCCGGATCCAGATGTTCTGTAAAGCAGATTCCTTCAAGTCCCAGCGAAATAGCCTTCTTGACCATTTCTTCCATGGGAGTGCTGGAATCTGCGGAAAATGAAGAATGCATGTGACAGTCCCATAAAATCTGTTGAGCCATAAGAAAGTCCTCCTTTTGTCTGCGGTTATCATGTACGGTGCCATTGTGACATAGCAGCGGAATTTGCAGTATGTATTCGGTTTGTGCACATTCCGCCTTCACATTATAACACAAATTTTGTTTTTACATGGATTTTTTATAAAATGCACTTGAATTTTTGTATGAAATTCGGTACAATATCCCATAGGTTGATGTTTCTTTAACAAACGAAGAGATATCATAATTAACCATTTATTCATAGGAGGAATTTATCATGGCAGTAAAAGTTGCAATCAATGGATTTGGCCGTATCGGTCGTCTTGCATTCCGTCAGATGTTTGGAGCAGAAGGATTTGAAATCGTAGCAATCAACGATTTAACATCCCCGAAGATGCTGGCACACTTATTAAAATATGACTCCACTCAGGGAAGATACGCTCTGTGTGACAAAGTTGAAGCTGGCGAAGATTCCATCATCGTTGACGGAAAAGAAATCAAAATCTATGCAAAAGCTAACGCTGCAGAACTTCCTTGGGGAGAAATCGGCGTAGATGTAGTTCTGGAGTGCACCGGATTCTACACCTCCAAAGCAAAAGCTCAGGCTCATATCGATGCAGGTGCTAAACACGTTATCATCTCTGCACCGGCTGGTAATGACCTTCCGACCATCGTTTACAATGTAAACCATGAAGGCCTTACAAAAGAAGATAAGATCATCTCCGCAGCTTCCTGTACAACAAACTGCTTAGCTCCGATGGCTAAAGCATTAAACGACTGCGCACCGATCAAATCCGGTATCATGTGCACAATCCACGCTTACACAGGCGATCAGATGACTCTTGACGGACCGCAGAGAAAAGGCGATCTGAGAAGATCCCGTGCAGCAGCAGTTAACATCGTTCCGAACAGCACCGGCGCTGCAAAAGCTATCGGCCTTGTTATTCCGGAACTGAACGGCAAACTGATCGGTTCCGCACAGCGTGTTCCGACCCCAACCGGTTCTACAACAATCTTAACAGCAGTTGTTGAAGGCGAAGTTACAAAAGAGCAGATCAATGCAGCTATGAAAGCAGCTTCTAACGAGTCCTTCGGATACAACGAAGACGAAATCGTTTCCAGCGATATCGTAGGAATGAAATATGGTTCTCTGTTCGATGCTACCCAGACAATGGTTCTTCCTCTGGACAACGGCACAACAGAAGTACAGGTAGTTTCCTGGTATGACAACGAAAACTCCTACACAAGCCAGATGGTTCGTACTATCAAACACTTCGGAAGCCTGCTTAACGCATAATCCAAGTTGCTAAGAGGTATAGGAGTTACTGTTCGGTGCTATCACGCGAGGTGTTTTGGCATAAATATGCCAAAATCTCAAGACATACGAGCCCAAATTCCTTTGCCGTAGGCAATCTGGAATAAATTTTGGCTGGTTTACTGTGAACGCAGTGAACAGTAAAGTATAGACTCACCAAGGGTCCGGTCTGAATAGGACCGGACCCTTTTTTCAACATTATCTATAAGGAGGCATATAACATGCTTAACAAAAAATCTGTTGATGATATCAACGTAAAAGGCCAGAAAGTCCTTGTAAGATGCGACTTCAACGTTCCGTTAAAAGAAGGAAAGATTACTGACGAAAACCGTCTCGTAGCAGCTCTTCCTACTATTAAGAAACTGATCGCCGACGGCGGCAAGGTAATCCTTTGCTCTCACCTTGGCAAACCGAAGGGAGAGCCGAAGCCGGAATTATCCCTTGCACCTGTTGCAGTTCGTCTGTCCGAATTACTCGGCCAGGAAGTAAAATTTGCTGCTGATGCAGAAGTTGTCGGCCCGAATGCCAAAGCTGCTGTAGATGCAATGAATGACGGCGATGTTGTTCTTCTTGAGAACACCCGTTACCGCAAAGAAGAAACCAAGAACGGCGAAGAATTCAGCAAAGAGCTTGCTTCTCTTGCTGACGTATTCGTAAACGATGCATTTGGAACCGCTCACAGAGCACACTGCTCCAACGTTGGTGTTACCCAGTATGTTGGAACTTCTGTAGTTGGATACTTAATGCAGAAAGAAATCGATTTCCTCGGCAACGCAGTCAACAATCCGGAAAGACCGTTCGTAGCAATCCTCGGCGGTGCTAAAGTTGCTGACAAGCTGAATGTTATCTCCAACCTTCTGGAAAAATGCGATACTCTTATCATCGGCGGTGGTATGGCTTACACTTTCCAGAAAGCAAAAGGCCTTGAGGTTGGTACTTCTCTTGTAGACGACACCAAGATCGACTACTGCAAAGAAATGATGGAAAAAGCTGAGAAGCTTGGCAAGAAGCTGCTTCTTCCGGTTGATACCACTATTGCAAAAGAATTCCCAAGCCCAATCGATGCTGAGATCGAAGTAACATCTGTAGATGCAGATGCTATCCCGGCTGACATGATGGGTCTTGATATCGGACCGAAGACAGCAGAGTTGTATGCAGATGCTGTGAAAACAGCTAAGACTGTTGTTTGGAATGGACCGATGGGTGTATTCGAAAACCCAATCCTTGCAGCAGGCACCATTGCTGTAGCCAAGGCTCTTGCTGATACAGACGCTACCACCATCATCGGCGGCGGTGACTCTGCAGCAGCAGTTAACCAGCTTGGATTTGGTGACAAGATGTCCCACATCTCCACAGGCGGCGGTGCTTCCCTGGAATTCCTGGAAGGCAAAGAACTGCCGGGCGTTGCAGCAGCAAACGACAAATAGGCCGGAAGCACTTAATGAAAGCATTTGTTTCTATTAAACACATTTGATGAGGAGAATATAGCCATGGCAAGAAAGAAAATCATCGCTGGTAACTGGAAAATGAACATGACACCAAGCGAAGCAGTTGAATTAGTAAACACCTTAAAACCATTAGTAGTAAATGACGAAGTTGACGTAGTATTCTGCGTACCGGCTATCGACATTATCCCGGTTATGGAAGCTGCAAAAGGCTCCAACATCCAGGTTGGTGCTGAGAACATGTACTATGAAGAAAAAGGCGCATACACAGGAGAAATCTCCCCTGCAATGCTCACAGACGTTGGTGTAAAATATGTTGTTCTCGGACATTCCGAAAGAAGAGAATATTTTGCAGAAACCAACGAAACTGTTAACAAGAAAATGCTCAAAGCTTTTGAGCACGGCATTACTCCGATCATGTGCTGCGGCGAATCCCTTACTCAGAGAGAGCAGGGCGTAACTATGGACTTCATCCGCCAGCAGGTGAAAGTTGGATTCCAGGGCGTAACAGCAGATCAGGCTAAGACAGCAGTCATCGCTTACGAGCCGATCTGGGCTATCGGAACAGGCAAGACAGCTACAACTGAGCAGGCACAGGAAGTTTGCGCAGCAATCCGTGAGTGCATCGCAGAAATCTACGACGACGCAACAGCAGCAGAAATCCGCATCCAGTACGGCGGCTCTGTAAACGCAAAAACCGCTCCGGAACTGTTTGCACAGGCAGACATCGACGGCGGCCTTGTAGGCGGCGCATCCCTGAAACCGGATTTCGGCGCAATCGTAAACTACAATAAATAATCTTTTTTGTCAAATAAATAGTCATGTAAATAAAGCTCTGCAGGCTGAATATAATTTCAGCTTGCGGAGCTTTTTTACATGCCCGAGTATGCCACACTATTCTTTAGATCATACCGGAAAAATGATTCGATTGAAATAGAGATTTCAATTTGTTTGCTCTTATGCTAGAATTGAGATAGTAAACGGACATGTCTGCTTACGCAGACATCAGCATAAATAAGAGGACGGTGATTTTTTGGAAAGAAGAGTCAGCATTGGGCATCAGGATTTTGAAACGGTTCGCATGAACCAATATTTTTATATTGATAAAACTTCTTTGATTAAAGAATGGTGGGAGAATGGAGATGGCGTAACTCTGATCACACGTCCGCGGCGTTTTGGGAAAACTCTGAATATGAGTATGGTAGAAAAGTTTTTTTCTATAAAATATAGGAACAGAGACGATTTGTTTGAGGGACTTTCTGTTTGGCAGGATGAAAAATACAGAGAATTACAGGGCACTTATCCGGTAATCAGTCTTTCTTTTGCAAATATTAAGGAAATAAATTATGAAACGGCTCACCAGAAAATCCTTCAGCTTTTGGTAAATTTATACGTGGAGAATTATTTCCTGAGATGCAGCGATGTTCTGACAGAGAAGGATCGTGTCTTTTTTGACCGTGTATCTGTGGATATGGGAGATAGTGACGCAACTCTTGCCATTTATCAGCTTTCCGAATTTTTGCATCGTTATTATGGAAAAAGAGTAATTATTCTTTTGGATGAGTATGATACTCCCATGCAGGAAGCATATGTAAACGGATACTGGGAAGAACTGACAGCTTTTTTCAGAGGCCTGTTTAATGCAGCTTTTAAGACAAATCCCTATCTGGAGAGAGCGATTCTTACGGGGATTACCAGGATCAGCCGTGAGTCCATTTTTTCAGATCTCAATAATTTAAAAATAGTAACAACGACTTCGAGGGAATATGCGGATTGTTTTGGTTTTACAGAAGCAGAAGTCTTTGGCGCGCTGGAAGAATACGGAATGTCCGATGAAAAAGAACATGTAAAGCGCTGGTATGATGGATTTACATTTGGAGATATGAAAGATATTTATAATCCATGGTCTATCATCAACTATCTGGACACAGGGGAACTGTCTGCTTATTGGGCAAATACCAGCAGCAATAGCCTGATAGGAAAATTGATACAGGAAGGAAGCAATGACCTTAAAATTGATTTTGAAGATTTGATGCAGGGGAAATCCGTACAGAAGATAATTGATGAACAGGTGACATTCAGTGAACTATCAGAGGATGAAAGTGCTGTCTGGAGTCTTCTTGTAGCAAGCGGCTATCTGAAAATCGACAGGCATTATTTCGATAGCTTTTCGGGAGAAAGGGTTTATGAGCTGTCTCTGACGAACATGGAAGTGAGACTGATGTTCAAAAAGATGATCAGAGGCTGGTTTTCTAAAAAAGGATCGGAATATAATCCGTTTATCAGAGCACTGCTGAAACATGACCTAAAATCAATGAATGCTTATATGAATTCCGTAGCCCTTGCAACAATCAGTTATTTTGACTCCGGCACAAAGCCCTCCAGAGAGGAACCGGAACGCTTTTACCATGGCTTCGTGCTGGGACTTATTGTAGAACTGGCCGGCAGATATACTGTTACCTCAAACAGAGAAAGCGGCTTTGGACGCTACGATATAGTTTTGGAACCGTTACAAAAAGAAGAAGATGCAATGATTATAGAATTTAAAGTCTTTGACCCTGATGAAGAGAAGTCGCTGCAGGATACGGTTCAAAAAGCTTTAAAACAGATCAATGATAAAGATTATGCCGCATCCCTGATTGCCAGAGGAATACAGGAGGAGCATATACGAAAGTATGGATTTGCGTTTGAAGGAAAACGGGCTTTGATAGGAATGGGATGAAAAGAGCTCTGCAGGCCATTTGTAATTTTGGCTTGCGGAGTTTTATTGTTGTGTATGGAATAAGGAATAAAAGCTCTGCAAACTGCTGAATTTGGTATGCAGAGCTTTTGGCATATCAAAGCATGTATAGGATACTGCCGCACGAACGCGTATCTTGTGCTGCGGCAGGTTTTATTTGACAGATACCTGTTTCCTAATCTTGACAAATCCGCATTTCTGTCCTACTATTAAAAAACAGTGTGCCGATAATATACGGAAAATTGGGAAAGGAGCCATTCCAAATGGAGAATAAAGTTATCAAAGCCGCCCTGCTGGGACTTGGAACCGTGGGAACCGGTGTTTATAAAGTATTGAAGAACCAGGAAGAGGAAATGCAGGCTAAGATTGGCAGCCGGGTGAAGATTTCCAAGGTACTGGTGCGCAACCTGGAAAAAGCTGCAGCAAAGGTAGAGGATACTTCCATTTTAACAAATCAATGGGAAGAAATCTTATCCGATCCGGAAATCAGCATTGTGATCGAGCTGATGGGAGGAATCGAACCGGCCAGAACTTACATCCTTGCTGCGTTAAATGCAGGAAAACATGTAGTATCTGCGAATAAAGACCTGATTGCTGTTCATGGCAAGGAACTTCTGGATGCAGCGGAAGCAAACCATGTCGATTTCCTTTTTGAAGCTGCCGTAGCAGGCGGTATTCCGATCATCCGCCCTCTGAAGCAGTGTCTTGCAGGCAATCATATGACTGAGGTTATGGGAATTGTCAACGGAACAACGAACTTCATTCTGACTAAGATGACACAGGAGGGAATGGAATTTAAGGATGCCCTTGCCCTTGCGACAGAGCTTGGTTATGCGGAAGCAGATCCTACCGCAGATATCGAAGGCCTGGATGCTGGACGCAAGGTTGCGATTCTTGCAAGCGTGGCATTTAATTCCCGTGTGGTTTTTGATGATGTATATATAGAAGGAATTACGAAGATTTCTGCCAAGGATATTCAGTATGCCAAGGAAATGGGCTGTGATATCAAGCTTCTTGGAGTCGCAAGGCAGGCGGAGGACGGAATTGAAGCATATGTCTGCCCGATGCTGATTCCGAGCAGCCATCCTCTGGCTTCCGTCAATGATTCCTACAATGCTGTGTTCGTACATGGAGATGCAGTTGAGGATGCCATGTTCTTTGGCAGAGGGGCGGGAGAGCTTCCTACTGCAAGTGCGGTTGTAGGAGATGTTTTTGACATTGTCCGCAATATTCAGGCAGGCTGCTGTGCACGGATCGGATGTACCTGTTATAAAAATACGCCTGTGAAGAAGATGGAGGACTCTCATAATCGTTACTTCATGCGCCTTCAGGTGGAGGATCGCTGCGGTGTGCTTGCAGAGATGACAGCCGTATTTGCCAAATACCATGTCAGTGTTGCACAGATTATCCAGAAGGAAACAAAGACTGCGGGAAGCGCTGAGGTTGTAGTGATTACGGCTACAGTCCGGGAAGGTGATTTCCGTACTGCAATGGATGAACTGAAAAGCAGAGCATCTATCCGTAAAATTTCCAGTATGCTTCGTGTATATGGAAAATAGAAATAAAGTGTATCCCGGGATTTCCGTTCTAAGGAAGTTCCGGGATTTTAGCTGTCAAGCATACTTCTGCAAGAAAATCCTTGAAAAATCTCAAATTTTTGATACTATATAGAAGAGAGAATCTTTCAGTACAAATAACCTCCGCTTTTACCACGGAGAAAATTTACAAATAAAAGGAGAGCATTATGAGCAAAAAACCAACCGTTTTAATGATCCTTGACGGATACGGACTGAACGAAAAGCATGAAGCTAACGCTGTATATGAAGCCAATACTCCTGTAATGGACAAGTTAATGGCAGAATATCCATTTGTAAAAGGCTATGCAAGCGGACTGGCTGTAGGCCTTCCGGACGGACAGATGGGTAATTCTGAGGTAGGACATCTGAACATGGGTGCCGGCCGTATCGTATATCAGGAGCTTACCAGAATCACCAAAGAAATCGAAGACGGCGATTTCTTTGAGAACGAAGCCCTTCTTACTGCTATGAAGAATGCCAAAGAAAACAATTCTTCCATCCACTTTATGGGACTGCTTTCTGACGGCGGTGTTCACAGCCACAATACCCATCTTTACGGCTTACTGGAAATGGCTAAGAGAGAGGGCCTTGAAAAAGTTTACGTACATTGCTTCCTGGATGGCCGTGATACACCTCCGGCATCCGGCAAGGGCTATATTGAAGAACTTCAGGCTAAGATGAAAGAAATCGGTGTTGGCGAGATCGGCGTTGTTTCCGGCCGTTACTATGCAATGGATCGTGACAACCGCTGGGATCGTGTGGAACTGGCTTACAAAGCCCTTACCAAAGGTGAGGGAGTAAAGGGGACTGATGCAGCAGAAGCAGTACAGGCTTCTTATGATGATGGAAAGACCGACGAATTCGTTCTTCCGACTGTAATCGAAAAAGACGGCAAACCTGTGACGGTTGTTTCCGACAAAGACTCCGTGGTATTCTTTAACTTCCGTCCTGACCGTGCCCGTGAGATCACCAGAGCTTTTTGTGCAGATGAATTCCAGGGCTTTGCAAGAGAAAAGAAGCTGGATCTGACTTATGTATGCTTTACGGAGTATGACGACACCATCCCGAATAAGATCATTGCTTTCCATAAGGTACAGCTTCACAATACTTTCGGCGAATATCTGGCTGCTCACAATATGACGCAGGCACGTATTGCCGAGACAGAGAAATATGCACATGTAACCTTCTTCTTTAACGGCGGTATTGAAGAGCCGAACAAGGGCGAAGACAGAATTCTTGTAAAATCTCCGAAGGTTGCAACCTATGACCTTCAGCCGGAAATGAGTGCTCCGGGAGTTTGCGATAAGCTTGTGGAGGCTATCAAATCCGGTAAATATGACGTGATCATCATCAACTTTGCAAATCCGGATATGGTTGGGCATACCGGTGTAGAGGCAGCAGCGATCAAAGCTGTGGAAGCAGTTGATGAATGTGTGGGAAGAGCTGTGGAAGCACTTAAGGAAGTTGATGGTCAGATGTTCATCTGTGCTGACCATGGAAATGCAGAGCAGCTTGTTGATTATGAGACTGGCGAACCGTTCACCGCACATACGACAAATCCGGTTCCGTTCATCCTGGTAAATGCTGACCCGAAATATACACTTCGTGAGAACGGATGCCTTGCTGATATTATCCCTACCCTGATCCAGTTAATGGGTATGGAACAGCCGGAAGAGATGACGGGCAAGTCTCTTTTAGTTGAAAAGGATGCCTGAAAAAAAGTCCGGCGTAACGCCGTTCCGGCAGAAAAATAGAAATTCGTGATAATCACAAGAAAACCTCTGTGTAAGCAGGGGTTTTCTTGTGATTTCAGAGAAAATAGCAGAAATAAAAATGAGGGCTTGAAACGTCAGATAGATTTTACTATAATACGCCTCGTACGGATTTTTTTAGTAATGGAGATGATTGGAATGCAGACTGACATGACGGTTGGAAAACCGATGAAAATGATACTTAATTTTACAATTCCTGTCTTTATTGGAGGTGTATTTCAGCAGTTCTACAATATGATGGATGCTGTCATTGTTGGAAAATTTGTAGGGACAAAAGCACTGGCAGCGGTTGGAGCGACAGGGACGATCATGTTTCTGATTCTTGGATTTCTGATGGGCCTGACGGCTGGTTTTACGGTGCTGACAGCTCAGAAATTCGGTGCAGGGAAGATGGATGAAATGCGTCAGACTGTGGGAAATGCAGCTGTTCTGTCAATCATAGTATCCGTGGCAATGACTGCGGTGAGCATGATCTTTATGAAGAAACTGCTGATATTTATGAATACGCCGGAGGATATTTTTGATGGTGCTTATGCATACATAATGATCATCTGCGGAGGTATTTTTGCGCAGGTGCTTTATAATATTCTGGCAAGTATTTTAAGGGCTCTCGGCAACAGTAAGACACCCCTTTATTTCCTGATTTTTTCAGCGCTTTTGAATATTGTGCTGGACTTGGTATTTATTATTGTATTTCATATGGGAGTCTCAGGCGCTGCATGGGCTACTGTAATCTCTCAGGGAATATCGGGAATCCTTTGCCTGGTTTACATTGCGAAAGCTGTGCCGGAGCTTCATCTGAAAAAAGACGACTGGAAGCTTCGGAGAAACATCACCAAAAATCAAATCAGTGTTGGTTTTCCAATGGGGATCCAGTATTCCATTACTGCAATCGGCACTATGATGGTGCAGACTGCTTTGAATATCCTTGGCTCTTATGCGGTGGCTGCATTTACGGCAGGTATTAAAATTGAAAATATCTTTTCTCAGGCATTTGTCGCCATCGGAACGACTATGGCAACGTATAATGCCCAGAATATTGGCGCAGGGCGGCTTGACAGAGTTCGTGAAGGTTTCCGTTCGTCTCATGTGATAGGGGTGGCTTATGCAATTATTACAGGAGTAGTTCTGATTTTATGGGGGAAATATTTTGCATATCTGTTTATTTCAGATAATGCGGCGGAAGTAGTTCCTATGGTGGATCTTTACCTGAAATGTGTCGGAGCGTTTTTTATTCCTCTTCATTTTGTCAATGATCTGCGAAACGGTATCCAGGGAATGGGGTATGGTTTTCTGCCCATGATGGCAGGTGTTGCAGAGCTTACGGGCAGAGGCGTAACAGCAATCGTTGCTGCAAAAAAGGAGAGTTTTTTTGTAGCATGTATGGCAAGTCCGATGGCATGGATTGTGGCAACAGCGCTGCTCGTTTTTATGTACTTTTATGTAATGAAAGATATGGAAAGGAAACTGGGAAGTAAACAATAGTGTCCTGACGGATAAAAGGGAAAATGACGGATACAATATGAAATAAAGATTGAGTTATAATTCAGCCATGCAAAAGAAACGAGCGAAGCGGTATCGAAATGCATGGCTGTCTTTCTATATGGAAGTATAACGAAAATATTAAGCTTTTGTGAATAAGTGAAATATAGGTGCAAAATAAAAGAATTATGTTATAATGTAGTGGATATAGCAGATTTTTTGTAACGATTCTTTTGGGGATAGTTACATATGGTACGCTTTTTTTTGAGGAGAGTATAGTAAATGAGTAACAAAGTAAAGAGAAATCTTTTTTCTGAAGATGTGCCAATTCAGGAAGACTTCGACGATGAAGATTTTGATGATGGAAAATCGGATGAAGAAAGCTTTGATGACGAAGAATTCGACGACATAGAGTATGACTCCGACGAGTCTGAAGACTATGACGAAGACTTCGATGAAGATGCGGATTATGACGAAGAATATTCCGAAGACGATGAAGACAGCGGCGGAGGAGATTACGAAGAGGATTACGAAGAATATTCTGATGATGAAAGCTGCGAAGATTCTGAATATGACGAGGAGGAATTTTCTGAGGAGGATTCTGATACAGACGAATATGATGAGGAGAATTCCGAGTTGGATGAGGACATGGAGGTCAGAATTGATGCGGCAATGTCCCGGATTGTTGCAGATATGGACAGAGAAGCGCAGACTGGCGGAGACGACAGGTCTGCAAGGCCATATCCTTCAGGAAAGTCAGGCAAATCTGCCCGGCCAAAACCGGTAGCCTATGTTCCGATAGATGAGGATGAACTGAACATGCCGGCTATCCCGGCGAAGAAGAAACACAAAGGTCTCAGGATTACCGGAGTTGCGGCTATCATGGTGGTCGTTGCAGCAGGATGTGCCTATGGAGGAGTTTCCTATTACTATTCTGACAAGTTCTTTGACGGAACTACAATCAACGGAATCGATTGTTCAAGAAAGACACCGTATGAAGTAGAGCAGTTGATTGCTGAAAATGTCGAAAATTATACGATTCAGGTTTCCTCCAGAAATCTGGAACCACAGGTTATCAGCGGCGATCAGATTGATTATAAGTATGTTTCTGATGGAGAGGTTCTGAAACTCCTGAAGCAGCAGAAGCCATATGAATGGATTCGCGGTTTCTTTGAGGAAAAGAGCTATACCATTTCAGAGAATGTTACTTACAGTAAGGAATTGCTTCAGAATCAGGTGCTCCAGCTGAATTGTGCAAAGAAAGAGAATCAGGTTGCACCGGAGAATGCATATGTAGCCTTTGCAGATACTCAGTTTGAGATTATTCCGGAGACAGAAGGTAGCGAGCTGAATGTGAAGCAGGCTTATCAGATTTTGGATGAGGCAGTGGCAGGCAAGCAGGATTCCATAGACTTTGCAGGAAATTCTGATGCGTATGTCGCAGCAGCTGTGACGAGTGAAGATCCCGGACTTCAGGCAACGCTGAACGCCTGCAATAATTTTACGAAAGCCAGTATCACCTATACTTTCGGTGAGGAAACGGTGACTCTGGACGGCAGTACCATTAAGGACTGGCTTCAGTTTGACGAGAAGGGGCAGTATGTACAGGATGATGCATCCTTCCAGCAGCATATCAAGGATTATATTGCTCAGCTTGCAGCACAGTATGATACGGTGGGCACGGACAGAGCATTTAATACCACAAGCGGAAGAACCGTATATGTTTATGGTTCTGCATATGGATGGAAGATTGATCAGGATGCAGAGGCCGCCCAGCTTACGCAGGAAATACAGTCAGGTACACAGACCACAAGAGATCCGGTGTATTCTATGACCGCCAATTCACGCGGGTATAACGACCTTGGCAATACTTATATTGAAGTGGATATGTCTGATCAGCATATGTATTATTACCAGAATGGTGCGATTATTTTTGAATCTGATATCGTTTCCGGTAATATGAGTTATAGTGACCGTCAGACACCGCCCGGTATTTTTACCCTGTATTACAAAAAGAGCCCGGATGTTTTAAAAGGTGAAATAGGACCGGATGGCAAACCTGAATATGAAACACCTGTACAATATTGGATGCCATTCAATGTCGGAATCGGATTCCATGATGCTTCCTGGCAGCCGTATTTCGGCGGGGATCGCTATCTGACCGGCGGTTCCCATGGATGTATTAATATGCCGCCTGGAAATGCAGCAGTACTTTATGATATTATTCAGTACGGTGTTCCGATTATCTGTTTCTACTAAAGAAGAAAGGTCTGTAATAAAATATGAATAACAGAACATTTGATTTTATCCTGGCTATCGGTTCAGTTGTGATTGGTATCCTGCTCCTGACCGGGAACGGCGGAATGTTTATGGGCGGGGGAAATGCCCAGAAGCGCAGCATCCAGTATGATCAGAAAAAGATGGAGCGGGCTTCCGGTATTGCACTGATTCTGGTAGGAATCGCAACAGGTATTGATTCCTATACAACAGGAGTTGCTGCTAAGATCGCATATACGGTTGTTTTGCTGATTATCTTTATTGTATTGGTAGTATATTTCAGAACGAAGTGTAAAAAGAAATAACATTTATAGCAAAGGGAGCATGTTTCAAAAAACATGCTCCCTTTGCGTTATTGCAAGATAGTGATTAATCATTGGAAAGGCACAGGGAAATCAGATCCCGGGGCTTTTGGATAGCAGCATAAGGAGACGTAACCTCTCCGAAGCCATATTCTGCAAAAATAAAGGGAACTCCGGCCTCCTGACAGGCATGATAATCTCCCATGGTATCTCCTACATAAACGGGAGAAACCAGGTGATAATCCCGGACAATTTTGCGGATGTTTGCTCCCTTAGCCATACCGGTATCTCCGGGACACAGATGGCCCTTAAAATATTTGCCGAATCCCGTGGCTTTCAGAAAAACTTCAATATAGCCTGCCTGACAGTTGCTCACGATAAATAAAGGATAGTGAGCGGATAATTCCTGCAGGGTTTCCTCAAGGCCCTCATAAAGAGGGGCGCATTGAACGGAGAGCGCATCGTGCTCTGCCTGGCAGCATCCTTCAATCAGCCGAAGCTGTTCTTCTTCAGAAAAATCAGGGAACAATGCCCTGGCAATATCCGGTAAAAGCTGTCCGAACAGGGACATCAGCTTCTCCGAAGTTATTTCCATATCCATGTTTTCTTTGTGGCGGAGATAGTCCGTCCAGGCTTTGGCAACGATGTCCGTAGAATTCCATAGTGTGCCGTCAACATCAAAAATAATACTGTCCATTAATTATCCGGTAACTGCCGTTTTATAAGTTCCTGAGGCAGTTACGAATCCTTTCTTAGTAATAAACACATACATAATAATTCTAAATGAAAAAACATGAAAAAGCAACTGTCTTTTTTTATATTTTCGTGTTATATTAAGAGCGTGAGGTTGATAACATTATGAAATATGAAAAAATTACAGAAGGAAAATTTCTGGACAGACCCAACCGTTTTATTGCACATGTGGAAATAAACGGACATACGGAAACCGTCCATGTTAAGAATACAGGCAGATGCAGGGAACTTCTGGTTCCCGGGGTCTCGGTGATTCTTGAAGAGAGCAGCAATCCTGCCAGAAAGACGAAATATGACCTGATCTGTGTAAATAAACAGGGCCGATGGAGCAATATGGATTCCCAGGTTCCTAACAAAGCTGCTAAAGAGTGGATTATGAGCGGCGGACTTTTTCCGGAGCCGGTGACTGTTCATACAGAGCGGAAATATGGGAATTCCCGTTTTGATCTTTATGTAGAATCGCCTCTGAGAAAAGCATTTATTGAGGTGAAGGGTGTGACGCTGGAAGAGCAGAATGTGGCCTGCTTTCCTGATGCACCGACCCTGCGGGGTGTCAAGCATGTAGAAGAGCTGGCAAAATGCCTGGAAGAGGGCTATGAGGCATATCTGCTCTTTGTCATTCAGATGAAGGGAGTTACGAAATTTCAGCCCAATTGGGATACCCATAAGCAATTTGGGGAAACTCTTATGGAAGCAAAACGTAAAGGTGTGAAGCTTCTTGCCTATGACTGTCTGGTAACGGAGGATACCATGGAAATACGGGATCCGGTTGCCATTGATCTGGAGGAACCCTATGCTGAATGAAATTGTGAATCCTCTCCTTACATGGTACAGGGAGAATAAGCGGACACTGCCCTGGAGAGACAGGGATAATGCATATTATACCTGGGTCTCCGAAATCATGCTGCAGCAGACTCGTGTGGAGGCTGTGAAGCCGTATTTTGAACGTTTTATTTCGGAACTGCCGGATATTCCGGCTTTGGCTGCCTGCCCTGAGAAAAAGCTGATGAAGCTGTGGGAAGGCCTCGGATATTATAACCGTGTAAGAAACATGCAGCAGGCAGCGATCACGGTTACGGAAGAATATCATGGGAAACTACCTGAATCCTTTGAGGCGCTTTTATCGTTAAAAGGAATAGGGAGTTATACGGCAGGGGCAATTGCCTCGATTGCATATGGTATTCCGGTTCCGGCAGTAGACGGGAATGTCCTCAGGGTAATATCCAGGATCACGGAAAGCCGCGAAGACATTATGAAGCAGTCTGTCCGCAAAAAGATGGAAAAAAATCTGCTTGCGGTCATGCCCAAGGATCGTCCCGGAGATTTTAATCAGGCGCTTATGGAGCTGGGAGCTGTTATCTGTGTACCAAACGGACCGGCCAGATGTGAAAACTGCCCTGTCAGCCATCTCTGTCTTGCCTTCCGAAACGGAACCGTACAGGAGCTTCCTGTAAAAGCTCCGAAAAAGGAACGGAAAATAGAAGAACGCACTGTTTTTGTGATTCAGGACGGAGAACGGACGGCGATTTCCAAACGTCCTGCCCGCGGACTGCTTGCAGGTCTGTATGAACTGCCAAATGTCCAGGGACACCTGGGGCCGGAGGAAGCTCTTGAAATTGTAAAAGGACTGCATCTGGAGCCTCTTCGTATTGAACCTCTGGAACCGGCGAAACATATTTTTTCCCATATAGAATGGAGAATGACAGCTTATCGGATCCGCGTATCATCCCTGGAAAAATACCATGGACGCAAGCTTATTTTTGTAGATAAAAAACAATCAGAGAAACAGTATGCAATACCATCTGCATTTGGTGCATATGTAAGATATATGAAGGAGGAAAAGAAATGAAATTGTTAAGTATTGCCATTCCGTGCTACAACTCGGAGGCATATATGGAGAAATGTGTAGAGTCTCTGCTGGTGGGAGGAGAGGACGTAGAAATCCTGATCGTGGATGACGGGTCATCTGACAGAACAGCCGAGATTGCAGACAGTTATGCAGAAAGATATCCTACCATTGTCAAAGCCATCCATCAGGAGAACGGAGGCCATGGAGAGGCAGTCAACGCCGGAATTCGAAATGCGACGGGCCTGTATTTCAAAGTAGTGGACAGTGATGACTGGGTACACAGAGAATCCTATGAGAAGATTCTGCATACTCTGGAGGAATTGATCCGCGGGCCGAAGACAGTGGATCTTCTGATCAGCAATTTTGTCTATGAGAAGCAGGGAGCACCCAGGAAAAAAGTCATGCAGTACCGTCACTGCCTTCCAAAGGATGAGATTTTTGGCTGGGATGCCGTAAAGCATATGCCCAAGGGCAAATACCTCCTGATGCATTCCATGATTTACAGAACGAAGCTTCTTCACGAATGCGGGCTTGAACTGCCGAAGCATACCTTTTATGTAGATAATCTGTTTGCATTTGAGCCGCTGCCTTATGTAAAAAATCTGTATTATCTGGATGTGAATTTTTACAGATATTTTATCGGACGTGATGACCAGTCTGTTAATGAAAAGGTTATGATCAAGAGAATTGATCAGCAGATACGCGTAAATAAGCTGATGGTGGATGCATTCCACAAATGCAGCTTTACCAATAAACGTCTGCGCGCTTATATGGTAAGCTATCTGGATATCATCACAACTATCTCATCCATCATGCTTATCCGTTCCGGCACGGAGGAGGCGCTGGAAAAGAAGAAGGAGCTGCTGGCCTATATTAAAGAGCAGGATCGCTGGCTTTACAGGAAGCTGAGATTCAGCCTGCTTGGAAATGCCGCTAACCTTCCGGGCAGAGGCGGACGGAAGATGTTTGTGACAGGATATAAGATCGCACAGAAATTTTACGGATTTAATTAATACAATGGATTTTAGCTGAACGGATTCTGACGGAACAGGTTTAGATCGTTCCGCAGGTGTATCAGCAGTTTTATAATGGATAAAAAGAAAGAGGATTTTCCGGAATGATTCGGGAAATCCTCTTTTTGATAGAGGGCAGGAGAGAAGCGCTTAGCGAGCTTCCTCCTCTGCCGGAGTTTATAGCTTATAGCGTTTCCTGCGGTGCTTGTGAAGGGAATCATAAACAGATTCTCCGGAGGTTTCCAGTGCCTTCTGCGGATAGAATACCAGGTATCCGAACAGTGCCAGAGTAGATCCCATACACACATCGATGACAGAATGCTGTTTCAGCAGCATGGTGGACATGATGATTAATATAGTCAGTATCAGGGAACCGCGCCGAATCAGCTTGCGGTCTTTCAGCGCCTCGCAGGATGTCAGGGACATATGTATTGCCAGAGAGTTAAATACATGGATGCTTGGCAGTACATTGGTGGAAGTATCCGTACGGTACAGCCACTTTACCAGATCCGTAAAAATGTTGTCCCTCGGAAATTCTGCAGGGCGAAGATGCAGCACATTTGGATATACGTAGGAAACAATTAAAAAAATAGTCATGCCCATCATCATGTTGAAGATCAACTGATAATATTCACGCTTATTTTTGTTGAAAAAAATGAAATACACCACTGTTCCGATCATATACGGAAACCAGAGGAGATAGGGGATGATAAAAAATTCACAGAATGGAATCATATCATCAAAAACCGTGTGTACAACATGATAGCCATGAACGGGCATTCGTTCAAGATAGACAAACAGGAGCAGGTAAATGCAGCTATACGTCAATATAACAAAGCCATGTTTGTACTTTTTGCAAAATTCCAGCAAAATTTCACCTTCCTTAAAAATTATAAATAAATCGGCTGCTGACTTTTCCTGTGAGAGCAGCACATCGTCTGAGCTATGTGTCTTGGCATAACATGCCGTCATTATAGCACAGGCAGAATCAATTTTAAAGATTTCTTTGCGAAAAGAAACAGAGAATTTAAGTATAATTCTGCCGGTTTCTCCGTCTTAATGCACAATTAGGAGAGAGACTTTGTACTATTTTATTCTTCTTCCGTCCATCATAGCATTGATATGCTTCAGTTACAAATAAAATTTCTATAAAGTATGGAAAAATACCGTAAAGTAAGCTGCTATTATAGCGGAATCAACGAAAATATGGTATACTGTGAACACTTGGTGAGTGCAAGCGAGAGCGCTGTGGAAAGGATAGAATCATGAAATCTTTAGTAATTGCAGAAAAACCTTCGGTAGCCAGAGATATTGCAAGAGTTCTGGGATGCCACCGGTCAGGAAACGGATGTCTGGAAGGCCGCGATTATGCTGTCACCTGGGCTCTTGGGCATCTTGTAACTCTGGCCGACCCGGAGGAATATGATAAAAAATATATGAAATGGGAAATGTCCACTCTCCCCATGATGCCGGACAAGATGAAGCTGGTGGTGATCCGCCAGACAGCGAAACAGTACAATGCAGTGAAGAGCCAGCTCTTCCGTAATGATGTGAAAGATATCATTATAGCAACAGATGCCGGAAGAGAGGGAGAGCTGGTTGCCAGATGGATTCTGGACAAGTCCGGCTGCAGGAAGCCGATACGGCGGCTTTGGATCTCATCCGTTACAGATAAGGCGATCAAAGACGGCTTTCAGAATCTGAAAGACGGGCGCGCATATGACAATCTGTACAGAGCAGCGGTTGCCAGGGCAGAGGCAGACTGGCTGGTAGGCATGAACGGCACAAGAGCGCTGACATGTAAATATAATGCCCAGCTTTCCTGCGGACGTGTGCAGACGCCTACGTTAGCAATGATTGCTGCAAGGGAGGAAGAAATCCGAAACTTTAAGCCCCGGGAGTATTTTGGAGTGATATTGGAAGCCGGCGGTGTACAGTGGACATGGCGGGATGACCAGGGCGGAAGCTATCGCTCTTTCCGGAAAGAGAAAACAGAGGCGATTCTAAAGGACGTAAATTCCGGTATCCTTCAGGTAACTTCTGTAAAGCATAAGCCAAAGAAGTCTTTTGCGCCCGGGCTTTATGACCTTACGACACTGCAGAGAGAGGCGAACCAGCGTTATGGCTTTTCCGCAAAAGAGACTTTAAATATCATGCAGCGCCTGTATGAAAACCATAAGGTTCTTACGTACCCCAGAACCGATTCCCGGTATATCGGAAAGGATGTGGTTCCGACTATCAGGGAAAGGCTGAAAGCCTGCGGTACAGGCCCGTACAGGAAGCTGGCGGGGATGCTGGTGAATAAGCCGGTCCAGGTAAATTCCAGCTTTGTGGATGATAAGAAGGTCAGCGACCATCATGCGATCATTCCGACAGAACAGTTTGTACAGCTTGACCATATGACCAATGAGGAACGGAAAATTTATGATATGGTAGTGCGGCGGTTTCTAAGCGTCCTTTATCCGCCGTTTCTTTATGAGCAGGTGACCATGGAAGGCTGCGCAGCAGGCCATACTTTTACAGCCAATGGAAAAGTAATAAAAAGTGCAGGCTGGAAGGAAGTATATGAAGGAAGCTTCGAAGATGATGAGGAGGAATGTCAGGAACTTAAGCCAAAAGACCAGAAACTTCCCGTACTGGGAGAGGGAGAACGGCTGAAAATCGAAAAATCATCTCTCACAACAGGAAAAACGAAACCTCCCGCACGCTTTACAGAAGCAACGCTTCTTGCTGCTATGGAAAATCCGGTGAAATATATGACAAGCAGGGATGCCCGGGCCGCCAGGACGTTAGGAGAGACCGGAGGTCTTGGAACGGTTGCAACCAGGGCAGATATTATTGAAAAATTGTTTAATACTTTCCTGATGGAGAAGAAAGGCAATGAGATTCACATTACCTCCAAGGCAAAGCAGCTTTTGGAGCTTGTCCCTGAAGATCTGAAAAAGCCGGAGCTGACCGCAGACTGGGAGCGGAAGCTTGGAGATATCTCCAAAGGTAAGATGCGTCAGGAAACCTTCCTCAGGGAAATCAGGGACTATACCTGTGAGATCGTGGATGAGATCAAAACAGGGGACGGAACCTTCCGCCATGATAATCTGACAAACAAGGTCTGCCCGCATTGCGGCAAACGTATGCTGGCAGTAAACGGCAAAAACAGCAAAATGCTGGTTTGCCAGGACAGGGAGTGCGGCTATCGGGAAACTGTGTCCAGAACGACCAACGCCCGCTGCCCGAAATGCCATAAGCGCATGGAAATGCTGATAAAAGGAAAAGAAGAAACCTTTGTATGTGCCTGCGGATATAAAGAAAAGCTGTCTGCGTTCCAGGCCCGCAGAGAAAAAGAGGGAGCCGGCGTAAATAAGCGTGACGTACAGAAATATATGAAACAACAGCAGAAAGAAGCAAAAGAGCCTGTAAATAATGCATTTGCACAGGCCTTGGCCGGGATTAAGCTGGATTAAAGTGTGCCTGAAAATGATACATGCTTTGACGGAGGAAAAGTATGAACAGAGAAGTTGATATCAACGAAATATCCGATGGAAGATTATATGAACTGAATGACATGGTAAAAGCAGACTGCCATGACTGTCAGGGATGCTTTGAATGCTGTCAGGGAATGGGGGATACAGTGGTGCTGGATCCTCTGGATGTGTACAGATTATCCGTACATCTGAACAAAGAACCGGAAAAGCTTCTTGAAAATGAGCTGGCACTGGGTGTGTTTGACGGTAACATCCTTCCGCATTTACGTATGGAAGGAAAAGATGAGCGATGTATATTTTTAAGCAGGGAAGGCCGCTGTTCCATTCATTCTGCACGTCCGGGATTCTGCAGGCTTTTTCCGCTGGGAAGATATTACGAGAATAACAGTTTCAAATATTTTCTTCAGATACATGAATGTCCGAAGACAAACCGCAGTAAGATTAAAGTACGCAAATGGATCGATATGCCGGATGCCAGACGGTATGACCGGTTTGTTGCGGACTGGCATTATTTTCTGAGGGATGTGCAGGAAGTGCTGTATGGAACCGAAGATACGGTGTTGATTAAAAATCTTAATCTGTATGTGGTGAACCGTTTCTATTTAAAGCCTTATGAAAAGAACGTCGATTTTTATGACCAGTTTTATGAACGGCTGAAGGAAGGAAAAGGATTGCTGAGTCTGGGTGCGTAAGAATTGCGGGTGCAGGTTTGGGAATCAGAAAAGAAGTTTCATGAACAGACCGGAAAAATCTCCTGCGGTATGGAGCCGCAGGAGATTTTTTAGAAACACAGATGTGCAAATCAGAAGATATATATGGGATAGCCTGTTTTTTATTGTAGATTTTTCTTCATTGGATATTGTTGTTTGATATCCGTTCTGTTCAGCAGATAATCCACACTGACATTGTGGAAGTCCGCAATTTGACATAATAGTTCCAATGGAATCACATGTTCCCCTGTTTCATACCTGGAATAAGTACGCTGACTTACATTCAGCAAATGAGCCATATATGTCTGAGTCAGATCCTTATCTTCCCTTAATTCCCGGATTCTTCGGTAAGGCATCTTCTTCACCTCATATCATTTGTAAGAGAGGATACTTGTATCAGTATTTTATAGGTACAAGCCTCTGTTCAATAGTTGTTGGAATATCATACCTTAGACCAAAATGGGCGTTGTAAAAATAGACCGAAAAAGGCTAAGAATCTGTTGCATATTCGTCCTACTGAGGTGAAGCCATGGGATTATTCTATTTTTTCTTCTGTTTGATTGCTTTTAAAATTCTGCAGATTTCCTCAATATCTTCTTCGGATAGCTCATCAAAATGTGAAATCTGCTCCTGGATCATGTCAAGAGTATTGTCTTTGACAGATTTGGATGGACTTTGAAGAAAATAGGAGGTCAGCGTACTGGTGATACTACCGATTAATCCGATTCCTAAAAGCATCAGAACCATTGCGATCATCCTGCCGTAAAAGGAGTGGGGAGAGATATCGCCGTATCCAACGGTAGTAGCAGTCACAAATGCCCACCAGATGCCATCTTCAATACTCATACCTTCCGCATAGTGGATCAGAATTCCGCTGGTTAAAATGGTAAGGGCTGTGACAAAAAGAATATACTTGAAGCCATTTGTATTGAGAAAGCGTGTGGCTTTCTTTAATGGGCGCCGAAGGAATGCAAATATCCTCAGTAAATTCAGCATTCGCAGTACCAGATCCGCCTGAGGGAGGGGACAACAGGGCAAAAGTCCATGTAAAGGGATGAGTGCAAAAAAATCCCCGAAATTCTGTATAAAATAGCGTTTTTTATCAGAAGCCTTGATATATCTGGTGATAAAATCCACAATAAAGATTATCCAAATACACCGATTTAATAAAAGCTGCCAATCATTCAGATGTTCGGAAGCATCAATGAGAATTAAAATTGCCGCGATGACGGCCAGGGTACTGATGATTATGTCGTAAATAAAATGTCTTTGTTTTTTTTTCATCATATTTATTACCTCTTTATTCGTGGAGATTCCATAAAAGCAGAATTTAAGTTTATTTTGAACACAATGGAGGTGTATGTCAAGAGAAGAATGGGAGGATAGAAAAAAATCTGGTATTCCGAATGCATGTACAGTATAATAAATGAAGGTAAAAAGAGAGAGTTTTGAGCCGACGGAAGTTTATGGAGGAGAAGAATGGATTTATTTCAACACCTGGGATGGTATTATGTGCTTATGATTAATATTCTTGCTTTTTCTGTGTATGGAGCAGATAAAGGAAAAGCCCGCAGAAATCATTGGCGTATATCAGAAAAGACGCTTATCGGGCTGGCAGTAATTGGCGGAAGTATCGGAGCACTGTTGGGAATGTACGTTTTTCGTCATAAGACGCAGAAACGTAAGTTTACCGTTGGAATACCGTGTATTCTTGTGCTGCAGGCTGCGGTGGGATTATTTTTATTTTTTTACATATAAAAAGAAAATTTTTGCCTGCAGTACCGGAATACGATTTCTTTAAAAGTCAAATACCGAGTAGGCATAATCCTTTTTGTGCATAGACCTGGAATTGTTCCTCCATCGTAAGGGGGATGTCCCGATGACTCTCTGGAACTGCCGGTTGTAGCTGGAAATCGAGGAAAAGCCCACTTCCAGGGAGATTTCCAGGATGGATTTTTCTGTATTATGCAAGAGAATGCAGGAGCGGCGGATACGTACCCGGTTCAGGTATTCCAGCGGGCTGGTGTGCATGGAGGCCTGGAAGAGCCGGCGAAAATGGGTTGGGCTCATCTGGCACAGATCTGCCAGTTCCTGGATCTTCAGCGGCAGCATATAGTTTTTATCAATATGGGAAATGGCCGGCATAATGGAAAGATAAAGGTGGGAAGACTGAAAAGAGTCCGTTTCGTTCTGAGAATTTTCGCGGATCAGCTCGATAAAAAGGCTGAGGCACAGCCCGCGAACACAGTCCTTATAATTATCTTTTTCCAGGCGCATTTCTTCCAGGATGTTTTTTACAAGCATATGGATGAAAGGATTTTGGCCTTTTTTAATAATGTTGTTCAGCCCAAGGGTCTGGAGCAGGAAAAATTCATGATGGGGAAAACCGCCTGGGAAAAAATCCGCCAGTATCCGTTCCGTATCAATGTAGAGATATTCCCACCAGCTTCTCGTACCCTTGGTACTTGCAGAGCGGTGAACGGTATTCTGATAAACAACGGATATGTCTCCTGCGGAAAAATCAAGCTTCTGATCTTCTACGAGAAGATATCCGCTGCCTTCATAGCAGTAACCGATTTCCAGGCAATTATGAAAATGAAGAAACGTAATATCGTCATCCGGAAGCATCCATCTGCTGCCAAGCAATGCAAAAATCGGAAAATCAACAGGGAGATTATAATAACGGTACTCCAGAGCATAGGGCAGGTTTGTCTTTGGTTTCATGGAAAAATCCTTTCTTGTGGAGAACGCAAACTTGTGTCTGCGGAAAAAGTGTGATAATATTAAAAACCGATAAGGCTATTTTAATATATTTGAACAGCAAAAACAAGCCGCACAATGGATCAGGAGATGAGAAAGTGATGGAAAACAAAAGACAGAGAATGAAAAAGGCACTGAATAATGAAGCGATTGACGGCATTCTCTGCAGCGTATGGCGGCATCTGCCGGAAGAAAAACGAAAAGGAGAATATGTCATTCAGGACCAGATCCGTTATTACAGGGAGACGGATGTGGACTTTGTAAAGATCATGAGTGACGGATATTTTGAATATCCTCTCTTGCGGGAGATACACAGGGCTTCTGACTGGCGGTATCTGGAACCTCTGCCGGAGAACCATCCGTATTTTACCGGGCAGACTGAGCGTGCCAAAAGGATCGTGGAAGAGATCGGCCGGGAATGTATGACCTATTATAATATTTTTGCCGCATTTTCTTCCATGCGGTTTGCAGCATCGGATAAACTGGTCATGAAGCATCTGAGGGAGGATGAGGAAGCGGTTCTTCATGCTCTGGATGTGATTGCCTGTGATAATGCTCGTCTGGCAGAGAAAATGATCCGCGAATGCGGCTGTGACGGAGTGTATTTCTGTGTGCAGGGCGGTGAGAAGAAACGGTTTTCCCATGAAGAATACATGCGGCTGATCTCTCCCAGTGATCTTCGGACACTGACAGCAGCCAATACCTTCAGTGAATGGAATCTGATGCATTGCTGCGGATGGGATGGTTTTGAGAATCATCTGGAGAATTGGAAAGACTATCCATGCAGAGCAGTAAACTGGTCTGTGCATGTGGAGAAGATGAATCTGGAAGAAGGAAAGGCGTTCTTCGGCGGTAAAGCTGTCATCGGAGGTCTGGATAATACAAAAGAGAGTGTGATACACAAAGGAACCATGGAAGAAATCGAGGTGCATGTACGGGAACTTGCAGAAAAATACAGGAAGATCCCGGGCATTCTTCTCGGAGCTGACTGCAGCTTTCATTCCGATGTCCCTCTTGCTAATATTACCAGGCTGATGGAGGCGGTGCATCAGGCATAGGTGCCTGCAAACATAGCAATCAGCGCTTTGTGCGCAGCAGATAGTTTCATCAGAAATAGAATCCCAATGGACGGGGTTCTATTTTTTTTGTTGATTTTGCGGCAAAAATGGTTGAAAATGCGCAAAACTGGAAAAATGTGGAAAGCCTTTATAAATCAAAAGAAAAATGCAATAATAGTAAAGAATACGGAAATAAAGAAAATTGAAAGAATGGTCAAAAATGCATAAAATTCAGCAAGATAAAGTTAGAAAAAAGGGAGGAGTTTCGGTAAAATAAACACATCAACAAACGAAATAGAAAAGGAAAAAATAAGGAGAAAGGAAAAGGAATGAAATACACAGAAAGCTACGAACCGAACCGGAAACGTTATGAGACTATGCAATATCGGTTCTGCGGTGCCAGTGGGCTGAAGCTGCCTGTCATGTCTTTTGGGCTGTGGCACAATTTCAATATCACCAGTTCTTATGAGAACTGTAGAAAGCTGGTTTTGGGAGCCTTTGACCTTGGAATTACACACTTTGACCTTGCGAATAATTATGGTCCGGTGCCGGGAACCAGCGAGCAGATTTTTGGTGAGATTCTGAAGCAGGATTTACGTGAGCATAGAGATGAATTGCTGATCACCACAAAAGCCGGTTATGATATGTGGGAAGGGCCTTATGGAAGCGGCGGTTCTAAAAAATACCTGATCTCTTCCCTGGATCAGAGCCTTCAGCGGATGGGACTGGACTATGTGGATATTTTTTATCATCACAGGCCGGATGCAGAAACTCCCATTGAAGAAACGGCAGAGGCTCTTGAGCAGATCATACGCCAGGGAAAAGCCCTTTACATAGGAATTTCCAATTATGGTCCGGAAGATACGGAGCGAATGGAGAAAGAGCTGAAGAGAAGAAATCTTCATTGCCTGATTCATCAGGTTCGCTATTCCATGCTGGATCAGAGCAATCGTGAGGTGCTGAAAAAGGCAAAGGAGCTCTCCATCGGAACGATTGCCTTTTGCCCATTGGCCCAGGGGCTTTTGACGGACAAGTATCTGAACGGGATCCCGGAAAATTCCAGAGCGGCAAGCGGCAGTAAATTCTTTGATAAAAATAAGATCACGCCTGAGAAGCTGGAGGCGGTAAGGATGTTAAATCAAATAGCCCTTAACCGCGGACAGTCTCTGGCACAGATGGCGCTTATCTGGAACCTTCAGAAGAACACATCGGTTATTTTGGGAGCGAGCAGGCTGGAACAGATTCATGAAAATGTCCGCGCCCTTGATAATATGCAGCTTACAGAACAGGAGCTGTCACAAATGAATGTAATTCTAAGCAATCTTGAAGAAAAGGAGAAGAAGGTATGAAGAAAAAACTCATTAGTGTATTGTTGTGCTTAAGTATGGTTTTTACGACAGGAATACAGGTTTTTGCAGCAGATGAGGAAAGTGCAGACCTTTCCGGTGAGATTCATGTAGCATCATGGAATGCGTCAGCAGACGGACTGGCGGAAATTGCAGAGAAATTTATGGAACTGCATCCGGGAACGACCGTTGTTGTAGATAAGGTAGATGCAGAGTATACCAAATTATATCCGGCCCTGGCTTCCGGTGTGAATGTACCGGATGTGATTCAGATCCAGCAGACAGATATCCAGGCATTTTTAAATAATTATGAAGGCAGCTTTGCAGATGTGAGTGATATCGTTGAACCGGAAAAAGATAACTTTGCAGCGAATGCTCTGGGTGTAACGATCGGGCAGGACGGCAAATATTACGCTGTTCCGTGGGATATCGGTCCTTGTGCAATGATGTACAGAAAAGACATTTTTGAGGAAGCAGGAGTAGATGCGGCATCAATCACAACATGGGAAGAATATCTGGAAGCAGGTAAAGTGATCCTTGAGAAAACGGGTGCCAAAATGTTTGGTTTCTGCTACAACGGCGCATCCAGCAGTGATGCCGTGAAGCTGTTCCTCCATCAGCAGGGCGGTACATACTATGACGAAGACGGAAAGGTAGATCTGACTACAGATAAAATGTTAAAAGGCATTTCCTTCCTGAAAGAAATGCAGGATGCAGGCATTACCATGGATCTTCCAAGTGAGTGGGATGACAGGATCACAGCCCTGAATGCAGATCAGATCGCCTGCCTGCCGTATCCGGTATGGTATACAGGTACTTTGATGAGTTCCGTTGCAGAGCAGAGCGGTAAATGGGGAATCGTTCCAATGCCTTGTTTTGAAGGAGAAGAGAGCGGTGAAGTAAGCATGGGCGGCTGTGTACTGGCAATTTCCGCAAATTCTGAGAACCTGGAGCTTGCAAAAGCATATACCGCTTATGCCATGATGGATGATGAAGCAAACGAAATTAACTTCAAATGGGGACAGTTTCCTTCTTATAAACCTTCCTATGAAGCAGAGGCATTTAAGCAGGTTGATGAATACTTTGGTGTTTCCAGAGGTGAAATCTTTACAAAGCTTGTAAATTCACCGGTCATCGACTTTGGACCGTACTTCACAGATGTTGACCAGTCTATGAGAACGGCCATCGGGGAAATTTTTGTAAATGATGCAGATCCGGAAACCGCGCTTGCAGCAGCAGCGGAAGCGGCACAGAGAATTATTGATGCGAAATAAGAAAAAATAATTTATTGCTTAGAATTCATGAAATGATTGGTGTACCCCGTGCAGTCGTGCGGGGTACATTGTCAATTCGGAAAGGAAGGTGAAAATAGTGAAAAGTAAGAAAAGAATGCTGATTCCCTTTGTGTTTCTCGCACCGTATCTTCTTGTTTATCTGACTTTTACATTGTATCCCACAGCGTATTCCGTTGTGCTGAGCTTTATGAAATTCAAAGGCGGAAATCTGACCTTTATCGGATTGAAAAATTTCCAGTTCCTGTTTTCTGATCCGGTTTTTTACAAAGCCATTGTAAATACGTTTATCATTCTGCTGATCCAGGTTCCGATACAGACCATTCTTGCAGTGGTGCTGGCTGATTTTCTTAACAAGAAAACCCTGCACTGCAAAGGAATCTTCCGTATGGTGATCTTTATGCCTGTACTGATCGATACGGTCAGTTATTCCATTGTATTCCGGCTGTTTTTCAATACGGAAAACGGTATGATCAACAATCTGCTGGAAAGCCTTGGCATGATTGGCCCGGACTGGCTGAATGTGGGCGTTTTGTCAAAAGCAGTGATCATCATTGCCATGACCTGGAGATGGACAGGCTATAATACGGTAATCATTCTGGGAGGGCTGCAGAACATTCCCTCGGAACTGTATGAGGCCGCAGCCATAGACGGTGCAGGGAAATGGCAGCAGTTCTGGAGTATTACCATACCCGGCATCAAGCCGGTACTGCTGTTTTCCATAATCTTATCCGTAACAGGAACCCTTCAGCTCTTTACGGAGCCGTATCTTCTGACTTACGGAGGCCCGATCAATGAGACTCTGACGATCGTGCAGTATCTGTACAAAGTGGGCTTTAAGACCTTCAACTTCGGAGCTGCATCCGCAGGCTCTTACGTTCTCGCAATTATGATCGGAATCCTGACGTTTTTGCAGTTAAAAGTGACAAAGGAGGATTAGGAAATGAAACAGTCAAGAGTAGGATTTATCGCATACTTTCTATTGGTTCTTACGGCGATTGTATCCGTATTCCCCTTTGTGTGGACATTTCTGGCATCCACTCATACGAATACGCAGATTTTCCAGTTGGAATATACGTTAAAGGCAGGCAGTAATTTTATGGAAAACCTGAATAATCTGCTGAGTGTTTCTCCGTACTGGAGAAATATGGCAAACAGTATCTTTATTGCGGGTGTCTATACGGTTCTGGTTCTGCTGTTCGATTCCATGGCGGGGTATGCATTTGCAAAATTCCGTTTTAAGGGAAAGGATTTCATTTTTTTCCTGTGTATTGCATCCATGTTTATTCCGCAGCAGGTGACGATGGTGCCGCTGTTTATCCAGCTTAGTGCATTTGGGCTGATGGATACACCCTGGGCAATTATCCTTCCAAGTCTTGCCAATGTATTCGG
The DNA here is from genome assembly GCA_030524545.1 of Eubacteriales bacterium. Classification (GTDB taxonomy): domain Bacteria; phylum Bacillota; class Clostridia; order Lachnospirales; family Lachnospiraceae; genus Blautia_A. The sequence continues at coordinate 232,627 of JAUNGM010000002.1, forward strand.
GGTGTTCCTTATGAGACAGAGCTTTGAGGCATTCCCCAATGACCTGATTGAAGCTGCCAGAATTGACGGGGCAGGTGATTTCCGGATTTTCTTCACCATTGTGGCGCCGACCATGAAGCCGGCTTTTACGTCTCTCGGAATCCTTTCCTTTGTAAATCAGTGGGGAAATTTCATGTGGCCGCTGATCGCTATCAATTCCAAAGAGCAGTATACGATGCCGCTGGTGCTTTCTCTGATGGTACAGCCCGGCATGATCATTGATTATGGTGCCGTTATGGTAGGTGCAGTGATTTCCCTTCTTCCTGTGCTGATCTTCTTCCTGATTTTCCAGAAGAATTTCATTGACGGAATCCTGGCAGGAGCTGTGAAAGGATAAAAGCCTATGAAGCAAAAACAAGAGAAGGATTTATACAGAATGAGAAAAAAATATAAAATGAAAAACCGCTATGAACAGGTACAGGTGATCAGCGGGGAAGAAATGGAATGCCGTGCAGAAAGCCTTCAAAAAATCATGGAGGAAGAGGACTGTGATATGATGCTGGTTCTGGACGGCACCTGGGAGGGCTACAGCCATTGGATCACCGGTTCCAGGGCAGTGGGATCTGTGCTTCTGCTTCCGGGAGCAGGCTTAACTGCAGTCTATGAAAAGGATATGTGCGGAATCCCCTATGAGGATGCGGAATACGAACATATCCGGTATGAAAAAGTGCTGAACCTGAAGGAACTGCTGAAACCGCTTGCAGGAAAGAAGGCGATCCGCATTGCGCTTGTGCAGCCGGAGGCTTTGACCTACAGGATGCGTAAGGAGCTTGAGTCCTGCTTTGGTGTTGTGGAATTTGCAGACTGTACCCAGAAAGTGGATGTTTTAAAAGCAATCAAAAGTCCGGAGGAATTGAAATGGATCGCTGAGGCCAACCGGATCCATGAACAGATTTTTTATGCCCTTCCCTCCATCATCCGCCCGGGAAGAACCATCCGGGAAATTAATTGTGAAACAAGATATCTGGGCGAAAACCTGGGAGGAGGGGGAGAAAAAGCCCTTTATTATGCTATGCAGTATGGAAAGGATAACGGAGGGCCTCTGACATATGCACTGGGGCTTTCTGCTGACCCGGAATACCGGGTGGGTTACGGTGACCGTATTTTTATGATGGTGGAAGGAAACGGATGCGGAGGGCTTTACACTGCTCTTGGAAGGAATTTTATTTTAGGAGAGCCGTCTTCTCAGACGGAAGCCTACTGGGAGATGGCAGTAAAGGCCCAGGATTTTGCTGCTGCGAGAATGAAACCGGGAGTCCGGCTGAAGGATATTTTTGATGCTGATTATGCGTACATTCAATCCCGGGGATATCTGACCAATATGCAGAATTACCTTCACAGCTTCGGCTATGTATTCGGGGAACGCCCTTATCTTCATGACCGTTCTGAAACGGAGGTGCTGCGGATGGGAATGCATTATATCGTCCATCCTCATATACGCATCAACAGAGGAGCAGACACGGGAAAAGTGCCTTATGATGATTTTTACAGTGTAGATACGTATTATGTGACAGAAGACGGGGGCCGGCGTGCCAATGGATATCCCCGGGAACTGGTGATCCTTTAGGAGGTGCAGATGGAACAGAGAACAGATTTGATGACAGGATTATACTATCATATCACCCGTCAGGAGATTACCAGGCGGCATGAACTGGTTCGGGAATATATGAGAGAAAAGGAACTGGGCGTGATCCTTGTGCTGGTACCCCATATGGAAGGATACCGCCGGTGGCTGTCCGGTGTGGACGGTACGGAACGAAGGACAGAAAGCTGCTTTGTGATTCCGCAGAAAGGTTCCATTCTCCATGTGATCGGAAGCAGCATGGTCAGGGAGCAAAAGAGCACTGCAAAGCCGGAAGGCTCTATGCCGGATCCGGAAGAGGCATTTGACGGGATTCGGACAATTTATTATTTTTCCGCATTTGAAATCCGGAAAATGATAGAAGAGGGCGGAGGAAGAAAGCTGGGGCTGATTCACGGAGAAGAGATGCGGGCGCAGATGTATGACTATCTGGAAGAATTTCTTCCGGAAATAGAAAGAATCGATGTTACCCGGGATTTTGCCATGCAAAAGGCTGTAAAATCTGCGGAGGAGCAGGCGCTGATCCAACGTGCCGTCCATCTGCAGGAACGGGTGCTGGAAGGGCTCTGGGGATATTTAAAGCCGGGAATGCTGGAAGCTGAGGCTGTGCGCTATGCCCGTTATCTGGCAAACCGTCTGGAAAGCGGCGGCATTGACTCCATGGAAACGGCACAGGTGGAGCTGATTTCCTGGAAGGGGCGCCAGAGCAGAGAACCGCTTTGTTATCCGGGACGATATCTGTCAGACGGAGATATGGTTCAGATCAGGCTCAGAATCACGGGAGACAGCGGTTTTTACGGAACGCTTACCAGATGTCTTTCTTTTGGGGAGCCTTCCGTGCAGGATCGTGAAACCTGGCAGAAAGTGATGACCCTGCAGGAAATAATCGAAGAAAAGCTGAGGCCTGGAACCTCTTTGGAACTGCTCCAAAAAGAAATAAAAGATCTGGCAGGGAAAATGCAGATTTTTTTAAAGGGAACACATTTTTTGCATGGAATCGGATACTGTGTGTCGGAAACGCCGGACGAATCCTCCTGTTCAGAATCGCTGATTTTAAAGGAAGGAATGGTTCTTGCAGCAGAGCCGCAGGTATGTGATGAAAATGGAAATATTTTTTGCTGCGGAGAAGTATATTGCCTTACTGCATCAGGGGCCTTGCGGATGACAGCAATACCAAGAGAAATCAAAGTACTCTGGGAATGAAGGGGGAACTATGACACGGGAAGTAAAGAGAAGGGAAATTCTTTGTTACGGTATCGGAGATTTTGCATGTAACGGATGCTTTGCCATTGTTTCTTCCTTTTTGATGTATTTTTACACAGATGTGGCAAAGATGGAGTTGGCGGCTTTGGGAATGATCATTCTGGTCTCACGTACCGTGGATGCAGTAAGCTGTCTTGGCATGGGCGGGCTGATTGACAGGACCAATACCCGATGGGGCAGGGTGAGACCGTATCTGGCAGGGCTTATCGTACCGCTTTGTGCGGCCCTGGTTGCATTGTTCTATACGCCGGAGGTTTCTGGGCAGGGAAGGTTCCTGTATGGTATGGCAACTGCTACCGTTTATTCCGTTTTGTACTCCGGATTGAGCGTGTCTTATTCCACTATGATGACCTGTATGACCCAGGACAGCCAGGCACGTCTTGGGTTTAACCTTACCAAAAACATCAGTTCCAATCTGGGTGCTTTTTTTGTGACCAGTATGACGCTGTTTTTGGTGGGGTATTTTGGAAACGGCGATTCCAAAAATGGTTTTGTAAAAACCATGTGCGTATACAGCGTACTGTACATAGGAATCATGCTGGTGTGCTTCTGTAATACGAGAGAACGTGTGATTCCGGAACAGGAGCGGATTTCTTTCCGGGAATCCATGGCAATCGCAGTAAAAAACAGGCACTGGGTTATTTTATGTATGATTGAATATCTGATGCTTCTGGGGATGACTATGCGGAACCAGGGGACGATGTATTATGCAAAGTATTGCCTGGAACAGGAAGCAATGGGGACGGTTTTGCTTTCCGTTTCCACATTTCTTGCGATTCCCATGGTGTTTGCCGTGACATTTCTTGCAAAAAAAGTCGGTAAGAAAAAGAGTATGTGTATCGGAAATCTTTTACTTGCATCAGGCGCTGCGGGGATGTGGCTTGCAGGAAAAAATACGGGAATGATGATGCTCTTTCACGTCATTGCCTCAATCGGAAACGGCATTGCATCAGGAATGGTGTTTGTCATGATTGCAGAAGTGGTGGATTATTCCGAATATCAGACAGGCAAGCGTCCTCAGGGATTTCTGACATCAGCAGTATCCCTGATGATGAAGCTTGGGGTGGCAAGTGCAGGTTTTTTATCTGCAAAAGTACTGGAACTCGGGAATTATACGGCGGATGCCGTTCCCTCCGGTGAAACACTGCGTGCCATTCAGGTAAATTATATTTGGTTTCCGGTAATCGTGGCTTTGGTGAGCATCTTTGCCATTCAGCTTTATACCCTGGATGAAGAATATCCCCGGATATTAGAGATTTTGGCAAAAAGGAAAAGTCAGGAAGGATGAGCCTGGGTAACGGAAGCGCAGAGGCCGTTTGGCAGTATTTGCGAATAAGGGATGGAATCATTTTGGATAACGGAGGAAAGCAATGAGTAAAAGAGCAGGCGGTTTTACCCTGCCGGGAGAGGCAGGATATGAGACATTGACTTTAGAAATGGCAAAAAAGTGGGGAGCGGATGTGATTCGTGACAGTGACGGAACAGAGCTGTCCCGGGAGATTACGGATGCCGGTTATGGAATCTATTCCACCATTTGCATTATACGAGACCATAATGCATGGGCGAAGGAAAATCCGGACAAGCTGCAGCAGACGTTTCTTGTGACACAGCCCAAAGTTGCAGAGGGAAGGGATCTTGTCTTTGATCTGACGGCAGATTTTTTTGAAGAGCAGTTCCGGGTCAATGACAGTGAAGAAGCCATGAAATACTGGCAGGTTTATGACCGGACCTCTAACGAACTGGTGCCGGAGAGCCAGTGGACATATGACTCCGGGACAGTTACCCTGACGGCAGCGGGAGTGAAGCCCTGGCATAAATATACGGTAAGCTTTCTGGCGTACCGTATCTGGGAAGAAATCTCTATGTATAACCATACTACAAACAACTGGGACAAAGAACATCTCATGCAGATCGATCCCAGACATCCGGAAACGCAGGATTATCTGCTGGGCTGGATGAAAAACTGGTGTGAAACTCATCCTGCTACAACGGTGGTGCGTTTTACTTCTTTGTTTTACAATTTTGTGTGGATATGGGGAAGCAGTGAGAAAAACAGAAATCTGTTTACGGACTGGGGATCTTATGATTTTACGGTCAGTCCTTTGGCGCTTCGGGAGTTTAAGGAGCATTATGGATATGGACTGACTGCGGAGGATTTTGTAAACAAAGGAAAGTATCACGTTACCCATATGCCCGGAGATGCCCATAAAAAGGACTGGATGGAGTTTATCAACGATTTTGTGATTTCTTTTGGGAAGAAGCTTGTGGATCTGGTACACTCCTATGGCAAAAAAGCATACGTTTTTTATGACGACAGCTGGGTCGGCCTGGAGCCGTATGGGGAGAGATTCCGGGAATTCGGTTTTGACGGCCTGATCAAATGTGTCTTTTCCGGGTATGAGGCAAGGCTCTGCGCAGGGGTGAAGGTGGATGTTCATGAACTCCGCCTGCATCCGTATCTGTTTCCGGTGGGACTTGCAGGGGCACCCACTTTCACGGAAGGGGGAAATCCCGCTCTGGATGCAAAAAAATACTGGAACAGTGTGCGCCGTGCCCTTCTGCGGGAACCGGTAGAAAGAATCGGCCTTGGCGGTTATCTGCATTTGACAGAGGGATTTCCGGATTTCCAGGATTACATAGAGGAGGTTTCCGATGAGTTCCGGTTTATTCGTGATCTGCACAAAAAAGGGCATCCTTACACACTGGAACCTAGAGTAGGTGTTCTTCATACCTGGGGAAAACTGCGTTCCTGGACTCTTTCCGGACATTTTCATGAGACGTATATGCATGATCTGATCCATATCAACGAAAGTCTTGCAGGACTGCCTCTGAATGTGGAATTTATCAGCTTTGAGGATATCCAAAACGGTGCTCTTGGGCGTTTGGATGCAGTGATCAATGCAGGATATGCGGGAAGTGCCTGGAGCGGAGGGGATGCCTGGAAAGAGGATGCGGTTGTGGAACGGCTGACAGAATGGGTGCATCAGGGAGGATGTTTTATTGGTGTAAATGAACCTTCGGCAGTGGAAGGCTATGATACGTATTTCCGTATGGCGCATGTCCTGGGGCTAGATGAAGATACAGGTGCAAGAATCTGCCATGGAAAATGGAGTTATGAAATCTGCCGCGATCCGGAGCTTCTGCCAGAAGGCACCGTGATTTCCGGCAGAGAAAGGCGCTATCTGACAGACGGCAGGGCGAAGGTGCTTGCGGCGGAGAACGGAGTTCCGGCACTTACGGTGAATCCTTTTGGGAGAGGTTATGGAATTTATCTGTCTTCTTATGAGATTACAGCAGAAAACACCAGGCTGCTTCTGAACCTGATCCTTTATGGATGCGGGGAAAGTCTGAAGCAAAATTACCTGACAGATAATGTAAATACAGAGTGTGCATATTTCCCTGAAACAGAATATCTGGTTGTGATAAACAACGGCGGCAGAGCGGAAAGATGCATTGTGGAAACGAAGAAAGGTACCCGAAGCTTTCATCTCAGGCCGTACGAGACAAGGGTGGAGCAGCTTTAAGGAGATTAAAAAAATATTTTGAATGAATTCGTAGATGTATAAAACGGAACCGGATTTCAGTTAGCTGTGGAATCCGGTTCTTATTTTGTAAATACTCCGAAAACGGCAAAATAGTATAGAACGGCATATTTTATTATATACCGGAGTTTTCTATAGAAAAAAGAACTGCTCTATGATATGCTTGTATATATCAAAAACAGGGGATCTGCCTGATGCATTGAGTGTGGAAGATGAAATAGTAGGAGGTGTATATCGTTGGATATTCGAATACTGCGATATTTTTTGACCGTGGCAAAAGAACAGAATTTTACAAAAGCAGCAGAACAATTGAATATAACACAGCCTACACTTTCAAGACAGCTTGCTGCATTGGAGGAAAAAATTGGAAAAGCTCTTTTTATAAGAGGGAGTCGCAGTATTACCCTTACGGAGGCCGGGATATTATTAAAACGCAGAGCATTGGAAATCATTGATCTGGAAGAAAAAATGCTGGATGAACTCAGGGTTAAAGAAGAATTGATTGAAGGTACTATCACAATCGGCTGCGGTGAATTTGCTGCTGTTGAAACATTAGCCGAAATTTGTAAAGTATATAAAGAAAAATACCCAATGGTGCAGATTGCGTTGCACACAGCAACTGCAGATTCCGTATATGAAATGATGAATCAGGGACTGGTGGATATTGGGGTATTCATGGAACCCGTCAATACAGAAGGCTTAGATTATATTAGATTTATGGAAAGTGATCATTGGGTTGTAGGCATGAAACCGGATGATCCGTTGGCAGACAAAGAATATATCACAAAAGAGGATCTTTTGGATAAACCTCTGATTCTTCCGAAAAGACGAAATGTACAGAGTGAGCTTGCAAACTGGTTCGGTAAGGATTTCCATAAGCTTCATGTTTCTTTTACCAGTAACCTGGGAACAAATGCCGGTGTTATGGCAATTCATGGACTGGGATATCCGGTTTCAATTGAAGGTGCTGCGAAGTATTGGAGAGAGGATTTGCTTATCCAGAGAAGACTGTATCCTGAAATAACAGCAAGTACGGTAATCGCATGGAGAAGAAATATACCATATTCCTTGGCAATGAATAAATTTATAGAAGAAATTAATGCCTTTGAGACATAGAAGATGATTTGGTATAGGTATTAGACATAATTTGGTGTGAAGGAATATAATAGATGTGTAAAGTATGAGTGATAAAATGCTTTACACATTTTTTCTTATAACGATGAGGAGGATTATCTATGGGAAAAAAATTAAGAGGAGCCAATCCGTCTGCTGCGAAAGTATCGTTTCTTAGTGTTGAACGAAGTGCATCAAAAGCAGCAGTCATTGGATGGATTAGACGATTTTATTTACCAGCTTAAAAACGAAAAAACTAGGAGGAATTAGTATGAAGCCAAACGATTTAAGTGTGTTTCCGATAGGAACTGCAAATGATGCTTATGCTCAGTATTTTGTAGGTAAGAGTTATTTGAATATGCTTTCCATTGCACAGGTAAGTATAGGGAATGTTACCTTTGAACCCGGATGCCGTAATAACTGGCATATTCATCATGCCCAAAAGGGTGGTGGACAGATTTTGCTTTGCATCGCCGGACGCGGCTATTATCAGGAATGGGGAAAGGAACCGATTCAAATGCTTCCCGGAACCGTAATTAATATTCCACCAGAGGTTAAGCATTGGCATGGCGCCGCGCCTGACAGTTGGTTTCAGCATTTAGCAGTTGAAGTACCGGGAGAAAATACTTCAAATGAATGGCTGGAGTCTGTTGCGGATGAGGAATATAACAGATTAAAATAGGAGGAAAATCATGCAATATCGTATGCTTCCCCACGGTGGGGAACAGATCAGTATTTTAGGATTAGGAACCAGTTCGATTCAGGCTTCCGGTGAGAAGGAAATTGAAGAAACAATTTATTATGCGCTGGAGAATGGAATCAACTATTTCGATATGGCATCTGCGGAGGCGAAACCGTTTCCTGCCTATGGTCGTGCTCTGGCAGGAAAACGCAATAAGGTATATTTTCAGATTCATTTTGGAGCAAATTATGCGTCCGGTACCTACGGATGGACAACAAATCCGGATACAGTCAAACGCTCCATTGACTGGCAATTATCGGCGTTGAAAACAGATTATATTGATTTTGGGTTTATCCACTGTATTGATGAGATGTCTGATTTAAAGAAAGTCCAGAAAAGTGGGATTATTGATTACATTTTGCAGCTGAAAAAACAGGGTGTTGTCCGGCATGTCGGTTTATCTTCCCATACACCTGAACTGGCACAGAGGGTGCTTGATATGGGTATTCTGGATATGCTGATGTTCTCCATTAATCCGGGATATGACTATCAGAAAGGCGACTATGGTATCGGCAGTGTAGATGAACGCATGAACCTTTATCGTCGGTGTGAAAAAGAGGGAGTTGGTATTTCGGTCATGAAAGCCTTCAGCGGCGGACAGCTTCTGGATGCAGGGACATCTCCCTTCCGAAAGGCCCTGACAGAATATCAGTGTATTCAGTATGCACTGGATAAGCCGGGAGTTCTGACCGTACTGCCAGGTATCCGCGGTAAAGAAGATTTGCAGAGGATACTTGGTTTTTGTAATGCAGCGCCGGAAGAGAAGGATTATTCTGTGATAGCATCATTCGCACCAAAGGATGCGGAAGGGACTTGTGTTTACTGCAATCATTGTGAACCATGTCCTGCAGGTTTGAATGTGGGCCTGATTAACAAATACTATGATCTGTCAAAAGCCGGAGATCATCTGGCACATGACCATTATGAAAAACTGGAAATAAAAGCCGACCAGTGTATAAAATGTGGTCACTGTAATTCCCGCTGTCCATTCCATGTAGACCAGGTGGAAAAAATGGAGAAGATTAATGCGTACTTCGGATAAATTGTTTAGTTAAAAGGAATTTTGAAAGAATATATGGGGGAGACATCAATTCTTCTTATCTGGAGGAAGTCGTTCAAAGATATCCGGAGTTGGATGGGATTTTGGAATGTCTGTGTATCAATTTGATAGAGGAAGATGACAAGTTACCCAAAGCAGATATGGTTATTGCAAATCTGTTGATTGAGTATATTGGATATGAGTGCTTTCAGAAAGCAGTCAGGCAGGTAAATCTGGAGTACATTTCATGTATTATTCAGATTAATATGGAGAATAACCGGGTGTCAGATTCTCCATATCTGCGTGTGTTTGACGGGCTGGATCAAGTACATCACCAAATGGAAGAAGATGCATTGGAGAAAAGCAATGCCATTATCATCAAACTACATCTCCACCTGTTTATAAACCAAGAGGACATCATGCATTTTGTTCTCAAAATCAGGGTCTTTGCGCTCAAGATAATACTTGATTTTGAACGGTTTAATCTCCATCTTTTTGAGATATTTTTGAAGCCATGGTTTTGTAACTGTTTTTAAGCGTGGATAGCCGGCTTCTTCCGCATGTGCCTGTATGTGTTTGTGCAGTGCTGACAATGTCCATAATTCTGCGGCATAGCCGAGATCACAGGGTTTTTGGCAGGCTATACTGACAATCCATGATTTTGCATCGTCGGTAATCTCAGCCGGGCGGCCGGAACGTTCATCATCAAATACAGCAAGGTTAATTCCACTGTTGAGATAACGGTCAATACAACGGCGGACAGTATTCACGCTAACACCAAAACCATCTGCAATCGCTTTGTCTGTTTTGGCTTCAGACTTCCATAGTAACATACGGGCACGGTCAATAACCTGTGCTTGGATAGTTCTGGTTTTAATCAATGATTTCAGATAGGCACGTTCCTCATCTGATAATGTTATACTATAAGGTAATGCTGGTATAATTGACCTCCATAAAATGTATTGATTAAGTCCATTGTACCAGATATTGAAACTATCAACAACTTAATTTATATTATATTAGTGCTGCTGATGATCCTGAGACCGCAAAACTTAAAGATGCTTTGGATAAGTATCTGGAAGCACCGAACTGACAAATGATATGGTAAGAGCATTTATCGATAGGGTGATGATTTATGAGCCAGATAAGATTGAGATACGTTGGAACTTTTCAGAGAAACTGATGAAGATGTTATTAGAAGAATAAAAATAATGATGGATTGATAGACCGGTGGGGTGATGCCTTGCCGGTTTATTTTTGTGGAAGAAACACTGAAATTGTGATAAACTATATCTTGGATTTTTATACACATTTAACAATTAGGGAGGATTCTTAATGCATAGAATGTATGCCGATTTCTCTGATGAAGCATATGAAGATATGGTCAATGGTGAAGCTAAGTCTAATAACGGATTTAGAAAGAATGATGGTTCTTTTCACCCTGATTAGCCAGATTTTGTAGAGATAGAGGACGATGACGATACAGAGGACAATTCTTCTGATGGAGATTCTACCGCTCAGATAATAGCACTTGCTGTTGGCGTGGGAATTGCTATCGGAGCAGTTGCGGCTCCACATGTAAAAAGACTATGGAATGAGACTATCGTTCCAGGAGTGAAAAATATTTATTCTAAGATAAGTGGTAAGAAAACAGCCGCCATAGAACAAGCGGTTGAAAGCCACACTACGAGTCTTTCTGTTGCAGAAAGAACAGGAGTGACTGCACAAGAGTTTTCAAGAAATATAGATATGGCTGTTGAAGGCTTCAAGAAAAACATGAGTAGTGAAGAAGCGCAGATGCATATGCTAAATATTATGAAGTTGGCTGAACTACTTGCTAATGAGATAAGAAGCTTGTCTGGAGCGGTTATAAAAAATGATGAATATTCAGGTGAATATCTTGAGTGGAAAGCAGCTATGGAGAAACTCACAACGCAACAGGTAACAGACAGTATAAATTATATGCTTGAAAATAATAGTGAGTTATTTCAGGGAGATAATTTACAAGAGCTTTCGTGGATTTGGGGAAGTGATGCTATAAAGGAAGGGGAACTAATACCTGTCGATAACAATCAAATAAAGGAAGCTCTGAGTATATAAAATGACGGGTATTCTGCCATGAAAAAATATGGCAGAAAAATCTTTCCGCCCTTGCTTGACACATGCTGATGAATGTCATCATGCGACGGCAGATTCTTATCGGAAGATTATCAGTTACTTTAAACCGGAATTTTTGGTAGGGCTGACTGCAACTCCGGAACGAATGGATAATGAGGATGTATTTGAGTTGTTTGATACGAATGTGCCGTATGAATTACGGTTGCGGGATGCGATTATCAATGATTTGGTAGTCCCATTTCATTATTATGGAATCAGGGATAGCTTGGTAGATTATGGCCTTACGAAAAGTCAGGAACGCAAAATGATATCTCAGCTTGCTTCTGTAGAGCACTGTGCATTTATTAAAGATAAGATTGAAGAACACAGGATTCAGGGGAAATTAAAAGCATTGGCATTCTGTAGAAATATTACTCATGCAAGAATGATGGCGGAAGAGTTAGGAGAGTATTATCATACTGCATATCTTACAGGAAAGAATTCTGTTGGGGAACGAATTAGAGCATATAATGACCTTCAAGATGATGATAAGGAACTGGAGATTCTGTGTACTGTCGATATCCTGAACGAAGGTGTAGATATTCCGGGCTGTAATATGGTTCTGTTTTTGAGACCTACTGACAGTTCAACGGTATTTATACAGCAGTTAGGGCGAGGTCCCCGAAAGTATAATAATAAGCATTTTGTTACGGTGCTGGACTTTATCGGTAATAGTTATAAACGTAGTGTACAGATTGCATTATACGATAAAAATTATGTTAAAGAAGGGTGCTGTGAAAGAGATTGAAGGAAGGTTTACTCTGAATGTAAAACTTGATGACCAATTTAGAGAGTATATGGAAGATCTTCTGTTATATGGAATGACGCAGTATGAGAGCAATTATAATAATTCAGAAAAATTTTTGTTGTGGCATAACTACAGGATGGATCAGGTGCAGCTAAAGCTTTTAAAGGATCCGGATTATAATCAGAAGGGGACATATTTTTATGGTGACGAAGCAATTGTATTTGCGTCATTAAAGAAAGATGCTTCCGTAGAAGAAAGACTTGCTTATAAAGATAAATTTTTGACTGCAAGTATGTTCCAGTGGGAGTGTGAAAATAATATTTCTGACCGCGATCTACAGGCACTTCGATTATGTAAATATGTACATTTGTTTATTAGAAAAGTGGATGAAGAACATGGGGTTAGACTTCCGTTTATTTATGTCGGAGAAGGGAAATTCTCAAATGAGCGAAAGCAGGAAAAGGTTGATTCTAAAACAGGAAATGACAATATTACCTATTTGTACGATATTCCTATGAAAGAAGAATTACCGGAGTATCTGCAATATGATTTTGGAGTGGTGATGTAAGATGAAAACAGTAAGAGTGGTTGCAGCAGTCATTTGCGATAGTATAGAAAATAAGACTAAAATATTTGCGACAGCCAGGGGGTACGGAGATTTTAAAGGTGGTTGGGAATTTCCAGGTGGGAAAATTGAAATAGGTGAAACACCGGAGCAGGCACTTGTCCGAGAGATAAAAGAAGAATTGAATTCGGATATAAAAGTCGGCGAACTTATCGACACTATAGAATATGATTATCCGACTTTCCATTTATCCATGGAGTGTTTCTGGGCAGAAGTGATTTCTGGAAATTTGGAGCCTTTAGAAGCTTTGGATGCACGATGGTTTACAAAAGGAAACTTGGATTCTGTAAATTGGTTGCCGGCAGATATTACACTGATTGAAACAATAAGATTTCAGATGGGATAGAGGGAGGTAAGGTATGGCGATTACAATTTCTTTTCAGATAGGCGAGGATGGGGAATTTGAATGATCAGCATAAGGGTTACTTTCAAGCTATACTGATGGACAAATGACGACGGATATCCTATTCCGCTCTGGTTTTTATGACCCGTCCATATTTGACCCCGGAACAATTTTGAGGGCATTTGGAAGCATGGTCTTTCTCCAAAGGGCGAAGAAAAGTAATGTTTGGAGCGTTGCGTAAAGAAGTAGGTGAGATATTGGGAAAAGTATGCAAAATGGAAGGAGTAACAATATTGAAGGCAGCAACGCTTCCGGAGCATGTGCATATGTATGTATCAATTCCACATAAAGTAAGTGTTTCAAAGACTATAGGACGGATAAAGGGGCATTAATGATATTCGATAGACATCCGGAATATAGGGAGAGAAATAATCGACATTTTGGGGCAAGAGGATGTAGCAACATGGCGAAGTCGGGCATGAATCCAAAGACGCTCCGATACCTAATGGAGCATTCGGATATTGGCGTAACACTGAATACCTACACGCATCTTGGCTTGGAGGATGCTGCAGATGAATTGAAGCGGATGGAGGAACTGGCGGATGCCAGAAAAGAACTGGAAAAGGTCAAAGGTGAGAATCCAGTATCGCAGAAAATGTTCCGGGCAATTTAGTAATAAGGAAAAAACATTATGTGCTCTACGAAAGTACGCCTTCGGTGTGCTTTGGTAGGGCTTTTCCTTTCGCATGCATTTCATTAGCTATTAGCTATTTTTTTGAAAAAACATATTGACAAATTTCGATTTGAAATATATACTGTAGATATCAAATCGAAATAATTGAATGTGAAGTGAAGATATGGGAGATTTCAAATCAATAGTGAAGGTGTTTAAAGCGTTAGATGATGAGAAACGATTGCAGATTTTAGAAATGATACAAAGTGGGGAAAAATGTGCTTGTGTCATTTTAGAGGATATGCAGATCAGCCAGTCAACCCTTTCTCATCATATGAAAATTTTGTGTGACTCAGGAATTGTAACAGGCAGAAAAGAGGGCAAATGGATTTATTATTCCATCAGTCCAGAGGGCAGTGCGAAAGCAGTGGAGTTATTGAAAGCATTGACATCCCCTTTGCCACCTATAAGTTCCTGACAGTAAATAGCCGAAACCATGAGTGATAAGATGCCACGTTTACCGTGGCTTTCGCTTAAATCGATAAATCGAAAAAAATCGATTTATTATAGGAGGTATGTAAATGTGTGTTTGTGGAAGTCGGATTCATTGTCGATCACGATAGTAAAAGTACTGTTTTATTAGTCCTGAAATTTAAATTTGACAGAAAGAAGGTAAATCGCTATGTTCACATATGAAACTTTACTACATGCGGGAAAGACTTTTTTGATGCTGTTTGGTGAACTATTTGGTTTGTTTATCGGAATCAGCTTTGTAGTTGCCCTGCTGCAAATTTATATTTCGCAAGAACGAATCAAGCGCATTTTGACCACTCCACGAAAGGGGCTGAATAGTGTTCTTGGTGCCCTGCTTGGAGCCGTGACGCCGTTTTGCTCTTGCTCTACCATTCCGGTTCTGGTCGGACTGTTTAAAAGCGGAGCTCCATTCAACGGTGCAATATCGTTTCTGCTGACCTCTCCGATCTTGAACCCTGCCATTATTACGTTACTAACAGCGTTTTTTGGTATAAAAGCAACAATCGTTTATGCAATCTTTACCTTTGCGTTTGCAGTAATTATGGGATTGGTTCTTGATAAAGCCGGTTTTGAAAAATATGTAAAGAATGTATCCATAAAGGGCGGACATCAGGATGGTGTTTGCTGGGAAAACTTGCAGGGCAGTTTTTGGCAAAAGCAGTGGCAAGCCATCAAACTATCCCTAAAAGATGCATTGGGTTTATTTAAGGGAGTGGTGTTGTTCCTGTTGCTGGGGGCAGGAATCGGCGCGTTCATCTATGAATTCGTTCCCACAGACCTGCTGGCAAATTTTGCAGGAGCAGGGAGTCTTTGGGCTGTCCCATTGGCTGCGATTGTTGGCATTCCTATGTATATTCGTACTGAAACCATGATTCCGATTGCCAGTATTTTGATTGCAAAAGGCGTGGCTCCTGGAGTTATGATTGCTCTGATTTTAGGGGGTGCGGGGGCAAGTATACCGGAGGTGTCGTTGTTGAATTCCATTTTCAAAAAGAAATTGGTTGTTGCATTTGTGGCTTGTATTTTCGCTGTTGCGACAATTACAGGTTATGTATTTAATTTCGTATTATAAGGAGGAAATGATTATGGCAGAGAAAAAAAGAGTATTTAGTGGATTGTTTGGTAAAAAGTCTGATGGTTGCTGTAATATGCAAATTACAGAGGAAAGCTGCTGCGATGTAAAGGAGAAACCAAAGAAAAAAGGGAGCTGCTGCGATATGGAGATTGTAGAAGAAGCTGAACAAGACCGTGGTTGTTGTGGGAAGCAGTAACTTATAATCAATCAGTCTAAAACAATATTGCTTTGTAGAAATATCCAGTCCGAAAATTCTTTCGGCTGGATGTTTCTGCCTTTAAAAGATTTCTGGCAGAAAATTTGAAGTTCTGTATTCTTGTTTTTATTTCCTACTCCCAAAATCCCGTAACCTATGATAGAATAATCGCAGTAGTAAAACACCCCTGTCCTTACTACGTTTTGACTACGTTTCATGTCCCGGACTTGAAACTGCCAGAGGAACACCGCCCCATCGGAAAGCACGGACGGATGCACCGGGAATATTTAAGAGAAGTCAACCCAGCCAGATTGAACACATTGATACTGACCGGAGAATTAGGGACATATCTTACAGATCTTAATGAACAGGCACAGGAACGGTTAGATACTATCATGGAACAGATGAAAGCTGCCGAGGGCGTGACCGAGGAATTAAAGCGTACCCGTCAAATGGAATGGGTGCAGCGTTGCAACAACATTCACAACCGGGCAGAAGAAATTGTTTTGCACGAGATGGTTTATTCATAACAGTATGGTAGAATAAATGTTACAAATTTGAATTTTCTTAATAGGAAAGGAATGTGACATTATGTGTCTCATTGAAAAAAAGGTCATTGCTCGCTTTGTGTCCTGTATTTTTTGATGGGTTGAAGATACGATGTTTTCAAGGAGGGCAGAGATAATGAATCAAATTAAAATTGGAGAATTCTTGAAAGAACTTCGTAAAGAAAAAGGGCTTACACAAGAACAGTTTGCAGAACAATTTAATTGTTGATGCTCTTTTAAAATAACATATTTTAGATCTTGTTGCCTGTCGTCAA
>JAUNGM010000008.1:0-93631 GCA_030524545.1 Eubacteriales bacterium
TGTTCTTTATTTTCCAGCGTTATATTATCGAGTCTATGGCTCTTACCGGCGTAAAGGGTTAAGAAATCACACATTTGATGAATCGGGAAAGGCAGTTGCGAAATGGCAGGTTTTGCAGCTGCCTTTTTTAAAAGAGAAAAAGGAAGGAGGAGAGGCTATGGAGGGGTTGCTGTGTCTGAATGAATACAATGTAAGGAAAAATGCGTTTGCAGGAGCACATGATCCTTCTATGATGTGGGATCCGGTTACAAAAAAGTATTACTCATACAGCACTGATACCTACGGGCCGTCTCTGGGGCTTTCGGAAGAGATTGGGATTCCGGTAAGGAGCTCCGGGGATCTGGTGCATTTTCGCTTTGAAAAATATGTATTATCCAAAGAAGCCATTGCCCGGGCGAAGGATAACGGAGTCTATCCGGATACCAGAAGCTTTTGGGCACCCTTTGTGGAATATGTAAATGGGGAGTACCGGATGTTCTATTCCGCTACAAAAGCCTTTGGAAGTTCAGAATCCAGAATCTGGCTGGCGGTGGCAGCACATCCGCTGGGCCCCTTTGAAAACCGCGGTGTAGTGGCGGATACCTGGGGAACGGACGACACATATCCAAATGCGATTGATCCGCATATTATCTGGGATAAAGACCGCTGTTATCTGGTATACGGCTCCTTCTTCGGAGGAATCTATATAAAGGAACTGGAACCGGATACCGGACTTCCGATCGATCATAATCCGAAAAATCCGGGTATTTGTATTTCCAGAAAAGGACAGCCTCCGAAGCTGGATGGTCCGGAGGGCGCTTCTGTGATTTATATAAAGGAAACAGGATATTACTACCTGTTTCAATCCTATGGATGGCTGGGAAACAATTATGATATCCGTGTGGGAAGAAGTAAAAGTGTCACAGGACCATACGTAGATAGAAGGGGGATTCCGCTGGTAGAAAAGAGCCGGGGGGAAAAGTTGGCGAACAGTTATCGGTTTCAGGCATGGAACCCTTCGGTCGGACAGGATAACAGGAACTGGGAATGGGGAGGATTCCGCGGCCCCGGCCATGGGGTTCCGTTTTATGATCCGGTCAGAAAATCATATTTTTTTGTTCATCATGTCCGTGACGGAGCAATGGCGGAAAGCTACAGAGATGAATATGAAAATCGTCTGAGCTTTCAGAAACATTATATGATGATCCGCCCCATGTTTTTTATTGAGGGATGGCCGGTTCTTGGTCCGGAACCATTTACCGGGGAATCCCTGGAGCCGCTGCCTGCAGAACAGTTGGAGGGTCTGTGGGAAATGATCGATCTGGATGATTCTGATAATGATCAGAAAATATCCAGGTCAGTTGATCTCAATAAAGACAGCGGATATTTTTCTCACTCGGTTGCCTATAGGTGCTGGGACTTTGAAAATCAAAAAAAGACCATATGTTTAACAGGTTTTCATGAAACAGGCATTGCATTTTGGGGAAAAATTATGTAGAATATGAGATATTAGTTTGGGTTTATCTAAAATATTCAATTGTTGTGGTAGGCCACGAGTGCGAAGGGGTAGTAGAAAATGTTACATGTCAAAAATATCGATGATGGATTGGAATTGTTCAAAGCTTTGGGTTCTGATATTCGAATTAATATTTTAAAGTTACTTCTAAAAGAAAAAGAGCTCAGTATGAATGAGATTGCTTCCCTTTTAGGCATTACCAATGGGGCATTGACCAGTCATATTAAAAAGATGGAAGAAAACGGTCTGATAAAGGTAGCGATTGAACGCGGTTCCCATGGCAATCAAAAGCTCTGCAGTATTGCTATCGATAAAATTTTGATTGAGGTGGAATCAGAAGAGGCGCAAAATAGTAATATTTATAATACGGAACTAAAAGTCGGGCATTATTCAAATTACGAGATATATCCGACTTGCGGACTTGCAACGACGGAGCATCTGATCGGTGAAGTGGATGATCCAAGGTATTTTGCCCATCCGGATCGTATTGATGCGGGCATCCTTTGGTTCACAAGAGGGTATATTGAATACATCATACCGAATCTGCTTCCGGATGCGACCCGGATCGATCAGATCACCCTATCATTTGAGATCGGATCTGAGGCACCCGGCGTCAGCAATGACTGGCCGTCCGATATTTCGTTTTTCCTGAATGATACATGGGTTGGCATGTGGACAAGTGCCGGTGATTTTGGAGATGTCCGCGGTATTTTCACGCCGGATTGGTGGTTCCCGAATTGGAATCAGTACGGCGTGCTGAAGATGCTGGTCATTAACCGGAAGGGCACGTTTATTGATGGTATGAAGGTATCGAATGTTACTATAAATCAGTTGGAACTAGACTATAAAAGTACGCTGCGTTTTAAATTTATGGTTCCCAGTGACGCTTCCAATGTAGGCGGTATTACTTTGTTCGGTTCTGGTTTTGGCAATTATAACCAGGATATCCGAATCCGGATTTCTTATAGTAAGTTGAACTAAAACAGAAGGTTCCCCAAATAGCCTGACTATATGATCTGCACCGATACAGAATACATTCTGACGGGCAGTTATTTCACGATAAATCGGGCCAGGCAATATGGAAAGACTATGATGATTAGAAAAGTATACCAGGAAAATAGCACAAGCAGTAAAAGGAGCAGAGGAGACCATGGACGTTCAGGAATTTCAGTTGAAATTAACCGAGCTCTGCAAAATGGCAGAGGAAAATGATAAAGTTCTGACAGGGCCGCAGGTGCGGGAGTTTTTTGCGGGGATGGAGCTGGACAAGGGGCAGCTTCTGAAGATATTGCAGTATTTGAAAGTTCAGGGAATTACCATTGAGGGATTGGAAATTTCTTCAGAAGAAAATGGTGCGGAGGATTCCAGTGGGAAAGAGGAAGCGCCTGAAAAGAAGATTGTGCCGTTGACACCGGAAGAGCAGGCATATTTGAGAGAGTACCGTGCAGGCCTTGGGGATACATCCCGTTGGGAGAAGCGTTCGGAAGAACTGTTCCGGGAGCTGGCGGATGAATCTGAGGAAGCGCGTATGGCATTGACAGAACTGTATCTTCCTGTGGCTGCACAGATTGCCGTAGAGATGAACTGTGAGGAAATTTTTCTGGCAGATCTGATTCAGGAAGCCAATGTAAGCCTTCTGGATGCCCTGAACCGTCCGGAACCGGAGCAAAAGGATGATCTTTGGCTTCGCCGGGAAATCCGCAGAGGAATCACACAGGTGATCGAGGAGCAGACAGAGCAGAAGCTTCATGATGACTCCCTTGTAGCCAGAGTGGAAAAACTGGATCATGCCATCCGGGAGCTTTCCGAGGATGAGGAAGACGGTGAGTCGAAGTTCAGCGTGAATGAACTGGCAATCATCCTGGATATGGACGTGGAAGAAATGAAAGATGTCCTGCGCCTTACCGGGGATGATAAGTAAAATATGCCTGGCAGATAAATCAGAATATGCAAATGAGCGGTTCCGGGAAACGGATACCGCTCATTTGCATATGGGAGGCCGCCGCGATGACGGCTTCTTTTTTTTGTTTTTGTCTGTAGATTTAGCCGTTATACAACTGATAATACTTTCCTTTCTCCTCCAGAAGCTCCTCATGGGAACCGCGCTCAATAATGCGGCCCTGTTCCAGAACCATGATGCAGTCGCTGTTGCGGACTGTGGAAAGGCGGTGCGCAATGACGAAGGTGGTTCTGCCCTGCATCAGCTTATCCATACCGTCCTGTACCAGTTTTTCAGTACGGGTATCAATGGAACTGGTAGCTTCATCCAGGATGAGTACCGGCGGGTCTGCCACTGCCGCGCGGGCAATGGAAAGGAGCTGGCGCTGTCCCTGGCTTAAGTTGGCGCCGTTGTTTTTCAGCATGGTATTGTAGCCGTCCGGAAGCCTGCGGATAAAACCGTCCGCATTGGCCAGTTTGGCTGCTGCGATGACTTCCTCGTCTGTGGCATCCAGCTTGCCGTAACGGATGTTTTCCATGACAGTGGCAGTGAACAGGTTGGTGTCCTGAAGTACGATGCCCATGGAGCGGCGCAGATCGTCTTTTTTGATTTTGTTGATGTTAATGCCGTCGTAGCGGATCTTGCCGTCCTGAATGTCGTAGAAACGGTTCAGCAGGTTGGTGATGGTGGTTTTTCCGGCACCGGTAGAACCGACGAAGGCGATCTTCTGGCCGGGAGTTGCGTACATCTTTACATCGTGAAGCACGATCTTATCCGGATTGTAGCCGAAGTCCACGCCATCCAGAACCATATCGCCCTTTAATTCAATGTAATCTGTGGTATTGGTAGCTTTGTGGAAATGCTTCCATGCCCAGCGGCCGGTACGTTTTGCGGATTCCACAAGCTTTCCGTCTTTTTCTGTGACATGTACCAGAGTAACATAGCCGTCATCCACCTCCGGCTTTTCATCCAGAAGGTCAAAGATTCGCTTAGCTCCTGCAAGAGCCATGACAATACTGTTGAACTGCTGGCTGACCTGGTTGATCGGCTGGTTAAAGCTCTTATTAAAGGTCAGAAAGCTTGCAAGTCCGCCGAGGGTAAAGCCGCCGAAGCCGTTGATGGCAAGGATTCCGCCGAAGATCGCACAAAGTACGTAGCTGACATTGCCGAGCTGTGCCACCGTAGGCATCAGGACATTGGCAAATTTGTTGGCATTATCGGCACTTTCAAAAAGGGTGTCGTTTAATTCATTAAACTTTGCAAGGCTTTCCTCTTCGTGGCAGAAAACTTTGACAACCTTCTGGCCTTCCATCATCTCTTCAATATATCCGTTGATGGTACCGAGATTCTTCTGCTGTGCCAGGAAATACGTGCCGCTTAAGCCTGCAAGACGGCGGCTGGCGGTCAGCATCACACCGACCATGACCAGAGTGAGAATGGTCAGCGGAATGTTCAGGATCAGCATGCTCACCAGAACGCTCACGATCGTAATTACACTGGAGAGAAGCTGCGGGATACTCTGGCTGATCATCTGGCGGAGTGTATCGATGTCATTGGTGTAGATAGACATGATATCGCCGTGCGGATGCGTGTCAAAGTATTTGACCGGAAGCTTTTCCATCGTAGCGAACATATCATTTCGCAGATCACGCAGGGTTCCCTGGCTGACATAGATCATAATGCGGTTATAAGTATATGTGGCAGCTACGCCGATGGCATAGAAGCAGGCTACCTTACCGATGGCAAGTGCAAGAGGGCCGAAATCCGGCGTGCTGGTGTTAAGCAGCGGAACGATGTACTGGTCGATCAGAGTTTTTGTAAACATAGTTCCCTGGACATTGGCAAGGACGCTGACAAAAATACAGACAATGACCAGCAAAATGCGAAAACGGTAGTTCTTCATGACATACTGGAAGAGACGTTTCAGAAGAATGCCAGGATTTTCTACTTTCGGGGCCCTGCCGCGCATATTTCTGCCTCCCGGGCCTGGATTCATTGGTTTACTCATGCGTTGTCACCTCCTGTGCTGGAATGGTCAAAATCGCCGCCGCCCTGGGTCTGGGAGTTGTAAACCTCCTGGTAGATCGGCTCGGAAGCAAGAAGCTCTTCATGAGTTCCGAAGGCCGCTACACGTCCGTTTTCCATGACGATGATACGGTCGGCGTTTTTGATGCTGGAAATTCGCTGAGCGATGATCAGCTTGGTGGTATCCGGGATCTCCTCTGCAAAGGCCCTGCGGATACGGGCATCCGTAGCGGTATCCACGGCACTGGTGGAATCGTCGAGAATCAGGATCTTAGGCTTCTTCAAAAGCGCCCTGGCAATACAGAGGCGCTGCTTCTGTCCGCCGGAAACATTGGTTCCGCCCTGTTCAATATAAGTATTGTATTTTTCCGGCATCTTTTCGATAAAGTCGTCCGCACAGGCAAGCTGACATGCGTGGCGGCATTCCTCTTCAGAGGCGTTTTTATTGCCCCAGCGCAGGTTATCCAGAATGGTTCCGGAGAACAAGACATTCTTCTGCAGTACAACGGAAACCTGGTTTCTCAGGGATTCCATGGAGTAGTCGCGGACGTCGATGCCGCCTACCTTTACGGAACCGGCGGTTGTATCGTAAAGACGGCTGATGAGGTTGACCAGACTGGATTTGGCGCTTCCGGTACCGCCGATGATGCCGATGGTCTCACCGGAGCGGATGGAGAGATTGATATCCTTCAGCACAGGTTCCTTACTGTCTTTTTTGTAGCTGAAATCCACATGGTCAAACACAATGCTTCCGTCCGGAATTTCCGTAATGGGATTTTCCGGGTCGGTCAGGTCTGTCTTTTCGTTGATGACCTCGGAAATTCGTTCGGCACTTGCCATACTCATGGTGACCATGACGAATACCATGGAGAGCATCATCAGGCTCATAAGGATGTTCATGCAGTAAGCGAGAAGGCTCATCAGCTCACCTGTGGTAAGAGAGCTTCCCACGATCATTTTGGCACCCAGCCAGCTGATGCCCAGGATGCAGGCATATACAGTGAACTGCATGACAGGCATGTTCAGGACAACCAGTTTTTCTGCCTTGATGAACATTTCGTAAACCTTATTGCAGGCATTTTGGAATTTGGTGGTTTCGTAATCCTCACGGACGTAGGCCTTTACCACGCGGATTCCGGTGATGTTTTCCTGGACGCTGGCATTCAAGTCATCATATTTGCGGAAGACTGCCTGAAAGTATTTGGTGGCATGGGTCATGATGTACAGCAGGATGCATGCCAGGAAGATGACTGCCACAAGATAAATGCTGGCAAGTCTGGCGTTGACAAGGAAGGCCATGGTCATGGCACAGATCAGGCTGGCCGGGGCGCGGGTACACATGCGCAGGAGCATCTGATAGGCATTCTGCACGTTCGTCACGTCTGTGGTCAGACGGGTGATCAGTCCGGCAGTGCTGTATTTATCAATGTTGGAAAAAGAAAAGGTCTGGATGTTTTCGTACATGGCCTTTCTGAGATTGCGGGCAAAACCTGTGGAGGCGCGTGCCCCGTATTTGCCGCCGAGAATGCCGGTGATCAGTCCTAAAACTGCAAGGACTGCCATCAGCGCTCCCATGCGGTAGATGTGGCCGATGTCGCCGGTTTCCACACCATTGTCAATGATGGAGGCCATGACCAGAGGAATCAGGGTTTCCATGAGCACCTCTAAGATCATAAAAAGAGGTGTCAGCAGGGAATCCTTTTTGAATTCTCTGACCTGGGCCAAAAGTGTTTTCAGCATAGAAAATCTCCTTTCGTAGTATTCTTTGTTTTGTGCGGGATGATGATTGAGAAATCCGTCTGTCAGGATATATCTTTTTCAATATTTCGCTTCATTTGGTGGATTACCTCCATAAAAATATCCAGATCCTCCTGTGAAATGCCTGTTTTCAGGATACGTTCCATACGGTCCCGGTCGCGTATGATACTAAGGTGATGACTGATGCCCTTTTCTGTCAGGATAAGACGTTTCAGACGGGCGTCACCGGAGAACGGTTCACGGTATAGGAATTCCCTTTTTTCCATAAGCTGGAGAATGCCGGTGGCTGTGGAGCGGGCAATGTGGAACTGGGCCTCGATATCTTTCTGAAAGATATTTTCCGAAGGATGCGTGTAAAGATATCCGATGATCCAGCTCTGCATCTGGGTGAGCCCTTCCTTCTCGCAGAGAACGGCTACCTTACGGCCGATCATATTGTCCAGCGTATGGATTTCATATCCTACATGTTTTTTGTTTTCCATAAAATCCTCTTTTCTGCATTTTTGCAAAAAAAATGTTCGTAAACGAACTGTTAGGGTACGAACGTTATTATACGAGATGACTATGATCTTGTCAACAGTTTTGTTCGTGAACGAACTATTTTGCAAACGATAACAATGGCAATAACAATGGCTCAATTCAGGTGAGGGTTTCTTTTGCAGGTTGGTTGAAATACTTGGATAATTGTGATAATATAATTAAAAATGCAGGAGGGATTTTATGCAAATCAGAGAATCAGCAGAAGATTACCTGGAAGCAATTCTGGTCTTATCAAAGAAGGGCGGCGGAGTGCGTTCAGTAGATATTGCCTCTATGCTTTCTGTTTCCAAGCCAAGCGTCAGCCATGCGATGAAGCTTTTGC
Source organism: Eubacteriales bacterium (assembly GCA_030524545.1). Classification (GTDB taxonomy): domain Bacteria; phylum Bacillota; class Clostridia; order Lachnospirales; family Lachnospiraceae; genus Blautia_A. Next base: position 8,080 of record JAUNGM010000008.1, read on the forward strand.
GTGAAGATGGGTATATTGCCATGGACCGTTATGGAACAGTGACCCTTCTTGACAAAGGGGCAGAGATTGCAAGCCGTATTTATGAACGTCATACGGTTCTCAGCAAGATGCTGGAAGGCCTGGGTGTAACGCCGGAGGTTGCCAAGGCGGATGCCTGCAAGATTGAGCACGACCTGAGTCAGGAAAGTTTCCAGAAGATCAAAGAACATTTACTGCAAAAAGGTGAAATATGAGAAAGTGCCCATAAAGTCAGAGAATGACTTTGGTGGGCACTTTTGCTGTCTGGTATTTGATAAAAACATCCAAATGCTATGCGTCCGCTCCTTTTTGAGGAAGCTGGGCCAGGATGATGGCACCGAACATGATCACACATCCGAGGATTTCCCGGGTGCTTAAATTCTGTCCCAGGATGATCCATCCGGCAAGGACGGAAATGCAGGATTCCAGGCTCAGAATCAGGGAGGCCACAGTAGGATTCATATCCTTCTGACCAATGATCTGTAAGGTGTAGGCCACTCCGCAGGACATGACACCTGCATAGAGAATCGGCATCCAGGCGGCGCAGATCGAAGAAAACTGTGGCTTTTCCAGAAGGAAGGCCGGGATTCCTGAAAGGATACCTGCCACAAGGAACTGGATGCAGGAAAGCTTGACCCCGTCAGCCTTTGGCGAAAAATAGTCGATCACCAGGATGTGGAAAGAAAAAAGAACGGCACAGATCATTACCAGAATGTCTCCCTTTCCGATGGAGAAACCATCCTTGATGCAGAGCAGGTACAGGCCGATAAGTGCCATTACAACGGCAGCCCAGATAAAGGGGCTGCATTTCTTTTTCAGGAAAAGTCCCAGGATCGGTACGATGACAATATAGCAGGCAGTGATAAAGCCGGCTTTTCCAACAGTTGTGTATTTGATTCCGAACTGCTGGAAATTGCTTGCAAGACAGAGAAAGATACCGCAGCAGATACCGCCGATGATCAGGGTCTTCCTGCCTGCGGCTTTTTCCGCCTGTGTCCGGCCGGAAGGCACCTTGTTCCTGTCCAGAAACCAGATGACCGGAAGCAGTACGACTGCTCCGATAATGCAGCGTACCATGTTAAAGGTGAATCCTCCGACATAATCCATACCCACGCTCTGTGCTACAAATGCAATGCCCCAGATGGTGGCGGTCAGCAGCAGAATCAGGGAGTTTTTCAGTTTTACCGGTTGTTTCTTCATAAAATATTATCCCCTCGTTGTTAAAATCTCGCCGTACTGCAGGAAGGACTGTAAGCAGCCGGATTGGTAAATCCCGGTACGACGCTACTTATTATACTTCATAACGGCGAATTAATAAAGTGAAAAATAGAGAAAATGTAAAGGATTATCGGACCGCAGAAAAAGAAAGACAGGCTCTGGATTTTACAGAGCCTGTCTGAAAGGGATCCGGTGCGGAATATCACCGCAGGGATATTTATGATTGTTTCGATGTATTCGGGAATTTTACAGGAAGATGTATTTCAGCACAAATACTACTGCCAGTACATACATCAGTGCGCTGATATTCTTTTCCTTTGCCTTGCTGGAAGCCAGATTGATCACTACATAGGAGATGACACCCATGGCAATTCCTTCGGAAATGCTGTACAGGAAGGGCATTGCAATAATAGCGATGAAGCATGGGATTGCCTCCGTATAATCCGAAAAATCAATCTTGGTAATAGACGTCAGCATCAGGAATCCTACGATGATCAGGGCCGGAGCCGTTGCAAAGGACGGGATAGCCAGGAAGATCGGAGACAGGAACAGGGAAAGACCGAATAACAGGCCTGCGACAATGGCAGTGAGACCCGTACGGCCGCCTTCTGCAACACCGGAAGCACTTTCAACAAAGGTAGTGACTGTGGAGGTTCCGCAAACAGCGCCTACGGAGGTACCTACCGCGTCAGAAAGAAGTGCACCTTTAATCTTTGGAAGCTTGCCGTCTTTATCCAGCATATCGGCTTTGGAAGCCACACCGATGAGCGTTCCCAGTGTATCAAACATATCTACAAACAAAAATGCAAACATGATGACAAAGAAGTCCAGAGAGAACACGATGGAAAAGTCCATTTTCATAAAGGTAGGTGCCATGCTGGGAATCGCAATTCCGTTGGAAAAGTCAGGAAGCAGGCTGTAAAAGCCAAGTTCCGGATCAGGCTTATAAAGTCCGGTAAACTGGCATACAATGCCGAGGCCCCATGTGATCAGGATTCCCCAGAGGATGCCGCCCTTGATGTTCTTTACCAGAAGGATCGCTGTAACCAGAAGTCCGATGAGAGCCAGAAGTACGGTAATGCCAAGGGAATTGAACGTACCGTCTTCTACGGAGCCTTTAAAGGAAAATACGGATACCAGTGTGGAATCATTATTTACAACGATCTTCGCATTTTGAAGGCCGATAAAAGCAATGAAAAGACCAATTCCTACGGAAACAGCATGCTTCAGATTCATGGGAATAGAATTGAAGATTGCTTCACGTACGTTCGTCAGAGAGAGGATGATAAAGATCAGGCCTTCTGCGAATACGGCTGCCAGTGCCTGCTGCCAGCTGTATCCCATGCCGAGAACAACGGTGTAGGCAAAGTAGGCGTTCAGGCCCATGCCGGGTGCCAGTACAAACGGATAATTGGCAAGAAGCGCCATTAAGCAGGTGGCAATAAAGGATGCCAGTGCAGTTGCGGTAAAAATCGCTCCGCGGTCCATTCCGGATGCTTCCAGAATGTTGGGATTTACAGCCAGGATATAGGCCATTGTCATAAAGGTTGTGATACCGGCGATGACTTCGGTCTTTACGTCCGTGTGGTTTTCCCTGAGGTGAAAGATTTTTTCGAGATTCATAGTGATACCCCCTTTTTAAGTAAAAGTAATTAAAATATTTTTTTGCCGGAAACATATTTTCCGGTAATGTTCCTGTCATCTGATAAGTAGATCAGCCGTTCCAGCCGTTCTTTGGACGAAATGGCCTGTGGGTGGGGCAGATTGGTATCGTCCAGGATCACGGCGTCAAATGCATAGCCCTTTTCAAAACTGCCCACCCTGCCGAAGAAAGAGCCGCCGCCGATGGTTGCAATGTAAAAAATCTCCTCCAGTGTCAGAGGCTTCATGGTATTGTCGATAAGACGCCAGCGCAGCTTGGAAACCTGAACTGCGTCTGCCATTGCACGGAGGATCGAAAGGGAAAAACCGCCCGCAATGTCGCTGCCGAGACCGACATGCATTCCCTCATCCAGATAACGCCGGACAGGGGCAATGCCGGAAGCAATATTGGTGTTGGAGGAAGGGCAGTGGGCAATGTAGACCCCCTGCTTCTTCATCAGGGCGATTTCCTCATCGGAGCTGTATACGCAGTGGGCCATGATGGCAGGACAGGTTTCTCCTCCAAAAAGCCCGAACTGTTCGTAAGCTTCTCCATAAAAGCGGGTGTTGGGGCAAAGCTCCTGTACCCAGGCAATCTCGCTGAGATTTTCCGAAAGATGAGACTGCACAGGAAGCTGATGCTCCTTCTGGATCACAGCCAGTTCCTTCATAAGTTCGTCCGTACAGGAGGGCGTAAACCGGGGCGTCAAAATCGGGCGGGTGTTTTTATATCTGCCTTTGATTTCGGAGAGCCATCGGATCGTTGCTTCTGCGGAGGCAGCGGCGCTTTCTTCCTCAAGGGAAGGAGAACTGTTGCGGTCCATATTGACCTTGCCGACAAAAGTAATAAGCCCCGTATCTTCCAGAAGATCCATAAGCAGCTCCGTAGCTTCTACATGAAGGGTTGCAAAAACAGCGGCCCGGGTGGTGGCGCTCCTTTTCAGGTCATCTGCAAAAATGCGGTAGGCAGCTTCTGCATATGCAGGGTCTGCATATTTGGACTCTTCCGGGAAGGTATAGGTATTCAGCCAGTCTAAAAGCTCCAGATCCATGCCTGTTGCCCGAAAGGTGTACTGGGGTGCATGGAGATGCAGGTCTGTCAGACCGGGAATAATGAGACTTCCCTTCGTGTCCCTGCAGGGAATCCCCCGGTATTTCTCCGGAAGCTCCTGAAAAACGCCTGCGGAAACCCCGTTTTCACAGACAACCCAGGCATTCTCCGCTGTGATCAGGGTATTGGGATCCCTGCTGTAGCAGATTGTGCCTTTCAAAGCAAATGTGTTTTTATTCATTCTGCTCACCTTCTTTCCTGCCTGTCAGGGAAAAGGCAAAAGAAAACTACCTGAAAATATTGCCTGAAGTCCCTGAAACCGAACTTATAGACAACTATTACGGTAGTTGGTAGAGACGTCCAACCGATTATGGACTTATATAAGTTTGTGCATTGTTTATTGTTAAATTTATTATAGAATACTATACATTGTCTGTCAATTGATTTGTGAAACTGAATCTGTCTAAAAACCACTGTCCGTTACTGTTCACTCCGTTCTCAGTAACGAGGCCATGAAAAGAGCGGGAGAGATGTAAAAAATATCCTCCGGACGATAAAAGTTGTTTACAATAAGGAGGACATAAGATAAAATATCTGTATTCGCTGCTGAAATGTTGGATTTTTTTGCTGTGTATTTTGCAAATGGAGGTATTTTGTGGATCTGAATAAAGAAAATATGAAAAGAATTGCATATCTGATAACCTTTGCTGTGCTGCTGTATCTGGGAGTGATGCATATTGATCTGGTATTCATGTGTCTGGGGCAGATCGCGGGAATGGTATTTCCGTTTATTCTGGGCGGAGCGATTGCTTTTGTTCTGAACCTGCCCATGAGTTTTCTGGAGAAGCATCTGTTTGACAGATGGAAGGCAAAAGGGAAAAAATGGGCTGAAAAACTGGCAAGGCCGATAAGCCTTCTTCTGGCAATCCTGTTTGTGATGGCGATCATCCTGATCGTAGTGCTGGTGGTAGCTCCTGAACTGGGAACGACTTTTATCAGCGTGGCCAAGAGGATAGAAGCGAATATCCCGATCATGCAGGCGTGGCTGGAAGAAACCTTCCACAAAGATTCACCGATCGTGGAGTGGGCCAATACGATTGATTTCCAGCCGCAGAAAATGCTGGATTCCGTGATCGATGTTCTGAAAAACGGGGTGGATAATATTTTGTCCTCGACGATTTCTGTGACAATGGGAATTGTAAATACGGCGATGAATGTGGGCATTGGTTTTATCTTTTCCTGCTATATCCTTCTTCAGAAGGAAAAGCTGACGATCCAGATGAAAAAAGCCATGTACGCCATTTTGCCCAAAAAGGCAGTGGCTTACTGCCTGCATGTGTGCTCCCTGGCAAACGATATTTTTGCCCACTTTATTGCAGGACAGTGCATTGAGGCAGTGATTTTGGGAAGCATGTTCTTTGTTTCCATGACTATTTTCCGGTTCCCGTATGCGCTGCTGGTAGGCGTACTGATTTCCTTCACAGCGTTGATTCCTGTTTTCGGAGGATTTATCGGCTGCTGGGTGGGGTTCTTCCTGATCCTGATGGTCAGCCCTGTGCAGGCTGTGATGTTCCTGGGACTGTTTTTGATCCTGCAGCAGATCGAGGGAAATCTCATCTATCCGCATGTAGTGGGAAATTCTGTGGGGCTTCCGTCTATCTGGGTTCTGGTTGCAGTGACTCTCGGCGGCAGCCTGATGGGAATCGTGGGAATGCTGATCTTTATTCCTCTGGTTTCCGTACTTTATACATTGTTCCGTGAGTGGGCCTATAAGCGCCTGCGCCAGAAACGGATCCAGGTTTAGGGCGTGTACTGGTTCCGATAATAAAAAACAGCAAGCTGGGTGCGGTCGCGGAGCGACAGCTTGTCCAGGAGGGCGCTTAAATAGTTGCGGACAGTTCCTTCGCTTAAGAAGAGGGTGTCCGCAATTTCTTTATTGTTCAGGCCTTTTGCAATCAGTTCCATGATTTCTCCCTCCCGGGTGCTTAAATGAAACTTTTCCGGTTCAAAGACCGGTTTTGGATGCATCAGTGCCGGGATTCTGGTGACAATCTCATTTCCGAACACGTTCTGGCCGCTCATTACTGCCCTGAGTGCAGGGATGAGAGCATCAATATCCTGTTTGATAAGATAGCCTTTGGCACCCATGCCAAGGGCTTTTATAATATATTCGTTGTCGGAAAAGGTGGTGAGGAACAGGATACGGGCGTCCGGGTATTTCTGCAGAATACGTTCCCCTGCCGCAAGTCCGCCGATTCCTTTCATTTGGATATCCATGAGCAGAATATCCGGCTGATACGTCTCATATAATTGGACAGCCTCTTCACCGCTTGTTCCGATGGCGGATACCCGGATCTCAGGATCTGCCTGAAGGATCGTCTTCAGGGAAAGACAGACGAGACTGTCGTCGTCGATTAAAATGACCTGCATGTTTTCTTACCTCATTTCAAGTTATCTAAGATTCTTTATTGGCATTATTTGAAACTTTTCTTATGGCTGCTGATCTGAGAATTTTTTTCGTCAATGAATTTCGGGATGGAGATAAATATTTTGAAACCATTGCTTCTGTCAATGTGGAAAATTCCATGGAAAGCGCGGATTCGTTCCTCCATATTGGAAAGGCCCATCCCATCCCTGGCGGATCTGTCCCATTCCGGAGAATATCCGGAAGTTCCGTTATCATGAATCTGGATCTGATACAGAGACGGATGCTCCAGAATGGAAATAGAGGCATTTGTGGCGTTGCTGTGTCTGGCAATGTTGGAAAGTGCCTCTTTGACAATGGCAATGACAGCGTAGGTGATTTCCTTGGGCATCCTTCCGGAGTCAAAGATCAGATTTACGGGGCAGAAGGTAAAATCTTCGATCAGCCGGGATACCTGTTGTTTCAGATCAATGGATTCCTCGTGAAGATCATGGACGCTCCGGCGAACGTTGTCCATGGCATCTGTGAGGGTGGTTTTTACTGCACCGATCTGTTCCTTCAGCTCTTCGTTATTTCCGTACACAACCTGCAGGGCACTAACCTGCAAAATGGAGCGGGTAAGGAGGTGTCCCACATTGTCATGGATTTCCCTTGCAATCCTGTTTCGTTCCGCAAGGGTGGCAAGTTCCACTTCGTAGTCCTGGTTTTTTATTAATTCCCTGTTTTTCGCCTGAAGAAGAAGGGCCGTTTCCGTGGTATCGTCACGCACCTGATGATATTCGTGAAGAAGCAGCTCGTACTGTCTGGTCTGAATACAAAGAAAAGCAGCAAGTACACAGAGCACTGTGCAGATCCACCAGGAAAGAGGTTCCATGGTAATGATGCCCGCAAGGAGAGGAACTGTCCAGAGCAACCGCATCCACATTTTGTTGCTTCCCGTACAGTCATAGGCTGTGAAAGGGAGAAACGGAAGCAGCGGAGGCCAGAAAAAAGCAGCGGTACATTGCAGCAGACAAAGCAGGAATGCCTGTTTTTCTTTAGAATAGCTGTAAAGTGCGCTTGCAGAAACTGCCAGCAGCATAGCGGCAATTGTGCTGTACTGTACTTCTCCTGTAAAAAGGGAAGGGAGAATCAGTAAGAAAAGCAGCAGTTTATGATAAAGCAGTGCCATAATTCCTCCGTTTCTGCCGTTAAACGGCGTGTGAATACATAATCCCGCCGGGGATTCTGACAGGTTTATCATAACACGAATGCCGGCCGGAATCTATGAGGGAATGAAAAAGGTGACATTTGTCATCCTGAGAAAATGACACCGTTCACTGTGCGGAAAGGATGATTTCTGATAAACTGACAGTATGAAAAAACAAATGAAAGTATAGGAATTTTAGGAGGCAGGATCAATGATAGAGGTAAAAAATCTGGTAAAACGCTATGGTGATGTTCTGGCGCTGGATCATTTTAATCTGGAAGTAGCGGATGGTGAGATTTTCGGTCTGCTGGGGCCGAACGGCTCCGGAAAGACAACGGCCATTAACTGTATGCTTTCTCTTTTGAAGTATGACAAAGGGGAAATCCGTCTCTTCGGTGAGAAGATGACGCCGGATAATTACAGGAGCAAGGCAAAGATCGGTGTTGTGATGCAGAACGTAGCGGTCTACAATGAGCTGACAGTAGAGGAAAATATTGATTATTTCTGCGGTCTGTACGTAAGTGACAAGCGAAGGCGCAGGGAGCTGGTAAATGAAGCGGCAGAGTTTGCGGGCCTGAAGGATTACAGGAAATTCCTGCCGAGGAAGCTTTCGGGAGGACTTCTGCGGAGGCTGAACATTGCCTGCGGGATTGCCCATAAGCCGGAACTGATCTTTATGGATGAGCCTACGGTGGCAGTAGACCCTCAGAGCCGGAACAGTATCCTGGAGGGAATCCGGGAATTGAACAGGCAGGGGGCTACGGTCATTTATACTTCCCATTATATGGAAGAGGTGGAGCAGCTCTGTACGAGGATCATGATCATGGACAAGGGACGCGCCATAGTTTCCGGTACCAGTGAGGAATTAAAGAGTATGATCCGCAGGAAAGAGCCGGAAATTGCAGGGGAACATCCGGGCGAACTGACGCTCAACGATGTCTTTCTGGAGCTTACGGGAAGACAGCTGCGGGATTAAGGAGGGGCTTATGTTTGGAAATATTTACTGGAAATATATCTTAAGGGCTGTGAGGAGCAGGGATATGGTCATCTGGACATTTCTCTTTCCCATCCTTCTTGCAACTTTGTTTCATTTTTCGCTGGGAAAACTGGAAGAAACCGATTCCTTTGAGACCGTGCCTGTAGCTGTAGTACAGTCCCGGGAACTGGATATGGAGATGTATCTGGGGCAAATGCTGGAAAGCCTGGAGGAAGGAGACTCACCGGTGCTGGAAATTACCCGGGCTGCGGATGCCGAAGAGGCAGAGGAGCTTTTAAAGGAAGAACAGGTGAAGGGATACATTGCCGTAGAAGATGGGGCGCCGAAGCTTTATGTCAGGGAGAATGGCATTTCTGAAACTATTTTGAAAAATGTGCTGGATCGTTATATTCAGACAAAGGATACGGTCATGACAATGATCAGGGAAAATCCGGGTGCAGCCCTTGCCATGGCTGAAACCGCTGTACAGGGAATGTCTGCGCAGGGAGAAGATTCACAGAATACAGGAGATTCTTCCGAATCATTTATCGGGAATCTGGAGCTTTCCGGCCAGAAGCCGTCGGTAACGGCAAATTATTATTATGCACTGCTTGGAATGCTCTGTCTGTTCGGGGGATTTCACGGATTGGTCGTGGTGGAAAGCCTTCAGGCAAACCTGTCGCCGCAGGGGGCCAGAAATACGCTGTCTCCCGGGAACCGGTATAAATTATTCTGTGCCTCGTATCTTGGTGCCCTGACGATTCAGTTTATCAGTGCGGCAGTGAGTATGTGCTATATCCAGTTCGTATTGGGAATCAGCTTCGGCTCACAGTTTGGTTATGCTCTGGCCGCCGCATTTGCAGGCAGCATGACGGGAATCGCCTTTGGAAGCCTGATCGCATTGCCGTCAAAATGGAAGGGCGGAGTTAAGACCGGCGTACTGGTAGGCGTGTCTTTGATCTGCAGCTTTTTTGCAGGACTGATGGTAGGCGGAGTCAATTATCTCGTGGACGAGTATCTGCCTGTATTATCCAAGCTGAATCCGGCTGCCAGAATCTCAGATGCTTTTTATTGCCTGTATTATTATGAGGATCACACCAGATATTTCCGGAATATAGGGATTCTGCTGGTAATGTCGGTTGTATTTTCGGGAATCTGTGTGGTGTTTATAAGGAGGAATCAATATGAAAGCATTTAGTGCATGTTTGAAAATTATGAAAAGGCGGAAGATGACATTTGTGATCTACTTTTCCGTTTTTGCAGCCCTGCTCCTTAGTATGGTTTTTCTCGGGGATTCCTCCATGTATGGGGACTTTACCGCCAAAAGACCAAACTACGCATTGATCAGCAGGGATGGCGGCGGCGCGCTGGCGCAGGGACTTGCCAAAGTTCTGGAATATACCGGAACGGAGGTGGAGCTTGAGGATTCCAAAGAGGCAATGATGGATGCCGGATTTTTTCAGGCAGTTGATTGTATCTTTGTGATTCCGGAGGGATACCAGCAGGGCTTTTGGGATGGGGAAGAGACTTCTCTTCAAATGTGGCAGTGGCCGTCCTCTTCCACGGGGTATTACCTGCGTTCGGCAGTGGAACAGTACCTGTCTCTGATTCGGATGTATCAGGCTGCAGGCGGGATGTCGGAAACGGAAATGGCAGAGGCTGCTGCGGATTCCATGGAACTGGAGACAGAGGTCACGGTACGCAGGTATACGGATGGAGCATTGGTTTCCGAGAAGATTCGGCTGTTTCAGCGGTTTATTCCTTATATTATGCTGCTGATCTGTATTTCCGGAGTGGGCAACGTATTTCTGTGCTTTAAAAAGCCGGAGATCCGTATGAGGAATCTGTGTAGCCCTGTGCGGCCTGTTTCTTTTGCCGTGGGTAAATTCCTGTATGCCTGTGTGGTCGGTGTGGGTGTCTGGGTTCTTTTGAACCTGATGGGAATTATTGTATGCCGGAAAGAATGGATGGAGATTGATGCCCGGCTGTGGCTGCTGTATTTTGGGAATAGTTTTGTATTTGTGTTTGTTGCGGTTTCTGTGGCTCTTCTGTGCAGCGCAGTGATCAGCAGCGAAAATGCCATGAGTTTTGTGACGAATATTGTATCTCTGGCTATGTGTTTTGTGAGCGGGGTGTTTGTTCCGCTGGAAATGATGGGAAGTGCTCTGCTGAAAGTGGCAAAATTTGTTCCTGTGTACTGGTTTGAAGAGAATGAAGGAAGGATCAGCAACCTGGCCGGTTTCGGAAGGGAAACTCTGAAGCCTGTTTATGAGGGAATGCTGATACAGGCGGGATTTGCTGCGGCTCTCTTCTGTATTTATCTTCTGGTGAACAAATATCAGCAGCAGGCAGAGGAGTCGTATGGATCTGTGAGGACGGAAATTGAGCAGTAACCCACAGTGAACCGGCCATCCCGGGATTTATATATGGAACATTGACAGGGGCCCAGGTGAAAGTTACAATGGAATAAAGAGGAATTGGAAAGATTGGTTTCACAGAGTGTCCGTGTATAAGAAAGGGGGCTGCCGGATGATTACGATATTTAACCGGGAATGTGTTTATAAAGGGTATTCTGTCCAGGAGTATCAGCGGGTTATGGGGGTGTTGAGACAAAACGGGATAAAGTTTGTAAATAAATGGAAAGAGTTTCATCCTGTGTCACATAAGATGGGGAGGTTTGGGCAACTTTCGCAATATGATTTTATGTATGAGCTTTATGTTCATAAGGATGACTTTGAGAAATGCAGGTATTTGCTTAGAAAAAAGCAGTAATAAGAACAGAGCGCCGTCTGCAGCGGGAGGGCTGTGTGGGATACATAGCTTCCGGATGTGCAGGGCGCTCTTTTTGATCGTCAGGATTTATTTGTCAGCTTTTTTTACTTCAGCCATTTTCATCGCGCGGACTTTCAGCGGCAGGCCGAAGAGGGTGATGAAGCCGTCGGCGTCGTGGTGGTCATACAGATCGCCTGTTGTGAAGGAGGCAAGGGACTCGTTGTACAGGCTGTATGGGGAAGTGGTTCCGGCTTTGATGATGTTGCCTTTGTACAGTTTGAGTTTCACTTCACCTGTGACATACTGCTGGGTGGATTCTACAAATGCCTGAATCGCTTCGCGAAGCGGCGTATACCACTTGCCTTCGTATACGACCTGGGCAAACTGGCTGCCGAGTTTCTTCTTGGTTTCCAGAGTTTCGCGGTCGAGGGTCAGCTCTTCCAGCTGCTCGTGGGCTTCCATCAGGATGGTTCCGCCTGGAGTTTCATATACACCGCGGGATTTCATGCCGACAACACGGTTTTCTACGATATCAACGATACCGATGCCGTTTTCGCCGCCAAGCCTGTTCAGCTCTGTGATGATCTCGGAAACTTTCATGGCTTTGCCGTTCAGTGTTTTCGGGACACCGGCTTCAAAGGTCATGGTAATTTCGGTTTCTTTATCAGGTGCGTTCTGCGGGGTTACGCCGAGAACCAGCATGTGGTCATAGTTTGGAGCCAGGGAAGGGTCTTCCAGTTCCAGTCCTTCGTGGCTGATGTGCCATAAGTTACGGTCGCGGCTGTAGCTGTGGCTTGCATCAAACGGAAGATTGATGCCGTGTGCCTGGCAGAATGCAATCTCGTCTTCACGGGACTGCATGGTCCATACGTCTGTCATACGCCATGGAGCAATGATCTTCAGATCCGGGGCAAGGGCTTTGATTCCCAGCTCAAAACGAATCTGGTCATTTCCTTTGCCTGTTGCGCCGTGACAGATGGCGGAAGCGCCCTCCTTGCGGGCAATCTCTACTAATTTTTTGGCAATGGCAGGACGTGCCATGGAGGTTCCGAGGAGATATTTGTGTTCGTATACGGCACCTGCTTTGACACATGGCATGATGAAGTCGTCACAGAACTCATCAACGATGTCTTCGATGTATAATTTTGCAGCGCCGGAAAGCTTTGCTCTTTCATCCAGACCTTCCAGTTCATTTCCCTGGCCGCAGTTGACGCAGCAGCAGATTACTTCATAATCAAAATTCTCTTTTAACCACGGAATCAATGCTGTGGTGTCAAGTCCGCCGGAATACGCTAAGACAACTTTTTCTTTCATAATAGATTTCCTCCTGAAATTCTGCATTTTTATCGTTCTGCCTATTGGCAGGAACGGTGATATTTGGTATCATATACCCGGATATGAGACAGTAACTCATTTATTTTATTTACAGGACAGCCGATTACGTACTCTGTCCTTCTGACATGGGTTAATATACAACATTTTTTATAAATATGCAATAGCATTTTTGAAAAAAGATGAAAAAAGTTTTGCATAAAAATGCACCATTAAATAGGTAATATTACATGTAAATGTTCAAAGAAAGGGAAATGCGGCGGAAAAAATCCTGAAAATACTAGTTGCATAATATGCAGAATGGATGTATAATCTTAACTACTTGCTGAAGAATATCGATTTTTGGACAGTATGATACATACTGCGTGGAAAATACGGAGGAGAAAATATTGAGGAGGAATAAAAGATGATAAAAGCAGGAATTATCGGTGCGACCGGTTATGCGGGCAACGAGATCGTAAGGCTTTTGCTGGGACATAAGGATGTGGAAGTTGCATGGTACGGTTCCAGAAGCTACATTGATAAAAAGTATGCAGGTGTCTATCAGAATTTTTTCAAGCTGGTGGATGCGAAATGTATGGATGACAATATGGCAGCTCTGGCTGATGAGGTGGATGTGATTTTTACTGCAACGCCGCAGGGACTTTGCGCTTCCCTTGTAAATGAGGAAATCCTTTCCAAAGCGAAAGTGGTAGACTTAAGTGCGGATTTTCGTATCAAGGATGTTGCCAAATATGAAAAATGGTACGGGATTGAACATAAATCGCCGCAGTTTGTGGAGGAAGCGGTTTACGGCCTCTGCGAGATCAACCGCGAAGATATTAAAAAGGCAAGGCTGATCGCGAACCCGGGATGCTATCCTACCTGCTCTACATTATCCATTTATCCATTATTAAAGGAAGGAATGATCGATCCTTCTACCATTATTATTGATGCAAAATCCGGAACATCAGGAGCAGGAAGAGGGGCAAAGGCAGATAATCTTTTCTGCGAAGTCAACGAGAATATCAAGGCCTATGGTGTGGCATCACACAGGCATACACCGGAGATTGAAGATCAGCTTGGGTATGCGTGCGGGCAGGATGTTCTGATTAATTTTACGCCCCATCTGGTGCCTATGAACAGGGGAATCCTGGTGACTGCGTATGCATCTCTTGTGAAGGATGTGACCTATGAAGAGGTGAAGGCTGCGTATGATAAATATTATGCAGATGAGACTTTTATCCGTGTTCTGGATAAGGATGTATGCCCGCAGACCAGATTTGTAGAGGGCAGCAATTATGTGGATGTGAATTTTAAGATCGACCCGAGAACCAAACGCGTCATTATGATGGGGGCGATCGATAATCTGGTCAAAGGAGCTGCCGGACAGGCAGTACAGAATATGAATTTATTATTCGGATTTGACGAGGCCGAGGGCCTCCGCCAGGTGCCGATGATGCCGTAAACGGGATGCAGGCATGGCCGTTTGGCCGGGAATAAGGAGGAGTATTATGGAGATTATAAAAGGCGGCGTGACTGCTGCAAAAGGGTTCCGGGCAGCAGCAACAGCAGCGGAGATTAAATATAAAGGACGTACGGACATGGCAATGATCTACAGTGATGTGCCCTGTCTGGCAGCGGGAACTTTTACTACCAATGTGGTAAAGGCAGCCCCGGTAAAGTGGGACCAGGAAATCGTTTATCATCATCCCTGCGCACAGGTGATCGTATGCAACAGCGGCATTGCCAATGCCTGTACGGGAGAAGAAGGATACGGCTACTGCAGAAAGACGGCAGAGGCGGCGGCAGAGGCCCTGCAGGTACCTGAAGACAGCGTACTGGTGGCTTCCACGGGAGTGATCGGGATGCAGCTTCCCATTGACCGCCTCGCAGACGGCGTGAAGGCCATGGCACCGAAGCTGGATGGAGGAATCGAGGCCGGAACAGAGGCAGCCAAAGCCATTATGACCACCGATACCGTTAAAAAAGAAGTGGCCGTTCAGGTAGAAATCGGCGGAAAAACAGTGACTATCGGCGGTATGTGTAAGGGCTCCGGCATGATCCATCCCAACATGTGCACCATGCTCGGATTTGTTACAACAGATGCTAAAATATCCAAAAAAATGCTCCAGGAAGCATTGAGCGAGGATGTAAAAGATACCTATAATATGGTGTCCGTAGACGGGGATACCTCTACCAATGATACGGTGCTTTTGCTGGCAAACGGCCTGGCAGAGAACCCGGAAATTACGGAAAAGGGAGAAGATTATGAGGCTTTCAAACAGGCGCTGAACTACGTAAATACAACTCTGGCAAAGAAGATCGCAGGTGACGGTGAAGGCGCGACTGCACTTTTTGAAGTCAGGATCATCGGTGCACAGAGCAAGGAACAGGCAGTGACCCTGAGCAAATCCGTTGTCACTTCTTCCCTGACGAAGGCAGCCATCTACGGACATGATGCCAATTGGGGCAGGATTCTCTGCGCCATGGGCTATTCAGGAGCGCAGTTTGACCCGGAAAAGGTAGATCTTTACTTTGAAAGCAAAGCCGGCAGGATCAAGATCATAGAAAACGGTGTTTCCACAGGATACAGCGAAGAAGAGGCGACAAAAATCCTTTCCGAGGAAGCCGTAACTGCAGTTGCTGACATCAAAATGGGTGACTGTACCGCAACTGCGTGGGGCTGTGATCTGACCTATGATTATGTGAAAATCAATGCGGATTATCGCTCATAGAACCGGTGTGAAATAATATAAAATGGAAGTTGTCTTTAGCGTAAAGTAACTATTCAGCAGGTAGTATCCCGCGAGGTGTTTTCATGCATTTATGCATGAAAATCCCGAGACATACAAGCCAAAATTCCTTCACCGAGGGTGATTTCTAATGAATTTTGGCTCGTAACTGTGAAGGTACTGAACAGTTACGATGTAAAGATGATATCCGAAGGAGTTAAAAAATGGTAAATCAGAAATACTTAGACAAGGCGGAAGTCCTGATCGAAGCTCTCCCCTATATCCAGCGGTTTAACCGTAAGATCGTAGTCGTCAAATACGGTGGAAGCGCTATGCTTGACGAAGAGTTAAAAGCGAATGTCATCAAGGATGTAGTTCTTTTGAAACTGGTAGGCTTTAAGCCGATCATTGTTCACGGAGGAGGCAAGGAAATCAGCCGCTGGGTAGGCAAAGTGGGCATGGAAGCCAAATTTATCAACGGCCTCCGTGTCACAGACAAAGACACTATGGAAATTGCTGAAATGGTGCTTGCCAAGGTGAACAAAGAGCTTGTCACACTGGTACAGGCCCTTGGCGTAAAAGCTGTGGGAATCAGCGGTAAAGACGGCGGTCTGTTAAAATGTCATAAAAAATTGTCCAACGGCGAGGACATCGGCTATGTAGGGGAAGTGGAAGAAGTCAACCCCAAAATTCTTTATGACCTTTTAGAAAAAGACTTTCTTCCGATTGTGTTCCCGGTAGGATACGATGATAATTTTGACAGCTACAATATCAATGCGGATGATGCTGCCTGCGCGATCGCAGAGGCTGTAAATGCGGAAAAGCTGGCATTCCTGTCTGATATTGAGGGTGTATATAAGGACCAGAACGATCCGGCAACTTTGATCTCCGAGCTGCAGGTGGGTGAGGCAGAAGCCCTGATCGCTGACGGATATGTAGGCGGGGGGATGATCCCGAAGCTGCGCAACTGTATTGATGCCATTGAGCACGGAGTCAACAGGGTTCATATCCTGGACGGAAGAATCCCCCACAGCCTTCTTCTGGAAATCTTTACAAACAAAGGTATCGGTACCGCAATTTTACGAGAGGATGGTGTAAAATACTACAATGAACATGAATGAACAGATGGAAGCATCAGAAGAAAATATTCTTCACACCTATAATCGCTTTCCGGTAGTTTTTGACCGCGGGGAGGGATGTTATCTCTATGACACGGAGGGAATCAAATATCTGGATTTTGCCGCCGGAATTGCGGTAAATGCACTCGGATACCACTATCCCGGATATGATGATGCGCTGAAAGCACAGATTGACAAGCTGACGCATATTTCTAATTTATATTATAACCAGCCAATGAGTGAAGCAGGAGAAAAACTGGTGAAGGCCAGCGGCATGAGCAAGGCGTTCTTTACGAACAGCGGAACGGAGGCCATTGAAGGTGCCCTGAAGGCAGCCAGAAAATATGCCTATACAAAGAGCGGACAGGCTGACCGTCATGAGATTATTGCCATGAATCATTCTTTCCATGGGCGGAGTATGGGGGCATTATCTGTCACAGGAACCGCACATTATCGGGAACCGTTTGAACCGCTGGTCGGCGGTGTGAAATTTGCGGATTTTAATGATCTGGACAGCGTGAAAGCCCTTGTAACGGACAAAACCTGTGCGATTATTACCGAAGTTGTGCAGGGCGAAGGCGGTATCTATCCGGCAGATCCGGCGTTCCTCAAAGGCTTACGTGAGCTTTGCGATGCCAGGGATATCATCCTGATCTTTGATGAAGTACAATGCGGAATGGGACGTACCGGCTTTTATTTTGCATGGCAGTCATACGGCGTACAGCCGGATATCATGGCGTGTGCCAAGGCTCTTGGAAGCGGTGTTCCGGTAGGCGCATTTGTGCTGGGCGAAAAGGCCGCAGCCGCATCACTGGTACCTGGTGACCACGGAACTACCTATGGCGGAAACCCGTTTGTCTGCGCTGCTGTCAGCAAAGTATTTGATATTTTTGAACAGGACAGGATTCTTGATCATGTGAAGGAACTGACCCCTTATTTTGAGAAAAAGCTGGATGAGCTTGCTGCGAAATACGACTGTGTTTCCGCAAGAAGAGGCAAAGGTTTCATGCAGGGCCTGGTGATCACCGGACGTCCGGTAGGGGATGTGGTAAAAAAAGCCCTGGAAGAGGGACTGCTGGTAATTTCAGCGGGAAGCGATGTCCTGAGGCTGGTTCCTCCGCTGATTATCAAAAAAGAACACATTGATGAAATGGTGGATATCCTGTCAGACTGTCTGGAGTAAGACAGCGTTTTGGATATCGAGAATCAAGCTGCAGGAGCAGAATAAAACGATGATAAGAGGGGAGTCCCTGAGAGGGGACTTCCCTTTCTTTTTTTTCTGTAAAACTGTTGGCTGCATAAAAAAATAAAAAATTCATAAAATAAAAATAAAAAAAGCATTTGACAAACAGGATGCAAGGTGATATATTAAAGCCAAAAGTTAGTAACAATTAACCGAAGCTTGAAAGGTGGATGAAGAATATGAATCTGACCGATGCTCAGGAAGGAAAAGAGTATATCATTAAGCAGATTGCAACTGACGATGAGGATTTGAATGCGTTCCTGTTTTCGTTGGGTTGTTACAGCGGAGAGCCTATTACAGTAGTATCCCGCTTGAATAATAGCTGCGTCGTTTCCATTAAAGACGGCAGATATAACATCGACAATCAGTTAGCATCAGCGATCTTAATCTAAAGGATTAAGCGCTGATGGCAGCTGTTTTTTTTAGGTAATCGATTAGCAAAAACTAACTTTTGCGTGTGTTTGATTTTCAGAGAGCACTTAGAAAAAATAAGGAGGAGGATTTATCATGAGAATTGCTTTTGCTGGTAATCCGAATAGCGGTAAAACTACCATGTACAATGCACTTACCGGCAGAAATGAAAGGGTCGGTAACTGGGCTGGTGTTACCGTTGAAAAGAAAGAGAGCCCTATTAAGAAAACATATTACGACGGTAATGAGGAACTGATTGCAGTAGACCTTCCCGGTGCTTATTCCATGTCTCCCTTCACTTCAGAAGAGAGCATTACAAGTGGCTATGTAAAAAATGAGAATCCGGATGCGATCATTAACATTGTGGATGCTACCAACTTAAGCCGAAGCCTGTTTTTTACCACACAGCTGTTAGAGCTTGGCGTTCCTGTAGTTGTAGCGCTGAATAAGAGCGATATCAATGAGAAGAAGGGAACGAAGATTGACGAAAAGGATCTGTCAGCAAAGCTGGGCTGTCCGGTTGTAAAGACCGTTTCCACTTCTGCAAGCGGACTCGCTGAGGTTGTAAAAGCTGCTGCCGGATTGAAAGGAAAAGGCCAGAAGGCTCCTTACGTTCAGGGCAATATTGACCTGACCAGCAAGGCGGAGGTTGAGACTGCTGACCGTAAGCGTTTTGAATTTGTAAATAAGATTGTTGCCAAGGTTGAGAAACGTCAGGTTCTGACCAAGGAGAAAAATTCTCAGGATAAGATTGATGCCGTTCTGACCAATCCGATTGGCGGACTGCTGATCTTTGCAGTTGTAATGTTCCTGGTGTTCCAGATTTCCCAGGCATGGGTCGGCCCATGGATCGCCGATCTTCTGGTAGGATGGATCGAAAGCTTCCAGGAAACAGCAGGCGGCTGGATGGAAAATGCAGCACCGTTCCTGCAGGCTCTTATCGTTGACGGTATCATCGGCGGTGTAGGTGCAGTTGTCGGTTTCCTGCCTCTCGTTATGGTTATGTATTTCCTGATCGCTCTTCTGGAGGATTGTGGTTACATGGCTCGTGCTACGGTTGTCCTGGATCCTATTTTCAAGAAAGTAGGTCTTTCCGGAAAATCTGTTATCCCGTTTGTTATCGGTACCGGATGTGCGATTCCCGGTGTTATGGCATGCCGTACGATCCGTAATGAGCGTGAGCGCAGAGCTACCGCAATGCTGACACCTTTCATGCCGTGCGGTGCGAAACTTCCGGTTATTGCATTGTTTGCAGGCGCATTTTTCTCAGATGCTTCCTGGGTTGGTACACTGATGTATTTTGTAGGTATCGTTCTGATCCTGCTTTGTGCTCTGCTGGTGAATAAGCTGGCCGGCTATAAGGTAAGAAAATCCTTCTTTATCATTGAGCTGCCTGAGTATAAAGTTCCGAGCCTGAAACGCGCAACTCTTTCCATGTGTGCACGCGGCTGGGCATACATTGTAAAAGCCGGTACGATCATTCTGGTGTGCAACACGGTTGTGCAGATCATGCAGAGCTTTAACTGGAGCTTCCAGCTTGTGGAAGAGGGTATGGAGAATACCTCCATTCTGGCCTCCATCGCAAATCCTGTTGCTTATCTGCTCATTCCGATCGTTGGCTTCCATGCATGGCAGCTTGCGGCAGCAGCAGTTACCGGTTTCATTGCAAAAGAAAATGTTGTAGGTACCCTGGCTGTATGCTATGGTGTAACGAATTTCATTGATACGGAAGAACTGGCCCTGGTAGGCGGCGGAGCAGAAGTTGCTACGATTTTTGCCCTGACCAAGGTTGCGGCTCTGGCTTACCTGATGTTTAACCTGTTTACCCCTCCGTGCTTCGCTGCAATCGGTGCTATGCACTCTGAGATTAAGAGCGGCAAGTGGCTGCTGGGCGGTATCTGCCTGCAGTTAGGCGTTGGCTATACCGTAGGCTTCCTGGTATACCAGATCGGTACTCTGGTTACCACCGGTTCTTTCGGCGGCGGTTTCGTACCTGGCCTGATCGCTGTTGCAGTGATGGTTGCTGTCGTTGTTTATCTGATTCAGAGGACAAACAGAGGTCTGGCTGCCGAATATGCCCTGAGCAGTAAGTAGGAGTACATATAAGGAGTGTTTCGTATGATTAATTTTATCATTGTTATAATACTTGTAGCAGCCGTTGGTTCGGCGCTGGCGTATATCATCAAGTGCAAAAAGAATGGAAAATGTGTTGGCTGCCCTGATGCGAACAATTGTAGTTCCTGCGGCCATGCGGGGAACTCCGTTTCCCCATGCAGCGGATCATGCACAGGCTGCGGTTGTCATACGAATGCAAAATAATACATTTATATGATGTGAAATTTCTATATAAAAGAAGAGGGAATCGGCCATTCTGTGACGGCAATTCCCTCTTCTTTTGTATTTCTATTCTTTTTTACGGTTGTGTGGATCCCTCTTTTATTTCAGTCACTTTGTAACCGGCCTTTTCAATGGCATCCCTGATGATCTCATTACTGACCGGGCGTTCCAGAGAAACAATTACCTGCCCCTTTTTCAGCTTTACAAGAGCAGATGCCCCGTCAATAGAATTCACAGCTTCCATGACTCTGTTTACACAATGCTGGCAGCTCATTCCTTCTACGGTAAACGTTTTCCTGCCGACAACGGTATTCAGCTTTTTCATGCGTGCTTTGTATGTACCTCCGCCGCAGCATCCTCCTTCACCGCGGAAATGCTTTATGCTTGACCGCAGGCCAAAATAGAGCACCACAACCAGAATCCCTACTATAATATAATTACTCACACCAAATCTCCTTTCTGAATGTCTTCACAACATAGTTTATGGTCACTAACTTAAGTATAACATCCCTCTCATGAAAGTCAATCGTCTGAATAAGAAAAGAAATCTGAATAAAAGTCTTTTTATGTAAAAACTATATTGACAACTTTCCTTGTCAATGCTATAGTAGGGATGACAAGGAAAGTTGTCAAAATGACAAAAACTCATGTCAAATCAAATGAGAGGAACTAATTAAGAAAGGACATAGGAGATGTTCATAAAGATCATGAAAAAATTGTCAGAAAATTAGGGGGGGGGGTAGAAGCATTGCCGTTAAACAATCGATTGAAAGAACATCGGGCAAGGCTTGGCATCAACCAGTCGGAGCTTGGGAAAAGAAGCGGCGTTTCCCGGCAGACGATCAGTCTGATCGAAAGAGGCGATTATTCCCCTTCGGTAACACTGGCGCTGAAGCTTGCCAAAATTTTTAATGTAGCAGTAGAAGATATTTTTTCCTATGAGGAAGACAAGGAGGACGAGTAATGACTGCCACGAAGAAAAAAATGAATACTTATTTAAAAATGGGCCTGATTCTGATAGCCTGTGTTCTTGCTGGCGCAGCTCTCGGCATTCTGATTGTGACCGTGAACCTGGACGGAGTCGGCGGCGGTATGGCTCAGATCGTCACGCTTGTCCGCAGAGGAATCTTTCCGCTCACGCTGATACTTCTTCTGGGAAATACCGCCGTGGGAGAAGTGACACTGAGAAAAATGCATACTTTAGGTAACCGGCTTTCCGAGGCAGAAGATGAAGAAGGCGACTATCTGGAATTTGCCATGGAAAGGTTAAGTGCTGTGGCAACTGTCGGAAATACCGTTTTTACTGCCCTGGCGACACTGGTACTTTCCACAGGATATTCTATGGAATATATTGCAGATACGGATGGGAATGAAGGCAGTTTTCTGCTGGCGGCAATGGTGCTTTATATCATTCTCATGATTTATGGAGGCTACTGGTCTGTCCGTTATGTGAAATACCTGCAGAAAATTTGTCCGGAAAAATACGGAGACCCAACTTCCCTGAAATTCCAGGAGCAGTGGCTGCAAAGCTGTGATGAAGCAGAACGGGAGATTATTTATCAGGCTTCCTATAAGAGTTATCTCACAACTACGAAATTCACAGCGCTTCTTCTGATCATTTCCATGCTGTGCCATTTAATCTGGGATACAGGAATCATGGCGGTACTGATGGTTTGCCTGATGCAGCTTGTGATGACAATATCCTACTGCCGGGCCTGTGTAAAAAAGAAAGGAACAAAACTAAACGTATGAAGCTTGAAGTAAAGAATTTAAGAAAATCATTCGGGGAACAGGAAGTTCTCCATGGTATTTCCTTTTCCGTAGAAAGCGGAAGCGCACTTGGCCTTCTGGGCCGCAATGGTGCAGGGAAGACTACGACCATCCGTATTCTGATGGATGTATTTAAAAGCAGCGGCGGTACCGTCCTTATGGATGGGAAGCCTTTTGTTCCGGGAGAATATCAGATCGGGTACCTGCCGGAAGAAAGAGGTCTTTATCCTAAGAAGACGGTAGGGGAACAGCTTATCTATCTGGGAATGCTCAGGGGCTTAAATGCCAGAGAAGCTAAGACCAATATGAAAAAATGGCTGGAGCGCATGGAGGTCTCCGAGTACGAGAACCGTAAGCTGGAAACACTTTCTAAAGGGAACCAGCAGAAAGTACAGCTTGCGCAGACACTTCTCTGCAACCCGGATATTGTGATCCTGGATGAGCCGTTTTCCGGTCTGGATCCGGTAAATTCCCAGATATTGAAAGATGTGATCAAGGAGCAGATTGAGGAAGGCAGACTGGTGATCTTTTCCAGCCATCAGATGAGCTATGTGGAGGAATTCTGCGAGGAGATTGTCATATTGAACCATGGAGAGGTAGTGCTTTCCGGTGATCTGAAAGAAATCAAGAGGGAATTCGGGCATGACCGGCTGGTATTGTCCGGTATGGAAGAAGAACCGGAGGAATTGGCCGGACGTCTTAAGGATACTTTTTCCGATTTACTGGAAGTGGAAAAGATACAGAAGGAACGAGTCATTATCAGGAAGAAGCAGCCGGAAAATAAGCCGGCGATTCTTCAAAGGCTTCTGGAACAGGATGTGGATCTGGAATATTTCGGCATGTATGAGCCGTCACTGAACGATATCTTTGTGGAAAAGGCAGGTGATGAAGCATGAAACAGTTTATGACCGTACTGAAATTTGAACTGAACAGTTATTTTAAAAATAAAAGCTTTGTGCTGACTACGCTTTTGCTGGCCGTGGTAATGGCAGGAGCTCTGATCATCCCTACCTTTATTCCGGGACTTCTGGGGAACGGCGGGAAATCTGCCAGGAGCGAGTCTTCCTCGGAGGAGGAGATGGAGACTCTTGGGATTTATGTACATACAGACACGGTGAAGGATGTGGATGCCCTGCTCTCCCTGATGCCTGTGGAGTGGGAAAACTTTAAGGAAGAAGACAGGCTGAAGAGCGCTGTGGAACGAAACGTCATAAAAGCCGGATTTATCATCGAGAGTGCGTCTGATGTGACCTATGTAGTAAATAACCTGGCCATCAGTGATGAATATTCTTATATGTTTGAAGAAGCCCTCAGACTGTATCAGAGACAGCAGTATCTTCTGGATAAGGGACTGTCTCCGGAAGAAGCTGCGGAGGCGGAGAATATGACTGTTTCCGTAACTCCTGAAATTTTGGGAAAGAACAGTGCAAGGAATTACGGATACACTTATGCGCTGGTGTTCTTTGTCTATATTCTGATTATTTTCTACGGACAGATGATTGCCGTATCTGTCACTACGGAAAAGAGCAACCGCGCGATCGAAATTCTGGTCACCAGCGTCAATCCCAACAGCCTGATCTTTGGCAAAGTGCTGGCAGGAGCGATCGCAGGTGTGGTGCAGGCAGTCCTGATCCTGGGAACCGGCTTTGTATCTTACAATGCGGTGAAGGATGCATGGGGAGGAAAACTGGATTTCCTGTTCCAGATACCGTCAAGAGTTCTTGCTGCATATGCTGTCTTTGCGCTGCTGAGCTATCTGCTGTATGCTTTTATTTTCGGAATGCTGGGCGCTATGGTTTCAAAGACAGAGGATATCAGCAAAAGTGCCACACCGGTTACGATGATCTATGTGGTATCGTTCCTGATTTCCATGCTGGGAATGACAGACAGTGACAGCCTGCTTATGAAGGTTGCATCCTTTATTCCCTTTACCTCCGGAAATGCCATGTTTATCCGTGTATCCATGGGAAGCGTTGCTCTGTGGGAAACGATTATTTCGGGAGGACTGCTGATTCTGAGCTGTGCAGCAGCAGGAGTCCTTGCGGTGAAGATCTTCCGTTTCGGTACGCTGTATTATGGAAATCCGCTGAAATTTACCGCCGTTTTGCGGAGAATGCGTCAGCAGTAGTCCGGAATCAATTATGCATAAATTTGGAGAATCCGTATATTCTAATAAAAACGGCGAAAAAGGTGGATGGTTTGTCATTCACCTTTTTTGACGAAAGAGAATAGACGGAGGGATTTTATATGTGGGGTATTCTTGTTGCATTACTGTCAGGTGCATTGATGAGCGTACAGGGCGTGTTTAATACCGAGGTAACGAAGCAAAGCAGTTTGTGGGTATCTACGGGATGGGTACAGCTTTCTGCTTTCCTGGTGTGTGTGCTTGCATGGCTCTTTACGGGGAGGGACAGCATAGGCGCTTTATGGCAGGTGGAGAATAAGTATACGCTTCTCGGCGGCGTGATCGGTGCATTTATCACGATCACGGTAATTCAGAGTATAAGTGCCCTGGGCCCGGCGAAATCTGCCATGCTGATTGTGATCGCTCAGTTGATCGTGGCTTATGTGATTGAACTTTTTGGAATGTTCGGGGTGGATAAGGCGCCGTTTGAGTGGAGAAAAGTTCTGGGGATGCTGATTGCCATTGCGGGCATCGTAATTTTCAAATGGGAAAGATAAGAAGCTGCAGAACAGGCTGAGGATAAACTGCTATCATAAGAATCCTATAAAAATAAGAATTGCTATTGTAAAATTTGTAATAATTCGTTAAAATAAAACAAGGTTCTGTATGAGAAACGGGGAGCTTACCGCCGGAAAAAAGGCAAAGGAGCAAACCGAAGAACTATGAAAAATGTAACAGGAAATTTTTGGCGGGCATGTATGCTGGTACTGGCCGGAAGTATTTTAGCTCTGATACTTTTGACGGAATCAGGATGCGGGAGCCGGGAGGCGGAATTCCTGAAGAAGGATATGCAGAGTGAGACGGCAGCTTCGGAGGATGACGCAGAAAGTGAGGAGAAATCTTCGGAGCATGGGAAACAGACTGAGAAGGAACTGACCGGAGACAGTCCGCAGACCGATGTGGAACCAGCGGGAGGGAGCCGGCAGAATGAACCGGAACCGTCCGGAAGCGGCATGCAGAATGAACCGGAATTTTCAGGAGACGGCGTACAGCCGAAGGCTTCGATTTATGTTGATGTGTGCGGAGCCGTAGCCAGTCCGGGGGTTTATGAACTGGAAGCAGAAAGCCGTGTATTTCAGGCAATTGATGCTGCAGGGGGCCTGTTGGCTGATGCTGCGGGGGAATATGTGAACCGTGCCGGATACCTTGAAGACGGTCAGCAGATTTATATTCCGACCAGAGAGGAAGCGGAGAACCATCCTTCACTGCTGAGCCCTTTGGAACAGAACCTGTCTGCCGGAAATACAGGCAGCAGCAGTTCAGACACCGGATCGTCAGAAGCATCGGGCAAGATCAATCTGAATACCGCAGATGAAGCAGCTCTGACCACTCTTACGGGAATCGGAGCATCCAAAGCACAGGCAATCCTGGCGTACAGGGAAGAACACGGCGGATTTTCCGCAATCGAGGAAATTTTGAATGTACCCGGAATTAAGGAGGGGACATTCGTGAAGATAAAAGACAACATAGCAGTAGAATAAGGAGAACATGAATGAGCAGGAGAGTATTGGTAGTAGATGACGAGAAGCTGATTGTAAAAGGAATCCGTTTCAGCCTGGAACAGGACGGAATGGAGGTAGACTGCGCATATGATGGTGAGGAAGCGGTTGAGAAAGCCAGGGAGAATAAATATGACATTATCCTCCTGGATCTGATGCTGCCTAAGATGGACGGACTTGAAGTATGCCAGCAGATCCGGGAGTTTTCCAATGTGCCGATCGTTATGCTGACTGCCAAAGGAGAAGACATGGACAAGATTCTGGGTCTGGAATACGGCGCAGATGATTATATCACAAAGCCTTTTAATATTCTGGAGGTAAAGGCCCGCATTAAGGCGATCATCCGCCGCGCAGGCTCTGACCATGAGGAGAAAGAGAAGGCGAAGACGATTCAGGCAGGCGATCTGAAGCTGGATTGTGAGGGACGCCGTGTATTTATTTCAGGGAAGGAGATCAACCTTACAGCGAAAGAATTTGACGTATTGGAACTGCTTGTTTTTAACCCCAATAAAGTATACAGCCGCGAGAATCTTCTGAATATTGTCTGGGGTTATGAATACCCGGGAGATGTGCGTACTGTAGACGTACATATCCGAAGACTCCGCGAAAAGATTGAGGCAAATCCCAGTGAGCCGAAATACGTACACACCAAGTGGGGTGTGGGATATTATTTTCAGGCATAATCCATGAAAAAACGAGGAAACTATTTTAAAAGTCTGCGTTTCCGTATCCTGATTATCCTGATCATTCTGGGAATTGTGCCTAGTGTCATTGCTGCAGGGATGGTCATTTCGAACTATGAAGACAAGGCCATTGATATCCGGGTCAGCGGCATCCGTAAGGAATGCGACATTTTGTGCAGCCTGTTAATTAAAGAAAATTATCTCAATGACTCCAGCTCGCAGGCTGTCAACAGCAAGCTGGAGTTATTGTCTAATATTTACGGCGGAAGGATTCTGCTGGTGGACAGGGATTTTAAGGTAGTCAAGGATACTTATCACGTAGATGAGGGGAAAATTATGCTTTCCCCGGAGATTGTCCGGTGCTTTAAGGGGGAAGACAGCAGCGGTTATACCAGAAAGAAACAGACACTGGAGATAGCCGTTCCGATAAAGAGCCCGGATGTTCAGCAGCTTCAGGGCGCCATGCTGGTTACTTTTTCCTGCAGCGAAATTGCAGCCACTGTTTTTGAACTGGAGCAGAAGGGGATTCTGATCATCGGAATTATCGTGGCACTTGCAATTCTCCTGGGATATGTGCTTTCGACAGTGCTTGTGAAGCCATTTGCCAGAGTGACCAGGGCTATTGAGGATCTGACAGACGGTTATCAGAATGAAGAGATTTCCGTTCCGGATTATACGGAAACGGTGCTCATCACAGATGCGTTTAATAAGATGGTGGCACGTATGAAAGTTCTGGATGAATCCCGGCAGGAATTTGTATCCAATGTGTCCCATGAACTGAAGACTCCTTTGACCTCCATGAAGGTACTGGCGGATTCTCTTGTGGGCCAGAGCGGTGTTCCCGAGGAACTTTATCAGGAGTTCATGCAGGACATTACTGCGGAAATCGACAGGGAGAACAAGATCATCACAGACCTGCTTGCCCTTGTGAAAATGGACAAAAGGGCTGCGGAGCTGAATATCACACATGTGGATATCAATCAGCTGCTGGAGGATATTCTGAAACGGCTGCGTCCCATTGCGGACAAGCGGAATATTGATCTGATCCTGGACAGTTTCCGAACCGTGGAAGCAGATGTGGATGAGCTTAAATTTACGTCAGCCATCAGCAATCTGGTGGAGAATGGTATCAAATACAATGTAGATGACGGATGGGTGAGAGTCTCCCTGGATGCGGATCATAAATATTTTTACGTGACTGTGGCAGATTCGGGGCTCGGAATTCCGGAGGATTCTATTGACCGCATTTTTGAGCGTTTTTACCGCGTTGACAAATCCCATTCCAAAGAGATCGGCGGAACCGGGCTGGGCCTTGCGATTACCAGAAGCAGCATTGCCATGCATCATGGTGTGATCAAGGTATTCAGCCGTGAAGGCGAAGGAACCACGTTCTCCGTGAGAATTCCGTTGTCGTATATTCCGTAGGAGGTGCCGGGTGAAGAAAGGTTTATGTATATTTCTGGCTGTTCTTTTTGCCTGTATTTCCCTGACGGGCTGTACCATTGAAGTGGTGGAAGAAAACCAGCAGGAGGAAGAGACCAGCAGCTACAGGATTTATTGTCTCAATGGAGATGAGACGGGGCTGGTGGAAGAAGACTATACGCCAAAGGAAGAAGAGGCGGAGTTTATGATCAAGGATCTGATGCAGCGCCTTGGAAAAAAGGCGTCGGAGGGGGAGGAAATCAATCTTCTTCCCAAAGAGGTTACGATCAATTCCTATACCTCCAAGGAAAAAGTGCTGATCATTGATTTTAACGGACAGTACAGTAAAATGAGCAGGGCAAGGGAAATCCTGGTTCGTGCAGGAATCGTAAAGATGTTTGTACAGATTCCCGGAATCCAGTCCGTGCGTTTTACTGTAAATGGCCAGGATCTGACAGATTCCAAAAATGAAAAAATCGGAGAAATGAATGCGGACACATTTGTGGAATATTCCGGTAAGGATATGGACAGCTATCGTTATGATACGTTCACCCTTTACTTTACGGATAAAACCGGAACGAAGCTTGTAGCGGAGAAGAGGAACGTCTACTATAAGAGAAATCTCCCCAAAGAACGTGTCGTGCTGGAACAGCTTGCAAAGGGGCCGATGGTAAAGGGACATTATCCTACCATACCGGGAACTGCGGTGGCATTGGATGTAGTGATTTCAGACCGTATCTGCTATGTGGATATGGATCAGAGCTTTCTGGACTATGCGCTGGATGTTTCTGAGGAGATTCCTGTTTATTCGGTTGTCAATTCCATACTTGCTGCCTGTGAGGCAGACAAGGTGCAGATTACCGTGGAGGGCAGTTCATCCGGGACATTCGGCAAAGAAATGAATCTGTATAATTTTTATGAAAAGAATGAACAATTGATTGAAACAGAACAGGACCAGGAAGAATAAGGTCGGAAAGGAGCGTTTTGGGAAGACGCCCGATGTGTTTGGTCTGCCTGCTCCTGATGCTGGCAATGTGTCTTGCGGACGGGCTGGGGATTCCCCTGATTCGGGGAAACCCACTGCCCGAATCCCTGCAGGCATGGATCAGCCGGCATCCGGAGGCTGTCATCTGCGGGGAGGTACAGCAATGTGCAGAATCAGAATTTTCCCAATCTGTCTATCTCAAACGGGTTTGGCTGCTATATCAGCCGGAACAGAAAAAGATTTCTGAAGAAAACAATTCTACAAAAGATTTATCTGCAAAAGAATCTGATAAAACAGAGTCGAATGTAAGAGATTCTTATGAAAAAGTTTCCATTGAAAATGTAAGAGTTTTTTTGAAAAAAGAAAAAGGAAAAGCAAATGAGAAAATTCCGGCAGGAACACTTCTGAAGGTGTCCGGCAGGCTGGTTCGTGTACCCGAAACCAGAAATCCGGGAGAGTTTGACAGCCGGCAGTATTATGGATGCAGACACATCTACTACTTTATGAAGGACGGGGTGATTCAGGACAGATCTGATTCTTATTCCGCATATCTTCAGGGTCTTGTGGAGGTGCGGGAACATTTTGCCAGGATTTTTGAGGGGGCTGCAGGCGGGGATGCCCCTGTATTTGAGGCAATGGTGCTTGGAGTAAAGGGAGAGCTGGAGGAAGAGGTAAAAATGCGTTACCAGATGGCCGGAATCATCCATATTCTGGCGATTTCGGGGATGCATATCAGCCTTTTGGGTGCTGGGCTGAACCGATTGTTAAAAAGGGCCGGACTGGGGATTTTTCTGTCAGGGATGATTTCCCTGGTTTTCATGATACAGTATGGGATGATGACGGGCGGAAGCGTGTCGGCCATGCGCGCGGTGTGTATGTTCCTGATGGCAACGGGCGCAGAGCTTTTGGGAAGGTGCTACGACGGGATGACGGCACTGGCCGTATCGGCGCTGATCCTGCTTCTGAATTCACCTGCAAATCTTTACAGCAGCGGTTTTCTGCTGTCTTTCGGCGCTGTGTGCGGGCTGGGGGCTGCACCGGTTCTTTGCAGGCTGGTCGGAAGCAAAAATAGGATAATAAATGCATTGTTGTCGTCTGCAGCGGTGCAGCTTATGACTTTGCCGGTGATGCTTTATTTTTATGGAGAAGTATCTTTGGCGGGTATCCTTTTAAATCTTGCTGTCCTTCCAACGGTTGGAGCGGTTCTAGCAAGCGGTGTCGCAGGCGGCCTGGCAGGACTTGCCAGCCTGAAAGCTGCCGGCGTCGTTATAATACCCGGAAGGGCGATGCTGTTTCTGTATGATAAATTGTGTATACTGGCAGGAAAGCTTCCCTGGTGTACCTGGATCGGGGGAAGACCGGAACTGTGGCAGATCGGCTTATATTACGGATTGCTGTTTCTGGCATTCCTCTTTGGGAAAAAAGCGGGAGAACTGCAGGCGTTATACCGAAGAAAAGCGGCGATGTTTGCTGCAGTGCTGATTTTTGCCGGGATTTTTTGTTTGGGATGGCATCACCGGGAGGGTCTGACGATTACCTGTCTGGATGTGGGGCAGGGAGACGGGATTGTTCTGGAGACTTCAGACGGGCATCAGTTCCTCATTGACGGAGGCAGCAGCAGTAAATCCGGTGTCGGACAATATCAGATTCTTCCATATTTAAAAAGCAGGGGGATTCACTGTCTGGATGCGATTCTGGTATCGCATACGGATGAAGATCACATCAGCGGAATCCGGGAACTGCTGACTTTTATGGGAAGGGGGCTGACCGGTGTGCGGGCTGAGCGGCTGATCTTGCCTGAGTGGGAAGAAAAAAGCGAGGCATACCGGGAACTTGAGAAGCTCGCACGGGAAGCGGGCATAGCCGTGCTGCAGGGAAAACGCGGGGATGTGCTCCTGGCGGGGAAGCTGGAAGTGAAGCTCCTGGCACCGGAGAAGGACAGTCCGGGCATTGATGTGAATGAAGAGGGGATGGTACTGGAAGTGCGGTATGGAGGATTTACAGGGCTTTTTACAGGAGATATCGGTATGGAGACGGAGAAAGAGCTGCTGCCGCTTCTTTCGGATGTAGATTTTCTGAAGGTCGCCCATCATGGTTCGAGATATTCTTCAGGCAAGGAATTTTTAGAAAAGGTAAAGGCGGAAGTGGGAGTGATTTCCTGTTCTGCTGCAAATACTTACGGACATCCTGCGGCAGAGACGGTGGAGCGTCTGGAGAAATCGGGGTGCCGGCCGGAGTATACGATGGAAAGCGGAGCTGTGATTTATTGGACAGACGGTGAGAACTGGACAGTGGAGGGGTGGCTTGAATGAAATGGGGGGATGTGTTAAAATGGCAAAAGATAAATGAAGATTAAGCAGGGACAGGAGTCTGAAAAGTGAAATCAATACAGGAAGATATAAAAACGGGTAATTTTAAGCAGATGTATCTTCTCTTTGGAGAAGAGGCTTATTTGAAACAGCAGTATAAACAGAAGCTTGTGAATGCCCTGAACCCGGACGGTGATACAATGAATTTCAGCCGCTATGAAGGGAAAGGGATTGAAGTGAAGGGAATCATTGACCTTTGCGAAACGATGCCTTTTTTTGCGGAGCGGAGAGTGATTCTGGTAGAAGATTCCGGGTTTTTTAAGAATAAATGTGAGGAACTGGCAGAATATATCAAAGAACTGCCGGATTATTTAGTTTTGATTTTTGCCGAAACGGAAGTGGATAAGCGCAGCAGGATGTACAAGGCTGTGAAGAGCAGCGGACGTGCGGTGGAATTTGGCAGGCAGGATGAGAAGACGCTTATGCGCTGGGCTGCCGGAGTCCTGTCCAGGGAAGGAAGAAAGATTACCCAGCGGGATATGGAACTGCTGCTGACGAAAACGGGCACGGATATGGGAAATCTGCGTATGGAGCTGGAAAAGCTGATCACGTATACGACCGGGAGGGATGTGGTGACAGGAACAGATATTGAAGAAATCTGTACCACACAGACGACCAATAAGATTTTTGATATGGTGCGCGCTGTCACGGAAAAGAATCAGAAAAGGGCGCTGGATCTTTACTATGATCTTTTGACACTGAAGGAGCCTCCCATGAGGATTTTGTTTCTTTTGGCAAAACAATTCCGACAGCTCCTGCTGACAAAACAGCTTTCAGGAGAAGGGGCTTCCCAGGCTGAAATTGCTTCAAGGCTTGGAGTACCTTCCTTTGTAGTGAGGAACATTGCTTCCTGCGCACGGTCATATACTGTGGAAGAACTGGAAGAGGCAGTGAAAGACTTTGTGGATGCAGAGGAAGCGGTAAAAACCGGCCGCCTGGGAGATGTGCTGAGCGTGGAGCTGCTCATTATCAAATACAGCTCTGCCAGCAGATAAAGGCAGGGTGTCTTTGGCGTCTGCGTGCAGAGACTGAGTATGAAATAATAAAAATAATAAAAAGACAGTCACTGACGGTTGTGACTGTCCTTTTAATTATAAGCTTATAATTAAAATAATGTAAATCGTTCTCTATTAGCCGATGCTGTTAACGGCTTTGGTTAAACGGGAAACTTTTCTAGCGCAGTTGTTTTTGTGATAAACACCTTTGGAAGTTGCTTTGCTGATAGTGGAGATTGCATTTGTTAATGCAGCCTGTGCAGCTTCCTTATCCTTATTCTGTACTGCAACCTCAACCTTCTTGATAGAAGTCTTAACAGCAGAACGGATCGCTTTGTTTCTCGCAGCTTTTGTTCTGTTCACTAAAATTCTTTTTTTAGCAGATTTAATGTTAGCCAATTTGTACACCTCCAATTCAGGGTAATAGTGAAAATGTTTGCCGCAGAAACAGACACGGGCGCTCCTGCGAACATGCTAATATATCTTATTATAAAACCCTTTGAATGTCAATACATATTTCCGTAAAAATCGTAAAAAATATCAAAGAAGTAAGCGGTGTATCAAACGGAAAATCAATCTGGAGGGTAAAATCATGATGGAAAATTACAGAGTCAGAACGGATCTTGCCTTGGAGACGACAGAACGTTTTACCGAGGAAAACGTGGAAATCCGGGGTGTAGAGATTAAAGAGGACTACAATGAAGAAAAGGATATCCGTACTACGGTTGTGCGGATCCGTACGGAAAACGGCGCTAAAGCTATGGGAAGGCCGCAGGGACATTATATCACCATTGAGGCGCCAAATTTGTCCATCCCTGATGAAGACTATCACAGAGAGGTTTCGGAGGAGGTTGCGCATCATTTGCGTCAGCTGATCGATCTCAGCAGTGAAAAATCAATCCTTGTGGTCGGACTGGGGAATCAGGCAATCACTGCAGATTCCCTTGGACCTCATGTAGTGCAGAATATGAGGATGACCAGGCATATTATTCGGGAATATGGACTGAAGGGACTGGGAGAGGAAAAAATGCACCGCACCAGCGGGATCGTTCCGGGGGTAATGGCGCAGACGGGGATGGAAACCTCGGAGATTGTAGAGGGTGTGGTGAGCGAAACAAAGCCGGATGTGGTGATTGCTATTGATGCTTTGGCAGCGCGCAGCGTAAAAAGGCTGAACAGGACGATTCAGATTACGGATACGGGAATCCATCCCGGATCCGGTGTGGGGAATCACAGAATCGGGCTGACAGAGGAAAATCTTCAGGTGAAAGTCATTGGGATCGGAGTACCGACAGTTGTAGATGCGGCAACGATCGTACACGATTCTATGGCACATCTTCTGGATGCTCTGGATGAGGCTGAACAGAAGGAATTTCTGGAAGAAATGATTTCTCCTCATCTTCACAGTATGTTTGTGACCCCAAAGGATGTGGATGAGACTGTAAAATACCTGAGTTTTACGATTTCCGAAGGGTTAAATCTGGCATTTTCGCGGATGTAAAAGCGATAGAGTGCGGCGGCTCAGATGTTTCCGCATGGTATAATCCGGAAGCTTCTGTCATAGGATACCTTTAAAGAGGTGATTATGTGACGAATTTCCAGAAGGCATTCTGCGTTTTGATGAGCCTGTGTTTTTTTGCTGTGCTGGCATTGGTGCCGGACCCTTTTTTTCTGCAGGAGAATGTATACAGGCAGCTCCCGCTGTATTGCTTCCTGGAAAAAAAGGCGGGAAGCGTACCCTGGAGGGAAGATCCCGAGACCTATGAAAAGATTATTGCGGATAATACGGCATATTTGGGACTGCAGGTTCAAAAGGAGAACGGGCTGTTAGCACCGGAAGAAGAGAAGGACGATCAAAAAGCGGACAACCAGTCTGAACCTTCCGGTTTCGGAGCAGAACAATTGTCCGGAGAAACCGGGGAAGCGCAGAAGGAGCAGACTGCGGAGAAAGTAGATGAGCATCAGACAGCAGAGGAAAGAAATAACCAGGCACAAGCTTCGGAAAAGGAAGTGAATGATGCCCGGATGGAAGCGGAGGAATCCGGTCAGCCCGAGACTGCTGAAAAGAGCAACGAAAATGGAACGGAAACAGAACATTCCGGGGAGGCAGACGTGACCGGGGAGGAAGAGATTACCACGGCGGCCAGACCGGAAGGGATGCTGGAACCTCATCCGGTACTGGATCTTTCACCGGAATCTTTGGCAGATTATGACTATCTTCTGGGACAGTTTTTTATCCTGGATTCCAATACGGCCACCAACGAGGAGCAGTTGAATGCAGCCCAATTCCTTGCAGAAGACCTGACAATACAGCAGGATGCGGAGAAACCGCAGATCCTGATTTATCACAGCCACAGCCAGGAAGCTTTTGAGGATTCCAGGGAAGGTGAAGTGGAGGATACCATTGTAGGTGTAGGAAATTATCTGACGCAGCTTCTCTCGGAAAATTATGGGTATCATGTTATACATGTCACCGAAACCTTCGATATCATTGACGGTGAAATTGACCGCAGCCGTGCATATGATTATGCGCGGGAATATGTGGAGCAGGTTCTTGAGGAGAACCCCTCCATTGAGGTCATTATTGACCTGCACAGAGACGGCGTCCCGGAGGACCGCCGTCTGGTTACAGAGATAAATGGAAAAGATACGGCCCAGATTATGTTTTATAACGGATTGAGCTATACGGTGAATAACGGCCCGGTGGATTATCTGCCCAATCCTTATATTCAGGATAATCTGGCCTTTTCTTTTCAGCTGGAATACCAGGCTGCCCTGTATTATCCGGAACTTTACAGGGGGATCTATCTTGCCGGCCTTCGTTATAATCTTCATTTACGCCCGAAAGCCCTCCTTCTTGAAGCCGGTGCCCAGACGAATACCGTGCAGGAGGTAAAGAACGCCATGGAGCCATTTGCGGATATCCTTGACAGAGTGCTTCGGGGATAAATGTTTTGCTATGTAAAAACACCTGAAAACGAACAAATTTTTGGTAAAATGTCACAAACATGCGTTCGCCCTAACAAAACCCGGTGACAAACAGAAAGGGGGTGTGTTATAATGTCCACGAAAGCAATGAGCAGTGCGAAAATATGTAGATAAGAAGCAGCGTTGTGCTTGCACATAAGCAGCTTCTTATCTGCATATTTTCATAGGGCGAACGCCCGTGAGCCCGGGAAGCCGTGGCTTCGCGGGCTTGCACTGCGGGGTAGAGAGGAACGGGCACATAAGCAGCTTCTTATCTGCATATTTTCATAGGGCGAATGCCCGTGAGCCCGGGAAGCCGTGGGCTTTACGGGCTTGCTTAAGCAGCCTTTGCCCGCACTGCGAATGATATAAAGGACATAGAGGACAGGAGGAACGTCTGCAATGACAGACCAGAGCAAAATTCGTAATTTTTGTATTATCGCACATATTGACCATGGGAAATCCACCCTGGCGGACCGGATCATTGAGATGACAGGACTGTTGACAGAGCGTGAAATGCAGGCACAGGTTCTGGATAACATGGAACTGGAGCGCGAGCGCGGGATCACCATCAAATCCCAGGCTGTGCGTATTGTCTATAAAGCCAAAGACGGCGAAGAGTATATCTTTAACCTGATTGATACCCCGGGGCACGTTGACTTTAACTATGAGGTATCCAGAAGCCTTGCGGCATGTGACGGTGCCATTCTTGTGGTGGATGCTGCACAGGGGATTGAGGCACAGACGCTTGCCAATGTATACATGGCATTGGACCACGATCTGGATGTGATTCCGGTGATCAATAAGATCGATCTGCCAAGTGCGGATCCGGAACGAGTTATCAATGAGATTGAGGATGTGATCGGTCTGGAAGCCCAGGAAGCCCCGCAGATATCCGCCAAGACAGGGGTAAATATAGAGGCGGTTCTGGAACAGATCGTAGAGAAGATACCGGCACCGCAGGGGGATCCGGAGAAACCCCTGAAGGCGTTGATTTTTGACTCTATTTATGATTCTTATAAGGGCGTTATTGTATTTTGCCGTATGATGGACGGCCGTGTAAAAAAAGGCACGACAATCCGTATGATGGCTACCGGTTTTAAGGCAGAAGTTGTGGAAGTGGGTTATTTTGGCGCAGGCCAGTTTATTCCCTGTGATGAGCTGACGGCCGGTATGGTCGGATACATTACCGCGAGCATTAAAAATGTAAGAGATACCCGGGTGGGTGATACTGTGACAGATGATTCATCCCCATGTGCAGAGGCACTGCCGGGGTATAAAAAAGTGAACCCGATGGTTTACTGCGGACTGTATCCGGCAGATGGCGCCAAGTACGGAGATTTACGCGATGCCCTGGAGAAGCTCCAGCTCAATGACGCTTCCCTGTTCTATGAACCGGAGACCTCCGTTGCCCTGGGCTTTGGTTTCCGATGCGGTTTCCTCGGGCTGCTCCACCTGGAAATCATCCAGGAACGTCTGGAGCGTGAGTATAACCTGGATCTGGTTACGACAGCTCCCAGTGTTATTTATAAAGTCCATAAGACCAACGGCGAAGTGATCGACCTGACCAATCCGACCAATCTTCCGGATCCCTCGGAGATTGAATATATGGAAGAACCAATGGTGAATGCGGAGATTATGGTCACGACCGAATTCATCGGGGCCATTATGGATCTTTGTCAGGAGCGGAGGGGCCAGTACGGAGGCATGGATTATATGGAAGAGACAAGAGCGCTTTTGAAATATAAGCTGCCTTTGAATGAGATTATTTATGATTTTTTTGATGCACTGAAATCACGTTCCAGAGGATATGCTTCTCTGGATTATGAGCTGTGCGGATATGAACGCAGTGAACTGGTGAAGCTGGACATTCTGGTAAACAGAGAAGAAGTGGATGCCCTTTCCTTTATTGTACACGGACAGACTGCCTATGAACGGGGAAGAAGGATGTGTGAAAAGCTGAAAGAGGAGATTCCGCGCCAGTTGTTTGAAATCCCTATCCAGGCAGCAATCGGCAGCAAGATCATTGCCAGAGAGACGGTCAAAGCAATGCGTAAGGACGTTCTGGCCAAATGCTACGGCGGAGATATTACCCGTAAGAAGAAACTTCTGGAAAAACAGAAGGAAGGTAAGAAACGTATGCGCCAGGTAGGTAATGTGGAAATTCCGCAGAAAGCCTTCATGAGCGTTTTGAAGCTGGATGACAAATAAGGAGCCCGGTTATGAAGAGAGGTTACAGAAAAGCGGCTTTCCTGTTGATTCTGGTGTTATCCGCATGCCATTTTTCCGGCTGCGGATGCGGAAAGAAAAAGGAGCCGGATCCGGAAAGCCAGCAGGTACTGAAACTCACCATTGCACCGGAAGCCACGCCCACGCCGGATCCTGTGGAACTTAATCCCGATGCAGTGGTTACAAACGGAAATGTGACGATGGTGAATGAATATCTGGCAGGAGGGCAGTGACATTGAAGCATGAGGTATCTGCCCCGTTGGAAATCTATATTCACATCCCTTTTTGTGTGAAAAAATGCGATTATTGTGACTTTCTGTCAGGCCCGGCAGACCGGAGCCGGCAACATGCATATGGAAAGGCCCTTCTTCTGGAAATTGGCGGCCTTGAGTATGAAATCGGCCGACAGGCTGTCTCCGTTTTTTTTGGCGGAGGCACGCCGTCTCTGATAGATGCTGTCCTGATAGAAGAAATTCTTTCTAACTTAAAAGAGAAATTTTCAGTTTCCCCGGGGGCCGAGATTACCATAGAGGCCAATCCGGGGACTTTGACGAAAGAGAAGCTTGAAATATACCGCCGTGCAGGTGTGAACAGGCTGAGTCTGGGGCTGCAGTCAGCAAACAACAGGGAGCTTCGGATGCTTGGAAGAATTCACACATATGAAGAATTCCTGGAAAGCTTTGCCCTTGCGCGGAAATCAGGATTTTCGAATATTAATGTAGATCTGATGTCTGCAATCCCGGGACAGACCCGGGAAGGGTGGAACGGGAATCTGCGTACCGTGGCAGAGCTCGGGCCGGAGCATATTTCCGCATACAGCCTGATTGTGGAGGATGGTACTCCTTTTGCGGAACGGGAACTGGATCTGCCGGATGAAGAGACGGAATACGGAATGTATGAGGACACGGCTAAGATACTGTCTGAGTATGGATATCACCAGTATGAAATTTCTAATTACGCAAAAGAAGGCCTGGAATGCCGTCATAATATCGGTTATTGGAGACGAACGGAATATTTGGGTCTGGGTCTGGGAGCCGCTTCTTTTTATGATGGAGTGCGCTTTTCCAATACCCGGAATATGGAGGAATATCTTGCGCACAGTGCAGATCCGCAGAAGATCCGCAGGGAGATTCAGCGTCTCTCGCAGCAGGAAGCGATGGAGGAATTCATGTTTCTTGGACTTCGGATGACAGAAGGCGTGCGGGAAAAGGATTTTGCAGACTGTTTCGGATTGTCTTTACAGCAGAAATACGGTAGGATTCTTGAGAAATATGAACGGACAGGTTTTCTGGAAAAGGTTGACGGAAGCTGGCGTTTTACGCGCAGAGGGATTCATGTAAGCAATACGATCCTGGCGGAATTTCTGGAGTAGCAGAACTCAAACCGGCCATTTATCATG
Source organism: Eubacteriales bacterium (assembly GCA_030524545.1). Lineage (GTDB taxonomy): Bacteria > Bacillota > Clostridia > Lachnospirales > Lachnospiraceae > Blautia_A. The sequence continues at coordinate 47,028 of JAUNGM010000008.1, forward strand.
AAGAGTCAGTGAATAGCAACCAATAAAATGAAAGACAATAGCCAGTAGATATCAGAGAAGAAGACAGCAATGAAACAAACAGAAATGAAACAAACAGCAATGAAAGAAGCAGATGGAGGAGCAAATGGCTGCAGATACAACAGGAAAAAAATTTATTAGAATACGCGGTGCCAATGTGAACAATCTGAAGAATTTAAGTGTGGATATTCCCAGAGATCAGTTTGTGGTTCTTACGGGAGTGAGCGGTTCAGGGAAGTCATCGCTTGCGTTTGATACGATTTATGCGGAAGGCCAGAGACGCTACATGGAATCTCTTTCCTCCTACGCCCGGCAGTTCCTGGGCCAGATGGAAAAACCGGAAGTAGAATTGATCGAGGGACTGCCGCCGGCTATTTCTATTGACCAGAAATCTACAAACAGAAATCCCCGTTCTACAGTGGGAACTGTGACAGAAATTTACGATTATTTCCGATTGCTCTACGCCAGAATCGGGATTCCCCACTGCCCCAAATGCGGAAGAGAAATCAAAAAGCAGACTGTGGATCAGATGGTGGATACGATCATGTCATTTCCGGAACGAACCAGGATCCAGCTTCTGGCACCGGTAGTGCGCGGCCGTAAGGGTACGCATGCCAAGCTGTTGGATCATGCCAGAAAAAGCGGGTATGTGCGTGTGCAGATTGACGGAAATCTGTACGAGCTTTCCGAGGACATTGCTCTTGATAAAAATCTGAAACATAATATTGAGATTATCGTAGACCGACTGGTAGTAAAACCGGGAATCGAGAAGCGTCTGGCAGATTCCATTGAGACAGTGCTGAATCTTGCGGATGGCCTTCTGATGGTGGATACCATGGACGGGAACATCCACAACTTCAGCCAGAGCTTTGCCTGCCCGGACTGTGAGATCAGCATCGCAGAAATCGAACCGCGGAGCTTTTCCTTTAATAATCCATTTGGAGCCTGCCCGTCCTGTCTTGGCCTTGGATATAAAATGGAATTTGACCCGGAACTGATGATTCCTGATCGTTCATTGAGCATCGACGAGGGAGCAATCGTGGTGACAGGGTGGCAGTCCTGCACGGATAAGGGAAGCTTTACAAGAGCGATCCTGAATGCTCTTGCAAAAGAGTACCGTTTCAGTCTGGATACTCCGTTTCAGGATTACCCGAAGGATATTCAGGACATGCTCCTTTACGGTACCAACGGCCGCTCTGTGAAAGTGCACTATAAGGGACAGCGCGGTGAGGGAATTTATGATGTTGCCTTTCCGGGCCTGATCAGAAATGTGGAGCAGAGATATCGTGAAACCGGCTCTGACACCATGAAGCAGGAATATGAAAGCTTTATGCGCATCACACCCTGTAAAGAATGTAAGGGACAACGCCTGAAAAAAGAAGCCCTGGCAGTTACGGTAAGCGGCAAGAATATTTATGAGATCACATCCCTTCCTATTGACAAGCTGAAGAGTTTTATGGAAACTCCGGAGCTGACCCCGCAGCAGGAATTGATCGGTAAGCAGATCCTGAAGGAAATCCGGGCAAGAGTGGGCTTTCTGTCAGAAGTAGGCCTGGATTATCTTTCCCTTGGGCGTGCAACGGGAACGCTTTCCGGCGGAGAGGCCCAGCGCATCCGGCTTGCTACCCAGATTGGTTCCGGGCTTGTAGGCGTGGCTTATATTCTGGATGAGCCAAGCATCGGATTGCATCAGAGGGATAATGACAAGCTTCTCGGAGCGCTGATGCGTCTGCGTGATCTGGGCAACAGCCTGATCGTTGTAGAACATGATGAAGATACTATGCGTGCGGCAGACTGTGTTGTGGATATCGGGCCGGGAGCCGGTGAGCATGGGGGAGAACTGGTGGAAATCGGTACGGCAGAAGACCTGATGAAGAACCCCAATTCTCTTACGGGTGCGTACTTAAGCGGAAAGATCAGGATTCCCGTACCTGCAGAGCGTAAGAAACCGACAGGTTTTCTGACTATCAAAGGCGCTGCGGAAAATAACCTGAAAAATGTGAATGTGCAGATTCCGCTGGGAGTGATGACCTGTGTCACTGGCGTTTCCGGTTCCGGCAAAAGTTCTCTGATCAACGAGGTTCTGTATAAGCGCCTTGCCAGAGACCTGAACCGAGCCAGAACAATTCCGGGAAAGCATAAGGACATTTTGGGCCTTGACCAGCTTGATAAGGTTATTAATATTGACCAGTCGCCTATCGGACGTACCCCGAGATCCAATCCTGCCACTTATACAGGGGTATTTGACCAGATTCGCGACCTGTTTGCAGCCACGGCGGACGCCAAAGCAAGAGGCTATAAAAAGGGCAGATTCAGCTTTAACGTGAAGGGAGGCCGTTGTGAAGCCTGCAGCGGTGACGGTATTATTAAGATTGAAATGCATTTCCTTTCGGATGTATATGTACCCTGTGAGGTCTGCAAAGGAAAACGATATAACCGGGAGACTCTGGAAGTCAAATATAAAGACAAGAGCATTTATGATGTGCTGAACATGACAGTGGAAGAGGCGCTGACGTTCTTTGAAAATGTGCCGTCCATTCGAAGAAAGATTGAGACCCTGTATGATGTGGGACTCTCCTATATTCGGCTCGGACAGCCGTCTACGGAACTTTCCGGCGGAGAAGCCCAGCGTATCAAGCTGGCGACGGAGCTGAGCAAAAGGAGCACGGGACGTACCATTTATATTCTGGATGAGCCGACCACAGGCCTGCATTTTGCAGATGTGCATAAGCTGATTGATATTCTCCGCCGTCTGACGGAAGGCGGAAACACGGTAGTCGTGATCGAACATAATCTGGATGTGATCAAGACGGCGGATTACATCATTGATATCGGACCTGAGGGCGGTGATAAAGGCGGTACCGTGATTGCGAAAGGTACGCCGGAGGAAGTGGCTGCCAACCCCGTATCTTATACGGGCAAATATGTAGCCAAATATCTGAAGCAGTAAAAAAACTTTGCTTTTTTTCCGGAGTTGTATATAATGATGTTGGGGTCAAAAGGTATTTTGTCCCCTATGATACGAGGAAGTATTTATAGAAAAAGAAAGGGGGATTCCCATGCCGGCCAGTGATATCGGAATTGACCTGGGAACCAGGAACAGCCTGGTTTATTCTACGGGGAAGGGACTTGTACTGAAAGAACCCTCCGTAGTGGTTTATGACAAAGATACGGAAAAAATCCGGGCGATTGGTGAGGAAGCACGCCAGATGGCAGGGCATCTTACCTCAAATATGGAACTGATCCGCCCTATCCGTCAGGGTGTGATCGCAGATTATATTGTTTTAGAAAAAATGCTGAAGTATTTTGTTTCCAAGGCTATGGGACGTCGGGCCTTCCGCAAGCCTCGCATCAGTATTTGTGTGCCCAGCGGCATCACGGAGATTGAGCGTAAGGCTGTGGAGGAAGCTACCTACCAGTCCGGTGCAAGAGAAGTTTTTCTTGTGGAAGAACCCATCGCGGCGGCCATAGGTGCCGGCGTGGATGTAACGAAGCCTTTTGGGAACCTGATCGTGGATATCGGTGCGGGAACGACGGATGTGGCAGTCATTTCGATTGCAGGAGTTGTGGTGTCCGGGACGATTAAGGTGGCGGGTGATGTCTTTGACCAGGCGATCATGAGCTATGTGAGAAAGAACCACAGTTTATTTATCGGAGAAGAAACGGCAGAAAAGATCAAGATTGAAATCGGGACAGCCAGTGAAGAAGCGGATCCCAGAACCATGGAGGTGAAAGGCCGCAATATCATGACCGGCCTTCCAAAGGTAGCAACCCTTACATCGGAAGAAGTACGGATCGCGCTGAAGGATGCGACCAATCAGATCGTGGAGCTGGTTCACAGCATTTTGGAAAAAACCCCGCCGGAGCTGGCTGCCGATATTGTAGACCGCGGAATTGTTCTGACGGGAGGGGGCGCCCTGCTTCATGGAATGGATACGCTTATTGAACAGCGGACAGGTGTAACGACCCTGACAGTTCAGGACGCCATGAATGTTGTGGCTGTCGGAACCGGCAAATATGCGGAAGTAATGGCAAAAATGGAAGGCTGAGGAGGGTGCTGCGTATGTGCAGCGCCCTTTTATTCGCCATAGCGTACAGAAAAGCTGCCGGCGGCAGGTTTTCTCGTTGGATATATTGTGTGAGACATTTCAGAGGGATTTGCTTCACAGTACAGGAGGAGATCATGAGCGAGACAGTAACCGGATATATTGATCATATTATTTTCCGGAATGAAGAGAATGGATATACGGTGCTTGTGCTGAAAGACAGCCAGGACGAGGAATTAACCTGCGTGGGTTCATTTCCCTCGGTATCTCAGGGGGTGACGATTGAGGCAGCAGGTACATATACCCGCCATCCTGTTTACGGGAAACAATTTCAAATAGAAGCTTTTACAGAGAAGATGCCGGAGGATTCCCTGGCGATGGAGCGATATCTTGGCTCCGGTGCTATTAAGGGGGTTGGTGCGGCACTGGCGGGAAGAATCGTACGCCATTTCGGGGAGGATACGCTTCGGATCGTAGAGGAAGAGCCGGAGCGCCTTTCGGAAGTGAAGGGAATCAGCGAGAAAAAGGCCAGGGAGATCGCTGCTCAGATCACAGAGAAGGCGGATATGCGCAAAGCCATGATGTTCCTGCAGAAATACGGCATTTCCCTGAATCTGGGTGCAAAGATTTATCAGAAATACAAAGAGTCTGTCTACAGCGTGCTGCAGGAGAATCCATACCGCCTGGCAGATGATATCAGCGGTGTGGGGTTTAAGATTGCAGATGAGATTGCTTCCCGCATCGGCATACATACAGATTCAGATTACAGAATCCGAAGCGGAATGATGTATACTCTCCTTCAAGCCTCCGGGGAAGGGCATACCTATCTGCCGAAGGGACAGCTTTTTGGAAGGGCATCGGAACTTTTGGATGTGGACATTTCCTATATGGAAAAGCATCTCATGGATCTTTCCCTGGACAGAAAAGTCATTTTAAAGGAACAGGAGGACGATGTCGTTGTCTATCCGAGCCAGTATTACTATCTGGAACTGAATACGGCGAGAATGCTCCGGGAATTGAACATTCTCTGTCCGGAGGATGAAAGGCTGGTAGACCGAAGAATTTCCCAGATTGAGAAGGATACGGAAACAATTCTGGATGAAATGCAGAGACGGGCAGTGAAAGAGGCTGCCAGTCACGGCCTGTTCATTCTTACCGGAGGCCCGGGCACTGGAAAAACAACGACCATCAATGCGATCATCCGTTTCTTCGAGGGAGAGGGGGCAGAGCTTCGTCTTGCGGCTCCCACGGGACGTGCAGCCAAACGCATGACAGAGGCTACCGGTTATGAGGCGCAGACGATTCACCGTCTTCTGGAGCTCACCGGGCTGCCGGATGAGGAGCGGGAAGGCCAGGCGGTACATTTTGACAGAAACTCCGAAAATCCGCTGGATGCGGATGTGATCATTATTGATGAAATGTCCATGGTGGACATTCATCTGATGCATTCCCTTCTGCTGGCAGTAACGGCAGGCACCAGGCTGATCCTGGTAGGGGATGAGAACCAGCTTCCGAGCGTTGGCCCCGGAAATGTACTTCGGGATATTATCCGCTCCGGACAGTTCCCTGTGGTGGAACTGAAGAAAATCTTTCGTCAGGCGTCCGAGAGCGATATTGTAGTGAATGCCCATAAGATCAACCGCGGGGAACCTGTTATGCTGGATAATAAAAGCAGGGATTTCTTTTTTCTGAAGAGGTATGACGCGGACATGATTATCCGTGTACTCATTGCCCTGATCCAGGAAAAGCTGCCGAGGTATGTGGAGGCAAAGCCTTTTGATATCCAGGTGCTGACGCCTATGAGAAAGGGGCTTCTGGGGGTGGAGCGTCTGAACCAGATTCTGCAGAGATACCTGAATCCTCCGGATGAAAAAAAGAAAGAGAAGGAATTTGGCCAGCATCTCTTCCGTGAGGGTGATAAGATCATGCAGATTCGGAATAACTACCAGCTCGAGTGGGAAGTCCGGGGGAAATACGGGATCCCTGTGGAAAAGGGAGTCGGTGTCTTTAATGGTGACACAGGTATCCTCAAATCGATCAATGATTTTGCCGAGACTGCGGAGGTGGAATTTGAGGATGGGCGTTATGCGGAATATTCCTTTAAACAACTGGAAGAACTGGAACTGGCTTATGCGATCACCATTCATAAATCGCAGGGGTCAGAATATCCGGCTGTAGTAATGCCGCTTTTATCAGGTCCGAAGATGCTTCTGAACAGGAATCTTCTTTATACTGCTGTGACAAGGGCCAGGAAATGCGTGACAATCGTCGGCAGCGAAGAAACTTTTGGAGAAATGATCCGTAATGAAAAGCAGCAGAAACGCTTCAGCTCTCTGGATGTGAGAATCCGGGAACTGGAAGAGAGCGGCCTGTAGAATTACAATAGAAAGTGAAAAGAGAGCGTTATCGGGGAGAAAGGACATCTCTTGCATAGCCTGATCAAAAAATTTTTAAATATAATATATCCCAGATGCTGCCCGGTCTGTCATCAGATACTGAGAAATCAGAAGCATCTGATTTGTCCGGAATGTGCAGGGAACCTGAAGCCCTACAGCGGACCGCGATGTATGAAATGCGGCAAGCCCGTTGAGGAGGAAAGAGAATACTGCAGTGAATGTACCGGGCGGGAGCGGGCATTTACAAAAGGACGTGGAATTTATCTCTATGATGACAGGATGAGGGCCTCCCTTGTAAAATATAAATATTACGGGCGCCGGGAATACGGGGATTTTTATGCAGCGGCCATATGTACTTATGCCCGTACGGAAATAGAACGCTGGAAACCGGATCTGCTCATTCCGGTTCCGCTCCACCCTTCCAAGAAACGGGTGCGGGGCTTCAACCAGGCGGAATATCTGGCAGAAAGGATCGGGGAGTATTACGGGATTCCCGTATCATCCCGGATTCTTGTAAAAACCAGAAAAACAAAATCGCAGAAAAAACTGGATGCCCGTGAAAGACGCAGAAATCTGCAGGGTGCATTTACGGTAAAAGAGCGTGTGGACGGATTGCATATTCTGATAATAGATGACGTATATACTACGGGAAGCACGATGGATGCGGCAGCCTTTTGTCTTAGAATGGCAGGAGCGGCGAGTGTCTGCTTTCTGACTGTCTGTACAGGACAAAACTGAAAAAATACTTTTCATAGGTAGTGATCTATGTTACAATTAATCTATATGACTATATGAGCTTTTTCAACTGGCGTAAACAGAATGAATACAAGGAGTATGCTATGATAAACGAAGAAAAGGTAAAGGTTATGAATAAACTTGCCATGTACGAGCAGGGTGAGGGCAGGAAATACCTCCCGGTCAGCAAATATTACAGAAGTGATTACATTGGACTGGCGCTGATTAAGAACTTTTTTCTGGTTACGATCGGATATGCGTTGATCCTGGCAGGAATTGCGGCGTATTTTGGGGAATATCTGCTGGAGAATATCCATAAGATGGATCTGATTTCCATAGGTATCGGGATTATATCCGGATACGTGGCGGTTCTCGCAGCATATTCTGTGCTGACATACATCCAATATTCCGTCAAGTATTACTGTGCCAAGAAGAGTGTAAAGAAATATTATGGAGAGCTTACCAAGCTTGATAAAATATACAGCCGCGAAGAGAAGAAGTCCGCAGGCCGCAGAACGTCAGGAGGAAATAAGAGATGACAGCTTTACTGGAATTAAAACAGAGAATCAAAAATTTTTATGGGCAATATGAAATGTACTTCCAGCCGCTTCTGAAATTTATATTGGGGCTTGTATACTTTTTGTGGATTAATCAGAGTATGGGATATATGGCAGAGCTTGACAATATTTTCATTGTTCTGATACTCGCGCTGATCTGTTCCATTCTTCCGTCAGCGGTAATGGTGTTTGCAGGCTGTGTATTGATGGTTGGCCACTGCTATGCACTTGGAATTGATGTTGCAGCATTTATGCTTGTTCTGATTTTGTTCATGATGATCCTGTTCCTCAGATTCAGCTCAGGAAAAAATATTGTAATGGTTTTAACACCGCTTTCTTTTGCAGCAAATCTTCCTGTACTGCTTCCTATCGGCAGCGGGCTGTTAAGCAGTGCTATTTCTGCCTTTCCGGCAGGATGCGGTGTGATCATCTACTATTTTATCAGCTTTCTGAGGGCCAATGCACAGACCTTTCAGGGCTCCGATATGGAAGTGATGGAACGGCTGACTATGATGGCGGACGGTATGGTAGCAAACCGGGAAATGTGGATTACGGTGATTGCTTTTATCGGTGTGATCCTGCTTGTAAATCTGATCCGTACCAGATCTTTTGATTATGCATGGCGGATCGCAATTGTCGTGGGCGGTGTAACATATGTCCTGATCATGCTGGGCGGCGGTTTCTATTTTGGAGTACAGATTGAAGTGGTACCGTTGATCATTTATACAGTAGTTACCGTACTTATTGGAATCGTTTTGGAATTCTTCGTGTTTGGCGGGGATTATACAAGAACAGAGCGGCTGGAATACGAAGATGATGAGTATTACTATTACGTGAAGGCCGTTCCCAAGGCTGCTGTGACTACCTCTGAGAGAAATATCAAGAAAATTAACGGTTCGTCTTCCAGAGAAGAACGGAGGGCTGAAGAAAGCGTAGTATCTTTTTCCGAACCGATCTTCCAGGGAGAGGAAAGACCGCGCAAAGCAAAAAAGAGAAAGGCAGAGGATGAAATGCCTGTCATGCGGAACAACGACATAGATGATATAGATTTTGAAAAAAAACTGGAAGAATCGTTGAGGGATTTATGATTTCTGTCTGAAGACACATAGCTGGCTGAGGGGATAACTGATTCAGGTTAGTGGTCATGGCGTGAGCAGAAACAGAAAAAGAATGGATGAGGGGAGGATTTTATGCTGGGCTTGGACGAATTGCTGGTGAGATATTTGTCAAAGATTTCTCTTCCGAGCATTGGTATTATTGATGTTATTGAAATTGCTTTAATTGCATTTTTTATATACCAGTGCATGGTCTGGATTAAATACACAAGGGCATATACCCTGCTGAAGGGAATCGTTGTGGTTTTGATATTCCTCCTGGTCGCTTATATTTTCAAGATGAGTACGATTCTGTGGATCGTGGGCAATATGGCGAGTGTCATGGTGATAGCAGTAGTGATCATTTTCCAGCCGGAGCTGAGAAAGGCACTGGAGCAGCTGGGGCAGAAGAACATTATGGCAGCCATTATTCCTTTTGATTCCGGTAAGGAGGTAGAGGAGCGTTTCACGGACAAAACCGTGAATGAACTGATCAAAGCCTGTTTTGACATGGGAGAAGTGAAGACAGGTGCGCTGATCGTTATCGAACAGAACATTCTTCTGACTGAATACGAACGGACAGGAATTACCCTGGATGCTGTTCTCACCAGTCAGCTCCTGATTAATATTTTTGAACATAATACCCCGCTTCACGATGGTGCTGTGATCGTGAGGGGGAATCGGATCGTGTCCGCAACCTGTTATCTGCCGCTGTCTGATAATATGGAATTAAGCAAGCAGCTTGGAACCAGACACAGAGCAGGCGTCGGGATCAGTGAAGTAAGCGATTCCGTTACGATTATCGTATCCGAAGAGACAGGACAGGTTTCCGTAGCCAAGGGCGGGCGCTTAATGAGTAATGTGAACAGTACACGTCTCAGGGAAATCCTCGTTGAGACACAAAATAAGAAAATTGTTGATAACAGCAAGCTGCGGCAATTGTTGAAAGGGAGAGTGAAGCATGAAGAAGAAACTGACTGAAAACATCTCTCTGAAGATTATGTCTGTGGTGTCTGCAGTGCTGGTATGGCTGATCGTGGTTAATGTGGATAATCCCATCAGGACCGATTCTTATACAATTACCAATGTAGAGCTGACGAATCAGGCTTATGTGACGAATCAGGTATGTCTGCCGGATAACAGCCAGGAAGCCATACGTGTCTATATCACCGGAACACGGAAGATTTTGAATAAGATTACGGCATCCGATATCAGAGCCTATGCTGACATGCAGCAGGCTGTAGATCTGGATAAAAGTCCGGTCATGGTACCGATCACCGTTATCTGCGACGGGATTTCTCCAAGCAACATTGAGGTGGTGCCGCGGAACTATGCCGTGAATCTGGAAGATAAGAAGACACAGGAATTTGTGATCAGTGTATCCAGCGGAGATGCAAAGCCGGGGACGGGGTATGAGATCGGGTCTCTGACCTGCAATCCGGAAAAAATCAAGATTACAGGACCGGAGACACTGATTAATAAAATAGATAATGTAACAGCCACTATCAGCAATGTGGAAGGAAAGACGGAAAACGTAACCCAGGAAACATCCCTTGTTATTTATGATAAGAATGGGGAGCAGCTTACAGATGCGGAGATGACTTATCTGAACCTGCCGAAAGTTACGGTTACCGCAAGGCTCTGGAGAGTAAGATCCAATATCGGAATTAATGCGCAGGAATACACAGGAGAACCTGCAGAAGGATATCAGGTGGAGAATGTTGTTACAGTACCGGATGTGATCAGTGTTGCAGGCAGTGAGGAAGCCCTGGCTAATCTGGATGAGACGCAGAATAATACAATCTCCATACCGGCAGAATATATTGATATCAGCGGTGCTGATTCAGATTATGAAACAAAGGTAAATATTACGGAGCTTCTTCCGGAAGGTATCAAACTTACCAGCGGTTCCAGTGAAGATGTGTGGATCAGAGCAAATATTCTTCCCGTGGGAAGCCATACCTATGATTTCCTGACTCAGAATATTGAAGTAAAAAATCTGGCGGATGATCTGCAGGTGACTTTCGGAACAGAAAGGATTGAACTCCGCATTAAGGAGACTGAGGACGCGGAGGAAATCCTCGATGAGTCCTGGATCAGGGTTTTGGTTGACCTTAAAGGGAAAGAGGAGGGCAGCTATGAGCTGCCGGTGGACGTAGAACTCCCGGAGGGCTATGAACTGGTGGAACCGGTCACGGCAGAGGTACAGATTTCCGTACTTTCTAATGTGGCAGAGAGCAGTGAAGAAGAATAAGGAGATGTATTATGATCAGTCAAAAAGTAACAGTAAAAAATCCAACAGGTCTTCATTTACGGCCGGCAGGTGTTCTTTGTAAGGAAGCGATGAAATATAAATCCCTGGTCACATTTTCCTTTGACGGATGTACTGCCAATGCCAAAAGTGTTTTAAGCGTTCTTGGGGCATGTGTAAAGTGCGGGGATGAAATTGAACTGACCTGCGAAGGTACAGATGAAAAAGAAGCCCTGGAAGCCCTGGTAACAGCTATTGAAAGTGGTTTGGGTGAGTAACTTATAGTGATATGTTTAAGGAGGGATTATTGTGAAGAAGAGAATAGTAGCAGTCGTGCTGAGTTTGACTCTCTGTATGGCAACCGTGCTTCAGGCAAGTGCGGCAGAGTTTGTTGACCAGCCGGAAGCAGTTTCGGCTGCCGTGTTTGAAGATTCTTTTGATGATCTGGCAGCAGGCGGAGATAATGAAGCGATTCCGGCAGAGCCGGTGGATATCCAGGGTAATGAACAGGAAGTGTCTCCTGTTCCGGTAACTCCGGAGGAAGTGACACCAACACCGGAAGTACCGGAGGAGATTACACCGATACCGGAAGACCCGGAGGAGATTACACCGACACCGGAAGTGCCTGCAGAAACGTTTATATCCCCGGAGACACCTGAAGAAGAGACACCGGACGTGGATATTTTTAACGCAGGAGAGAATGTTGAAGTGCCGGAGGAAGTTGGCCCTGCGGATACGGAAGTGGAGCTTATGGCAGACACATCCGGAAAGATTTATGCTTCTAACTGGAAGTATGTCAATGGTAAATGGAAGCTTTTGAAACCAGTCAGCACTACGTTGAAAGCATCTGCCGGTGATGCTGCGGAAGCAGTCGGCGGGAACCTGGCTGCATCTGCCGGGGGAGATGTTTTTGGAGATGAAACAGTTTCGGAAGAGGAAGGAAACGACGCTGGAGAGGTCTTTGATGCCGAAGAAGCGGATGCTGGGAATACTGCTCCCGCCGAAGAAGCGATTTCAACAGAAGAGACTCCGGTAGAAGAGAATGGCCTGACAGCAGATGAGACTTTCACTGCGGCCGCCGGGAACTATTATACGGCAGCAGACGGAATTGTACATATTAAAACGTACAGAAGTGTGACATCTCCGACTCTTATGACGGAAGGAGATTATTACTTTGACGAAGCCGGTTACATGGTGACCGGCAGGAAAGAAATAAAACCCGGAACACCCGGGTTCAGTTATAAAGTAACCAAAGAATTTTATTTTATGTCTGCGGATAAGATTCAGGAAGGGAATGCGAATGCTGTCTGCAAACCTACCACCTCAGATCTTGGAAAAATGCAGAAAAGATATTGGCTTTGGGATGGAAAGACATTCCGATTCTATTCAAAGACCGGAATCTATCAATCTGAGACAGAACTGAAAAAGATCAGTACTGCGAATAAAACCTATACAGGATATCATGTGATCAATGGTGAGAAATATTTCCTGACAGATAAAGGTGTTCCGCGTGTAGGACATATTACGATAACGGAAGGAAAGAAACCGGGCAAATATTACGGACAGCCGGCAAAGACAGCCGGAGATATTCCCGGTAAGGCTTTCAAGTCAGGCTGGCTTCGCATTAAAGACAGCAAGGGTGTGATCCAGTGGAGAAAGTATCAGTCAGACGGCCGCTATCTGGAGCGGGGGATCGTTGCAACAAAACTTGACAAAACGATTGATCCCAGTGTGAAAGATGATGTATATCTGCTTTCTGCAACCGGATACATTATTAAAAGCAAAATGGTAAAAGCTGCCAACGGCTATTATTACTGTACAGACAAATATGGCCGTGTCTATAAAAGCAAAGTGGTGAAATATAAGAATGTAAGATACTATTTTTCATCTACAGGACGCCGTGTAACATGGACGAATAGCTGGCATCGTATTCCTGCAAATGGAAACCGATACTATTATTTTGGAAAGACACCCGGAAGGATCGTAGAGAAAAAGGGATGGCAGAGGATTATCAAAACGGATGGAAAGAGTGCCGGATGGTTCTATTTCCCGAGCAGCGGCAACCATTATGTCAACAGGCTTACTGCTTCGGGTCGTTATTTCCGGCCGGACGGCAGACTTGCCAGCGGAATAACAACCGTGAACGGAAAAACTTACTTCTTCCGGGGCTCTACGACTACCAAGGCGAAAGGCACTATGTATAAAAATACCTGGATTCGCTATAACAATAATTGGTATTATGCAGGAAGCAACGGAACTCTTTATAAAAACGGCTGGAAATACATCAAAGGCGGATACTACTATTTCAATACAGATTACACCGTAAAAACGAATGCCTCTGTTACGAGAAACGGTGTCAGCGGTTATGTGGACGCAAGAGGTAAGTTTGTTGCTGCCAATGCCGGATGGGTAATCGTTAATGATGCCAAGAATCAGGTGAAATACATGGATTCATCCGGTATTTTTGCGGTGAACTGTTCAAAAGTGATCGATGGATTGAGATATTATTTTGATAAGAATGGTTACCGTATCAATGATCTGACAGGATTGTACAGCGGTCCTTATTATCTGGTGGTAGATCGGGTCAACGGAGTTATGACGGTATATGATTCTTCCAGAACAGTTCCTCTAAAAACAATTCGTGTCTCCGTAGGACTTCCGGGAACTCCGACATGGCCAACCAACAAAGACATGAAACTTACCAGCTACAACAGATGGCAGGAGTTGATGGGACCCTCCTGGGGACAGTATGGAACACATGTGGACGAAGCAGGCAACGGAGGTATCTTTATTCATTCCGTAGCCGGTGGAACCAGAAGCTACTATAATGTATCCCCGTCAGCATACAACCTGCTTGGACAGCCGGCATCCCATGGATGTATCCGCTGTTGTGTTGCAGATGCGAGATGGGTATTCTATAACTGCAATGGCTCTACGATCCGTATCATTGACGGCACATATAATGCAAATGAATCAATGAAAGGTCCTCTGGGACGAAAAGCTCTTGTACCAATGTATGGAAGCTGTAACTTTGACCCGACGGATAATCTGGCATGGCATTAATCTGCGTATTCGACGCTCTCCGAAGTTTTCGGAGGGCGTCTTGCTATATACTGGGAAATTTCCTTGCAATTCCTTAGACATGTATGTATAATGAAAATCGTAACAAAACTTTAATATTTAATAAATAATGGCAGGGGAATATCACTGGGGGAGAAGATGAAGGGAAAAGAACAGATACTGAGAAGAGTAAAAGTGTTTTTGCTGTGTGCTGTGATGTCTGTCGGAATCGCTGTGTCTGTCAGCGCAGACTCATATGAGCGGTGGGATACGGTGGACGAGACAGAACGCGAAGAATATGCCGGAGCACAGGATTTGCTGCGCGCTGCAGTAAGCACCAAGGCCTGGAAAAAAATAAACGGTGTCTGCTATAATGGAAGCGGTCAGAAAATTACAGGTGCGATTACAAGGGGAATTGATGTATCTGAATGGCAGGGAACGATTGACTGGAAAAAAGTAAAGAAGTCAGGTATTGATTTTGCATTTGTCCGGGTAGCCTATGGGACTGGATATATTGATAAACAGTATGCCGCTAATATGAAAAATGCAGCGGCGGCCGGAGTGCCTGTGGGAACCTATATCTACAGCACAGCGACAACTACTGCAGGGGCCCTGAAGGAAGCCCAGCTGGTGATCAGCAAGATGAAAGGCTACAAGGTTTCCTATCCTGTTGTATATGACCTGGAATATTCCCGTATGGGGGAGCTGTCCAAGAAGCAGGTGGCAAAACTCGCCCTGACATTTTGCAATGAGGTGAAAAAAGCGGGATATTATCCTATGGTATACTGCAACACCAACTGGTATGATACAAAGGTGGACTGGTCTTTGCTTCCGGGAATTGATGTCTGGATTGCAAGATATGGTGACAAAATTCTGGCACCTCCCAAATCATCTTATAAATATACGGTATGGCAGTCAACAGATGGGGATGGAGGCGGCGTTCTGAACTCTACCAAAGGACTGATAGACGGAATTCCGGTATGGAACAATGTAGATATCAATTTTGGATATGTGGATTATACGAAAATTATTACACCCAGGACAAAACCTCTTGCTTCCTATACGAATTCCACGAAGCCAAATACAACCGTGCCGAAACCAACAGCCACACCGAAACCAACGGCAACCCCAAAACCAACAGTAAAAAACGGATGGAAAACCGAGGGCGGAAAGACATACTACTATAAAAATGGTGTAAAGCTTACCGGCTGGCATAAGATTGGAAGTAAGTATTATTATTTTAACAGTAAGAAAGGATATATTTACAAAAATACACTTTTGACATCCTCAAAGAAAAATATCTGTTATGTAGACTCCAAGGGAGCCAGAGTTACCAACAAATGGGTGACGTGGAAGGGAAAACGTTATTATATGGCTTCTAATGGTTATGCAGTGAAGGGTTTCTATAAAATCAGCAGTAAGATTTATTACTTTAATAAAGTGGACGCGTATATGTCCAAAAACAGTAAAGTAATTGACAGCTCAGGAAACATTTATTATCTTGGAAGCAATGGAGTGGCTTATACGAATGGATTCAAGACAGTCAAGGAAAATGGAGTAAATAATACCTATTATTTTGATAAATACGGACGTGCCTATAAAGGCTGGCATACGATCAAAGGGAAAAAATATTACTTCTATAAGGGAACTTCCCGGAAGTCCGGTGTCATGGCTAAGAGCATCACTTTGACAAGTGCCAAGGGTGTTGTTTCTGTTTTTAACAAAAACGGAGTCTGCACAAAGCAATACAAGAAAAAATAGAAGCAGGTGGGGAGAAAAATGAGAAAGAAAGAATTAGGAAGTTTATTACTTGCAGCAGTAATTGGATTTACCGGTATGTTTGGTTTTGCTCCGGCAAAGGCGGAGGCTGCGACTGTTAATACAGGACAGTTTGTGGTGGTTTTGGATCCGGGGCATGGAGGATATGACTCCGGTGCTGTTGAAGTACACAACGGAAAGCAATATGTGGAGTCTGAAATCAACTGGAAAATCTCTAATTATACGAAACAGGAGCTTTCAAAATACAGCAATATAAAAGTAGTTCTTACCAGGACAAAGACAGAGTGTCCGAGCCTGGCGGCAAGAGTAATGACTGCAAAGAAGGCCAAAGCCGATCTGTTGGTAAGCCAGCACATAAACAGTGAAGACAGCGGCCTGGCCAGGGGTGCATCTGTTTTGATCTCCCAGGGAACTTACCGGGCGTCTTTGGCAGCCAAGGAAAAACTATTCGGCAGTTATGTTATGTCGGAACTTGGGAAGCTGGGAATTGCGATGCGTTATCAAGAGAGCGGCGGCATGGAATACCGCCTGAGTGAGAACGGAAGCAGATATCCCAATGGGGGTGTAAGAGATTACTATGCAATCGTTGCCGGCAGTATTGAAAGCAACTTGCCCGGAGTGATCATTGAACACGCTTTTATCAGTAATTATTCAGACGCTGTAAATTATTTAAGCACAGATGCAAAACTGAAAAAGCTCGGACAGGCAGATGCCAGAGCTATTGTGAAATATATCAAACAGCTTCCGGCCAGAGAGGAGCCGTTGGATCCATCTAAAAAGAACGGATGGAAGAAAGAAAACGGAGCTTACTACTATTATAAAAATGACGTAAAAGCTGTCAATAAGATTCTGACTATAAATGGAGAAGTCTATTATGTAGACAAAAAGGGAAAGAGACAGTATGGCTGGAAGACCTTCCAGGGAAAGACCTATTATTTTCAGGAAGACGGTACGGCATGGCTTGGCTGGATGCGCATGGATGGAAACTGGTATTACTTTAACAGTAAGAAGGGGTATCTGTACAAAAATACCAAGCTTGAATCAGGTACCGGTAAAATGTACATTTTTGACAAAGATGGCAAGCGGCAGGAAGGCTGGACAACGTTTGAGAAAAAGCGTTATTATATCGGAGCCGGCGGTTATGCAGTGACCGGTTTTGAAAAAATCGGAAGAAATTATTATTATTTTGACCCAAAAGAGGCATATTTAGTAAAGCATAAGAAGATTACTACATCAGACGGAGCGCTTTATTATATTGATCCGAACGGGATTCGTTTTAATAAAGGACTCAAGGAACTAAAAGCCGGCACATATTATTTCACCGCCAGCGGCAAGGCACACACAGGCTGGCTGAAATACAAAGGAAAATACTATTACTTTAATAAAAAAACAAGGGTCATGCTGAAAAATACAACCCTGAAATCCGGCGGCAAGGTATATAAATTTAATGCCAAAGGTGTTTGTACCAACCGGAAGTAATCAAAAAAAGAATTTGAAATAAAGGAGAACAAGAAATTATGAGAACTTATTTAGTAACAGGCGGCGCCGGATTTATCGGTTCTAACTATATTCACTACATGTTTGAAAAATATGGAGATACCATCCGTATCATCAACGTAGATAAGCTGACTTATGCAGGAAATCTGGAAAACCTCAAAGACATTGAGAACAAAGAAAACTATACTTTTGTTAGAGCAGATATCTGTGACAGCGATGCGATCATGAAGATCTTCGAGGAAAATGACATTGACCGTGTCGTACATTTTGCTGCTGAGAGCCATGTAGACCGCAGTATCAAAAATCCGGATGTATTTGTAAAGACAAATGTACTGGGAACGCTTGTGATGCTGAATGCAGCAAAAGCCGCATGGGAACTGCCGGACGGAAGCTTTAAAGCTGATAAGAAATTCCTGCATGTATCCACAGATGAGGTATATGGTTCTCTGGAAGAGGACGGCGGGTATTTTTATGAGACTACTCCGTATGCACCGCACAGCCCGTATTCTGCCAGCAAGGCATCTTCCGATATGCTGGTAAAAGCGTATATGGATACTTATAAATTCCCTGCAAATATTACCAACTGCAGCAACAATTACGGACCGTACCAGTTCCCGGAGAAGCTGATTCCGCTGATTATCAACAATGCTCTTCAGGGTAAGAAGCTTCCGGTATACGGGGACGGAAAAAATGTCCGCGACTGGCTGTATGTCATGGATCATGCAAAAGGAATCGATATGGTACAGGAACAGGGCAGACTGTTTGAAACCTATAATATCGGCGGACATAATGAAAAACAGAATATTCAAATTATTCATATCATTCTGGATACGCTGCAGGAAATGCTGCCGGACGATGACCCTCGTAAGAAACTGGTAAGTGAGGAACTGATCACTTATGTAGAGGATCGTAAGGGACATGACCGCCGTTATGCCATTGCTCCGGATAAGATTAAGGCAGAAGTGGGCTGGTATCCGGAGACCTGCTTTGAGGATGGAATCCGTCTGACGATCCAGTGGTTCTTTGAACATGAAGACTGGATGAAAAATGTGACAAGCGGAGATTATCAGAAATATTACGAGGAAATGTATCAGACCAAATAAGAAAAATGGCGGCTGTCTGCCGGATCCTGCAGGAAATGGCAGGGCCGGCAGGCTGCTGCATCTTAGGCAGAAAGAGGAAATATGAATACAGTAATTCATCGGCTGCATTGGGAAGAAAAGGATGGCAATTCTCTTTATATAAAAAGGGAGGATCTGCTTCCTTTTTCCATGGGCGGAAATAAAGTCAGGATTGCAGAGGCGCTTTTGGCGGATATGGAGGGAAAAGGCTGTGACAGCATGATCATTTATGGAAGTGTTCACTCCAATCTTTGCCGTGTTCTGTCCAATTTTTGTTATCACCGGAAGATAGAATGTACCATGATCTGTTCCCATGAGGAGGACGAGGGGCAGATCGCAACGAATAATGAGTCTCTGATCAGGTGGACAGGAACGGAAATCGTACATTGCGCGAAAGCAGAGATTGCGCAGACTGTGGATGCTGTTATGGAGAAAATCTGCCGAAAGGGAAAAAAGCCCTATTATATTTATGGAAGCAGACTTGGAACAGGAAATGAGGGAACGCTTGCATCTGCCTATGCAGACGCTTATAAAGAGATTACGGCGTATGAGAAAAAGATGGGGTGGGAGTTTGACTATCTTTTTTGTCCATCCGGTACTGGTGCGACTCAATCCGGGCTGATATGCGGACATTTGCTGGCAGGTGACCACAAAAAAATCATGGGTGTTATGATATCCTCCCGGGAAACAGAGCGAGCATACAGGGTTGTAGCAGACAGCGTTCAGGCTTATTTCGAAAAGTGCGGGCGGTCTCTGCCTGAGGAATTTGAGCAGGAAATTCATTTGCTGGATCAGTACCGTCAGGAAGGCTACGGCAAATATGATGAACGCATCATTTCCTGTCTGGAACAGGCATATCTGCAGGATGGGATCCCTCTCGACCCTGTTTATACAGCAAAAGCCTTCTGGGGAATGAAAGAATATCTCAGGGAAAAGCCGATCAAAAACAGCAGGATTCTGTTCCTCCATACAGGCGGAACGCCGTTGTTCTATGATTTCCTGGCTGACCGGGAAGGGCAGAGATGATCGGCAATGATAAAAACCGGAGGAGAGAATGTTAGTTTCAGTTGTAATTCCATGCTATTATTCGCAGCCCACCATAGAGAAAGTGGTGGAAATGGTAATGGCAGAGTTTGAAAAAAATGATGGATATGAATGTGATTTTGTGCTGGTGAATGACGGTTCCAAGGATGGAACCTATCAGGAAATACGGAAGCTTGCATCCCGCTATCCCAATGTACGGGGTGTGGATCTCATGCGGAATTTCGGACAGCATAATGCGCTTATGGCTGCGTTATCCTATGCAGACGGAGAGTATATTCTCGGGATGGATGACGATATGCAGACGCATCCCTCCCAGATTTTTAAATTGATTCATAAAATGGAAGAGGGCTATGATCTGGTGTATGGCATCTATCCCTCCAGAAAAAATTCCCGGCTCAAAAATTTTTCCAGTAAATTGAATGAAGTAACCTCCAGAATCATGCTGAACAGACCAAAAGAAATATCATCCAGTAATTTCTGGATCATTACGAACGCTGTAAAAGAGGAAGTGGTGAAGTATAAGAGCTACAATCCCTATATCGACGGCGTTTTTTATCGTGTTACTCACAATATCGGAAATGTGGAAGTGGAACATTTTAAAAGGGAGCAGGGAAGCTCCAATTATACGTTCCGGAAGCTGTTGAATTTGTGGCTGGCGTATTGGAATTTTTCAGTGATTCCATTAAGAGTTTCTTTTTTTCTTGGAGTTTTTGCAGGAATCGCAGGGGTGCTGATCGCTGTTCTTGTGGTGATCAATAAACTGCTACACCCGGATGTTCCGGTAGGATGGTCTTCGTCTCTCTGTGTGACGGTACTGTTCTTTGCGCTGGTATTGATGGTGCTGGGCATTATAGGGGAGTATCTGGGCAAAATCATCCTGATCCTGAACGATACGCCGCAGTATATTGTCCGGAATACGGTGAATACAGAACAGCGGACAGAGAATGATAGAAAAATAAAGGAAGAGCCGGATGATAAAAAAGTCAGAATTCAGCAAAATGAGTGATCGTAAGAAAATCATGATTCTGGGAGCCGGTATTTACCAGGTCCCGTTGATCAAAACAGCCGGAAAAATGGGACTTTTTACGGTTGTTGTAAGCATTCCGGGAGAGTATCCCGGTTTTCGGTGGGCAGATAAAATCTACCATATAGATACAAGAGATAAAAGGGCAATCCTGGAAATTGCGAAACAGGAGAAAATCAGCGGAATCTGTACTGCAGGAACAGACGTGGCAGTTGCATCTATTGGATACGTATGTGAAAAGATGGGGCTTGCCGGGCTTTCTGAAATGGCAGCGTCCTGCGTGACAGATAAGGCCAGGATGAAGGAGGCCTTTGTCAGGGGCCAGGTATCCACGGCAAAATACAGAAAAGCTTTTACAGCTATAGAAGCAGAGGAAGCAGCCCAAGAGATTGGGTTTCCTGTTGTGGTAAAGCGTGTGGACAGCTCAGGCAGCAGAGGGATTACGATTGTGGAAAAGGCAGCGGGAATACGGGAAGCCTTTGCCAGAGCAATGGAGTGTTCCTGCAGGGATTACGTGCTTGTAGAGGAACTGCTGACCGGAAAAGAAATCGGTGTGGACGGGATGATTCAGGACGGCAGAGTCGTTTTTGCCGCTCCTCATGAGAAACTTCTGTTCCGCGGAGAACGGATCACCGTTCCGGCAGGCCATGGATTTCCGCTGAATGCTTCCAAAGCGCAGATAGAAGAAATCACCCGCCAGATGCAGCTTGCGGCTAAGGCTGCAGGAATGGATCAATGCCCGTTTAATGCGGATGTTATGGTAAATGGAAATCGGGTTTCCGTGATTGAAATGGGAGGAAGAACAGGGGCCACCTGCATTCCGGAGTTGATCTCCATGTATTATGGATTTGATTTTTATGAGATGATACTTCGCAATGCCATGGGACTTTCCGTAGACTTTACGGAAAGCGAAGAGAAGATCCCATGCATGGCAAGGCTTTTGATGAGTCCTGTGGATGGAACGATCACACGGATTGATGAAGCAGGGCTTCAGGAGATAAGAGACAAGGGAACGGAAGTGGTTCTGGACTTTCCTACAGGGCACCCGGTGGAAAAAATGGAGAATGGAACTACCAGGATCGGGCATGTCATTGCCCGGGCGGAATCAGAGCAGGAGCTTGAAGAAGTCGTGAACCGGGTAAACCGATGTATCAGCATCAATGATCGATCATTAGAGGAGTTATGGAGAAAATAAAGAATTATATATTCCTTCATTTATGTGTGCTGCTGTTTTCGTTTACAAGCGTATTTTCAAAGATGGCGTCCGCACAGCTTACGGATGGGGGATTCCGGAATCCGAAATTATATGTATTTGCTTTTCTTATGCTGGCAGACTGCTTTTTCTATGCAATCTGCTGGCAGAAAATTATAAAAAAGTTTGACCTGAACATTGGATATGCCAACCGGAGTGTCTATTTGTTCTGGAGCCAGATATGGGCAGTGGTTATCTTTGGAGAAAGCCTGACCATGAAAAATATCATCGGCCTGCTGATTGTTTTTGCCGGTGTTGTCGTTGTGTCGGTCAGTGCGCAGGAGAGAAAGGATTAGAATCATGGTTCCTTATATATTACTGATGTTCGGCGCCACCTTTTTTTCAGCAGTTTCCCAGGTTCTGCTGAAGCAGAGTGCCAATAAAGAGCATAATCATCCGATTTTTGAATATTTAAACTGGAGAGTTCTTACTGCATACGGCATATCTTTTTCCGTATTGTTTTTAAATATGTATGCCTATACTAAGGTAGACATGAAGTACGGGGCCGTCATTGACACGTTCAGCTATGTGTTTGTCATGCTCCTTTCCTGGCTGATTCTCCGGGAAAAATTTACAAAGGGGCAGATGATCGGGAATCTTCTTATCATTACAGGAGTATTTGTCTATATGGTATAATGTGAACACTTAATGAGCGCAAGCCGAAGGCGCGGCATGAATTTAGTGACCATGGTATAATGTGAACACTTAATGTATACAAGCCAAAGACTCAGCGCGAATTTAGTGAGAACACATGCCTGAAAAAATAAGCGTTGAATTTGTCAGGTGATTATGCGAAAATAACAGAAGAATATGTTTCTTAAAAAGAGGGTTTGATGATGATAGATTTTAACAGACCGGCTTTTGTTGGAAAGGAACTGGAATACATGAAAGATGCCATAGATATGGGAAGGCTGTGCGGTGACGGACTGTACACACGCAGGTGTTCTTTATGGATGCAGGAGCGATTTCATGTGAACCATGTCCTTCTGACAACCTCCTGTACCCATGCGTTGGAGATGGCTGCCTATCTTTCGGATATTCAGCCGGGGGAAGAGGTCATTATGCCATCCTATACGTTTGTGTCTACGGCAGATGCATTTGTGCTGCGCGGGGCAAGAATCGTTTTTGTGGATATCAGGCCGGATACGATGAACATAGATGAAAAGCTGATCGAAGCTGCCATTACCCCCAAAACGCGGGTAATCGTACCGGTACATTACGCAGGAGTAGCCTGTGAGATGGATACGATCATGGGGCTTGCAGATCAATATGGATTGAAGGTTATCGAGGATGCAGCTCAGGGAGTCGATGCTTCCTATAAGGGAAAGGCTTTGGGAACGATTGGGGACTTTGGCTGCTACAGTTTTCATGAAACGAAGAATTATACTATGGGAGAAGGCGGTGCGCTGGTCTTCCGGAACGAGGAATATCTGGAAAGGGCGGAAATCCTCAGAGAAAAGGGAACAGACAGAAGTAAGTTCTTTCGGGGACAGGTGGATAAATACCGCTGGATGAATTATGGTTCCTCCTACCTTCCAAGTGAGCTGAATGCCGCATATCTGTACGGGCAGTTGGAGTCCAGTGAGCAGATTCAGAAAAAACGTATGGCAATATACAATTATTACCACGAGAATCTGCACCATCTTGCACAGGAGGGAAAAATTGAACAGCCGTTTGTTCCCCGTGAATGCAGCCACAATGCACATATGTATTATTTCAAAGTGCGTGATATACAGACGAGAGACCGTTTGATCGGCTGGCTTAGAGAGCACGGCATTCAGAGTGTATTTCATTATGTTCCGCTTCACAGTTCTCCTGCAGGAATGAAATTCGGGAGATTTTTCGGAGAGGATGTATATACAACGAAAGAAAGCGAACGGCTTTTGCGCCTGCCAATGTATTACAATTTGGATATGGAAGACGTGAAGCGGATCGTAGACACGATTGATTCTTTTTCCGGATTTTGATACGGATGGAAGTGAGGGAAAAAAGTGAAAAACAAACACTCCATTTACAAAATAGTTGCAGCAGGGCTGCTGTCCGTCGTTCTGGCTGCTGTTCCCGTCTGTGCAGCTTCGCAGGTGAATCTTCAGGAGACCTATGAGATTTCGACGAACAGCATTTCGGGCTGGCCCCAGGGACCGGAGATCGTTTCGGACACGGGAATTGTGATGGATGCGGATACAGGCGTGGTCTTATATGAAAAAGGTGCGGATGCTCTGCGTTACCCTGCCAGCATCGTGAAGCTTATGACTCTGCTGGTGGCTGTAGAGAACAGCAGCCTGGATGCTCAGGTGACATTTACGGAGACCTGTCTTCGGGATGTCACACCGGATTCTGCCAACATTGGCATGGTGGCAGGAGAGATTGTGAGCATGGAAGAATGCCTTTATGCAATGATGCTTGCCTCTGCAAATGAGGTTTCTACCCAGATCGCAGAGTTTGTAGGCGGGACAGAAGAGAATTTCATCAATATGATGAATGAAAGGGCACAGCAGCTTGGCTGTGTCAATACCAGATTTATCAATGCCAACGGGCTTCCGGGAGAGGGACAGTACACGACTGCCCGCGATATGGCGGTGATCTCTCAGGCCTGCTTTGAGAATGAGACAGCGCGTAAGATTATTGAAACACAGAGCCATACGATGCCGGCTACTAATATGAATGCTTCCGAACGGCCCTTCAGTTCCCATCATCCTATGATATATGAAGGCCTGCCGGAGTATTATTATGAGGGATGTCTGGGAGGTAAGACGGGAAACACCAATGATGCAGGCTCCACGCTGGTTTCCTTTGCAAAGCGCGGTGATATTACGTATATTGTGGTTGTTTTGAGGGCTGTCGGACTTCCGGAGTCGTGTTTTGATACGGCTGCACTGTTTGATTATGCGTATGACAATTTTGAAAAAAAAGAGATAGAGGGCCGGGGAGCAGTCACGGTTCCCACAGGAACTGCCATAGAGAATCTGGAGACGAAGGATATAGAGCAGGATGGAAAGACTGTCCGGGAGTATTCCTTCCAGGGACGCTATGTGGGAAATGCTCCGGTGCCTGAGCCTTCCGGAATGCCGGTGGAAGAGGTGGGAGATGCGGACGAGGAGCCGCTTTACCGGGCACAGGAAAAGGAAGAGACCGGTCTGGCACAAACCGGAGAGGCTGCAGGAGTTAAGACGGAAAAGACACAGGAACCTGCACAGGAAAAAGAGGGGATTTCTGACCTGGCCAAGTTCCTGTTTATAATTATGGGAATGATGTTGGCAGTGCTGGTGATTCTTTTGGCAGCACTGACTGTGAAAAAGAAAAAAAGAATACGAAGAACCAGATGAGGAGGTTGTTTTATGAAAGGAATTATTCTTGCCGGAGGCTCTGGAACCAGGCTGTACCCGCTTACCAAAGCGATTTCCAAGCAGATCATGCCGGTTTATGACAAACCAATGATTTATTATCCCCTGTCCACACTGATGCTTGCAGGAATCAGGGAAATTCTGATCATTTCCACACCGAGGGATCTGCCGGTATTTCAGGAACTGCTGGGTGACGGCGGCCAGCTTGGCATGAGATTTGCTTATGCAGTTCAGGAAGAGCCAAGGGGGCTGGCAGATGCGTTTATCATCGGCGCTGATTTTATCGGGAGTGATGCGGTTGCTCTGGTATTGGGAGACAACATTTTTTATGGACAGAGCTTTTCCAGAGTGCTGCAGAATGCATACCGCCGTACAAAGGAGCAGAAAGGCGCGACGATTTTCGGTTATTATGTAAGAGATCCGAGAGAGTACGGCGTAGTGGAATTTGATGAGGAAGGCAATGCTCTTTCCATTGAAGAAAAACCGGAAAAGCCGAAATCAAATTACGCAGTGCCGGGCCTGTATTTCTACGACAATGATGTTGTGGAAATTGCAAAGAATGTAAAGCCGTCTGCAAGGGGTGAGATTGAGATTACCAGTGTCAATAATGAGTATCTGAAGAGAGGAACATTGAAGGTGGAGACTCTTGGCCGCGGATTTGCATGGCTGGATACGGGAAATCATGATTCCCTGCTGGATGCGGCTGATTTTGTAGCAGCTTTCCAGAAACGCCAGGGCCTTTATATTTCCTGTATTGAGGAGATTGCATATAAACGGGGATTTATTACAAAGGAGCAGCTTGTGGCGCTGGCCCAGCCTCTTTTAAAAACAGCATATGGAAAATACATGATCGAAGTAGCGGAGGGATTATAAAATGGGAAAAATTAAAGTTGAAACATGCCATATAGAAGGTTTGAAGGTGATTACGCCTACGGTTTTCGGGGATAGCAGAGGATATTTCATGGAAACCTATAATTATCAGGATTTCAAAGAAGCAGGGATTGATGTGGAGTTTGTACAGGATAATCAGTCCGGTTCCCGGCGCGGTGTACTCCGCGGTCTTCATTTCCAGATCAATTATCCGCAGGATAAGCTGGTACGTGTGGTAAATGGAGAGGTTTTTGACGTAGCGGTTGATTTAAGAGAAGGCTCAGAGACGTATGGAAAATGGTTTGGTGTTATTCTCTCTGCAGAAAATAAAAAGCAGTTTTTCATTCCGAAGGGCTTTGCCCATGGCTTTTTGGTATTGTCCGACAATGCGGAGTTCACTTACAAATGTTCTGATTTCTATCATCCGAATGATGAAGGCGGACTGATCTGGAACGACCCGGATATTGCCGTTGAATGGCCGGTTCCGGAAGGCATGGAGCTGATCTTGTCTGATAAGGATCAGAAATGGGGAAGCTTTAAAGACTTCAGAAGATAGGAGATTTATATGATAAAGACAATGTTTTCCCTGCCGGTGGATGTGTACAGAAACCGGCAGTTGATCATGAAGCTGGCAAAAAATGATTTTAAGACCAGATATGCCGGTTCTTATCTTGGAACGATATGGGCTTTTATCCAGCCTATTGTAACGATATTGGTGTATTGGTTCGTGTTTTCCGTTGGTTTCCGTTCAGATACGGGAGAACTGGGAATTCCCTTTGTCCTTTATCTGGTAGCCGGGATCGTACCCTGGTTCTTCTTTCAGGATGCTCTGGTGGGAGGAACCAATTCGCTTCTGGAATATAATTATCTTGTAAAAAAAGTCGTTTTTAATATCAGCGTTCTTCCTGTGGTAAAGATTATTTCCGCACTGTTTGTACACTGCTTTTTCGTTATGTTTACCATTATTCTGTATATGGCTTATGGGAAACTTCCGGACTGGTATTATCTGCAGATCATTTATTACAGCTTCTGTACATTTGCGCTGGTTCTTGGAATGTGCTATGTCACCTGCTCTGTGGTGGTATTTTTCCGTGATCTGACACAGATCATTAATATCGGACTGCAGGTGGGGGTCTGGCTGACACCTATTATGTGGATCGCAGAAACCTCCCTGAAGGAACATGCAACCATCCAGAAGATTCTTCAATTAAATCCGGTATATTATATTGTATCAGGGTACAGGGATTCTTTTATCATGAAACACTGGTTTTTTGAGCGGCCTATGTGGACTGTGTATTTCTGGGCAGTTACCATTCTCTGTTTTGTATTTGGCAACTGGGTGTTTAAGCGGCTGCGTATTCATTTTGCAGATGTATTATAAAGAGAGGAAGTAACAACGTGGAAAGCAAAAAAGTTATTCAAATCAAGCATCTGGAGAAGATGTACAAGCTTTATGACAAGCCGTCAGACCGTCTGAGGGAGTCTCTTGGGTTCAGCAGGAAGAAGCTTTACCGTGAGCATTATGCCCTGCGGGATATCAATTTTGACGTACATGAAGGGGAATGTGTGGGAATCATCGGAACCAACGGCTCCGGGAAATCAACCATTCTGAAAATCATTACAGGTGTTCTTGCTCCTACGGCCGGAAGCGTTGAGGTGGATGGACGGATCTCCGCACTTTTGGAGCTGGGAGCCGGATTTAACGGCGAATACTCCGGTCTGGAAAATGTATATCTGAACGGAACTATGCTGGGATTTTCCAAAGAAGAGATTGACAGGCGTTTAGACAGTATCCTGGAATTTGCGGATATTGGTGATTTTATCAATCAGCCGGTAAAAACCTATTCCAGCGGTATGTTTGTACGCCTCGCTTTTGCTGTTGCGATCAATATTGATCCGGAGATTTTGATTGTTGATGAGGCTTTGTCCGTGGGGGATGTTTTTTTCCAGGCAAAGTGCTACCATAAATTTGAAGAGTTTAAGAAACAGGGAAAGACGATTCTTTTTGTCAGTCACGACCTGGGAAGTATTGTAAAATACTGCGACAGGGTCATTCTTTTAAATCAGGGTGTCATGCTTGATCAGGGTTCTGCCAAGGAAATGGTAGATATGTATAAGCAGCTTCTGGTGCATCAGAATCCGGTGAAGCAGGGGAGCTCTGACGGGGAAGAGACAGCAGGAGAGAATTGGCGGGAAGGCTTTGCTGTGAACCCGGATACTCTGGAGTATGGGGAAAAACAGGCGGAAATCGTTGATTTTGTCGTTCTGGACTGCAAAGGACGCCAAAGCAATGCCATTGACAAAGGAACCAGATTTCAGATAAAGATGCGGGTGCATTTCAACGAAGATATTCAGCAGCCGATCATGGCATATACATTTAAAAATATTCAGGGAACCGAGATCACGGGTACCAATACCATGTATGAGAAAGTATACGTCAGGCATCCGGAGGCAGGGAAAACCTGCGAGGTTACATTCGAGCAGGAGATGAACCTTCAGGGAGGAGAATACCTTCTGTCTTTCGGGTGTACAGGCTACAGAAACGGGGAATTTACCGTGTTCCACCGTCTTTATGATGCATGCAACATTACGGTTGTTTCATCTAAGGATACGGTAGGCTTTTATGATATGAATTCCCGGATATCAGTAAAAGAAGATTAAGCGGGGGATACCATGGAAAAAATCGGAAATGTGACATTGGACTATGAATATTATCCGGGGGAAGATTTATACAGCGACGGCCCGGTGGAAGAGCAGCTTTTGGAAATTGCCAAAAGCTACCGGGAAGAGGAACTGAACCAGGTGATCGCAGATAAAAAAAGCTGGCCGGTATTGTATCATTTTTCCCATATCCGCCAGAATATCCTGGATTGGATTCCTATGAAGAAAACAGATAAGGTTCTGGAGATCGGTTCCGGCTGCGGAGCTATTACAGGAGCGCTTGCAAGAAAAGCCGGAAATGTAACATGTATCGAATTATCCAAAATGCGAAGCACCATCAATGCCTACCGGAATCAGGACTATGACAACGTAAAAATTCTGGTGGGAAACTTTCAGGATATCGAAAAAAATCTGAAGGAAACATTTGATTATATCACTTTGATCGGCGTATTTGAATATTCTGAGGGTTATATCGGAACCAGGGAGCCATATGTAGAAATGCTCCGCCGCATTGCAGCGCATCTGGCACCGGGGGGAAAGCTGGTCATTGCTATTGAGAACCGTCTGGGACTGAAATACTGGGCAGGATGTACGGAAGATCATGTGCCGAAATATTTTGAGGGCCTGGAGGGCTATCCGGACACGACCGGCGTAAAGACCTTTTCCCGCAGGGAACTGGAAAATGTAATCTCTAAGGCGGGGAATTTCCAGACGACATTTTATTATCCTTATCCGGATTATAAGTTTCCTCTTACCATTTATTCTGATAAATATCTTCCCAAAAAGGGAGAACTGAAAGATAATTACTGCAATTTTGACCGTACAAGGATGCAGCTCTTTGATGAGCCGAAGGTGTATGATACGCTCATAGACAGCGGGCTGTTTCCCGAGTTTTCCAACTCTTTTCTTGTATTGGCAGAAAGGAAGGGTGAGTGATGGCAGAGATTATTTTCAGCAAATATTCCAATGAACGGTGCCGCAGATTTGCCATCCGTACGGATATCCTGGAGAAAAACGGTGTTCGATATGTGGAGAAGCATGCCATGTATCCGGAAGGGAAGGCGCATGTGGAAGGTCTGGCAGACTGGTACCGGAAGCTTTCTGTTCTTTACAGGGAGATTTCCCTTGCGGCCGGGTACTGTGAAAAAACGGAGGATGGCGTACGCCTGGATTATATTCCGGGAGAGACGCTGGAAGAGCAGTTGGACTCCCTGCTTCATGAAGAAAAACAGCAGGAAGCCGGCGAAAGGCTGAAGGCGTATCTTTCTCAGGTGGAATCCCTGTATCAGAAAGCCGATTTTGTACAGACAGAGCAATTTCAACAGGTATTTGGAAGGGTAAGTCTTCCGGAAGGACTGAAATGCGGCGGGACGGTAACAAATATTGATATGGTATGTGCCAATGTGATTTTGGGGGAGATCCCCACGATTTTAGACTATGAGTGGACCTTTGATTTTCCGATTCCCTGTAAGTTTGTGCTTTACAGAATCATCCATTACTATACGGCGACCAATGGGATACGGATGGTATTACATCCGGAGCAGCTTTATCATGATTTTGGTATTACCGGGGATTTACTTGGCTGTTTTGCCGAGATGGAACAGAATTTCCAGAATTATATCACCGGAAGCCATACACCGATTCGGGAAATGTTTGCAGATATTACTCCGGGCATCGTGCGTGAGAAAGCCGTTTATGACAGCCGCCTTCAGGTGTTCTTATCAATGGATGGCATGTACAGAGAAGAAGACTCCCGTTTTTATCCCATGAATGAAGGAAGAGCCATGGTACAGATTCCTTTGCCTGAAGGATGCAGATGGATCCGTCTGGATCCCGGCGACCAGGCATGTGTAGTCCATATAGAACGCATGACCTTTGACGGCCGGGAGGTTTCACTGAAGGGAGAACAGATACCGGGAGGTACCCTGCGCGGACAATGGGCTTTTATTCCCCATTTAGATCCGGCTATTAAGGGAATTCCTGTGCCGGAGGGGGCGAAAGTGATGGAGGTCTGCCTTACCACAGCAGTCGTCGGAGAAGATCTTATAGGGATTGTATGCAAGGCAAATGAAGAAAATGAGTATCTCCATAACAAAGTACACAGAATGAATCAGATCATCGATGAAATGAAGAACACAAAGATTTGGAAGCTGTATGGGAAATACAGGAATGCGGTAGAGAGGAAAAGATAGGATGAATGAAAGTATTGTGATCATGGATACCTGCGGATATTTCCGGAAGGATAATGGAACCTGTGTGATAACAGGATGGCTGTACTTTGCGGATGAGGAGGAAGAGCCTTATGTGCAGGTTCGTGCCGATCATCTGCCTATGGAATGCACGATGATTCGGGTGAGAAGACCGGATGTACTGGAGGCCAGGACAGACCTTGACTTTAAGACAGAAAAAGTGGGATATGAAATTCATATTCCCAATATGGAAACGATATTTCAGATATCGGAGTGTCTGAGAGTGCGTATCTGCTGCGGTGATGAGAGCTATCCGATCCTGCAGAAGTCTCTGAAGGAAGTTCAGAAAGAATACTATAAGGATACCATAAAATATTTTATAGAAAGACTGGAGAGCCGGATCGACAAGGTTCATATCGAAGGATGGTGTATCAACACCTTTGGAGAACTGAAAATGGAAATCGTGGATGAAAAAGGAAACGCCCAGAGCAGTGTCCATTGGATCAGTATCCGCCGTACGGATCTGCGTGAGCAGTTTGGTGTGAGCCTGGATCAGTGCCATGGCTTCCTGATCGATATTCCCAGAGACAAGATTGCGGCAAAGGAACTTCATCTGAGGTTTTCCAATCCAGCAACCGAAAAAGACGAAGTGGTCAATATGGCAAAATTTGACCGGGAAAATACCCGCCTTGGCCGGGTGCTCCGCGTAATGGGAAAGGAAAATCTGCAGACTAATAAAGAAATCATCAAAAAGCAGGGGATACGGGCCTTTGTGAACTATGTAAAAGAGAACTCCCTGCCCTTTACAGACTACTACGGATATTATGAGAAAAAACATGCATCCACTCCAAAAGAGCTGAAAGCACAGGCAGCGGAGATTTTTTCACCGTCTCCGAAATTCAGCATTGTGGTTCCATTATATAATACACCCCTTGGTTTTTTAAAGGATCTGATTGATTCTGTGATGGCACAAAGCTATGGAAACTGGCAGCTCTGCCTGGCAGACGGAAGTGACAATACCCTGGTTCAGGAGTTCATCCTTTCAAATTATGGCAGGGAGGAACGGATCTGCTATAAGCTTCTGGAGGAAAACAAGGGGATATCAGCGAATACCAACGGAGCCATTGAGATGGCGGACGGTGATTACATTGTCTTTGCGGATCATGATGACGTACTCTCCCCGGATGCTCTTTACTATATGGCCTGCACTTTCCGGGATCATCCGGACGGGGATCTGGCGTATTCGGATGAAGACCTGATTGATGTTGACGGGAATTATATTTATCCTCATTTTAAACCGGATTTCAATGTGGATTATTTGCGCTGCATCAATTACATCTGCCATCTGGTAGCGGTAAAGAGAAGTCTGGTCGAAATGATCGGAGGGTTGAATCCGGCGTACGACGGGGCACAGGATTATGATTTCCTTCTTCGTGTAAGTGAAAAAACATCCCATATTTACCATATTCCAAGAGTGCTGTACCATTGGCGCAGTCACGATGGCTCCACCGCAGGAAATCAGGAAAGCAAACAATATGCGATCGATGCGGGAGAACGGGCATTAGAGGAGCATTTTAAGAGGATGGGCATTGAAGCAGAGGTGAAATTTTCCGGCACCTTTATTTTATACACCACGAAGTATCTGATCCAGGGGAATCCAAAGGTTTCCATTCTTATTCCGAATAAGGATCATGTGGAGGATCTGGAGAAATGTGTTGCCTCTATTGAGGAGAAGAGTACCTGGAAGAATTATGAGATCATTGTCATAGAGAATAACAGTGAGGAAGAAGAGACTTTTGCATATTATGAAAAGCTGGAACAGCAATACTCCAATATCAGGGTAGTCCGGTATGAAGGAGGATTTAATTATTCAGCCATCAACAATTTCGGCGCTGCCTTTGCAGAAGGAGAGTATCTGCTTTTGCTGAACAATGACACAGAGGTGATCACTCCGGACTGGCTGGAGCAGATGACCGGCTGCTGTCAGAGAGAAGACACGGCGATCGTAGGGGCTAAGCTGTACTATCCGGACATGACGATCCAGCACGCAGGCATCGTAATAGGTATGGGCGGTTTTGCAGGCCATATCCTTACGGGATACGGACAGAACCATACCGGATATATGGGAAGGCTGAAGGCTGTTCAGGAGATCAGTGCTGTGACAGGCGCCTGCCTGATGGTGAAGAAGTCTGTGTTTGAAGAATTGCACGGACTGGATGAGGGATTTGCAGTGGCTCTGAATGATGTGGATTTCTGCCTCCGTGCCAGAGCACTGGACAAAAAAGTTGTTTTCCTGCCGGACGTAGAACTGTTCCATTATGAGTCAAAGTCCAGGGGATTTGAAACTACCCCGGAGAAAAAGGCCCGTTTCCAGAAGGAAATCGAGAGGTTTCAGGAGAGACACAGCCGGATTCTTGAGGACGGAGATCCCTATTATAATCCAAATCTCAGTTTGGTCAAAGGCGACTGCTCCCTGAGAAAAGCCAATGAGACTGTGAAAGGAAGGAAAGTATGAATCCTCATGTTCTGGAAGTAGAAAAGGAGAGATTTTTCTTAAACGATACTGCCCGGTATCTGATACGCGGTGTGATTCCCGAAAAATATACGGTGGAGGCATATCTGGACGGGACTCCTCTTATGGCAGATACCGTTCCTGTGGTTGCAAAAAGTGCGATGGAACGTTACAGGGATGGAGAACTCTCGGGCGGGAAACGTGTGGAGAGTATCATACATCTGCCGGAAAATCTGAACGAATACCGGAAACTGGACGTGTACGCAGTCTTTGAAGAGCAGAAGTATTCCTGGTTCCGTATCCGTGTCAGAGAACTTTTGAAACGCAGGGGAAAGCCCCAGTATTATATAGAAGAGGAGCGTGTGGACCGCAAAAACAATACACTGACCCTCTGCGGCTGGGCAGCCGCTAAAAATCCTGTTCAGATCAAGCTTTTTGACGAAAATAAAAAGCCGCTTCCTGTTACGGTTCAGAGAAATGCAAGAATGGATGTACAGGAAATGTTCCGGGAATGCCCGGTAGATAAAAACTGCGGATTTTATGCGGAAGTGCAGAACATTCAGGGCAGGTTCTGCTATCTGGTCATGCGGTCTTCGGACGGAAGCAAATCCATTTATAAGATCAGTCTGAGCACAGGCGGTATTATGATGGGCAAAGCAGGAAAATATGAAAAAAAAGCAGTAAATTACCTGCGTTCCTATGGAATCGCAGCTTTGGTCAAAAAAACCATTCACAAGCTTGCAACAGTGAAGGAACGTCCGATGGAGTATTCCAAATGGCTACCCAAACATCTTCCCACGGAAGGAGAACTGGAAAAGCAGAAAAAAACCAGATTTGCCGTTATGCCTAAAATCTCCATTGTGGTTCCTCTTTATAAGACAAAAGAGGAGTATCTGCTGAAACTGGTGGATTCCGTCAAAGGGCAGTCTTACGAAAACTGGGAGCTTTGTCTTTCTGACGGAAGCGGGGAAAATTCTCCTCTGACCGGACTTCTGGAAAAGCTGGCAGAAGAGGATGACCGCATCAGGGTGGTTTCTCATGATACCTCTCTTCGTATTGCGGAGAATACCAATGAGGCGTGCCGTGCGGCAACAGGAGACTTTATTGCTTTCGCAGATCATGATGACGTTCTCACACGGGATGCCCTGTTTGAATGTGTAAAAGCAATCAATGAACATCCGGATACGGAAGTGCTGTATTCGGATGAAGATAAGATGTCAATGGACGGAAGTAAATTCTTCCAGCCCCATTTCAAACCGGATTTTAATCTGGATTTGCTGTGTACGGTAAATTATATCTGCCATTTATTTGTGGTAAAAAAAGAACTCCTGGAGAAAGTGGGATTATTGCGGCCGGAATATGACGGGGCGCAGGACTACGATTTTATCTTCCGCTGTGTCGAGGCTACAAAGCATATCACGCATATTCCAAGGATTCTTTATCACTGGAGATGCCATGAAGACTCTACAGCAGAAAATCCGGAGAGTAAGATGTATGCTTTTGATGCCGGAGAGCGGGCAGTGCAGGCCCACTTTGACCGGATTGGAGTGAAGGCGGAGGTCTATAAAGGAGAATATCTGGGATTGTACCGTACCAGGTATATCCGGGACGAGGATCCGCTTATTTCCATCATCATACCCAATAAGGATCATAAGGACGATCTGGAACGCTGTATTTCTTCCGTGGAAAAGAAATCCTCTTACCGGAATTTTGAGTATATTATTGTGGAAAACAACAGTACGGAAGAAGAAACCTTTGCTTATTATGAAGAACTGGAAAAGAGGAATCCAAAGGTTCATGTTGTCCGCTGGGAGGGGCCCTTTAATTATTCAGCAATTAATAATTGCGGCGTTTCCCATGCAAAAGGCGAATACCTTCTGCTGCTGAATAATGATACGGAAGTAATCAATGAGGATTGGCTGGAAGAAATGCTGGGATACTGTATGCGGCCGGATGTGGGAATCGTAGGTGCAAGACTGTACTATGAGGATGATACCATCCAGCATGCGGGAGTAGTTCTTGGCTTCGGCGGAATCGCAGGACACTGCTTTGTACAGCAGCCAAGGGGCTTTACAGGGTATTGCCACCGGATTATCTGCGCTCAGGACTACAGTGCGGTAACGGCAGCGTGTATGATGGTGAAGCGTGCTGCCTTTGAGCAGGCAGGCGGTTTGAGCACGGATCTGGCAGTGGCCTTTAATGATATTGATTTCTGTCTGAAGATCCGACAGGCAGGCTATCTGGTGGTTTATAATCCCTATGCGGAGCTGTACCATTATGAGTCCAAATCCAGGGGACTGGAGGACACACCGGAGAAAAAAGAACGGTTTCATAAGGAGATTACAACGCTGGAGTCCCATTGGCCGGAAATTTTCAGCAGACCGGATCCCTATTATAATCCGAATCTGACATTAAAGAGTCAGGATTTTTCTCTGAAACGGATTTAAGAATAAGTCAAAGACAGAAACGGTTGATTCCCGGAAGGGATAGGAAGCCTTTGCGGGGATATAAGAACTTTTAAAGGATATAGGGATATTAAGAAAAGAAACGGAGGATTTTCAGATGCGGGTATTAGTAACAGGTGTAAAAGGCCAGCTTGGCCATGACGTTATGAATGAACTGGCAAAACGCGGATATGAGGGCGTAGGCGTGGATGTGGAGGAAATGGATATCACGGACGCCGAAGCAGTAACGAGGGTAATGGAAAATGCCCATGTGGATAAGGTAGTTCACTGTGCAGCCTGGACAGCCGTGGATGCGGCAGAGGATCAGGCGGAGCTTTGCCGTAAGGTAAATGCGCTTGGCACGGAAAACATTGCCAGGATGTGCGGGAAACTGGATCTTCCCATGATCTATCTCAGTACGGATTATGTATTTGACGGAGAGGGGACACGTCCGTGGGAGCCGGATGACCCGGTGGTAGAGCCGCTGAATGTTTACGGACAGACAAAATATGAAGGCGAGCAGGCAGTGGAAAAGTACGCGCCGAAGCATTATATTGTCCGTATTGCCTGGGTATTCGGTGTAAACGGAAAGAATTTTATCAAGACTATGCTGAATCTGGGAAAGACCCACGACACGCTTACTGTGGTAAATGACCAGATCGGAACACCGACGTACACCTATGATCTTGCAAAGCTTCTGGTAGATATGCTGGAAAAAGAAGAATACGGCAAATACCATGTGACAAATGAGGGCGGTTTCATTTCCTGGTATGATTTTGCAAAGGAAATCTTCCTCCAGGCAGGCATGAATGTTCAGGTGATTCCTGTAAGTTCTGAGGAATATAAGGCAAAAGCAAAACGTCCGTTTAACAGCCGGATGGAGAAGAAGAAGCTGGATGTGCATGGCTTTGACCGCCTGCCTGCCTGGCAGGATGCCCTTTCCAGATATCTGGAGGTTCTGGGGGAAAGAAAGGCTTAAGGAATGAAGGGAATAAAACGGAAGATACGGACTTTGGCAAGAGACCCCGAAGTCATTTCCCAGATCCTGCTCGCAGCCGCATTGCTGGCCAGCTGCTTCATCCTGTTTTGGAATTATCTGTTTGGTGACGAACTGATGGTATACTACGGCATCGGAAATGACACTCTGCAGCAGTACACCATGCACTATGCGGGAATCATTAATCATCTCCGCAATGGAAGCTTTTCCTTCTGGGATTTTACCAATGGATTCGGGATAAATCTTTATGGGCTGAATTTGTTTGATCCGACCCTGATCCTGCTGTATGCTGTCGGCGTAGTTCTGGGGCCTGCACATATGCTGATTTATTTAAGCTGGGTTCAGGTACTGCGGATTCTGGCTGCCGGCTGGATCTTTTACCGATATCTGATGAAGTTTCCGTTCGGCAGGCAGACCAGATTTGCTGCGGCGTATATTTACGGGCTGAACGGGTATCTTCTGGTATGGGGGCAGCATTACCAGTTTGGAATCGTGACCTTTTATTTCCCGCTGATGCTGTTGTTTGCCGAGAAGTTCCTGCGCAGGGAAAAAGGCGGTGCCTTTTTTCCGGTGTCCGTATTTCTCTGTGCATCCGACAGTGTGTATTTCAGTTATATGAGCCTGATCGGTGTGGGATTCTATCTTCTGTTCCGTGTCTGGATGATGGACGGATGGAAGATAAAGGAGAGAATCCTGCGTTTTGGTGCAGGCTGTGTACAGATCCTGCTGGGAATTGCCATGAGTGCAGGGACTTTTTTGCCGATGGCAAGTGTGCTGCTGAATGTTACTAACCGTATCAGCGAAGAGGGATCCGGAATTGCCGGATGGCTTAAAAATCTGTTTACCTTTTATGATAAAGAATATTACAACATGCTGCAGATGCGCCTGTTTTCTTCCCTTTTGGAGAATTCGGATTATCTGATAGGCGGACCCGGAAGATGGAATTATTACGAAGCGCCTGTGCTTTTCTGCTGTACGCTGACGGTGTTCCTGGCAGTTCAGTTCCTGGCAGTCTATTGGAGAAGCGGGGCTTCCAGGCGCAGGAAAGCGGCCGTCTACACTGCAGCGGTACTTATGATTCTTTGTGTATTGATGCCCTGGGGCGGAACGATGTTCAATTCCTTTGTAGAACCGAGCCACCGTTATACGTTTGTGCTGATTCCGTTTTGGATATTAGCAGGTGTATGGATGTGGGATGAACTGAAATCAAAAGGAAGGATCTGCCGGATTGGTCTGATCCTGACAGAAGCCTTTTTGCTTTGGGTGATCTATGTGGGCTATACGCACAGCCAACTGAAGCTGTACAGGAGAAATGCCGTTGTGCTTGGTCTGACAGGAACCGTGATGGCGCTGGGTATTGCCGTACTTGCTGCAGTGAAAGCGGGAAAGGCCCGCCGGGCAGCTATGATACTGATGGCAGCTGCTTTAACAGTGAATGTACTTTCCGAAGGAGCGGCAGGATACAGGAACAGGCTTACTTTGCGCAAACAGGATACGGATCCGGAGGTGATGGAAGAGCTGAGAGAAGAATATACGGCTCTTGTGAATCAGTACGGAGAGATTAAGATCACTGAAATCATGGAAAGACCGCAGGATTATTTCCGTGTCATGTATTTTCCGGAAATTCAGGAGATTGAAGAATATCTAAGAGAGATCGATCCGGAATTTTACCGTATGGAAAAGGATTACTGTACAGGTACGTGGGCAATGGATTCCCTTGCACAGGAATATCGGGGAATCAGTACCTATAATTCTGTCATGAACGGAAATATCAGGGAGTTTGTGGATACCTGCTATCCGGAGCTGTATTATCTGGATAAAAACCATTATGTGTTCTGGCCGAATGCAGAGGATCATTGGTTTGCTGCTTTTACGGGTATCCGTTATCTTGTCTCCAGGGAACCGGATCTGGATGCGTCCAAATACAGGCTTCTGAAGCAGTTTGATAATATCTATCTTTATGAAAATGTCTTGGAGGCGGATATTGCCAGGTTTTATGATACGGCGATTTCAGAGGAGAGCCTGAAAGAGCTTTGTTCCGGCGGGACAAGGCAGGAGCTGCTGGATCATGCCATAGCGATTGAGGATGGAACGGATGTTTCGGATATGCAGGAGTTTCGGAATCTGACGGGGGACACAGATGCAGCAGAAAAATCTTCAGTAACATTGAATAACCCGGAAAAGGATTCTTACATTACCGGAAGGGTTCAGGCATCCTCTGACGGATACGTTCTGTTTATGATCCCTTATGAAAAGGGATGGAGCCTGTCCGTTGACGGTGAAGATACGGAGCTGATAAGGGGAGATTTAGGATTTCTGGCATGCCGTGTGGAGGAAGGAGACCATGAACTGGAACTGACCTTCCAACCGCCGCTTCAGAGAGAGGGAATCGTGACAGCAGTCGTGTTTTGGGCAATTTACGGAATGTGGCTGGTTTGGGAACACAGAAGAAAGCGAACTGCAAATGTCCGCAGATAACGAATATATCATACAAAAGAGGCAGGGAATGACCAGATGAAGGTATCCCTGCCTTTATGTTTTGACGTTTGAATAATCAGGATTTGACGATCCGGATGATCCATAAGATGAGGAGGATCAGAAGCACAAATCCGACTCCTCCGATTACGTAATACGGAACGTATGTTTTGGAACTGGAAAGCTCCTCTGCAGCCTTCAGATTCTTTTCGCCCTGAACAGAAAGGCTGTCATCCTGTTCCTGTGCAGCCGCCACTGTGGCCGTTCCGATCGCAGTGCCGCCGAACAGATAAGTACGCCTGAGACTGCCGTCATCAGCCGGGGTGTCCTCGGATGTGATATCGCTTTCGGAGATTCCTGAAGGAGCCACGACGGTGCCGCCGGAAGTGACGTTAAAGTCCGTTGCTCCTAAATTCAGCATCTGGAAATTATTGAACCCGTAGTCCAGTATGGCTCCGGCTTCTACTGCGGTCGTTCCCTGAGCACCCTGTAAAACTACTGCGATCAGCGTCATACCGTTGCGTTCTGCCGCACAGACGAGAGTACTTCCGGAAGCTTCCGTATAGCCTTCCTTGCCGCCGAGACAGCCCTGATAGTAGGAGGCATTACCATTCGTGATCATGGAGAAATTACTGGTAAGTGCCCGGGTACCGCCGGAAACATTGGTGGCGGGAATGGTGTAGGAGGCTGTGGATGCAATGGTGCGGAAGGTTTCATTGCTGACGGCCGCCTTCATGATCAGCGCCATGTCGTGTGCGGTGATATGCTGGTTTTCATCCGGAAGTCCGGTAGGGTTGGTAAAAACAGTATTGGTGCAGCCAAGCTCTGCGGCACGGGTATTCATCTGTGCTACAAAAGCTTCTACAGAGCCGCTGATGTGCTCTGCTACCTGAAGAGCGATGTCATTGGCAGAGCCAACCATAATCGCATAAAGGCACTGCTCCATGGTAAAGACTTCATCAAGCTGTGCGGAAATATTAACGCCGCCGTCGGTTACGCCGGAAACACCTGTTGCAGTCATGGTAACTTCATCGGTGAGCTGACTGTTCTCAAGTGCAAGCAGAGTGGTCATGATCTTTACGGCACTGCCGGGATATAAAATCTGATCCATATTTCTGGCATAGAGGATCGTATTGGTGGATTCCTCCATGACCACGGCGGCAGTGGAACTGATATCTTCTCCCTGAGGCCACCCGGGGATAGAATTGGTGGTGATGGCTGAAGCGGCGGATGTATCCTGCACTGCGTCTTCGGCAGCTTCCTCAGCGGCCATGACCGGCATCTGGAAAAACATAGAGGCGGAAATTCCCAGAGCCAGAAGGCCTGCAGTCAATTTTTTCAATTTCATGGTAAATACAATCTCCTGTTTTTGTTAAAAATGAATAATATAATCTTCCTGATAAAGAGTTGTTATGACAGATAACAAGAATAGTATAACACATTCATTCCCTTTCTTGCAAAAAATATAGTAGAATGTTAAAATAATTTAATGATAGTGAAATAGAAGAAAGTTCGTTATCTGTATTAGAATTTACTATGTTCTGAGTTATGATTCGTAATTTGGATTTGCCCTTCTGGGTTTTACAGGAAAAAAAGATTTGAGGTTGAAGATATGAGCAAAAATCGAAGCCTGATTGGAAAAATTGAATGGGGGCGTATGGTGAAGAAACTGTCTCCTTATACTATTAAGAAAGGAATTCTCTATCTGAAGCATTACGGGCCGAAAGAATTCTGGATCCGCCTCCATGAAAGGTTTGAACCGGAGGAGGTTCCCTACGGCCCGTGGTATGAAGCCTATGTTCCGGATGAAGAGACGCTTAAGAAGCAGCGAAGCCACAGATTTTCTTATGAACCGCTGATTAGTATTGCGGTACCTGCTTATAAGACACCGCCCGTATTTTTGAAGGAAATGATAGAATCCCTTCTGGCGCAAACCTACGGGAACTGGGAACTCTGTATTGCAAACGGGAGTCCCGGGGAGCCGCAGATGCACAGCATTCTCCGGGAGTATGCCGCATGTGACAGCCGCATCCGTTTTCAGGATCTGGCAGAGAATCTGGGAATTGCCGGGAATACGAATGCCGCTCTGGGAATGGCGAAGGGAGAGTTTGTGGGACTTTTGGATCACGATGATCTTCTGGCACCGAATGCGTTGTATGAGGTTGTGCATGCTCTTGAAAAGGATAGAGAGATGGATGCGGTCTATACGGACGAGGATAAGGTGACGATGGAAGTAGATGAACATTTTCAGCCTCATCTGAAGCCGGATTTTAACCTGGATCTGCTTCGGTCCAATAATTATATCTGCCATTTTTTTGTAGTGCGGCGTTCTGTGGCGGAGAAGACCGGCGGTTTCCGGAAGGAATTTGAGGGAGCACAGGATCACGATTTTATCTTCCGCTGTGTGGAGCATGCACGGAAGGTGGGGCATGTGCCGGAGATCCTGTATCACTGGAGAACTCATAAAGCCTCTACAGCGGACAACCCCGTGAGCAAAATGTATGCGTATGATGCAGGAAAACGTGCTGTTGAAGCTCATCTGAAACGCATGGGCGTGGAGGGAACCGTAAGTCATACGCCGGATTTCGGTTTTTTCCGCGTACAGTATCCGGTTCAGGGAAAACCGATGGTTTCTGTCATCATTCCAAACAAAGACGAGAAAGAGACGCTTGAGGCATGTCTGAAGTCTATACGTGAGAAGACGAAATATGAGAACTATGAAATTATCATTATAGAAAATAACAGTACCACGGATGAAATTTTCCGCTATTACAGGGAACTGTCAAAGGAACCGGGAATCCGTCTGCTCCGCTGGAAAAAAGAATTTAATTATTCAGCGATCAATAACTATGGCGCGCGTATGGCGAAAGGAGAATATCTGCTGTTCCTGAACAATGATGTGACTGTGATCACGGAGGGATGGATGCAGGAAATGCTTGGGGTCTGCCAGAGACAGGAGGTAGGCGCTGTAGGTGTTAAGCTGCTTTACCCGGACAACACGATCCAGCATGCCGGATGTGTTGTGGGAATGGGAGGAATTGCAGGACATATGTTTACGGACATGCCTGCGAATAGAACCGGCTACCTTCATAAGGCTTCGATTCTTCAGGATATGAGCGCAGTAACAGCAGCCTGTATGATGATGAAGAAATCTGTTTTTGAGGAAGCCGGAGGTTTTACGGAGAAGCTTGCTGTGGCCTTTAATGATGTGGATCTTTGTCTGAAGGTAAATCAGGGGGGACATCTGGTGGTATATGATCCTTATGTGCAGCTTTATCATATGGAATCCAAAACAAGAGGAGCAGAAGACAGTAAAGAAAAGCTTGTACGCTTCCAGGATGAAATCGAGTATATGCGAAGTCAGTGGATCACAATTCTGAAACACGGTGATCCCTATTATAATAAAAATCTCTCTCTGACCAAGTGGAATTATTCTCTGCGGCCTCTGCCGGGGATGGGAGAAAAGAAGAGATAAGGAGAAACAATGGAGGAAGTATCTGTCATAATTCCGAATTATAATGGAATTGCCTATCTGGATGGAGTTTTGAGTACTCTGGAGAGACAGACGATGAAAAATTACGAAGTGATCCTTGTGGATAATGGTTCCACAGATGGAAGCAGTGCTTTTGTCATGGCTAATTATCCATGGGTACATCTCATTGAGCTGCCGGACAATTTTGGCTTCTGCGGAGCTGTGAATGTGGGCATTCGCGCGTCCAGGGCACCTTATGTACTGCTTCTGAATAATGATACGGAGGTGGAACCGGATTTTCTGGAGGAGATGGTTGCAGCAATCCGCAGACATAAGAAGGCTTTTTCCTGTGCAGCCAGAATGGTGCAGTTCCATGACAGAGACAAGCTGGATGATGCGGGAAATTATTACTGTGCCCTTGGCTGGTCTTATGCCAGGGGAAAGGGCAGGGACATCCATGCTTACGAAAAGGAAGAGCAGATCTTTGCCGCCTGCGGCGGAGCTGCCATATACAGGCGAAAAATTTTTGAAAAAATCGGTCTGTTTGATGAGGAGCATTTTGCCTATCTGGAAGACACGGATGTGGGATATCGGGCCAGAATCCATGGCTTTGAAAACTGGTATGCGCCGGGAGCCATTGTCTACCATGTAGGCAGCGGAACCACAGGTTCCCGTTATAACCATTTTAAAACAAGGTATTCTTCCAGGAATAACATTTATCTGATCTATAAAAATATGCCGCTTTTTCAGATCCTGCTGAACCTGCCGTTTCTTGCAGCCGGATTTGGTGTGAAATTCCTGTTCTTTTTGACAAAAGGAATGGGGAAGGAGTATCTTGCGGGGATTAAAAATGGCTTCCAGATCAGCCGAAAAGGAAAAAAAGTGCCCTTTTCCACGGTGAATCTGCCTCATTACTGCAGGATTCAGTTAGAATTGTGGTTGAATATGATACGCCGTTTTTTTGTATGAATCCGTCTTTTTCATAGAAATTTTATAAAAATAAGGAAAAGATATGGTTGCTTTTGAACCCCATCTATTATAATATAAAGGTTATGAAATAGTTGAGGTGGCAGAAATTGATTAAAGACAATCAGAAAAATTTCAGTCGGCTTCATGTGCTGATTGATATCATTGTAATTGCTGTTTCGTATATTTTTGCCTGGACACTTCGATTTATCGGCCCTTTTTCCGCAAACGCGGTAAGAGCGAGGAGTTTTGAGCAGTACAT
This sequence comes from Eubacteriales bacterium, assembly GCA_030524545.1. Classification (GTDB taxonomy): domain Bacteria; phylum Bacillota; class Clostridia; order Lachnospirales; family Lachnospiraceae; genus Blautia_A. The sequence continues at coordinate 91,094 of JAUNGM010000008.1, forward strand.
GCTTCTGCTGATCGTTATGATTCCGCTGTATCTGCTCCTCTATCAGGCATTTACGCTATACACCCCAATGCATATGCAGGGACGCAGGCTTGTGCTGTCTAATATTGTCAAGGCCAATACACTGGGACTTTTGATTATCATTTCTGCGCTGTACATTGTGGGTGAAAGTAATCTGTCCCGTACGACCTTTTTTATTTTTTATATTGTCAATATCTGCCTTGAGTGGGGCGTGCGGATGCTGATCTTTATGGTTCTGCGGGATATGCGTAAGCGCGGCCTGAACCAGAAGCAGATGATTCTGGTGGGTTACAGCCGTGCGGCAGAAGAATACATTGACCGTATTCAGCAGAATCCTCAGTGGGGCTATGTCGTTCGGGGCATCCTGGATGATAATGTGCCCGCCGGGACATTATATAAAGGCGTGAAGGTTATAGGAAGAATTGCCAATCTTCTGGTGATCCTTCCGGCAAACAGACTGGATGAAATTGCAATTACACTGGGCCTTAGTGAATACTACCGCCTGGAGGAAATCGTGGCACTATGTGAGAAGTCCGGAGTACACACAAAGTTTATTCCGGATTATAACAAAATTATTCCCACGAAGCCGTATACGGAAGATATTCTGGGTCTGCCGGTGATCAATATCCGGTATGTTCCGCTAAGCAATACATTTAATGCGCTTGTGAAGCGGGTAATGGATATTATTGGTTCTATTCTGGCAATTATCGTGTCCTCACCTGTGATGCTGGCGGTATGTATTCTGATCAAGCTTACTTCGCCGGGACCTCTGATCTATAAGCAGGAGCGGGTAGGACTTCATAACAGAACTTTTTGGATGTATAAATTCCGTTCTATGGAAATCCAGCCGGAATCCCAGGAGAAGAAGGCGTGGACTGTAAAAAATGATCCGAGAGTGACACCGATCGGTAAATTTATGAGGCATACCAGTATTGATGAGTTGCCGCAGTTATTTAATATACTAAGGGGAGACATGAGCCTTGTGGGGCCAAGACCGGAGCGGCCCTTTTTTGTAGAAAAGTTCCGTGAAGAGATTCCAAGGTATATGGTAAAGCATCAGGTAAGGCCGGGACTGACCGGTTGGGCGCAGGTGAACGGTTATCGCGGAGATACCTCCATACGTAAGAGGATTGAATGCGACCTGTATTATATTGAGAACTGGACCATCGGCTTCGATATTAAAATATTGTTCCTGACACTTTTTAAAGGTTTTATTAACAAGAATGCATATTAGAGATAAGGGGAAAGACCATGTCAAGACGAGGAAAGAAAAGAGTTTTATTTATCCTTGAAATTATTGTTTTGATGCTTTTTATCGGCGGTCTGTTTGTTTACGGACAGATTACTTCAAGGCTGGACAAGATTGAACAGCCTGTGCTGGATGAACAGAAAATAGCTGTCAATCCGGCAGTAAAGGCATCCGAATCCACGATGACCGGATATACGACCTATGCCCTGTTTGGAATTGACAGACGCACCAAGAACGAAAATTATGCAGGCGAAAACAGTGATACGATCATCATTGCAAGTGTTAACAATGATACCAAGGATGTAAAACTGGTATCTGTATACAGGGATACTCTTCTGAACATCGGCAGTGATACTTATTCCAAAGCAAATGCTGCTTATGCCTATGGCGGAGCGGAACAGGCGATTTCCATGCTGAATACGAACCTGGATCTGAATATTCAGGATTATGCAACGATTGACTTTAATGCGCTGACTGCGGCTGTGGATGCCCTTGGAGGACTGGATATTCCTCTTTCCTACGCGGAAATCGTGCATATGAATAATTATTGTGTGGAGACATCGAAGGAAACTGGTAAGAGTTACACACCGGTGCCGACTCCGGATCCGAAACCGGAGGATGAAGAGGCAGATCTGGGTACGTATCATCTGAATGGCGTCCAGGCAACTTCCTATTGCCGAATCCGTTATACAGCAAGTCTGGATATGGGACGTACGGAGCGTCAGCGGGAGGTTCTGTCTATGCTTGTCGATAAGGCAAAGCAGGCTGGCCTGACTTCACTGTTTGATTTGATGGATGAGGTCTTCCCGATGGTTACGACCTCTTTAAACAAAAATGAAATTTTACAGATGATTCCGACTGTAATTGGATATAGCCTGAATGAAACGACCGGCTTTCCGGTTTCCTATAAGTTTTCCAAGATTAACGGCGGTGATGTGATCTTACCGACAGATCTCATAACCAATGTGCAGGAACTGCATAAATTCCTGTACGGAGATGCTGTGGCTTATACACCTTCTGATGAGGTTGCTGCTTACAGTAATCGCATTAATGAAATTGACGCTCAGGGAGGCACAGGGGCATCTATTACAGAGATTCCTGAGGAGCCGTCTGATCAGAGTTGGTCAGATACTACTTCCGATGACAGCAATGACTATAGTAGTGAATATAATAATGACTACAGCGGCGGCGGAGATTACAGCAACGGCGGCGACTACACCGGTGGCGGTGACTATACTGACGGCGATTACACCGGTGGTGGTGACTATACC
>JAUNGM010000008.1:93641-139072 GCA_030524545.1 Eubacteriales bacterium
TATTGGAGCGAATAAACTGGCGGATATGTTTACAGCGGCGGAGACTACACCGGCGGTGATGATTACAGCGGCGGAGACTTTTCGGATGATACCGGATATTATGAAGAGTAAGCTTCGTGTTATGAAGCGAAGGGCAGCATAAAAAATATATAAATAATGAACCATCCCTGAGAAATCTGCGGGGATGGTTTTTCTAATAAAATACTTTATTCCCGCGAGCAACGGGCCAAGCGGACATGCTCGCATGTCCATTTGGCGGCGCTGTGTGCCAGTGGCACACGCTTAGCTCCGACCGAAACGGAGTGCAGACCTGCCGCGAGGGGCAAATACCCCGCTGCTCTGCAGCGTTGCAAGTTTAGTATCCCGTTGCCTGCAGCGGGTCTTTGATTTGGGCCGGTATATAGGAAATATACCGGAGAAAGGAAGAAAATGAAAGTAGATGTAATCATCCCTACGTATCGGCCGGGAAAAGAATTCCGCAGCCTTCTTACAAGACTGACAAAGCAAAGTTTTCCTGTTCATAGAATCCTTGTGATGAATACGGAGGAAAGTTTCTGGGAAAAAAGCTGGGAACAGGATTTTTCTATATTGGAAGTACATCATCTGAAAAAAGAAGACTTTAATCATGGCGGTACGAGAAGGGAGGCGGCTGCTCTTTCGAATGGGGACATTATGGTTTTTATGACCCAGGATGCCATGCCAAAGGACAGGAATCTGATTGAAAATCTGGTGCGTGCCCTGGAACAGGACGGAGTGGGGGCTGCTTATGCAAGGCAGCTTCCGGCAGCGGACTGCCATTTTCTGGAGAGGTATACAAGGTCTTTTAATTACCCTGAGGAGTCTTCCGTGAAAACCCAGGAAGATTTGCCGGAGAAAGGAATTAAGACTTATTTTTGCTCAAATGTATGTGCTGCTTATAAAAAGAGTGTTTATGAGGAAATGGGCGGCTTTGTAGAGCGGACGATTTTTAATGAGGATATGATTCTGGCAGGAAAAATGGTACAGAATGGATATGGGATTGCCTATGCGGCTGATGCCAGAGTCATTCATTCTCATAATTATTCCGCTGTCATGCAGTTTCACAGGAATTTTGACCTTGGTGTATCTCAGGCTGAGCATCCGGAGATTTTTGAGGGTGTTCCCTCGGAGGGAGAGGGATTCAGGCTGGTGAAAAAGAGTGCAGCGTATCTTTGCCGCAGAGGCCGCTTTTGGCTGATACCGGTTTTGGCAGCTCAGAGCGGGGCAAAGTATGCAGGGTATCTCTGCGGGAAACATTATACCATACTGCCGTCCTTTTTGATTCGCTGGTGTTCCATGAATAAGAGCTATTGGAAGTAAAGAAACAGGGCCGCATGACAGGGCTGTTATAGTTAAATACGGATAAACACGGTTTTTTACACAAATTATCACAATTTCAACACAATTCCCTGCTACACTGTCCATATAAAATGATGAGACTGCCGGGAGGCTATGATTTATGATAGGAAATTTTGGCAGTGCATTTATCAAGAAAGAGATAAAATGATTGAATGGGATAATAAAATAGATGCAATCATTAATTGAGATAGAAGGGAGTACGATTATGAGCGATGAGATGAGATGGGGAGAGTCCTCTTTGGATCCTGCGGGAACCGGGGAGCATCCTCAGGAAATCACACAGAGCAGGCCGGAGCAGATTGACAGCGTACAGGCGGCAGAGTCTCATGAACTTGAGGAACTGAAAGGGGCTGATATTCCCTGGTTAAATGAGATTCCGAAGATGAACCGGAAAGCCCGGGAGAATCAGGCGGATTTTATGAGCCAGATGCCGCGGCAGAGTGGGACAGAGCATCCGGAAGCCGGGGTACAGCAGGAGCAGGCAGCACAGCAGGAGGCAGGTCATCATCAGAATGAGAATCCTGCATCTTCCTCAGAGCCGCATCAGCGCAGCAATTCCGGTACGGAAAACAGCGGAAGAAACCATGAGGGCAGCATTGCCGGTCAGGGAGGAGGCAGCGGAAACGGTCCGATTCCTCCAAAATATGCACACTATGAGATGCATCAGGGACGCCGCCCCGGAATCAGCCAGCCGCCACAGAAACAGAAAAACTCCGGCGGCTTTTTCGGAAAGCTTGCAGCAGTTGTGGCACTGGCCGCCGTATTTGGACTGGTTGCGGGACTAGTTTTTCAGGGCGTCAATCTGATGACCGGGAAGTATATAGGGACTGCCCGGAGTGTTTCTGTTGGAACTACGGAATCGGTTCCTGTGCAGGAAATTGACAGTGAGGAAACCTCCTCCGGTGATGTGGATATAAAAACACTGGTTGCTGAGAGCGGTACTGTAGCAGGTGTTGCACAGGCAGCAATGCCATCCGTGGTAGCCATTACTTCTGTCAGCATTCAGGAAATTCCAAGCTTTTTCTCTTACTATGGATTCGGTTATGGAGGCACACAGGAGTACCCGAGCACAGGCAGTGGTTCCGGTATTATTGTGGGCGAAAACGATAATGAGCTTTTGATCGCAACGAATAACCATGTTGTGGAGGGTGCAACCACTTTGAGCGTCTGCTTTATCGGAAATGATGTTGTGGGAGCTGAGGAGGAAACACAGAGCATGGCAAGCGGAGACGGCGATATTAATGTAGAGAATGCTGTCAGTGCCAAGATTAAAGGAACAGATCCGGATAATGACCTGGCGGTAGTTGCTGTTCAGAAGTCCGATGTTCCTGCGGAGACGATGAGTGAGATTAAGATCGCACAGATTGGAAGTTCCGATAATCTTGTGGTAGGAGAACAGGTGGTTGCCATCGGCAACGCCCTTGGCTACGGACAGTCGGTTACTTCCGGCTGGATTAGTGCAATGAACCGTACTGTCACCCTGGAAGACGGAAGTAATTCCGACCTGATCCAGACTGATGCAGCTATTAATCCTGGTAACAGCGGCGGTGCACTTTTGAATATGCGCGGGGAGCTTATTGGAATCAACTCAGCAAAATATGCGGATAATGCTGTGGAGGGCATGGGATATGCGATTCCTATTTCCAAAGCCCAGCCGATTCTGGAAGAGCTGATGAACCGCCGGACCAGAGAAAAGGTGGAAGACAGCAAAGCCGCTTATCTTGGTGTGAATGTGGCAAACCTTTCAACAGAAGCAATTGAGATGTACAACATGCCGGCAGGTGCATTTGTCACAGAAGTCTTTTCCGGAAGTGCTGCCGAGGCAGCGGGAATCCAGAAAAGCGATATCGTTGTGAAGCTGGACGGGCAGAAGGTGAGCGGCAGAGATGATCTGATTGAAAAACTGACTTATTATGAAGCCGCTGAAGAGGTTGAAATCGTTGTTGCCAGAGCAGATAACGGAGAATATGTGGAGAATACTTTTATGGTGACTCTCGGTGCCAGACCGGATTCTAAATAACAAAATATGGAAACTTTAAGGACTCGTTACCGGGTCCTTTTTTTATAAAAAGTTTATTTGATAAGGGTGGGGAGTATGATATAATGACCTAATAAGGATACCAGGATGGCCGCTTGGCCTGTAATTATAGAAAGGAGTCACTATGACAGACGATTTTGACAGTAAAGAGGAACTGATGGAGGAAGAAGAGAGGGCAGACAAGAAGAACCATACCGAATACGAAAACTTTTGCTTCCTCTGCCGAAGACCCGAAAGTCAGGCAGGTAAGATGATTGAACTGCCGAATAATATACACATTTGTTCCGATTGTATGCAGAAAAGCTTTGATACAATGAACCAGCAGATGAGCAGCGGAAAGATTAATTATTCTGATTTGATGAATATGCCGGGAATCAGTATGATTGATTTGAGCAATTTCCGCAATACGGCTCCTCAGCCAAAGAAAATAAAGAAAAAGAATGAAAAAGAAGAGAAGAAGCCGGCCCTGGATTTGAAGAACATTCCGGCACCCCATAAGATCAAGGCAACTCTTGATGAATATGTCATTGGTCAGGAACATGCCAAAAAGGTTATGTCCGTAGCTGTTTATAATCATTATAAGAGAGTTGCCACAGACACCATGGACGAAATCGATATCGAGAAATCTAATATGCTTATGATTGGGCCTACCGGCTGCGGCAAGACATATCTTGTGAAGACCCTTGCCAGGCTTTTGGATGTGCCGCTTGCGATTGCAGATGCGACTTCTTTGACAGAAGCCGGTTATATAGGAGACGATATTGAGAGCGTCGTATCCAAACTTCTTGCAGCAGCAGACAATGATGTGGAAAAAGCAGAACATGGAATTATTTTTATTGATGAAATTGATAAACTTGCAAAGAAGAAAAATACCAACCAGCGGGATGTCAGCGGAGAAGCAGTGCAGCAGGGAATGCTGAAGCTTCTGGAAGGCAGCGAAGTGGAAGTACCTGTGGGAGCCAACAGCAAAAATGCCATGGTTCCTTTGACAACTGTCAATACCAGAAATATTTTGTTTATCTGCGGAGGGGCTTTCCCGGATCTGGAGAATATCATCAAAGAGCGTCTGAATAAGCAGGCATCCATTGGTTTTTATGCAGATCTGAAAGACAAATACGACAATGATCCGCATCTTCTGGAGAAAGTTGCGGTGGAGGATCTTCGTAATTTTGGTATGATTCCGGAATTTATCGGACGTCTTCCGATTATTTTCACTTTGAATGGTCTGACAGAGGATATGCTGGTAAAAATCCTTCATGAGCCCAAAAATGCGATTCTGAAGCAGTATCAGAAGCTTCTGGCACTGGATGAGGTGAAGCTGGATTTTGAGGATGATGCTTTAAAGGCGATTGCAGAAAAAGCTATGGAGAAGCAGACAGGAGCAAGAGCGCTTCGAGCAATTCTGGAGGAATATATGCTGGATATCATGTATGAGATTCCTAAAGATGACAGTATCGGGCAAGTCGTTATTACCGGAGATTATATCCGTGGAACCGGTGGTCCGAGAATTCTTCTTAGGGGACAGGAAATGCCTTTACTGGAGGGGCATGCTTAAAACGTGGCTGTAAATTTATTACATTATAAGGAGGAGTACTATATGGGAACTGATTTTTTTGATGAGCTGGGAGTGACCCTGACAAGGACTGCGAAAGAATTTGGAGAACGGGCAGAATCTCTTTACGAGACACAGAAACTGCGGGCGAAAATCTCAGGTGAAGAGCGGACGATCAACAAACTGATGGCAGAACTGGGAAAGACGATTTACAGAGCTTATGCAAAAGGCGGAGAATTAACAGACGAGCAGACATCCCTGTGTGAGAAGATCGACCAGCACAAAGAAATGATCGAGCGATGTAAGGCAGAAATGGCTGGCAAAAAGGGAAAGAAAATCTGTCCGTCCTGTAAAGAATCCGTAGATAAGTCCGTAGCCTTTTGTCCGTATTGCGGTGCGGCATGCCCAAGTACGGAGCCGGAAGAAGCAGCCGGTGCGGTAGTAGCGGATGCAGACGAGACAGAGGGAGAAGACATCATTGAAAAAGATGCGGCAGAAGAAGTTTCTGCAGAAAAGGAGGCGCCTGGGTTTCAGGGAGAGCCGCTCCGTGAAGAAGCAGGCCCGGAAGAAAGCGTCCGGGTGGAAGCAGAACCGGAAGCCGGGGAAGAGGACTGAACACAGCCGATATAGAGAAAGAAGGTTTAGAAACTAACAGGGGTGAGTCATCCCGGGAGATTTTTGAGGGAGGATTATGCGTAATGAAACTGAAAGAACGAATTCGGAGGCAGAGCTTCTGGCTGAAAGGAATGATGGCGGCTGTTCTGTTTATGGCTGCAATTTTATTTGGCTATACAACAGAATTGCTGCCTGCATCCCAGGTACAGGCGGCAGCGGCACAGACATCTGCCAAAAAGAAAACGACGACAACAATTTATTTTACCAATAAAAGCGGTACATATCTGAAAAAAATAAAGAATGAATGGTATCTCAAGAACAGCAAAAATAAAGCTCTGACAGGTATTCAATATCTTGTCATTCCCAAAAAAGAGGGACTGGAGACAGGATATTATATGTTCGATAAAAAAGGAATGCTGGTTCAAAAGTCTGCTGTTTACTATGTCAAAAAGCAGAAGATAGGTAAGGTGGTTTTTCGGGGCTATCATTATACAGGACCGACAGGACGGTTTTATACACATCCGAACGGGATTATCTATCTGAAAAATAAGACCTGCAATGGCAGGACTTTTAATGGGCTCTACTATCTTGGAGACCATGGAAGACTGACGGATACTGCTCAGATGAGAAGGATCTCTGCGAAAAAAGTAGGAAATATTTATATAGCAACAGGTTATTACTATTTTACAAAACATGGACAGCTTCGCAGGGCTCCGGAATTTCATTCGCTGAATCAGACGCTCAATGGTAAGCGTTATGTAGGAAATTACTATTTTGGCGGTGCAAATGGAGCATTGTGCCGGAAGGCAGGGTGGATTACACTGAATAATAAGCAGTATTATGTGACCGCCTCCGGCAAAAGGTATGAAAACTGCTGGAAGCAGGGATATTATTTCCTTTCTGACGGCACAGTTGCGAAGAATCAGCGTGTACCGGACGGTTCTTACGTGGACTGTGACGGACATAAGTGCACCAAAGCAGAAATGAAGCTGAGTTCCTTAAAAAAACAGGTGAAAGCAATGACTGATGGTTACTATGGCACCTGGTCTGTCTATGTGAAAAATCTGAAGACAGGGGATGTGCTGAGTATCAATGATCAGGCGATGTATCCGGCCAGTGTGATCAAACCATTTGTCATGGCATCTACTTTTGACCAGATTAACCGCAAAAAGCTTGCCTATACTTCTACCGTAAAAAGTCTTCTGAAATCAATGATTACGGTCAGTGATAATGAATCCTACAATCAGCTTGTCAGAATGAACAGCCCTTCCGGAAATTTTGTCAGCGGTGCGGCTGTGGTGAACAGCTATCTGAAGAAGAACGGATATACAAAGACCGGATGCCACAGCACCCTTCATCCGTCCTCTTCATACTTTACAAGTGACGGCTCATCCAATACTTCTTCGGCAAAAGACTGCGGAGTCCTGCTGGAAAAAATCTACAAAGGAACCTGTGTATCCTCCAAGTATTCAAAAGAAATGCTGGATCTTCTTCTTGGACAGACACGCAGATGGAAAATTCCGTCAAGTCTGCCTGCAGGTACCAAAGTTGCCAACAAAACAGGAGAAACTTCTACCGTGCAGCATGATATGGCTATTGTATACGGTCCGAAAACAACTTATGTAATCTGCGTTTTCTCCAGCAATGTAAGTGAGTATAACGGAAATAACGGAATCCGGAATGTCTCAAGATATATTTATAATTATCTGAATAATTAATCGTGAAAATCTGCGGAACATGGGAGAACTTATGTGACGCAGATTTTTCTATATGGATTTGGAGTGATATTGCTTAGTACCATAAATGGTATGTGGAAATATACACCTTTTTGTCGTATGATGACGGCAAAGGCCGGAATTTGAATTATTCATACAAACCGGAGTTCTTGGAAACAGATGAGTGAAAGCAAATGGTTGATAAATGGAGACATAATGTAATAAGTACCTACAATAGTAAAGGAAGAATTCCTCAATTTTATTAATTCCGAAATCTGATGGGAAACATGTGGATAATCGTATACAGTGTTTTTCGAGAGTGATTAAGACTGTCAAGGTATTGTCAGAGATGCCTAAGGTATCTTTAGAAACGGGTTTATACTTGGGATGTTTTTTTACATGGAGCAACTGTATTGAAAAGTGATTTTATTATGCGGAGATAGCTTAGGCTGTCTCTTTTCTTTGGTAAAGGCGCGCTTTTCTAATCATGCTCCTCTCATTTTGGGCATAAAAAAGTGCAGGAGATGGGACTTGAACCCACACGATCTTGCGACCACAGGCACCTGAAGCCTGCGCGTCTGCCAATTCCGCCACTCCTGCATTTCTAATCAACCGCTCTCTCGCGACTGCTCATTTATAATACCCCATGTTAATTAAAAAGTCAATAGGCTTTTTTGAAAAAATTCAAAAAATTAGAAAAAAAGAATTTAAGAGTAACAGAATTATTTTTAGTGGCCGATTCTGTTGAAAAAGCAAAACTCTTGTGATACAATCTTGAAGATTTAGGACAAAATAATGAGGAAGAAATCGATAGAAAGGGAGATTGTATGAAAGCATTTCTGATATTAGAAGACGGCCATGTTTTTACAGGAACTAGCATCGGGTCTGCAAGGGAAGTCATCAGCGAAATCGTTTTTAACACTTCCATGACAGGCTACCTGGAAGTAATGACGGATCCTTCCTATGCAGGGCAGGCAGTCTGCATGACCTATCCATTAATTGGAAACTACGGAATCTGTTACGACGACCAGGAATCCATGAAGCCATGGATCGACGGATTTATTGTAAGAGAATTATCACGTATTCCAAGTAACTTCCGAAGCGTAGATACCATTCAGCATTTTCTTGCCAAACACGACATTCCAGGCATCGCAGGTATTGATACCAGAGCCCTTACCAAGATTCTCCGTGAAAAGGGTACCATGAATGGTATGATTACTGTCAATGAAAATTATGATTTAGATGCAATCATCCCCCGTTTAAAAGCATATACAACAGGTAAAGTAGTAGAAAAAGTAACCTGCAGAGAAAAAGAAGTGCTGAAAGGCAAAGGCCCGAAGGTTGCTCTGATGGATTTTGGGGCAAAGAAGAATATTGCCAGATCCCTGAATGAAAGAGGCTGCCAGGTAACCATTTATCCGGCTTTGACTACTGCAGAGGAGATTCTCAAAGACGATCCGGATGGCATTATGTTAAGCAACGGCCCCGGAGACCCGAAGGAATGTACCTCCATCATTCAGGAAATCAAAAAGCTTTATGATTCCGAAGTGCCAATCTTTGCCATTTGTCTGGGACATCAGCTTATGGCACTGGCTACAGGCGGAGATACCTATAAAATGAAATACGGCCACAGAGGCGGCAACCATCCGGTAAAGGATCTTGCTACAGGAAGAGTCTATATCTCTTCCCAGAACCACGGCTATGTTGTTGATGCCAAGGTGCTTGAAGCGAAAGGCATTGCAAAACCGGCCTTTATCAACGTCAACGACGGAACCAATGAAGGTATGGCCTACACAGGCAAGAATATTTTTACCGTGCAGTTCCATCCGGAAGCATGCCCGGGACCGCAGGATTCCAGCTACTTATTTGACAGATTTATGGAAATGATGGGAGGTAAGAACTAATGCCAAAGAATAAAGACATTCACAAAGTACTCGTCATCGGTTCCGGCCCAATCATCATCGGACAGGCTGCTGAATTCGACTATGCAGGAACCCAGGCCTGCCGTTCCCTGAAGGAAGAAGGAATGGAGGTTGTACTTCTTAACTCCAATCCTGCAACCATCATGACGGATAAGGATATTGCAGACCGTGTTTACATTGAGCCTTTAACTGTAGAAGTTGTGGAACAGCTCATCCTGAAAGAAAAACCGGACAGCGTTCTTCCCACCCTGGGAGGCCAGGCAGGTTTGAACCTTGCCATGGAGCTGGATGAAAAAGGCTTTCTGAAAGAGCATAACGTGCGCCTGATCGGTACCACGGCAGAGACTATCAAAAAAGCAGAAGACCGCCAGGAATTTAAGGACACCATGGAGAAGATCGGTGAGCCTGTAGCAGCCTCCAAGGTGGTTACAACGGTAGAAGACGGTCTTGCCTTTACCAATACCATCGGCTATCCGGTTGTTCTTCGCCCTGCCTATACTCTGGGCGGAAGCGGCGGCGGTATTGCCCACAATGAATATGAGCTTCGCGAGATCCTGGAGAACGGTCTCCGCCTTTCCCGTGTAGGAGAGGTTCTGGTAGAGCGCTGCATTGCCGGATGGAAAGAAATCGAGTATGAAGTAATGCGAGACAGCGCAGGCAACTGCATTACTGTCTGCAACATGGAAAATATTGACCCGGTAGGCGTTCATACAGGAGATTCTATTGTCGTAGCACCTTCCCAGACCTTAGGGGATAAGGAATACCAGATGCTTCGTACCTCTGCGCTGAACATCATCACAGAGCTTGGCATCACGGGTGGATGCAACGTACAGTATGCCCTTCATCCGGAGAGCTTCGAATACTGTGTCATTGAGGTAAATCCCCGTGTAAGCCGTTCTTCCGCACTGGCAAGTAAGGCGACAGGCTACCCCATTGCCAAGGTTGCTGCAAAGATCGCGCTGGGCTACACCCTGGACGAGATTCCCAATGCCATCACAGGCAAGACTTATGCAAGCTTTGAGCCGATGCTGGATTACTGTGTTGTAAAAATCCCGCGTCTGCCGTTTGATAAATTCATCACAGCCAAGAGAACCCTGACGACCCAGATGAAAGCCACCGGAGAGGTCATGAGTATCTGTCATAACTTTGAGGGTGCTTTGATGAAAGCCATCCGTTCTCTGGAACAGCATGTGGACAGCCTGATGTCCTATGATTTTTCACATCTGGATTCCGAAGAACTGCTGGAAGAACTGAAAATCGTAGATGACCGCCGTATCTGGAAAATTGCAGAAGCTATCCGCAGGGGACTTTCCCAGGAAATGCTTCACGAAATTACCAAGATCGACCACTGGTTCATTGACAAGATCGCCATCCTGGTAGAGATGGAACAGGCTCTGAAGAACCAGGAGCTGACTCCGGCTATGCTGCTGGAGGCAAAACGTATGGAATTCCCGGACAATGTCATTGCAGCCCTTTCCGGTAAGACCGAGGAAGAGGTAAAGTCCATGCGTCAGGAAAACGGAATCACTGCAGCCTATAAAATGGTAGATACCTGCGCAGCAGAATTTGCGGCTGCTACCCCATACTACTACTCCGTTTACGGCAACAGTGAAACAGAGAACGAAGCACATGCCACACCGGATAAAAAGAAAGTTCTTGTTCTTGGTTCCGGTCCCATCCGTATCGGACAGGGAATCGAATTTGACTTCTGCTCCGTACATTGTACGTGGGCATTCGCCAAAGAAGGCTACGAAACGATCATCATCAACAACAATCCGGAAACGGTCAGCACGGACTTTGATATTGCAGACAAGCTGTATTTCGAGCCTCTGACTCCGGAAGACGTAGAAAATATTGTAAATGTGGAAAAACCGGACGGTGCGGTGGTACAGTTCGGCGGACAGACAGCCATCAAGCTGACCGAAGCGCTCATCAAGATGGGTGTTAAGATTCTGGGAACCTCCGCAGAAAATGTAGATGCCGCAGAAGACCGTGAGCTGTTTGACGGCATTCTGGAGCAGTGCCATATCCCGCGTCCAAAGGGACACACCGTATTTACCGCAGAAGAGGCGAAAAAAGCAGCCAATGAGCTGGGCTACCCGGTTCTGGTGCGCCCGTCCTATGTACTCGGCGGACAGGGAATGAGAATTGCAGTCAGTGACGAGGATGTGGAGGAATACATCGGCATCATCAACCAGATCGCACAGGAGCATCCGATTCTGGTGGATAAATACCTGATGGGCAAGGAAATCGAAGTAGACGCTGTATGCGACGGAGATGAAATCCTGATTCCGGGCATTATGGAGCATATTGAACGTGCCGGAATCCATTCCGGAGACAGCATTTCCGTCTATCCGGCCCAGACTATCAGCGCAAAGGCTAAAGCCACCATTGCGGAATATACCCGACGCCTTGCCAAGGCCCTGCATGTCATTGGTATGATCAATATCCAGTTTATTGTATGTAATGATGAAGTATATGTTATAGAAGTAAACCCGCGTTCCAGCCGTACGGTTCCGTATATCAGCAAAGTAACCGGAATCCCGATCGTGCCGCTGGCAACGAAGGTGATTCTCGGATATAAACTGAAAGATCTTGGCTATGAGCCGGGGCTTCAGCCGGAAGCAAAGCACATTGCCATCAAAATGCCGGTATTCTCCTTTGAAAAGATCCGCGGCGCGGACATCAGCCTGGGACCGGAAATGAAATCCACAGGGGAGTGCCTTGGTATTGCGGAGAGCTTTAACGAAGCCCTTTACAAAGCTTTCCTGGGTGCAGGCATCCGGCTTCCGAAGTACAAGAATATGATCATCACTGTGAAAGATGAAGACCAGGAAGAGATCATCCCGATTGCCAGAAGATTTGAGGCTCTGGGCTACCGCATCTATGCAACACGAGGCACTGCAAGAGCACTGAAAGAAAACGGCATCAAGGTCATCCGTACCAATAAGCTGGAGCAGCCCGCGCCGAACCTGATGGACCTGATCCTGGGACATAAGATCGACGTGGTCATCGATACACCGCCGCAGGGTGTAGAGCATCAGAAGGACGGCTTTGTTATCCGCAGAAATGCCATTGAGACAGGCGTGAATGTATTGACTTCTCTGGATACCGCAGAAGCACTGGTAACAAGTCTGGAAAATACAGATCTGAATAATCTGACGCTGATCGATATCGCTACGATCGCAGACCGCTGACAAACGAAGACAGGAAAATAGAAAAGATACAGGCGGAGATTTCTAAATAAATGGAATCTTCGCCTTTCTTATGGTATAATATGAACACTTAATGAGCACAAGCGGGGGCGCAGTGCGAATTTAGTGAGAATACATGCCTGGACACTTAGCGAGGTGTTTTCGAGCTTAGTGACCATGGTATAATATGAACACTTAATGAGCACAAGCGGGAGCGCAGTGCGAATATGTTGTTATGAAGGGAGAAATTATGGAGATTTTGGAACTGATTAAGGTAATCATTCTGGGCATTGTGGAAGGTATCACAGAATGGCTTCCCATCAGCAGTACCGGACATATGATTCTGGTGGACGAATTTATTAAGCTGAACGTGACGGAGGAATTTAAAGAGTTCTTTCTGGTAGTCATCCAGCTCGGGGCGATCCTGGCGGTTGTTGTTTTATACTGGGGTAAGCTGTGGCCTTTTTACATAAGGGAAATCCCCAGAAAAAAGCAGCGTGCAATCGCGCAGCAGCCAGCAGTATCACGGGCGGTTCTGACGTTTGTAGAGCGGTTCTGTGATAAGGATAAATGGATCTTATGGTTTAAGATTATCGTATCCTGTCTGCCGACCATTATTATTGCACTGCCGTTTAATGATGTGATCGAAGAGACGTTCAACAATTATGTGGTCGTTGCCATCGCCTTGATCGTTTACGGTGTATTGTTTATCTTTATTGAAAACTATAACAAGAGAAGAAGGCCGACCTGTACATCTCTGGAGGATCTGTCCTTTAAGACGGCATTTCTGATCGGTGTTTTCCAGGTTCTGGCAGTGATTCCGGGAACTTCCCGTTCCGGTTCCACCATTATCGGCGGAATTCTGCTTGGCACCTCCCGTACGGTAGCTGCTGAGTTTACGTTTTTCCTGGCAATTCCGGTTATGTTCGGTGCCAGTCTTTTGAAATTGGTGAAGTTTGGTTTTGCTTTTACTTCAAGCGAAGTGATCATTCTGGTTGTGGGAATGGCTGTGGCGTTTGTGGTTTCCATTCTTGCCATCAAGTTCCTGATGGGATACATTAAGAAGCACGATTTCAAAGCATTCGGATGGTACAGGATTATCCTTGGTATTCTTGTTCTTGGTTATTTTATCGGTAAGAGCCTGCTTGGATGATAAACGGGACATAGCTGATAAAGAGAATAGAAAAAGAGAAGAAAAAATCCGGCTGACAGGAATGGGGGCCTGTACGCCGGAATAAAAACGGAGGTATATCTTATGGGAAACTATGTAATGGCTCTTGATCAGGGAACTACAAGCTCACGCTGTATCCTGTTTGATAAGCAGGGTATGATGTGCAGCGTTGCACAAAAAGAATTTACACAGTATTATCCGCAGCCCGGCTGGGTGGAACACGATCCGCACGAAATCTGGTCTTCCCAGATGGCGGTTGCCATTGAAGCTATGGGAAAGATCGGGGCGGACGCAGGTGATATTGACGCCATCGGCATCACGAACCAGCGTGAGACAACGATCGTATGGGATAAAAGGACGGGAAACCCCATTTATCCTGCGATTGTGTGGCAGTGCCGCAGAACTGCCGGGATGGTGGAGGAATTGGAACGGGAAGGCTTCACGGAGGTCATCCGCCGTAAGACCGGACTGATTCCGGACGCTTATTTTTCCGGTACAAAGATCAAATGGATCCTGGATTATGTGGAGGGAGCCAGAGAGGCGGCTGAGAGAGGAAATCTTCTGTTCGGAACCGTGGATACCTGGCTGATCTGGAAGCTGACCAAGGGTGAAGTCCATGTGACCGATTATACAAATGCTTCCAGAACCATGCTGTTTGACATTTATAAAAAACAATGGGATGATGAGATCCTGGCAAAGCTTGGAATTCCGAAATGCATGCTTCCTGAAGTAAAACCAAGCAGTTGTATTTACGGTTATACTCATGAAAACCTGATCGGAGGCCGGATTCCCATTTCGGGAGCTGCAGGGGATCAGCAGGCTGCACTTTTCGGGCAGTGCTGTTTCCACGAAGGAGATGTGAAGAATACCTATGGTACAGGCTGTTTCCTGCTGATGCATACAGGCAATCAGGCAGTTGCTTCCAAACAGGGCCTGCTTACCACGATTGCGGTGAATCCGGACGGAACACCGGGGTATGCCCTGGAGGGAAGCGTATTTATAGCCGGAGCTGCCATTCAGTGGCTGCGTGATGAAGTGCAGATTCTGGAAAGTGCCGCAGAATCTGAGCGATACTGCCTGTCTGTGCCGGATACAAACGGTGTTTATGTGGTTCCGGCATTTACCGGACTTGGAGCACCCTACTGGGATCAGTATGCACGAGGAGGCATCCTCGGTCTTACAAGAGGCGCGGGCAGGGCGCACCTGATCCGTGCAACTGTGGAATCGCTTGCTTACCAGGTTCAGGATGTGATTACAGCCATGGAGAAGGACTCAGGCGTGAAGCTGAATTCCCTGCGGGTAGACGGCGGGGCAAGTGCCAACAATTTTCTGATGCAGTTCCAGGCAGATATTCTGGATGCGGCTGTGGTACGGCCAAGCTGTATTGAAACTACAGCTCTGGGGGCAGCATACCTGGCCGGACTTGCGACCGGTTTCTGGAAAGACTCGGAAGAGGTCAAGGCGAATTGGAAAAAGGAACGGGAATTCCGTCCGGCAATTGATGCAGAAAAGAGACAGAAGCTGCTAAAAGGCTGGAAGAAGGCTGTAAGGTGTACATTTGCCTGGGCAAAGGAAGAATAATCAATACCCCATTCCTATGAAATGAAAAGTGTAGAAGTACATAGGAGAAAATCTGCATAATATAAATAAGAAACTCCTCCGGAGGACAGGGATATGCCCAAGAGCGTGTCTTGACCGGAGGAGTTTTTATATAAAAAAAGCATAAGAAAATCAGAGATAGAGAATTTCTCCTGTGCGGCTGATATCGTAGCCTGTCTGGCTATGCAGGCCGAATTTAAAATCCTCGGAGCGTACAATGTCAACAATAGCCGAGAAACCTGGCTTTTCCAATGCATCCGCGTCCATGGCAAGGAACATGGGGATTTTTGTCAGAGGGAGAAAATCCAGGCAGTCCGACTGGCGGGAGATGTATTCCTCGCCAATGGCTGCATCCGCCTTTCCGTTGATAATGGCTGCAGCAGTGGAAAGATCCGATACAAGCTCATGGCGGTACCCGGAGATATCCAGAGGAGAAATATGATTCTCCTTAAGCTGACTGTCAAGATATATTCTGCGTGTACTTCCTTTTTCGCGGTTGGCAAGAATAATGTCAGCCCGTGTGAGGTCATGGAATGTACGAATCTCTTTGGGGTTTCCTTCCCGGACATAAAAGCCCATGAAATATTCGTACAGATAAATGACAGCAAGGGACATACCCGGTACGAGATGCGGCAGGACTTCAGGCGAAATGCTGGCAGCAGCAATGTGGGCCTTGTTGAAATAAAGGGCATAAAGGCCGTTGTAGGTATTCATATGAGACTGTAAAACAGGCATTCCGTTGGGATGCACTGCCATAAGCCCGCATAAAAGTTCAAGGGCGGCAGAGGTCTGCCCGCTTAAGATTAATCCGTTGGAATAGAGAAGATAATCTCTTTTTAATACGGAGCTTTCCGGCTGTGTATCCGGCAGATGCAGAATGGAACTGGCGGACGGGTCTGCATCTGAACCGTGCAGGTACTGCTCTAATTGCGCATCACTGATGCGGAGCTGTTTGCCGATCTTGGACGACTGCAGTTCCCCTCTTTTGATGAGCTCATATACGGTTGTTTTTTTTATCTTGAGTTTGTCAGCCACTTCCTGGGCGGTATACAGCTTATTCATCGATTCCTACCATTACATTGGTGGCTTTGATCACGGCGTAGGCATCAGAGCCGATTTCCAGTCCAAGTTCTTCCACGGCAGCACAGGAGATGGTAGCGACAATAATATTACCGCCTCCAATGTCAATGGAAACAATGGAATTGACAGCCCCCTTATTGATGTTAATGACCTTCCCCTTTAATTGGTTGCGTGCACTTAGCTTCATAAAATAACCCCTCTTTTCGGTAGTGATTGGTAATCTGTTACTCACATGGTATCATGTCGAAAAAGAATTGACAAGTATGGAATGATACTATAAAATAAAAATCAACAAAACTAAATGAAACAGAACAAAAACAAACAAAAAGGGGAGAGTAAAAATGAAGAAAAAAATAGTTGCTATTTTGATGACAGGCGTTTTTGCTGCAGGGATGACTGCCGGCATGGCGCAGGCAGCAGAGGAACCGGCATCTGAGCTGAAGGGAGAAGTTTATGTATTTATTGCAGCCAGTTTGAATAATGCAATGGAAGAAATCCAGAAGAATTTCAATGAACAGTATCCGGATGTAGAGATCCTTTATAATGCAGACAGTTCCGGTACACTTCAGACGCAGATTGAAGAAGGCTCCAGATGTGACATTTTCTTCTCGGCAGCAACCAAGCAGATGGACACTCTCGTGGAAGAAGGACTTGCAGATGAGAGTACAGTCGTAGATCTGCTGGAGAATAAAGTCGTTTTGATCAAGCCTGCCGGCGGAGAGACAAAAGTAACCGGCTTTGATAATATTACAGATGCAGCAAATCTTGCACTTGCAGGAGAGAGCGTTCCGGTTGGCCAGTATGCCCGGGAAATCTTCACAAATATGGGAATTATAGATCAGATTGAGGCAATGGAAATCAACGAGGGGAAAAATGTGACAGAAGTTCTGGCAGCAGTCAGTGAAGGCAGCAATGAAGTAGGCATTGTGTATGCAACAGATGCTGCATCCGTTGCAGATCAGGTGGAGATTATTTCAGAGGCACCTGCGGACGCACTGGAAACACCGGTTCTCTATCCGGTAGGTATGGTTGAGGATAAGGAAGCTTCTGAAGAGGAGGCTGCAGCAGCAGAAGCGTTCCTGGCATATCTTCAGTCTGAGGAAGCTCTGACTGTATTTGAAGAGTATGGATTCAGTCCGTATACAGCAGAGGAAGCTGCAGAAGATGCCGCAGAAGATACAGCAGAGAATGAAGCAGCAGAAGATGAGAGTGCAGAAGCAGATACAGCAGCAGAATAGACAGGAGCAGCGGTTCATTCGGCCGGTTTGTCTTCGGACAGCCGGCCGATGTGAGGTTAGATATGAGTGGATTTTTGCAGGAAATTAACTGGAGTCCTTTGTGGATCTCTTTAAAAACAGGTGTAGCCGCGACAGTCATAGCCTTCTTTCTGGGGATTTTCTTTGCCAGACAGGCCATGAAGCTGAAATCCGGTGCCAGGGCGGTGATGGATGGAATCCTGACTCTGCCGTTGGTGCTTCCGCCTACAGTTGCGGGTTTTCTTCTTCTGATGATCTTCAGCTTGAGAAGACCGTTTGGTTCCTTCCTTTTGGAACACTTTGATATCAAGATTGTGCAGACCTGGAAGGGCTGTGTCATTGCGGCTGCAGTTATAGCCTTTCCTTTGATGTACCGCAATGCCAGAGCTGCTTTTGAACAGGTGGATGTGAATCTGATCTATGCAGGGCAGACACTTGGAATGAGCGACAGAAAGATCTTCTGGAAGGTGGTTATGCCAACGGCTGCTCCCGGAATCGCATCAGGTACGGTACTTGCATTTGCAAGGGCAATCGGAGAGTACGGAGCGACATCTATGCTTGCAGGGAATATCCTGGGCAAAACAAGAACCGTGTCCGTGGCCATTGCATCTGAGACAGCGGCCGGAAATTACGGAACAGCAGCGTTCTGGGTCTGTGTGATCGTGGTGATCTCATTTGTGATCGTAGCTTTGATTAATATTGTTTCCGGTAAGGGAATGAAGACGAGAAGGTGGATCTGATGGCTGTATTTGTGGATATTGAAAAAAATTTCCGGGGGTTTTCCTTACGTGTGAAGATGGAAAGCAATTCTCCTACCATGGGGATCCTGGGGGCTTCCGGAAGTGGGAAGAGTATGACCCTGCGCAGCATTGCAGGGATTGAGACTCCGGATAAAGGAAAGATCATCATCAATGGAAAAACCGTTTTTGATTCGGAAAAGAAGATTGATTTGAAGCCGCAGGAACGCCGTGTAGGATATCTTTTTCAGAATTATGCGCTGTTTCCTTCTATGACAGTCAGGGACAATATTGGCTGCGGGTTCCGGGGAAATAAGAGGGACAAGAATGCCAGGATCGATAACTTTATCAAACGGTATCGTCTGGAGGGACTTGAGAAGCGGTATCCTGCCCAGTTATCCGGCGGACAGCAGCAAAGAGTGGCACTGGCTAGGATGATGATCGGGGAACCTGAGATGATCCTGCTGGATGAACCGTTTTCGGCACTGGACGGCTATCTGAAGGATGTACTGCAGCGGGATATGCAGGAGTTTCTGGAAGAATATCAGGGAGACATGATGATGGTGACCCACAGCCGGGACGAGGCTTTCCGGTTTTGTAAGGAACTGATGCTTTTAAAGAACGGAAAGACTTTGATCTCCGGTGATACCAGGACGCTTTTTGAACAACCGGGACTTCTGGAGGCAGCACGGCTGACAGGATGCAAGAATTTTTCCAGAATCGAGAGACTGGATGATTTCCATGTGTGGGCCATGGATTGGGATGTGAAGCTTCGGACGATACAAAAGGTACGGCAGGAAGATACTTATCTGGGAATCCGGGGTCACTGGCTGAAACCTGTACAGGGGGCAGGCGAAAACTGCCTTCCGCTTGCAGTGACGGAATATATGGAAACGACTTTTGAACACCAGTATCTGGTAAGGAATTCCGGTACAGAGGACGGGACGGCACTTTGGTGGATGCGCCCCAAAAGCAGCTTTCAGGAAGATTCCGGGGAGAATCTGCCGCCTTATCTGTACCTGCCACCGGAGCACCTGATGCTGTTAAGATAACCGTCAGGAAGCCCCTTGGGAAAAACAGATGCAAACGAAAAAAGCTCTGCGAAACGTGGTTGCGGTTGGCAGAGCTTTCTTATGCAAAAGAAGAATTCCGGCAGCAGATCGGTTATGATTTCTGCCGGAAGTATTTGATATAGTCGGAAACCATCATGGTGAGCTTAAAGGTCAGGGCATCTTCAAAGGTACGGATGTCCAGGCCGAATTTTTTCTGAAGCTTTTCAAAGCGGTAGACCAGCGTATTTCTGTGGACGTACAACTGGCGTGAGGTTTCCGAGAGATTCAGGTTATTTTCAAAGAATGTCCGGATGGTGATCAAGGTTTCCTCATCTATGGAATCCAGGGATTCCTCCTGGAAAATTTCTTCCATGAACATTTCACACACAGATACAGGAAGCTGATAAATGAGACGCCCGATTCCAAGGCGGTTATAGCCGAATACATTTTTATCCGCATAAAAAATCTTGCCGATTTCCAGGGCTGCACGCGCTTCGCGGTAAGCGTTGCTGAGGTTCTTCAGATCATCCGCAATGTTGCTATAGGAAACCCAGGCAGAAGTCATGGCTTCTGTGTTGAGCATATCTACAAGCATAAAGGCAAGATGGCGCAGATCCTCATAGTCATCGGTTGACTGAAGCTCTCTGACAATGATAATGCCGGTATCATCAATGGAAGTGATGAAATCTCTGGAGCGTGCGGAGAAAATATTGCGGATGGTGGCAAGCGCGTGTTCATCGCTGCTCTGCTTTGTTTCTACAAGAAGAACCGCACGGCGGACGGAAGTGGCGATATGCAGCTTTTTGGCACGGTTAAAGGCATCTACCTGGGAGTAGGTATCCAGAAGAAGGTTCTGCATAAAGGTATTTTTATCATTTTTTTCTGCATAGGCAGTGAGAAGGCTTAAAATCTGGCAGACAGCCAGCTCACCGATGGTGGCGACAGAATCGCCGCTTCCCCAGACGATCAGGAGATAGGGAGAATCGCTGCCGTCCTGGATCTTGTACAGGCAGAGGTTGGCATTGGCTTTACAGAGGGCTGTGCTTTCCCGAAATTCCTGAAGGACATCGGCAGATGGAAGCCTTTTGTCACAGGTGGTGATGTAGATGTCATCATTGGCGCCTACCATGCAGAAATCAAGATGGCTGATGTTTTTCCAGTCGGTGAGGCATTTATTCAGTATTTGCTGTATGGCCATGTTGTACTCCTTTCTGGTTTGACAATGCGTTGCTGTTTTATAAAAGCTGTTTAGAAAAAAGCCCCGGGGAAACGTCCCCGGGGCTGAATAAATTCGGAATAGATTAGTTGGTGATAACCAGCTCTGTTTCTTTGTCGAAGAAGTGAGATTTTTCCATATCAAAGTCGAATTTGATAGCATCGCCGGTCTTAGCGTTTGTACGTGGGTCAACACGAGCAGTGATCTGAGTTCCGTTTACATCGAAGTACAGGAATACTTCTGCACCAAGAAGCTCGTAAACTTTAACAACAGAGGACATAGCGCCGTTTGGAGTATCTGCAACATCTTCAGGACGGATACCCATAACAACAGTCTTGCCTACATAGCCGCCGTTCTTGAGGGCTTTTGCTTTAGCAGCAGGAACAACAACTTCGTCAGAACCGATTCTTGCTACAACGTTGCCGCCTTTTTCTACGATCTGTGCATCCAGGAAGTTCATCTGCGGGGATCCCATGAATCCGGCTACGAACAGGTTGCCTGGTTTCTGGTACAGGTTCTGAGGTGTATCTACCTGCTGAACGATACCGTCTTTCATAACTACGATTCTGGTACCAAGGGTCATAGCCTCTGTCTGGTCATGTGTTACGTAGATGATAGTAGCGCCCAGTCTCTGATGGATCTTGGAGATCTCGATACGCATCTGTACACGAAGTTTAGCATCCAGGTTGGAAAGAGGCTCATCCATAAGGAATACCTTAGGATTACGAACGATAGCACGTCCCATAGCAACACGCTGTCTCTGACCACCGGAAAGAGCCTTCGGTTTACGATCAAGAAGTTTGTCAAGGTCAAGGATTCTTGCTGCTTCACGAACTGCTTTGTCGATTTCGTCCTTCGGAACTTTACGAAGTTTCAGACCGAATGCCATGTTATCATAAACAGTCATGTGAGGATACAGAGCGTAGTTCTGGAATACCATTGCGATATCACGGTCTTTCGGCTCTACATCGTTCATAACCTTGTCACCGATTTTTAAGGTACCGCTGGAGATTTCTTCCAGTCCGGCTACCATACGAAGAGTTGTAGATTTACCACATCCGGATGGTCCTACGAAGATGATGAATTCTTTGTCAGCGATTTCCAGGTTGAAGTCTTTAACTGCTTCGAAACCATTCGGGTATTTCTTGCAAATGTGCTGTAATGATAAGCTTGCCATGATTTTTCCTCCACTAAGTGATTATATTTTGTAGTTTTGTGCGTTTTTTTAACTGTTCACAGTATATCGAAAACAAGAGAAAAGGGCTAGAGAAGAATCGTACAAAGTTTTTTTGAGTTTCTTGACAGATTGACGAAAAGGAAAAAGGGCTTCGTCAATCTGTCAAAAAGGGGGTGAATGGTTATAACAATTTGACTTTATACCTCAGCGGTCTGGGGAAACTCTGCGTTCATTGACGAACATTCCCCGGAGAGGTTCGGCATGGAAGAGCTTCTGGAACCATTCGCATTTGCAAAGGAACAGATAATAAATGTTCAGGCCGCAGTCATTGAGAGTCTCAAAATTCCCCTGGCCTTTGGCAAGAATCAGGTCTGCGCTGTCAAGAAGATCCTTTGTTTCCTGGTTGATACCCGGAAGCCAGGTGCCGCCTACGCCGTCTCCGTTTCCGATTACCCTGACGAGAGAGGTCAGGCCTGTTTCCTCAGCATCTTCCATGGTGGCGTCATTGACAACGGGGAGTCCTCTGACTACAACCGTGATAGCAAGATTTGGGTATTGTTCCCTCAAAATACGGATCACAAGCTTGTCCATGACGATCTCACCGCAGTTGTCGGTAAGGTAGACAAGAGAAGCTGCGTGCTGCAGATCCTGCCGGAAGCAGGCATATTCCTGCGGATCCAGTGGCTCCTTATTTTCGGCTTCTATGAGGGAAATTACGGTGTCCCTGTCTACCTCCGCCATGGCTGCAAAGTCGATATAATTGCCGATGCGTGCATAGAGAAGAGCTGCTTCCAATGGGTCTGCAGACTGGCGGATCTTTTTTTCCAGACTTTCCTCAAGGGAGAGCATCAGGCAATTAAAATCATGTTTGATTTCCGTATAATCTTCCGCCTTTTCGCCCCAGAATTCCGTATAGAGGTTTTTGATATCAATGGAAAGACTCGGGGCACAATCCTTAGGGCCGGCGTTGGCCAAAAGGGCCATGACCCGTTTCATATATTCGGTTTTTTTATCCATATCCTGAAATTGACGGATCTTTTTTTCCTGTTTATTGACTGCACAGCACATGCAGAAGGGGTTCAGACGCATAGGTTTTCCTCTTTTCTATCTGTTCGGTAAGTCTTACGTGATGTTTTTTGAGACAGCGGTTTTATTTGATCATGGAGTACTGCATCCACTCATAATGAAGCAGGCAGCCTTCATAAATATCTTCCGGCAGAAGTGCGCGGGCTGTCAGTTTGGGCTCCTCATCCGGCTGGTCTGTACGCTGCAGATGAGCATAATCTCCGTCTATGGAAAGGACTGTATAATCGCAGGTAAGCATCATCGTTCCTCCTTGAGTGATATGTGGTATCAATTATATAGCATAAATCCTGTGGTTGCAAATGATTTATTGCCTGACGTTTTCAGGAGAGTCACATTTTTTGCTGCCGTCCATAAGATAGAATGAACGGAGGGAGTTTTCGAAGATATGTCACTGAAAATCCGTCCGGTAATCTGTTTATGAAATTCAGGAGGTTATTTATGAAAAAGAAATGGATTGCAGCAGCGGCAGCCGCTATTCTGACAGCAACGGTTCTGCCGGGAGCCGTATTTGCAGAAGAAAAAGAGGAACTGACAAAGGTGACTTTAAATGAGGTTGCGCACTCAATTTTTTACGCTCCGCAGTATGTGGCTTATGAAGAAGGATATTTTGCGGAGGAAGGACTGGATCTGGAAATCGTGACCGGTTTTGGTGCAGATAAGGTAATGACTGCCGTGATTTCCGGTGAGGCAGAAATCGGTTTTATGGGAGCGGAAGCGTCTATCTATGCTTATCAGGAAGGGGCGAATGATGCGGTAGTCAACTTTGCCCAGCTCACCCAGAGGGCAGGAAACTTCCTGGTAGCCAGAGAGGAAATGCCGGGCTTCACCTGGGAAGACCTGAAAGGGAAAAAGATTCTTGGCGGACGAAAAGGCGGCATGCCGGAAATGGTATTTGAGTATATTCTGAAGGAAAACGGCATTGATCCGCAAAAGGATCTGGAAATCGACCAGAGTATTGACTTTGGTTCCACTGCGGCTGCATTTTCGGGAGGTCTTGGAGACTTCAGTGTCGAATTTGAGCCTTCTGCGACGGCTTTGGAGAAAGAAGGCGCCGGCTATGTGGTTGCCTCTCTGGGCGTGGACTCCGGATATGTGCCTTACACTTCCTATAGTGCAAAAACCAGTTATATGGAAGAACATCCGGATGTGATTCAGAAATTTACCAATGCCCTGCAGAAAGGGATGGAATATGTGCAGACCCATACGCCGGAAGAGATAGCGGAAGTGATTGAACCCCAGTTCCCTGAGACGGATCTTGAAACGATCACTACGATCGTAAAGCGCTATTATGATCAGGATACCTGGAAAGAAAACCTGATTTTTGAAAAAGACAGCTTTGAACTGCTGCAGGATATTCTGGAGAGTGCGGATGAATTAAAAGAACGTACTGCCTATGAAGAGCTGGTAACTGTGGAGTATGCACAGAAGGCGCTGGAGAAATAAGAAAATGTGCCGGTACAAAGGCAGTGAAGTTCCTGCCGGAGTGTCAGTCCGAAGACAGGGTAATGATGATATCGGAAAATGAATACAATTCTTCATTTTTTAATATTGACATTGCCGGGATGCGTATGACACTATAACACTATATGATTTGAGATACTCAGGGAAGGAGAATAAAAATGGCAGACCAGAGAAAATGCGGTGTGCTGCTTCCGGTGAGCAGCCTGCCGTCAAAATATGGAATCGGATGTTTTTCAAAAAGCGCTTATGAATTTGTTGATATGCTGAAAGAGGCAGGGCAGAGCTATTGGCAGATTCTTCCGCTGGGGCCTACCAGCTATGGCGATTCGCCGTACCAGTCTTTCTCTACTTTTGCAGGAAATCCTTATTTTATCAGTCTGGAAGATCTGATCGAGGAAGGGGTTCTGACTAAGAGGGAATGTGATAAGGCAGATTTCGGCAAAGACCCGTCCAGCGTAGATTATGCTAAGATTTATGAGAGCAGGTTTATGCTTCTGCGCAAGGCTTATGAGCGAAGCAATATTGCAGAGAATCCGGAATTTCGGAAATTCCGGGAGGAGCAGGGGTACTGGCTTGGGGATTATGCACTTTTTATGGCAGTAAAAGCACGTTTCGGCGGTGCTGCGTGGAGCGAATGGGCGGAAGATATCCGTCTGCGCTGGCAGAATGCCCTGGATTATTATCGTGAGGAGCTGTATTTTGATATTGAGTTTTACGAATATGTACAGTTTAAATTCTATGAACAGTGGGCAAAGCTGAAAGCCTATGCCAACGAAAAGGGCATCCGCATTATCGGAGATATCCCGATCTATGTGGCAATGGACAGCGCGGATACCTGGGCAAGTCCGTGGCTTTTTAAGCTGGATGAGAATAACCAGCCCACACAGGTGGCAGGCTGTCCGCCCGATGGATTTTCCGCTACAGGCCAGCTTTGGGGAAATCCGCTGTACAACTGGGAAGTGCACAGACAGTCCGGGTTTGACTGGTGGGTGAAGAGAATTGCCCATTGCTTTCAAATGTATGATGTGGTCAGAATTGACCATTTCCGTGGATTTGATGAATACTATGCCATTCCTTTCGGGGATGAGACAGCAGAAAACGGCTGGTGGGAAAAAGGCCCGGGCATGGATCTGTTCCGTACCATTTCCGGTCGTCTGGGGCAAAAGGACATTATTGCGGAAGACCTTGGTTATATGACGGATTCCGTGAAGCGTCTTGTGGATGAGAGCGGATATCCGAATATGAAGGTTATTGAATTTGCATTTGACGAGAGGGATACGGGAAATGCAAGCGATTATCTTCCTCATAATTATCCGCGCAACTGTGTGGTTTATACGGGAACCCATGATAACGAAACACTGGTGTCCTGGTTCGGGAATATTACGGCTCCGGAGCGGAAGCTTGTGCGCGAATACCTGAATAATTTCCATGATTCCGATGAGGAGATTTATAAAGATCTGATCTGCCTTGTGATGAGAAGCGTGGCGAATCTCTGTATTATTCCTATGCAGGATTATCTGGGGCTGGATAATACCGCACGGATCAACCAGCCCTCCACCCTTGGAAAGAACTGGAAGTGGAGACTGAAAAAGGGCCAGTTTACCAAAAAGATGCGCAAAGAGATGGCAGCGCTTGCCCTGCGGTATGGAAGAACGGAATACAGAGAAGAAACGAAAGAGACAGAGAAAACAGAAGAGGCAAACGAGAATAAAGAGACCGTTTGATTAAGAAGCATGACAGGGGATCACTCTCTACGACAGGGGATTCCCTGTTTTTTTACGCTCCGGCAAAGAAAAAGATAGACTTTCCTGTCTAAAAATTATATACTATGTTTTATAGCACTTTTTTGAGGACCAAAGAAAAACCACAAGTCTATCATGCGGTCTGAGATTGGCTATTTCTGAAAAAATTAAATACGACTGGAGGAATGAACTATGAGTAATAAGTTGATCGATTTTGTCAACATTACCAAGTCCTACGGAACACAGACCGTTCTCGACGACCTGAATCTCTACATTCGCGAGAACGAGTTCCTGACCCTGCTGGGCCCGAGCGGCTGCGGCAAGACCACTACACTGCGCATCCTGGGAGGTTTTGAGAATCCGGATTCCGGACATGTAATTTTTGAAGGAAAAGACATTACCAATCTTCCGCCTAATAAGC
Source organism: Eubacteriales bacterium (assembly GCA_030524545.1). Taxonomy (GTDB): domain Bacteria; phylum Bacillota; class Clostridia; order Lachnospirales; family Lachnospiraceae; genus Blautia_A. The sequence continues at coordinate 120,053 of JAUNGM010000008.1, forward strand.
GCCAGTTGAACACCGTTTTTCAGAAATATGCTCTTTTTACCCACATGACCATTGCAGAAAATATTGCATTTGGACTAAAGATTAAAAACAAGAGCAAACAGTACATTTATGACAAGATTAAGTATGCCCTCAAGCTGGTAAACCTGGATGGCTTTGAGAATCGTATGCCGGAATCGTTAAGCGGCGGCCAGCAGCAGCGAATCGCCATTGCCCGTGCGATCGTCAATGAACCGAAGGTTCTTTTGCTGGATGAGCCGCTTGGCGCTCTGGATCTGAAAATGCGTCAGGATATGCAGTACGAGCTGATCCGCCTGAAAAATGAGCTGGGGATTACTTTTATCTATGTCACCCATGACCAGGAAGAAGCCCTTACCATGTCAGATACGATCGTGGTCATGAATCAGGGCTATATCCAGCAGATCGGCACTCCGGAAAAGATTTACAATGAGCCCGAAAACGCTTTTGTTGCCGATTTTATCGGGGAGAGCAATATCCTCCCGGGACTTATGCTGGAGGACAGGCTGGTGAAGATCCTGGGCGTGCCTTTCCCCTGTGTGGATGAGGGATTTGGCAGAAACAAGCCGGTAGACGTGGTGATTCGTCCCGAAGATATCGACCTCTTAAAGCCCGGACAGGGCAGCATTGATGGTATTGTGACGCACCTGATTTTCAAGGGTGTGCATTACGAAATGGAAGTCATGGCAAACAATTACGAATGGCTGGTTCACAGCACGGATATGTTTCCTGTGGGAACGGAAGTCAGCATTCATGTAGACCCGTATGACATCCAGATCATGAATAAACCGGAATCGGAAGATGAGGAGGCGGTAAATATTGAAGAATAAACGTTACCTGGCCGGCCCATATCTGTTCTGGTCAGTCTCCTTTGTGGTGATTCCCCTTCTGGTGATTATTTACTATGCATTTACCAATGATGAGGGCGCGTTTACCTTTGCGAATCTGGCAGAGATCGTTACACCGGAAAACTTAAAGGCGCTTGGTATTTCCCTGCTGCTGTCCTTTTTCAGTACAGTGGTATGCCTGATCCTGGCGTACCCGCTGGCCATGATTCTGAGCAGCAAAAATATGAACCAGTCCAGTTTTATCGTGCTGATCTTTATCCTTCCGATGTGGATGAACTTTTTGCTGCGTACAATGGCATGGCAGACACTTCTGGAAAAGACCGGTGTGATCAACAGTGTTTTGAGTTTTCTGCACCTTCCGGCGCTGGAGATCATTAATACGCCTTATGCCATCATTCTCGGCATGGTGTACAATTTCCTGCCCTTTATGGTACTGCCGATTTACAATGTATTGATCAAGATCGACAAAGATGTCGTGAATGCCGCCCGGGATCTGGGGGCAAATCCGGTACAGACTTTTTTGAAGATCACCCTTCCGTTAAGCATTCCGGGAGTGATCAGCGGAATTACCATGGTGTTCGTACCGGCACTGACAACTTTCGTAATTTCTGACCTTCTTGGAGGTGGCAAGATACTGCTTATCGGAAATGTGATTGAACAGTCCTTTAAACAGAACAGCAACTGGCATGTGGGAAGCAGCCTTTCCCTGGTGCTGATGGTATTTATTATCGCCAGCATGGCCCTGGTTGCCAAGTATGATGAGAATGATGGGGAGGGCTCGGTATTATGATCAGGAAATCGTTACATAAAATATACCTTGCATTGATCTTTATCCTCCTTTATGCGCCGATCGTCACCCTGATCGTACTGTCCTTTAATAACTCCAAAACAAGGGCCAAGTGGGGCGGCTTTACGCTGAAATGGTACAGGCAGCTTTTTCAGAATGAACAGATTATGAGCGCATTATATACGACACTGATTATTTCCATTCTTGCTGCCGGAATTGCCACGGTGATCGGCACGGCGGCAGCCATTGCCATTCAGGGAATGAAGCAGAAGTGGCGTACCATTTATATGGGACTTACCAATATCCCTATGATGAATGCGGAGATCGTGATGGGTATTTCCCTGATGCTGCTGTTTATCGCTCTTCGTATTACACTGGGGTTCGGCACGATTTTGATTGCCCATATTACGTTTAATATACCCTATGTCATTTTAAGCGTAACGCCTAAGCTGAAACAGACCAGTAAACATACCTATGAGGCTGCCATGGATCTTGGGGCATCTCCCCTGCAGGCGTTTTTTAAGGTAGTATTTCCGGATATCATGCCTGGGGTACTTTCCGGTTTTATGCTGGCATTTACTATGTCATTGGACGATTTCGTGATCACCCATTTTACCAAGGGACCGGGAATTGATACCCTGTCCACCAAGATTTATACGGAGGTCCGCAAGGGCATCAAACCGGAGATCTATGCACTTTCCACGATTATGTTTGTGTCGGTTCTGGTCCTTCTCCTTCTGATCAACTATTCGCCTGACGCACAGGACGACGGTAAAACGGCCAAAAAGAAAGTGAAACGTCCGTCTAAGATGAAAAAATTGATTGTCAGACGGGTAATTCCTGCAATGCTTTGTCTGGTGGTGATTGGCGGCGGTGTTTACTATGCTACCAAAAATCAGATGATGAATGAGGAAAAAGTGATTGTTTATAACTGGGGAGAATATATTGACCCGGAGGTGATTACCCTGTTTGAGGAGGAAACAGGGATTGATGTGGTTTATGAAGAGTTTGAAACCAATGAGATCCTGTATCCCAAGGTGAGTTCCGGTGCCATCGCCTATGATGTGGTCTGCCCAAGCGATTATATGATTCAGAGAATGCTGGAAAATGACCTTCTTGCGGAGATCAATTTTGACAATATCCCGAATGTGAAGTATATCGGCAAGGAATACATGGAGCAGTCCAGGCAGTTTGACCCGGAAAACAAGTATTCCATTCCTTATTGCTGGGGAACGGTAGGTATCCTTTATAATAAGACTATGGTGGATGAACCTGTTGACAGCTGGGGAATCCTCTGGGATGAAAAGTATAAGGACAGCATTCTGATGCAGGATTCTGTCAGAGATGCATTTGCCGTAGCTTTGCGGTATCTGGGTTATTCGCTGAATTCTACGGATCTTGATGAACTGAACGAGGCCATGGAGCTTCTGGTTGAGCAGAAGCCTCTGGTGCAGGCGTATGTCATTGACCAGGTTCGTGATAAAATGATCGGAAATGAAGCAGCGATCGGTGTGATTTATTCCGGTGAAGCAATCTATACTCAGTGGGAGAATCCGGATCTGGAATACGTGATTCCAAAAGAGGGTACCAATATCTGGATTGATTCCTGGGTCATCCCGAAGAATGCGGAACACAAAGAAAATGCCGAAAAATTCCTGAATTTCCTCTGCAGGCCGGACATCGCGCTGATGAATTTTGAGTACATTACCTATTCTACTCCGAATGTGGCAGCACAGGAAATGATTGAGGATGAAACCATCCGAAACAGTGAAGTAGCCTTCCCAGATCTCAGCAAGCTTCCGGAAATGGAAACCTTCCGCTATCTTGGGCCGGAAGCGGATGCGGTGTATGGAGAACTGTGGAATAAGGTGAAATCCAATTGATGATCTGTGATCATCATGGAAACCGTGTTTTCTGATAAAAGAGTTAAGGAATTGATGGAAAAAGGCTTTCCTGACTGTGAGATTGATCACAGAGGGAAAGCCTTTTCATATATCATTAAATTTCTACAATCATCTCGATTTCCACCGGAATATTTCCATTGGGCATGTTGTGCGTACCCATTACCGTACGTGCATGATAGCCGCGTTCGGCAAAAACTTCTACCATTAGATCAGAAAAGCCATCCATAACTCCGTTGATGTCGCAGAAGTCGCCGTCTACATTCACAAGAGCAGTTGCTTTTACAATATTTTTTACCCGGTCAAGGCTTCCAAGATAATCTTTCAGCGCACCGATTAAGATAATACCGCATTCCCGGGCAGCAGCATAGCCTTCCTCAGGAGTCAGATCAGAGCCGATCCGTCCGGCATAGATAGGTTTGCCGGTGATTTGATCTTCCGGCCCATGGCCGGAGGTGTATAACAGATTGCCGACCTGTTTGAGAACAACGATTGGTTTTCTCTTTGCATAATGAATGGTCGGTTCTACGCCGTCTATGGCCGGGAAGTGATTGATATTTTCCATAAAAATTCCTCCCTTAGCGCAGCTTTACAATACATTCTACTGAAACAGGAACGTTTTGCGGCAAATTGTATGCACCCATGGCAGAACGGGCATGCATTCCGCGTTCACCGAATACTTCAAGCATCAAATCAGAAAAACCATTAATGACAGCAGGCTGGCTGGAAAAATCACCGCCGCTGTTTACAAGTCCGAGAACCTTGACGACACTTTCCACATGGTCAAGATCTCCTGTATAATCAGCTATGCAGCGGAGAGCGTTGAGACCACACTGACGTGCAGCAGCATATGCATCTTCTAAAGAAACTTCGGTTCCTACGCGACCTGTAAAGAGGGGGGTGCCGTTTTCATCCGTAGGAAGCTGCGCAGAAACATATAAAAGTCCGCCGGCTTCTTTGGCAGGAACAGCGCCTTTTCCTTTGCGGTCTTTTTTAGGCAGCGTAATTCCGAGCTGTTTAAGTCTATTTTCAATATTTCCCATAAGTATCACTCCTTATTGATTGGTTGTGTTATCATATACGGCTTTTGCGTGCGTAAGCTTATTCTTCCGGTTCACATACAGTGCCGTATTCAGCAAGATTGGTATCATAAGACCTTACAAGCGGAAGCTTGGCAACACCGTCCAAAATATCATTGATAGCAAAAATGCTGTCCCTACCCATTTCGTAGAGAGGCTGCCTTACGCAGGTGATCCGGGGTCCGGTGTAATTGTCCAGCGGAAGCTTCTGGTTATCAAATCCCAAAACGGAAATGTCTTTGGGAACCTGATAGCCCATATCAGTAATGCCCATGATTGCATAGGCAGCAACCTGGTCATTGCAGCAGAAAATGGCAGTAGGACGGGTTTCTTTTGGCTGTCTCATTATTTTCTGCGCGGCTTCATAAGCCTGTTTGGAGTCATAGATTGTAGACAAATAGCCATCATGTATTACCAGACCAATGTCGGCCATAGCGGTTGTATAGCCGTTAAATCTGTCCAAATAGACTTTTTTATTAGGATTGCCCATAAAGTAGGCAATACGGCGATGCTTTTTAGAAAAAAGATATTCTATGGCGCTATATGCTCCCTCATAGTTTTTGACAAGAAATTGATTTGTCTTAGGAGATTGAAAGTTATTTTCAATCAGCAAAAAGGGAAAGTTTATGGAATACAAATGCTCTATAACAGGCTGATCTGTATAAAGCGGGCCATAAAGAATAATGGCATCGGATACGCCGTTGGTGAGGAACTGGATTGATTGATCACGATATGCAGGGTCTTTTCCCAGGCTGTAAAACAATACATTACGGCCGGAAGAAAAAGCAGCTTCTTCCATGCCGCGTATTAGTTCAGAAAAATACGAAGAATGAAGGTTGCGAAGAAGTACGGTGATCGCATTTGTCTGACGCTGAACAAGAGACCGAGCCGCATTATTAGGAATATATCCCAATTCCTTGATCGAAAACTGTACCTTCTGCTGAATCTCCGGGGAAACGTTTTCAACGTTATTAATAACCCGCGATACAGTAGAAACAGAAACTCCGGCGTGTTTGGCTACATCTTTAATTGTCAACATTCTATATACCATCCTTGAAAATGCATTTTCATAATGCTTATTCTATCATACAAAAGGGAAATATGCAAGATGTTTTCTAAAAATGAGAAAACGTTTTATTTACATAAAATGGAAAAAATAGTAATATATGAACAAAAATATTGAGATAAAATTTGATATAATAAACAAAAATAATAAAATACTTGAAATAACGTTTTATTAGTGGTATAGTAAACACAACCAAACAGAACGGAAGAAAGAAATGATAAGGGCGCGCGACTTATCAGAAGACTGTTGGCGAAAACGAAAATATGATATGAAAAGGAGAGAAAACTAATGAAAAAGTCTTTAAGCTTTGCACTTGCAGCTACAATGATAGCAACAGCTTCCCTCTCTGCTATTCCGGTAGCAGCCGATGAAAACGTTACTATATCATTTTGGGATGGAAACTGGGATGAGGCAGCTTTTGAAAATATCAAGGCTCTGTGGGAAGAAGAACATCCGGACATTAAACTTGAGCCTGAGTTTTTAGTTGATAACGGCATGAGTGATAAATATACACTTGCATTGTCAAATGGTACTGCTCCTGACGTTGTTGCTTGTGCGCTTGATTGGACCACTACATTTGGAAATGCCGGATATCTGGCATCCCTGAATGAGTTTGTAGAGAAAGACGGCGTTGACTTGGGTCAGTATGTACAGGGTGCTATCAATGCTTCTACAATTGACGGCGAACTGTATGCGCTTCCGTTCAGAAGTGAGACATATGCATTGTATTATAATGTAGATCTGCTTGCAGAAGCCGGCTATACAGAGCCGCCGAAAACATGGGATGAGGTTAAAGAAATTGCAGCAGCCTGCACTAAAGATGATGTGGCAGGATACGGCTTATGCGGTGCTAACTATGGTAATTTCTCCTTCCAGTATATTACTATGCTCCGCAGTTCCGGCGGTTCCATTCTGAATGAGGACAACACTGAGTCAGCACTTGGCAGCGATGCTGCTTTGCAGACTGCACAGCTTTACAAAGATCTTGCAGCTTATGCACCTGCAAGTATGCTGGAGAACGACAATATTGCAAATAGAACCCTGTTTGCAAACGGAAAAGTTGCTATGTACATGTCCGGTATCTATGATGCTCCGGAAATCGTGAAGGCTAATCCGGATCTGAACTTTGCATGCGCAATGGTTCCGACGGCAAACGATGCAGAGCGTTCTTCCATTCTTGGCGGATGGTCCGTAGCAGTTTCCGAATGCTCTGAGAACAAAGAGGCTGCATGGGAATTTGTGAAATGGCTGACCAGTCCGGAAATCGCAAAGCAGTATACAAATACCTTTACAGGTACCGGCGAACCGGCTGTTGTATTTGATGACATTGATGATGCAATCGTACAGCCGAATGCAGATGCCCTTGCATATGCAAAAGCACTTCCGAGCGTTGGATGCATTGTAAACATCCGTCAGACAATTTTTGATGATCTGTCCCTGATGCTTTCTGATAGTGTAACAGTAGAAGAAGCAGTACAGACGATGAATGATGATGTGACTGCATTGCTTACAGAATAATAAGACGGCTGATCCAACAGTTTAAGCATTAGTCTGATGCGGCCACGGCTGAGCCGTGGCCGCCTTTTTTTGACTGAGTATACATGATGACAGTCCGGCGGGTTGCCATACCGGAAGAAAGTGAGAAGTCATATGATGAAAAAGATAAAACGGTCCGGAATATTTTATATATTGCCGGCCCTTATAGTTGTAGCGGTTGTTATGTTATACCCGCTGATTTATACTCTGGTAATCGGTTTTTTCAAGAATACGATTTTTATGAAAGCACCGGAGTTTTGCGGAATAGGCCAGTATCTGAAGCTTTTTAAAGATAAAGTATTTATTGGCTCTATTGGAAATACGCTTGTTTGGACATTCGGAAGCGTGTTTTTTCAGTTTACGCTTGGATTTGCCATGGCCCTTATGCTGCATCAGGATTTTGTAAAAGGAAAAACAGTGATTCGTATCTTCCTGATGATTCCGTGGGTACTGCCAAGTATTATTGGATCTGCAGTTTGGAAATGGATGTATAACGCAGATTACGGTCTTATCAACTTTGTTCTGAAATCCATAGGCCTGATTGATGCGAACCGTACATGGCTTTCGTCAACGCAGACAGCTATGGCGGCAATTATCGTAGTTAATGTCTGGAAAATGTTCCCATATGTAATGCTGATGATCGAGGCAGCACTGCAGGGTGTTTCAAAGGATCTGAAAGAAGCAGCCGTCATTGACGGGGCAAACCAAATCGGTATTTTCCGCAATGTAACATGGCCGGCCATTGCTCCCCAGTGTTATTCCGTACTTCTTCTTATGATCGTGTGGACCTTGAATGCTTTTACTTTTGTATACAACCTGACAGAAGGCGGTCCGGCCCATTCTACAGAAGTTATGGCAATGTACATCTACAAGAAGGCATTTACGGACTATGATTTTGGTTTTGCATCAGCAGCCAGCACAATTCTGTTCCTGATATCCATGGTGATCAGCTTTGTATATATTCGCCTGACGAATGAAAAGGAGGGTGCATAATGGATAAGAAAACTCAAAGCCGCGTTTGGCATATTATGACATATGTGATTCTATTTGCTGTGATTGGAATAGCAATTCTTCCTGCTATTTGGATGCTTTCTACTTCGATTAAAAATGTAACGGAGCTTTATGATATTCCTATTGAAATCATACCGGATGAACCTACGTTTGCGAACTACGTGGCAGTTATGCAGAATTCCAAGATGCTGAAGGCTTTTGCCAACAGTGTGATCATTACAGTTTGTGTAGTGGGCCTTACGCTTCTTCTTTCTATACTGGCAGGTTATGGGTTTGCAAGATTCCGCTTTAAAGGACATGGTATTATGAAGGTCGGGCTTCTGTTCGGCCAGATGATTCCCGGCATTGTTATTATCATCCCGCTGTATTCCCTGTTTACAAAGATGGGGCTTCTTGATACGCGGATATCGCTGATCACAGCAGATATGGCACTGACAATTCCCATGGGGGTTATTATGCTGAGTTCCTTCTTTGAGGGTGTGCCGAAGGAACTGGAAGAAGCGGCTAAGATTGACGGCTGTACCGGAATCGGAGCACTGTTCAGGGTGGTTCTTCCGGTAGCAAAACCGGGATTGATTTCCGTTGCAATTTATACCTTTATCAATGCATGGGAAGAATTCCTGTTTGCTTTGAACTTCACTACTTCTGCTGACAAGAGAACACTTCCGATTGCAATCAGCATGTTCTCCGGTGAATTCTCAGTAGACTGGGGTACCACGATGGCTGCAGCAGCGGTTGTTGCATTGCCGGTACTTTGTATCTTCCTGTTATGTAACCGTTACTTTGTAAAAGGGCTGTCTGATGGAGCGGTCAAGGGTTGAAACAGCCAATGATATGCAGCGGAGGAATGCTATGAAAAATGAGAATTATGAACAGATATTAGATAAAGTAAATACATATTCCAATCCGTCCCAACTTCGGATAACGGACATGAAAATCTGCAAAGTGGATCTGCCGCCATGGGGATGCTATCTGCTGAAATTAGAAACCAATCAGGGAATCTGCGGATTTGGTGAGATGAGGGACGGAGCAAGCCCTACCTATTTAAAAATGCTGAAGAGCCGTTTGATCGGGGAAAATCCCTGTGAGGTAGATCGTTTGTTCAGAAAAATCAAACAGTTCGGCGGACAGAGCAGGCAGGCCGGCGGCGTGTGTGCAGTAGAACTGGCTCTGTGGGATCTTGCAGGGAAGGCTTACGGTGTTCCGGTATACCAGATGATCGGCGGGCGTTTCCGCGACAATGTGCGTCTTTATGCAGATACACATATTGAAGACGGGCGAGCTACGGGTGTACTGATGGATCCGAAAGAAGTGGGCCGGGTATTAAAGGGGTTTATGGATGACGGATATACGGTGCTGAAGATTTTGAGCGTGGAGCTTCTGATGGCCCAGGAAGGGAATTACTGTGGCCCTCTGGATTTTGTGGATAATTTAAGAGCTGCAGAAGCCAAAGTAAAAAAAGTGGCGAAAACCGGTACTCGTGCAGAAGTTTCTGCTGCTAACGCAGAATTATATGATTATAATCGTATTCCGCATCCATTTACTAATATGCATGTCACAGAACAGGGACTGGATGCCCTGGAGGATTATATTGCACAGATCAGAGGAGTGATCGGATACAAAGTACCCCTTGCAATCGATCATTTCGGACATTTCCCGCTGCCTGATATGATCAAGATAGCGAGAAGACTGGAACGCTTTAATCTGGCATGGCTGGAGGATATGCTCCCCTGGTATCTGACAGATCAGTATAAGGAACTAAAGAGCTTCACGACAGCGCCTATTGCAACGGGCGAAGACATGTATCTTGCGGAAACTTTTGAGCCGCTGCTGGCTGAGGGCGCGCTGGATCTGGTACATCCTGACATCCTGACATCAGGCGGGATCCTTGAGACAAAGAAACTGGGAGATCTTGCTGCGAAATATGGTGCTTCCATGGCAGTACATATGTGTGAAAGCCCTATTGCAAGTCTTGCAGCAGCGCATATGGCAACGGCCAGTGAGAATTTCTTTGCACTGGAGCATGACTCTTTTGATTCCCCATGGTGGGAGGATCTGATCATCGGTCCGGTAAAACCAATGGTGGAACATGGATTTGCGCGTGTAACAGATGCACCGGGACTTGGAATCGAGGATCTGAATGAAGATCTGATTCGTGAACATGGTCCGATTAAAGACAAAAATGTTTGGATATCGACAGATGAGTGGAATGAGGAAACCTCATTGGACCGTCTGTGGAGTTAAGGGGGAATAGACAATGATGCGACTTGCTTACGGGCAGATAAAGACAGTAGACAGGGAGACAATGATGAATGCCAGACAGCTTGGAATCAACAGTGTGCAGTTTAATCTGCCGTATGATCTTCCGGCTGAGAAATACTGGAAATATGAAGATCTGGCAGAGTTTAAAGGACGCTGCGATGAATACGGCGTGACAGTGGAGGCAATGGAAAACCTTCCGATTTCGTTTTATGACAAAGCGATGCTGGGCTTACCGGGACGTGACGAGCAGATTGAAAATGTATGTGAATCCATTCGAAACTTAGGAAGGGTGGGAATCCCGATCCTGGGGTACCATTTTTCTCCGTCATTTGTCTGGAGAACGCAGAATTATGCTCCGCTTGGCAGATACGGTGCCAAAGTACAGGCATTTGATCTGGAAGAACAGAAAAAAGGAATCGATGATATGGCTGATTTTGGCCAGAGAAGAGACGTGAAAATTCCGGATGTGGAGATTTTGTGGGAGAATTTTGAATATTTTATGAAACGTGTCATTCCGGTAGCAGAAGAATACGGCGTAACAATGGCACTGCATCCGGATGATCCGCCCATTGAGAGTCTTTCCGGAATTGCCCGTCTGTTCATTAGTGTGGACAGCTACAAACGTGCGGAAAAAATTGTAAACAGTCCCAATTGGGGTCTTCTGCTCTGCATTGGAACATTCTCCCAGATGCCGGGAGGCGCAAAGAATATTTTTGACGCAATTGATTACTTTGGCCCGCGTAAACGTCTGATCTATGCACATATGCGTGATGTACAGGGAACTGTGCCAAAATTCCATGAATGTTTTCTTGGGGAAGGAAATTTTGACCCGTTCGAAGTTATGTATGCACTGAAACACTCCGGATTTGACGGTTTTATTGTCAGTGACCATGTACCTGCAATTGAAGGAGATACGACCTGGGGACACCGTGTACGTTATGCGGATACCGGATATTTAAGAGGCTTAATGGAAGCAATCGATAAAATGGAAGAACGTAAAATGAATAAATAAACAGGTGGAGGTAGAAAGAACGATGAGTTGCCCATTAAAAGATACACATTTGGTTCAGATAGGTTTTCTTGTTAAGGATATTGAAAAAACAAAAGAGGAATTTGCACGCTTTTTCGACGTGCCGCTACCGCCGACAGTAAACAGCGGAGAATATGCTGTAACACAGACAGAATATCGCGGAGAACCGGCACCGGAAGCACAGTGCCTGATGACATTTTTCTATTTTGGAGATCTTCAGATGGAATTGATCCAGCCGAATGAGGCGCCAAGCGCATGGCGGGAATATCTGGAAGAACATGGAGAAGGAATTCATCATTTGGCCTTTCAGGTAAATGGAATGAAGATGAACATTGAAAATTGTGAGAGCTGGGGAATGAAACTGCTTCAGAAGGGAGAATACAGACGCGGAAACGGGCGTTATGCTTTTCTCGATGCAACAGACAGCCTGAAAATGGTGGTCGAACTTCTGGAAAGTGATGAAGATAAGAAAAACTGAGAGGTGAACGGATGGAAAAAAGGACTTTTCCCAAAGATTTTGTCTGGGGTACAGCGACAGCTTCCTATCAGATAGAAGGTGCGGTGAGGGAAGATGGACGCGGAGAATCCATATGGGACAGATATTGTTCCATTCCCGGAAACGTACGTAGAAATGATACGGGTGAGGTTGCCTGTGACCATTATCACAGATATAAAGAAGATGTTGCTTTGATGAAACAACTGGGAATGAAAGCATATCGTTTTTCTGTTGCCTGGACCCGCATTCTGCCGAAAGGGCGCGGGGAAATAAATGAGAAGGGAATCCGGTTTTATTCGGATCTGGTAGATGAACTGCTGTCAGCGGGAATTGAACCATATATTACCCTGTATCACTGGGATCTGCCCCAGGCCCTTCAGGATATCGGCGGATGGGCAAATCCTGAGATGCCCGGATATTTTCTGGAATTTTCCAGGATTGTGTTTGATCGTCTGGGAGACCGTGTGAAACATTGGATGACTCTGAATGAGCCGTACTGTGCTGCTTTTCTGGGGAATTATGAAGGACGTATGGCTCCGGGGCTGCATGACTTTTCTACAGCAGTTCTGGCTGCTTATCATATGTATGTGGGACATGGTCTGGTAGTGAAAGATTTCCGTGAAAACCATCGGGAAGGAGAAATCGGGATCGCCCTGAATCTGATGGGCAGACTGCCGCTTACGCAGGATGAAAAGAATCTTGCTGCTGCAAAACGTGCGGACGGATATCTGAACAGATGGTTTATCGAACCGATCGTAAAAGGAGAATATCCAAAGGATATGATTGAGCTTTACCGATCCAAAGGAGTTGTGCTGCCGGAATTCAGGAAAGAGGACCTTGCTCTGATCAGCCAGAAACTGGATTTCATAGCTCTGAATTACTACAATGATTTTTGGGTAAAAGAGGACAAATCAAGGTGGCCGCTGGAATTTGTGATCGAGAATCCTCCCCATATGCCGGAGACGGACAGGAGCTGGCCGATCACAGAGGAAGGCTTTACGAACATGCTCCTTCGCATGAAAAATGAATATGGAGTAGACAATATCTTTATTTCAGAAAACGGTGCTTCCTACCATGATGTAGTGAATATGGAAGGGAAGGTAGTGGATAATGCCCGGTGCGATTTCCTGAGAAGGCATGTGATCGCTCTTCATAAAGCGATACAGGAAGGCGTGAATGTACGGGGATATTTTGTCTGGTCTCTGTATGATAACTTTGAATGGGCCGAGGGATACGACAGTCGGTTTGGAATTGTACATATTGATTTTGGTACGCAGAAGCGGACAATTAAAGAGAGCGGATACTGGTATTCAAATCTGATTGCCCAAAATGCAGTGGAATAAAAAGGAGATTTTTATGGAAAAGGTGAAACCGGTACGGGTGGCCATTATTGGCTGCGGCGCGATCAGCGGGATTTATTTTGAGAATATTACAAAGAAATTTTCTATTCTGGAGCTGGCAGGCTGCTGCGATCTGAATACAAAGCTGGCAGAAGAGACAGCGCAAAAGTACCAGATTCCGGTTCTGACAATGGAAGAAATCATTGCGGATGAAACCATTGAAATTGTCATTAATCTGACAACGCCGGCCGCCCATTATAGTGTGATCAGAAATCTGCTGGAACATGGAAAAAATGTCTATACGGAAAAGGTTCTGGCAGTGGAAAAGGAGCAGGCGGCAGATCTGGTAAGGATCGCAGACGAAAATAAGGTTTTGCTGTGTGCAGCTCCGGATACGTTTTTGGGCGCAGCAGCCCAGACAGCGCGTTTTGCAGTAGACAGCGGTCTGATCGGAGAGGTGACCTCCTGCATTGCAGTTTTACAGAGGGATGCAGGTCTTCTGGCAGAAAAATATCCTTATACAGCAAAAAAAGGAGGCGGGATCGGAATCGATGTGGGCGTTTATTATGCAACGGTTCTTCTGAGTATTCTTGGACCCGCAGTCCGCGTATGCGGAATTTCCAAAACGCATGAACCACAGCGGACACATTTCTTTACTTCCAAGGGACTTCTTGGTGAGAAATATGAGATGGAAGCAGAAACCCTGCTGGCAGCAACCGTACAGTTTGAAAGCGGAGCCGTTGGAAGCCTGCACTTTAATTCCGCGAGCATACGCTGTGAAAAGCCGCTGGTAATTTTATATGGAACAGAGGGAATCCTGTATCTGTCTGATCCCAACTGCTTTGGGGGAGAGGTAAAAATACTTGCAAAAGGACAGGCGGAACCATATGTGCTTCCGGCAACTCATGCATACAGCGCAAATGAACGGGGGCTTGGTGTTGCCGAAATGGCGTGGGCTATGCGGAAAGGACGGACACCCCGTACACATAAGGAAATGGCGTACCATGCATTGGAATTACTGACAGGAGCTATAGAAAGCAGTGAGACAGGCAATTTCTATGAGATGCGGTCACGCTTTGAGCAGCAGCCGCCGCTGTCGCGCGGTTATATGGATGAAACGTATTCCATGTCGGAACCGGAGGCTGCCCTGGTATTTTAATTCATAGAATCAGATATAGGAGGAGAAGATGGATAATATTTACCTGGCTCTGATACCATTTCCACAGCGGAAATCCTTGACAATATGATACACCGTTTCTTTCCGGAACGTTATTAAAAGGAGAGAGTTCTATGCGTGACTACTTAAAGGAATATGGGATTCAGCCATATATAAATGCACACGATACGATCACGCTTTATGGCGCGAGCCGTGTCGCACAGAATACAAAGGAAGCAGCAGACCAGATCTCAGGATGTTTTGTGGATATTCCGGAGCTTCAGAGGATACTGGGAGAACGGATTGCAGAACTGACTCATAATGAGGCTGCGTATATAGCAAATTGTTCCTCGGGAGCGATCCAGCTTTGTGCGGCTGTCTGCCTGGCGGGTGGGGATGATTTTGCATATAAATGTCTGCCGGATACTTTGGGAAGACCGGACGAAATTATTATCCTGCACAGTCAGCATAACTGCTATGACAAGGCTTTGGAATCTGCGGGTGCAAAGATCCGTATAATCGGTGATGCGGATGAGGTGCTGGAATTTGACCTGAAAGCTTCTATTACGGAAAAAACGGCTGCTGTTTTTTACTGTCCTGCAAGTATCTACAGGAGAGGATCCCTGCCGCTTTCCAGGGTTGCAGAAATTGCCCATGAAAAAGGAGTTCCCGTTATTGTAGATGCAGCGGCGCAGCTTCCTCCTGTGGAAAATCTCTGGAAGTTTACCGCGCAGGGCGGAGATATGGTGATTTTCAGCGGCGGAAAGACATTATGCGGTCCTCAGACAAGCGGCCTGATTGTGGGGAAAAAAGAATATATTGAGGATTGCCGGCGATTCGGCGCCCCGAACCATGGCATATGCCGCAGCTCCAAAGCGTCGAAGGAAAGTATGATCGGCCTGTGCGTGGCTATTGAGAATTATATGAATATGGATCATACGGAAAATGGGAGGAGACTTTCTGCCAGGGTGGATGAGATGATCCTGGCTATGAAAGAATGCCCCTTATATCAGCCCTATCGGGTAGAGCATGGATCAGTAGGGCAATCTTATCCACGTGCATTTGCACAGATCAGAGAACCGCATACCGTTTCGGAGGTGGTTCTGGCAATGAAAGAAAAACATATTTTTATTGGCGCAGATGCAATGGAAAATGCGATATATCTAAGTCCGCTGAATCTGACGGAAGAGGAATGCCATATAGTCTGCAAGGCCCTCCGGGAGGTTGGAGAAAAGCTGAGCGGACAGGAAGAAGAAAGAAGGGCATAAAATGCTGCAAAACAAAGAGTATGATATTTTATTAAAAAACGGTCACGTAATTGATCCGGCAAATCAGATTGACAGTCGGATGGATATTGCTGTAAAAAATGGGAAAATTTGTAAAGCAGAGGCCGATATCCGTGAGAAAAATGTAAAAAAAGTGCTGGATGTAAAGGGATGCTATGTTGTTCCGGGACTGATCGATATGCATTGCCACTGTTATCCGCTGTTTCCATTATATAAGGACAGCCTTCCGACTATCAATCCGGATGCCCATATGTTTCAGGCTGGTGTGACAACCGCTGTAGATGCAGGAACCTGCGGATGGAAAGATTTTTACAGGTTTAAAGAGGAAATCATCGATAAGGCGGAAACACGTATTCTGGCATTTCTCAATATCGCATCAGGAGGAATGGTACATCTGGATACAGAGCAGGAACCGAAGAATTTTCATCCCCAAATAGCAGCGTCAATGGCGAAGGAATTTGATGACGTGGTAGTCGGATTCAAAAGTGCCCATTACTGGGTTGGAATCCCGTTTGATGAGGTGCATACGCCATGGGCATCCATAGACTGCATGACAGAGGCGGGAGAACTGTGCAATAAGCCGTGCATGGCTGATTTTCAGCCGAATCTTCCGCTGCGTACGTATCAGGAACTGATTCTTGAGCATCTGCGTCCGGGGGATATCCATACCCATGTATTTGCCCAGCAATTTCCGATTTTGGATGAAAATGGAGAAGTAGAAGACTATATGTATCGTGCACGTGAACGAGGTGTACTTTTTGATCTGGGGCACGGTGCATTCAGCTTTTGGTTTAGAAATGCCGTTCCTGCGCTTCGGCAGGGTTTTTATCCCGATACGATCTCTACGGATCTGTATGTGGATAATGTTGCAGGACCTGTGATCAGTATGACGCATGTAATGTCAAAATATCTGAATATGGGAATGCCGCTGCGGGAGGTGATCTATCGCTCTACTGTTCGTCCTGCACAGGTGGTTCGGCATCCGGAATTAGGGACCTTATCTGTGGGAAGCTGTGCAGATGTGGCTATATTAAGAGATCTTGAAGGTCCTGTCGCATTTGCTGACAGCGGTCGTACGAGAATCAACGGAAATCATCGTCTGGAGTGTGTGGGAACAATAAGAAACGGAAAAATAGTATACAATCCTTATGCTATGGGTATGCCGGAATGGGAGAATGCTCCGGCACCTTATTGGACGACACCCGGGGTACTGGATCTGGATTAGTGCAAATAAGCAGGTAAACAGGATATCATTGCTATGTTGTATACGGATAAAGACTTAAAAAAATTGATTATTCCATTGATATTTGAACAGCTTCTTGCTATTCTGGTGGGACTGGTGGATACGGTGATGATAGCGGGAGTGGGAGAAGCTGCGGTTTCCGGTGTATCTCTGGTGGACAGTATCAATGTTCTGGTCATCAATGTTACTGCAGCCGTTGCGACAGGGGGCGCAGTGTCCGCCGGGCATTTTCTGGGGAAAAAGGATCCGAAAAATGCCAATAGACTGTCCTGGCAGCTTCTGCTGTTTTCCGTGTGGTTTTCGATTATTGTGACAGCGATATTTCTGGGAGCGCATGCTCCTATGCTTAAAACTGCTTTTGGGCAGGTAGAACCGGAAGTTATGGAAAATGCCACAGTTTATCTGATGATCACGTCACTGTCAATCTGTCCGTTGGCTGTTTACAATTCCTGTGCGGCATTGTTCCGAACTATGAATGATTCAAAGACAACAATGCTGATCTCTATATTGATGAATCTGATCAATGTAGTGGGAAACAGTATATTGATCTATGGGGCCGGGATTGGCGTGGCAGGTGCAGCTATTGCGACAACAGTTTCAAGGATTGCGGCAGCAGTCATTATTATGAGACTGATGTTTAATCCGGGAAGACAGATCAGTTTCAGGGGATACATTACCTGGAAAATGGATTTTCAAATGATCCGGAAAATCCTTTATATTGGGATACCCAATGGATTAGAAAACAGTCTCTTTCAATTAGGTAAGATCCTGACGATGAGTTTGATTTCTACGTTTGGGACAACAGCTATAGCGGCAAATGCAGTGTGCGGAACGCTGGCAAGCTTTAATGTGCTCCCGGGACTGGCTATTAATCTGGCGCTTTTGTCAGTGGCATCAGTATGTGCAGGTGCCGGAGCATTTGACCAGGCGAGATATTATACAAAAAAGCTGATGAAGCTGGCGACAGGATGCACAGCAGTCATATCCGGGATGATACTTCTGTTTACGCCATTGCTTCTGAAAGTTTATCAGCTTACGCCGCAGACAGAGAAACTGGCAGAGCAGGTCCTGCGTTGGAATGCGGTTTTTGTGGTTCTCTTTTGGGTACCGTCTTTTACGCTTCCAAATACTTTAAGGGCAGCAGGAGATGTGGTATGGACTATGATGATCGCCATTGTCTCTATGTGGACATTCCGGATTGGTTTTGCCTATTTTTTCAGCCGTTACTTTCATTGGAGCCTGCTGGGAGTGTGGATCGCAATGAGCATAGACTGGATATTCAGGGCAATCTGTTATGAGAGCCGATATCACGGGCATAAATGGGAAAAGTGTATGAAGAGCTAGACATGCCATATTGTATCTCAAAGGGTGTCAGATTTATGGAATACTCTTTTATGTATTTATATTGATAGAATCTCTTCTGCTTATTATGACCGGGCAGGATGTGAAATAATTGGAGTTTTTGATTGGAAGTTGTAATTTGACAAATAAATAAGATTGACATATAATATACTTAACAAGGGAGCTGGAAGGTGAGTGCCAATCACCCGACCCGGCGAAATTTAATAGTAAACTATCAAGATATAGCCGTTCCTAAACTTTGACGAGAGCAGGACGGCTATTTCTTATTTTTCAAATTCAGAATGGCTACAATCAGCAAGGCAACGCTTACGATCAGGCTTAATTCCTCATATGTACTCATAATAATCACCACCTTCCGTAAGGGCCCGGATATGGTGAGAGCACGTCCCCCAGCTCCCTGGGTAAGTATATGATATTGTCAAAGTCATGGAAAAAATAAATAATAGATACTCTGTTGGAAGAACTTACTTAGAAGATAGCTATCAGATAAAAGAAAAGCCAGAAGTCCGCTGCCACAGCGGTTCCTGGCTTTTGTGAGAGCAGATAACGGGAATCGAACCCGCCTCCCCAGCTTGGGAAGCTGGTGTTCTACCGATGAACTA
>JAUNGM010000028.1 GCA_030524545.1 Eubacteriales bacterium
GTTATCATTCCTCGAATGTTTATTGAATCAGAATATATGTTAATGCTGTTCGATGTTTTCCTCACAATATCTGTTGTTGTTTGGAGTTATCTCTTTATTATTCGAATTCCTTGGCTGGGAGATTTGCTTCAATTTTTAGGAAAGCATTCTATGAATATTTTCCTGTTGCATAGCTTTATCAGAGGATCATGGTTTTATGAATGGACTTATTCACGGGGACATTTTATGATAATTTGGATTATTTTGTTGCTGGAAAGCTTGATGCTTTCAGTTGTGGTAGAGAAGTTTAAGAATTTAATCGGCTATAACAAATTTATTGATAAGATTCAAAAGAAGATAATTTTAATGTAAGCGATGAAACCGAACCGTTTTTTGAATGTTTTAGATTGTATAAAAGGAGGTCAGACCCATGGAATTTCCATTATTCACCAACAACCCCAATTCCATAGTGACCTCCGACCGAATCTTATACACCCCATCATCTTTTGCAAAAGCATCTCTTTTGTATCTGCAGGAGATAGGATCGTTGGTTGCTAATAGGCCTCATGTGAGCAGGAGAAGCAATCTGGAATCCTATCTTTTTTTTGTTGTTCTGGAGGGCGCAGGAGAACTAATCTATGGAGATGATACATTTTATCTGAAAGCCGGAGATTGTGTTTTTTTGAATTGTTATGAGAAAACCTATGCCCATAGTACAGACCCGAAAGATTTGTGGAGTCTTTCATGGATTCATTTTAATGGTATGACTCTTCCTGCTATTTATGAAAAATACCGTTCCCGTGGCGGGAAAACGGTATTTCACCCGTCTTCTTTGGAAAAGTTTTCTGAGCTGCATAAAAAGCTCTTTCAAACAGCTTCATCGACAGATTATATCCGTGATATGAAGGTAAATGCCGGACTGAATGAACTATTAACACTTTTGATGAACGAATCGTGGAATCCTGAGGAGGTAAATGGCAAAAAGCAAAAACGAGACATGCTTCCAATCAAACGTTACCTCGATGAACATTATAACGAAAAAATAGTTCTGGACAAGTTGGCATCTGTTTTTTACATAAATAAGTTTTATATGACTCGTATATTTAAAGAACAGTTTGGGATTTCCATAAATTCATATCTGCAGCAGGTCAGAATCACACATGCAAAACAAATGCTTCGATTTACAGATGCCACGTTAGAGAATATCGGAGTAACCTGCGGTATTGGAGAACCGAACTATTTCAGCAGGATGTTTAAGAGTGTAGAGGGAATCACCCCAAGTGAATATAGAAAAAGATGGAAAGGATGATCATAGAAGTCAATATCGTGCAAGCTGAAGTCAATCTTATGCATTCATCAAAGACGTAATTCTCTGTAAAATGGTCACGTTGAAAGACATATCTGACAAAAGACAAACTACAGATAGAAGATGATAGAAAGTTGAGGATTACATAATGAAAAAAGCATTGATTACCGGCATTACAGGCCAGGATGGCTCCTATCTTGCAGAATTCCTCCTGGAAAAAGGATATGAAGTTCATGGCATTACCCGCCGCGCCTCTATTTCAAATACTGCACGTATTGATCATCTGATGGATCGGATTACATTACATGACGGGGATCTGTCGGATTCCTCTTCTTTGGTTCGTAGTATTAATCTTGTCCAGCCAGATGAGATTTACAACTTGGCTGCACAGAGCCATGTGCAGGTTTCCTTCGATGTCCCGGAATATTCCGGAGATGTGGATGCCATTGGTGTTCTGCGTATATTGGAGGCTGTCCGTATCCTGGGTCTGACGAAGAAGACAAAAGTTTACCAGGCTTCCACCTCAGAGTTATACGGTAAGGTTGAGGAAGTTCCTCAGAGAGAGACTACTCCATTCCATCCATACAGTCCGTATGCGGTTGCCAAACAGTATGGCTTCTGGATTACGAAAGAATACAGAGAGGCTTATGGTATGTTTGCAGTAAACGGTATTTTGTTTAATCATGAGTCTGAACGTCGGGGGGAAAACTTTGTTACCCGTAAGATTACATTGGCAGCCGGCCGTATTGCCGAAGGGCTGCAGGATCATCTTGAGTTGGGAAACATGGATTCTTTGCGTGATTGGGGATATGCGAAGGACTATGTAGAGTGTATGTGGCTGATTATGCAGCAGGAGAAACCGGATGACTTTGTGATTGCTACAGGAGTGCAGCACACGGTTCGTGATTTTACAGAAAAGGCTTTTGCTGCGAATGGGATTACCATTCGCTGGGAAGGAACCGGTATGGATGAAAAGGGCTTTGACAAGGAAACAGGCAAGATGCTTGTCTGCGTGAATCCGGCATGGTTCCGTCCGACAGATGTCGACAATTTATGGGGAGATCCGACTAAGGCAAAGACTGTTTTAGGATGGAATCCGCAAAAGACATCTTACGAGCAGCTTGTTGAGATTATGGCAAAGCATGACCGAGAACTGGCAAAACGTGAGAAGGCTATGAAAAACGCACAGGAATAGAAGAGAGGGCGATCATCATGATGGAAAAAGATGCAAAAATATATGTGGCAGGTCATCGTGGTATGGTAGGATCTGCGATTGTCCGGGAACTGTGCAGACAAGGCTATACAAATATTATTACCCGCACACATAAGGAATTGGATCTCTGTCGTCAGGAGGCGGTTGAGAAGTTTTTTGCAGAGGAAAAACCGGAGTATGTTTTTCTTGCTGCAGCAAAAGTCGGCGGAATTATTGCAAATCAAGAGGCACTGGCGGATTTTATGTGGTTTAATATGACCCTTGAAATGAATGTGATTCACTCTGCCTGGCAAAATGGATGTAAGAAGCTGGAATTCTTAGGCAGTTCCTGCATTTATCCGCGTATGGCTCCTCAGCCGATGCCAGAGAGCTGTCTTTTGACAAGTGAACTGGAAAAGACTAATGAGGCATATGCATTGGCAAAGATTTCCGGACTGAAATATTGCGAATTTTTAAACAAGCAGTATGGAACAGACTATATATCCGTTATGCCGACTAATCTTTACGGGCCAAATGATAACTATCATCCGACCCACAGCCATGTTCTGCCTGCGTTGATTCGGCGTTTTCATGAAGCAAAAGAACAGAAGCTGCCATATGTAACATGCTGGGGTGACGGATCTCCCTTGAGAGAGTTTTTATATGTGGATGATCTGGCAAATTTGTGTGTGTTCTTAATGAATCATTATAGTGGAGATGAAACTGTCAATGCCGGTACCGGAAAAGAACTGTCGATTAAGGAATTAACCTGTCTGGTAGCAAAAGTGATTGGTTATGACGGAGAAATCCGATGGGATACTTCCAAGCCCAATGGTACACCGCGAAAACTGCTGGATGTGAGCAAAGCTGCGAGACTGGGCTGGACCTATAAGACAGAGCTGGAAGAAGGAATTCGTTTATCTTATGAGGATTTTCTTAATAATCCTATGAGAGCAGAAAGATAAAGCAAATAGGAGGATTGCTCACGTTCCGAAAACATCCGAGCGTGATGCGATCCTTATTTTATAAGGAGAGATGGGTAATATGAATATTGTTTTATTGTCCGGAGGATCTGGGAAGAGACTGTGGCCTCTGTCTAATGATATCCGTTCTAAGCAGTTTATAAAGATTTTTAAAAATGAAGACGGTACATATGAGTCCATGGTGCAGCGTGTTTACCGGCAGATTAAAAAAGCTGACGCAAATGCGACGGTAACTATTGCAACCAGCAAAACGCAGGTTTCTGCGATTCACAATCAGTTGGGTGAGAATGTTGGGATTTCAGTGGAACCGTGCCGGCGTGATACCTTTCCGGCTATTGCATTGGCGACATCCTATCTTGTTGATGTGCAGGGAATTGATCCGGAGGAGTCCGTAATTGTTTGTCCGGTTGATCCGTATGTAGAGGATGATTATTTTGAAGCACTGAAACGGTTATCAGATCAGGCTGAGAAAGGAGAAGCGAATCTTGTACTGATAGGAATGGAACCAACGTATCCGAGTGAGAAGTATGGATACATCATTCCGGAAAACTCTGAAAAAACAGCAAAGGTAGTGACATTTAAAGAAAAGCCAACGACAGAAGCAGCCAAAGAATATATAAAACAGGGTGCCTTATGGAATGGCGGAGTGTTTGCGTACAAACTGAAATATATGCTGAATAAAGCGCATGAACTGATTGATTTTACGGACTATCAGGATTTGTTTACAAAATATGAAACCCTGACAAAGATATCATTTGACTATGCAGTGGTAGAGAAGGAGAGTCATATTCAGGTTATGCGGTTTGCGGGGCAGTGGAAAGATCTTGGTACCTGGAACACACTGACAGAAGCGATGGGGGAATGTAATGTCGGTGATACGATGATGAATGAAAAGTGTGAGAATGTTCATATTATCAATGAACTGGGGATACCGGTTTTGGCAATGGGGCTGCATGATGTGGTGATTTCAGCATCTCCGGAGGGGATTTTAGTTTCGGACAAAGAACAAAGCTCTTATATTAAACCGTTTGTTGATAAAATTGATCAGCAGATTATGTTCGCCGAAAAGTCGTGGGGCAGTTTTCGGGTACTGGATGTGGAGGAAGAAAGCCTGACAATCAAAGTGACATTAAATGCAGGGCACAGTATGAACTATCATAGTCACAAGTACCGTGATGAGGTTTGGGTGGTTATCTCCGGTTCGGGCCTTACGATCGTTGACGGGATGGAACAGAAAGTCCGTACAGGTGATGTGATTACAATGCAGGCCGGATGCCGTCATACGATTAAGGCAGAAACAGAACTGAAACTGGTTGAAGTGCAGCTTGGCAGGGGGATAAGTGTCCATGATAAACAAAAATTCCCGTTGGAGTAGTGGATCTATTCAAAACAGACCATTTATGTTAAAGCCTGTAGGGAAAGATTATTTATGGGGCGGCAGCAGACTGAATGATGATTTTTCAAAGAATATAAATCTCAGTCCATTGGCAGAAACATGGGAATGCTCTACGCATCCGGACGGTCCCTGTATTGTGGCCAGCGGAACACATGAAGGAAAAATGCTTTCAGAGGTATTAAGAATACACCCGGAATATCTTGGCTCGCATCCGAAAACAGAAGGGGAACTGCCGATTTTGATCAAGCTTATTGATGCAAAAAGCAATCTTTCTGTTCAGGTACATCCGAGCGATGAATACGCCCGTGAACATGAGAAGGGCCAATTGGGAAAAACAGAGATGTGGTATGTTCTGGATGCTGCGAAAGATGCGAAGCTGGTTTATGGCTTTCATCATAATACAGATAGGGAGAGTATCCGAAAGAGCATTGAAGACGGCACTGTAGAGAAGTATCTGCAGAAGGTTTCAGTTCAAAAAGATGATCTTTTTTTTATTGAAGCCGGTACGGTGCATGCAATTGGTGCAGGAGCGTTGATTGCAGAAATACAGGAGAGTTCCAATTTGACCTACCGCATGTATGATTATAACCGTGTGGATAAAAATGGAAAGAAACGGGAACTGCATGTGGATAAAGCGCTGGCAGTTGCAAACCTAAAGGCCAGTGCAGAACCAAGACAGCCTCTGAGGGTATTGAAATACCGCCAGGGATGCGCTTCAGAGCTGCTGTGCCGATGCAGGTACTTTGAAGTTTATCGTATGCTTGTGAATACAGAACGCTGCAGGCAGATGGTAGGATATCAGTCAGACAGTACATCGTTTCGAGTACTCCTTTGTACAGATGGATGCGGTGCGATTCAGAATGAGAAAGAAATCCTTACCTTTTTCAAAGGAGATTGTATTTTTGTACCCGCAAATTCTGTGAAACTCCGTATTCATGGTATGGCACAGTTTCTTGATGTTAGAGGATAGAATTGTTATTTACCATGGTCTGTGTTAGAATAGAGAACATAATAGATTTATTCGGCAGAAAAATCAGTATTAATAGGAGAGAATGATATGTCAATGAAAATCGATTATGCATCTATAGAAGAAACAGTCCGAAATGCTGGCCAAATGCTGCGGAATGCACATTTGACCACTGATAGAATTTATCATAAAGAGGGTATAGCTAATTTTGTTACCTTGTTTGATGTGGAGATTCAACAGTATCTGATCCGTGAGTTAGCAAAAATTGTTCAGGGAGCTTCTTTTTTCGGGGAAGAGGAAACGGATGGAAACGAGAGGAATTGTTTATCTGACGGATATACTTTTTTTGTTGATCCTATTGACGGTACGACAAATTTTATGTTTGGGTACCATCATAGCTGTGTTTCTGTGGGACTTTCCTACAATAGGAGAATGATCGCCGGGTTTGTATACAATCCATATGTGGATGAGATGTATAAAGCTGTCAGGGGAGAAGGAAGTTATTTGAATCTGCGCAGACTTCAGATGGAAAATAAGCCGCTTTCTAAAGGAATCGTTTCGTTTGGCTGTGCCAGATATAATGAAGCGGATACGGATCTTTTGTTCGATGTAGTGAAGGAATTGTATTTGCAGAGTCTGTCTGTCCGAAACGGAGGATCTGCAGCGCTTGATCTGTGCAGGGTTGCGTCAGGAAGTAATGCTGCTTATGTGGAATTAATGCTTCAGCCGTATGACTATGCTGCCGCATCCGTGATTATTGAGGAGGCGGGAGGGTGTATTACGCAGAAAGACGGAAGCGATATTACACTGGATTTGCCATGTTCTATAGTAGCCGGTACTCCTGCTTCGGCAGAAACGGTCAGATACGTGATTGAACAGAAAAGAACGGGGTAATTTTTTTACCATAGACTGCCGCCGGAGAATTTCCGGCGGCTTTTTCTGTCAAGCCTCTTGAAATCAGGGGAGGGATATGGCAAACTAAAAACAGGAATGCGTGGTCAGGCTCGCATGCAGAGAGGTAACAAATCATTTTTCATGAAGGGGGAATGGGATATGAAAAAGAAACTGAAAAAATTCGCAGCAGCAGTGGTAACAGCCGCAGTTGTGTTGAATTCCGTGCCGTTTATGACGTTGGCAGAGGACTTTGGATCCGGTGATTCGGATTGGGAGATTTTTGAGGAAAATGGAGAAGCGATTTCAGGAGAAATTGCAGCGGAAGATACTCAGAATATGGACATTTTTGGGGATTCTGCGGCAGCAGTCGATACAGAGCGGGATACAGCAGAGGATGAAATACCTGTGGAAAGCAGTGAGTTTGAAGCTGCACCCGATGAAAGCTTTTCCGGTGATGTATTTGAGGATGGCAGTGAAGAAATACTGTTTGATGATGGAGAACCGGAGGAGGAAGACGTTTTCGGAGACGGGGAATCCACGGAAGATATTGTGGAAGATGGGGTACTCGGCGGCGAACTGCTGGGAAACGGCCTTGCATCAGAGTCCCTTCTGAGTGCTTCCGGAGTAAGCGATAATAGAAACCGTCAGAATTATTCCGTATGGTCTTCGCCGGTGAAATCCTATCTGACTGCAGACGCATCCGGATATATGCGGGTAGAATATGCGGAGGGACAGGTGGTGATCGAACGGTATAATGCAGCCCTGCAGCTTCAGTCACAGGGGTATATTACCAGTGAACTTCCGTATTTTGGGGGCTTTTATGCAGGAAGCAATGCCTATTACCTTGTGTTTGGGCAGAGTAATCTGGCGGAGGATGATTCTGCGGAGGTTATACGTGTGGTGAAATACGATAAAAGCTGGAACCGTATAGGCGCCGCATCCCTCAGAGGGGCAAATACGACTTACCCGTTTGATGCCGGAAGCCTGCGTATGGCAGAATACGGCGGGTATCTTTATATACGTACCAGCCATGAAATGTATACATCTTCAGACGGGCTGAACCATCAGGCTAATCTGACCATGCAGGTTAGAATCTCTGACATGGAAATCGTGGATTCCTATTATAGAGTCATGAATATTTCGGAAGGTTATGTGAGCCATTCCTTTAACCAGTTTATTATTGTGGATGACCAGGCCAATATCGTGGCCCTGGATCATGGAGATGCCTATCCTCGATGCGCAGCGATTGGAACCTACAGCGCGCCTGCAGGCGGGGAATTCTTTACCGGAGATTACTATGCAGGAAGTGTGTTCGGGTTCCGGGGCGAAACTGGTCAGAATTATACGGGTGCATCTATGGGTGGGCTTGAGTACTCCGCCTCCCATTATCTGGCAGCCGGGAATTCCGTACTTCAGGACGAAGCGTGGTCAGACCATTCCGTGAGAAATATTTTTGTGACCTCCACTGCCCGCAACCTGAAGAACAGCTTTTCATCGTCATCCAAATGGATCACCAACTATACGGAAGCCAGTGGAATCAGTGCATCTACGCCGCAACTTGTAAAGCTTGGAAGTGATTCTTTCCTGCTGTTATGGGCACAGATGGAGGGATATTCCCTGAATGGAAAGATTTCGTATGTTTTTCTGGACGGTGCCGGAAATGTTACAAGTTCCATATATACAAAAGAGGGTTATTTATCAGACTGCAAACCTGCCGTGTCGGGAGAAATGGCCATCTGGTATGTGACGGACGGAGAGAAGCTGACCTTCTATAAAGTCAAAAAGGATGGCTCGTTTGAGGCTGAAGTGGGCCATATCCATACATATGAGCCGAAATTGCAGTTTACAAAAACGGAAGTAAATTGCGGACTTGTGGAGGGCAGTATAGAAAATGCATTAACAGCTGAAACAGACGGTACGATCACTTACGCTTCCAGCGATACTGACATTGCGTCTGTGGATAACAGCGGAAAGGTAACCCTGAAGAAGCTTGGTACCTGTACCATCACTGTGTCTGCTTCAGCAGGTATTCATTATGCAGCCAAAAAGATATCCTATACGCTGCATATCCTGCCACTGAAAAAACAGACGATCAAAGCGGCAGACAGCTTTATAAAGACCTATGGGGATGCGAAGTTTTCCTTAAATGCCTCCTGCAGCGGCGGGGCAAAATTAACGTATGCAAGCGATAATACGAAAGTAGCGGCTGTTTCTGCCAAAGGTGAGGTGACCGTGGCAGGCAGCGGTACGGCTGTTCTGACCATCACTGCAGATCCCACAACAGAATATGCGGGCGCTGTGAAAAAGATTCCAATAGAGGTCAAACCGAAAGAAATCAGCACGTGCCGTCTGATTTTTACAAAAACTGGTTCGATGCCTTCTGACAGCACAGAGTTTTCCAAATATCTTGCAGTTGCAGACGGTGAAACGATCCTGCAGGAAGGCAGAGATTATCAGTTTTGGGGAAATAGCTGGAGCAGCGCAGGAGGCCAGCTTTTGTTACTGAGTAAGTATGTGACAGGAACCGGCAATTATGCAGGAGGAGGATATCTGAATGCAAGCCCGATAAGTGATCCCCCTGCATTGTCTTCTGTGCTGAGGGAGACCGATGGAGTGACCGTGACCTGGGAAAAAGAAACAGGCGCCCTGGGTTATGTGATCTACAGAAAAGTAAATAGCGGCAGCTATGCCTTGACTGCAACGATTAAAGACAACACTGCCGTAAGCTGGAAGGATAAATCAGCCACTGCAGCGAAGTCCTCATATAGCTATTATATCAAGGCCTATACTCAAAACGTGAATGGAAAGGTCTATACGAAGCAGTCTTCGGCAAAAACAGTGGCAGCTTTACAGACACCGGACATGAAGTTTGCAAAGGAAGTGCTGAACTGCGGCCTGATCCAGGAAACAGCAGCGAATACGCTGACCACAAATACAGACGGGAAGATAACCTATTCATCCAGTGATACAAGCATTGCAGCCGTGGATTCTACGGGAAAAGTGACCTTAAAGAAGCTTGGCAAATGCACGATCACCGCATCCGCAGCCATGACCCAGCGCTATGAAGCGAAAAAAGTGTCTTATACACTGAATGTGCTTCCGCTGAAAAAACAGACGATCAAAGTGGCAGACAGTTTTACAAAGACCTACGGGGATGCGAAATTTGCATTAAATGCCTCCTGCAGCGGCGGAGCGAAATTAACGTATACCAGTGATAATACGAAGGTAGTAACTGTTTCTTCTAAAGGAGAGGTGACAGTGGTGGGCAGCGGTACGGCTGCGATCACGGTTGCTTCAGAGCAAACCGATGAATATATTGGTACGGTAAAAAAGATTTCGATAGTGGTAAAGCCGAAAAATCTCAGCACGTGCCGTTTGATTTTTACGAAAACCGGTTCGATGCTCGCTGACAGCGCAGAGTTTTCCAAATATCTTGCAATTGTAGATGGAGAAACGATCCTGCAGGCAGGCAGAGATTATCGGTTTGGTGGAAGCAGCTGGAACAGCATGGGCAATCAGCTTTTATTACTGAGTAAGTATGTGGTGGGAATCGGCAATTATACAGGAGGAGGATATCTGTATACATCCCCGATAAGTGATCCCCCTGCACTGTCCTCTGTGCTGAGAGATACAGACGGGGTGACCCTGTCCTGGGAAAAGGAAACCGGAGCATTAGGCTACGTAATCTATAAAAAAGTGAACAGCGGAAGTTATTCTTTAGCTGCAACAATCAAAGACAATACTACCGTAAGCTGGAAAGACAAGTCAGCCACTGCAGCAAAGTCTTCATACAGCTACTATATCAAGGCCTATACCAAAAATCAGAATGGAATGGTCTATACAAAACAGTCCTCCGCAAAAACAGCGGCAGCTTTACAGACACCTGACATGAAGTTTGCAAAGGGAGTGCTGGACTGTGGCTTGATTCAGGAAACAGCATCGAATAAGCTGACTGCAAATACGGACGGGAAGATTACGTATTCATCCAGTGATACAAGTATTGCAACCGTGGATTCCGCGGGAAACGTCACATTAAAGAAGCTTGGCAAATGCACGATCACCGCATCCGCAGCCATGACCCAGCGCTATGAGGCTAAAAAGGTGTCTTATACACTGAACGTGCTTCCTCTGAAAAAACAGACGATTAAAGTCGCAGACAGCTTTACAAAGACCTATGGGGATGCGAAATTTGCTTTAAATGCTTCCTGCAGCGGCGGAGCAAAATTAACGTATGTCAGTGATAATACGAAAGTAGTAACTGTCTCCTCCAGGGGAGAAGTAACCGTTGTGGGCAGCGGCACGGCTTCTGTTACGATTACATCAGATGCGACCAGTGAATACATCGGAACTGCGAAGAAGGTACAGATTAAGGTAACACCGAAATCAATCGGCAAGTGCAGGCTTATTTTTACTAAGATCGGCCCGATGTCCTCAGACAGCTCTGAATTTTCCAAATATCTTGCAGTGATTGATGGAAATAAGCTTCTGAAGGAAGGGAAGGATTATGAGTTTTGGGGAAGTTCCTCGTCATCTGCAGGAAATTCTCTGTATTATGTCAGCAAATCGGTGGAGGGAATCGGTAATTATACGGGATATGAAAGCATGTCCGCACGTCCTGTCAGCAAGAATACCGTATTAACCTCGGCGGCCAGAACAGAAAAGGGAGTCAAACTGTCCTGGGAAAAGGAAGAAGGCGCGGCAGGCTATTGTATTTACGGAAAAAAAGGCAGTGAAGCGTACAGCCTGGTTCAGAAGATTACGAACAGGGATACGGTCAATTGGACGGATACAACCGCATCCGATGCAAAAGAGACCTATGCTTATTACATAAAAGCGTATACACTGAACAGCTCCGGCAGCATAGTTTATGCAGAAAAGTCCAAAACCCTGACCGTTGCACCGAAAAAGACGGGAATGTCCGAGTGTAAGATTGCGGCAATCAGCAGCCAGGTTTATACAGGCAAGGCAATTCAGCCTGCTGTTACTGTTACCTACGGAAAAACAACCCTGACCAGGGATAAAGACTATACGCTGACTTATTCCGGCAATATCAATGCCGGAACAGCAAAGGTAACGGTGAAAGGAAAAGGTGATTACAGCGGAACCGTTACAAAAGAGTTTACGATTAAAAAGGCAGCCAACAGCATTACGGCCGCTAATTTCGTAAAAAATGCCAGCCCATCCAAAGTACAGACGCTTTCCATTGGTGCAAAGGCGAAGGGCGGTAAATTCACTTATAAGTCCAATAACAGTAAGATTACGGTAGATAAGACAGGAAAGGTGACCATTGCGAAGAACTATGCCGGAAAGGCAACAATTACGATTACAGCAGGAAACAGCAATTACCAGACAGTAAAGAAAAACATTACGGTTACTGTCAATCGGATTGCCAATGTAATTACGGCATCGAATGCTACCAGGAACTATTCTGCCAAAGCCCAGACATTTTCTTTGGGCGTAAAGCAGAAAGGAAAGGGAAAAATAACTTACAGCAGCAATAACAAGATGGTAAAGGTAAACAGTGCGGGTAAAGTGACAGTCAGTGCCAAATTTGTCGGAAAGGCTGTCATTACGGTCAAAGCGGCTGCGTCCGGAATCTATAAAGCTGTAAGCAAACAGATTACCGTAACGGTAAAACCGCCTAAAACAGAGCTTTCCGGTGCGGTAAATACTGCCGGAAAGAAAATGACAGTGAAGTGGAAGAAAAATTCTGCGGTAACAGGGTATGAGATTCAGTATTCCACAGATAAAAACTTCAAAAAAGGTGTAAAAACAGTAACCATAAAGAAGAACAGTACGATTTCTGCTGTGATTTCAAAGCTGGTCAAAGGGAAGACCTATTATGTAAGGCTCCGTTCGTATAAGCAGGTTTCTAAAGTAAATTATTATGCGGACTGGAGCAGCCGGAAGCAGGTAAAGATTCAAAAATAAGCTGCCCGGTCTTTCGGATCTTCAGCGAATATTCCTCAGGAAAATCAGGAATACGGAAAGCAACAGGATAAAGAATAAAATAAGAAAGAGTATTGCATGATTATATAACCGGAGGTGAAGATACCTTGGCTATACAAAAGAAAAGAACACCCTGCAGCTCCAATATGGATCTGCGGAACGGAGAACCGGCAGATCAGATAAACACGGAAGGGCATGAAGTCGGCCGGACAGAGCCGGACAGGGGGCAGATGGCTGCCCTCTCCCGTCTTTGGGAGTCCATGGAAGATCCGGACGGGACTACGGAGGAGATTCTGTGGGAGACGCTTGTCCGGTTTCAAAATGAGACGTACTATACGGCAAAGGGGCTGGATTTTACGTATACCATTAAGGGAAACGAAATGTTTGTGACCAGAAAGGACAAATCGATTACGAGGGCCACTGTAAGCATGTCATTCCGGAAAGCTCTGGAACTGGACGGATATGTGACAGGCCCGAAGAAGCTTGGCACATTTGGGGCAAGCTACCTGTATCCTGTATTTCAAAGGCTGGGGATTATCAAAGAAGTTTAAGGAGGTATGGTCTGCATGCCGGGCTATATTTTACATCTGACATGTGCATGTATGGCATTGGAGATGATGCCGGAATCCAGCATATTACGTCAAAATACAAAGGAACGGAATGCTTTCCTGGCAGGCAATTTTGCTCCGGATGCCGTCACCGACAAAAGTTTTTCTCATTTCCGAAGTCCGGACAGAAACGGAGCAATGATTGAATATCCGGAAGTTACGGAGTTCAGAAAGAAATACAGGCATTTGTTTGGAGACAGCAGCTGTCTCGGGTATGATTTTCATTTGTATATTGACCGGAGATTTTTTCTGGATTATCTTCCTCTTTTGATAGAGTTTCAGGATGAGGATGGGAAAAGTGAAATCCGGATGGATAGAGTGGCAAAAGTTCTTATCAAACGGACAGGCCGCACTGTTCCGAAAAATGATTTTTTTTCTGAAGAATATTATTATGGGGATTTTACAAAAATGAATTCCTATTTAATAAAACATTTTCATCTGCCTGTGCATTTGGATATGAATATCCAAAATCCGGGAATCCGGGAAGTAGATTATTCAGATATTGCTATCGTTATGGAACAGCTAAAAGAATTCTGCAGTGTTCCGGAAAAGGCAGCAGATGATCTGAAGGTCTTTGAAATGGAGAATCTGCTGAACTTTTTAAGGGAAGCAACAGGAGACTGGGTGGAGGAATGGAACACAGGCTTTTGGAAATAAGGGAGATGATTTTTGATGAGCAGTAATGAAGCAAAAGAACCGGCAGAACCGATCCGTATGAAGCTCGTGTTCTATGGACGTGTTCAGGGCGTTGGTTTTCGGTACCGGGCGCGCTATGCCGCAGACAGTCTCGGTCTGACCGGATGGGTGGAAAACGAATGGGATGGCTCTGTCAGGATGGAAGTGCAGGGCAGCAGAGAAAACATCTATGAAATGATAAGACGGATCCGGCAGGGAACATTTGTAAACGTTGACCATATGGATATGAAGGAAATTCCTCCGGAAGACACGGAAAGAGGATTCCGGGTGAGAGGATATTAGTACAACAGAACTTAGCTGAGACGTATTTACATTGGTATTTACATCGTCTTTGAAGCGTGAGACTGATCAGGAAAGGAGCGGCTTTGAATGGCAAATAAGAAACCAGATAAAAAACCTAACAAGAAACCCAAAAAGAAAAGCAAAGTGGGAGATATTCTGCTGACGCTGATATTGATCATCGCAATCGGCGTATTTTGTTATGCAGCCTATAATCTGTATCATATCTATACAGAATATAAAAAAGGAACGGACGAATACAACAAGATTGAGCAGATGGCAGTCACCAACCGAGATCCCGACAAAGTCCAGGAAGAGACCGGGGACACAGAAGAGCAGGGCTCATCTCTTGTGGCTCCTATGAAGATTGATTTTGCCACGCTGAGAGGTGTAAATGAAGATGTGATCGGCTGGATCTATGTGGAAGCTTTGGACGGCGTCAGCTATCCTGTGGTCAAAGGCAGTGACAACAGTACCTATCTTCATATGACATATGAACGGAACTATAATTTTGCAGGAACGATTTTTATTGACTGCGAAAACAGCGGAGATTTCAATGACTGTAATACGCTGGTTTACGGGCATAATATGAAAAACGGTTCCATGTTCGGACAGCTCCGGAAATTCAGCCAGGATGCTGAAACTTATAAAAAGAGCAAGTATTTCTGGATATTTACCCCGGACAAGGACTACAGATATGAGATCATTTCTGCATATACCACAGGTGTGAACAGTGATACATATACCTTATTTAAAGGTCCCGGAACAGAATTTGAGGAATATCTCGAAAAAATCAAAGGCCGCTCCGAAATTCAGACAGATGCGGGGGAAATGACGATCAGGGACAAAATCGTGACTCTATCCACATGCACGGGCAATGAGTCAACACGCTTTGTGGTACAGGGCAGAAGAGTGGATGAACTGGATGTACAATAACAGGGGATTGATTAAAAAGGAAGAGGAGGAGTTCTTATGGGCAATGAAATAGAAAAACTTCAGGAGATCATTGATACGTATGATAATATTGTGTTTTTTGGCGGAGCAGGGGTATCTACGGAGAGCGGAATACCGGATTTCCGTTCAAAGGACGGGCTTTACAACCAGAAATATGATTTTCCGCCGGAAACGATTCTGAGTCATACTTTTTTTATGAGACGGCCGGAGGAATTCTACCGGTTTTATCAGGACAAAATGCTTTGTGATACGGCAAAACCAAATGCTGCGCATCTGAAGCTGGCCGAACTGGAACAGGCCGGGAAGCTGAAGGCGGTCATCACGCAGAATATTGACAATCTCCACCAGATGGCAGGCAGCCGGAAGGTTCTGGAGCTTCATGGAAGTGTTTACCGCAATTATTGTATGAAATGCGGCAGATTCCATGATTTTTCTTATATGAAGAATGCCAAAGGGGTGCCGCGCTGCGAGTGCGGCGGCATCATCAAGCCGGATGTCGTCCTCTATGAAGAGGGGCTGGACAATGATACGATCCGGGAATCCGTGCAGGCTATTTCCAATGCCCGGGTACTGATCATCGGCGGAACCTCTCTTGCCGTTTATCCGGCAGCAAGCCTGATCGATTATTTCCAGGGAGATCATCTGGTAGTGATCAATAAATCGCCTACTCCGCGTGACCGTTATGCGGATCTGCTCATTCAGGGGCCGATCGGTCAGGTATTTTCGCAGATCGTGGTAAAAGGAGTATAGATCATGGGACTTCTCTATGAAATCGGAGACATCGTAACACTGAAAAAGGGACATCCCTGCGGAAGCCGGGAATGGGAAATTTTGCGGGTAGGTGCAGACTTTCGCCTGAAATGTATGGGGTGCGGCCATCAGATCATGGTACCACGCAAAATGGTGGAAAAAAACACAAAAAACCTGAAAAAAAATCAGGAATAATGCTTTACAGACCGCAGAAAATATGCTAAAATCAACAATCGTGATATATTTATCCTTGCTCTTTGTACAGGCAAAGGGCCACCAAGACCACAAGGAGGTAAGAAAGCATGAACAAGTACGAGTTAGCATTAGTTGTGAGTGCCAAAGTAGAAGACGAGGTTCGTGAAGCAGTTGTAGAAAAAGCAAAAGGCTACATCACCCGTTACAATGGTAACATCACAGAAGTAGAAGAATGGGGTAAGAAAAAATTAGCTTACGAAATTCAGAAAATGCATGAAGGCTTCTACTACTTTATTCAGTTCGAAGCAGACTCAGCATGCCCTGCAGAAGTAGAAAGACATGTACGTATCATGGACAACGTATTAAGATACTTAGTCGTTCGTAAAGACGCATAATCTTTTTACAGATACAGACGTACAGGATGTTTGCTGTTAGCGGGCATCATACAGTGGATTTTAGAAAGCACCATTAAGAAACCCGTTCACCCAAACAGAAAAAAGAGGTAAAAGAATGAACAAAGTAATTTTAATGGGACGCTTAACAAGAGATCCTGAGGTAAGATATTCCGCAGGAGAAAATGCATTGGCAATTGCCAGATATACACTGGCTGTAGACAGAAGATTCCGTAGAGACGGCGAAGCAAGTGCTGATTTTATCAGCTGTGTGGCATTCGGCCGCAGTGCAGAGTTTGCAGAGAAGTATTTCCGTCAGGGACTGAAGATAGCGATTACCGGACGTATTCAGACCGGCAGCTATACAAATAGAGAAGGACAGAAGGTGTATACCACGGAAGTGGTTGTTGAGGATCAGGAATTTGCAGAGAGCAAGGCCGCTAGTGATAGCTATGCAGCATCTCATCCTCATCAGAATGCGGCACCGTCCATGCCAAGTCCAAGCGCGGCAAGTGCAGACGGATTTATGAATATTCCGGACGGAATTGACGAGGAACTGCCATTCAATTAAACTGCCAGAGCACTTAATGATATCGGGCATTCGGGTACCGATGAAGTTTCGTGCGAAGTTGGTTCGAAGGAACCGGCATTGAACAAAAACTGAAAATAAGATAGGAGGAAACCATCATGGCTTACAACAATAGAGGTGAAAGACCGGACTCTCCAATGAAAAGAAGAGGCGGACGCAAGAGAAAAAAAGTTTGCGTATTCTGTGGTAAAGAAAACAATGAGATCGATTACAAGGATGTAGCAAAATTAAGAAAATACGTTTCTGAAAGAGGCAAAATCC
This sequence comes from Eubacteriales bacterium, assembly GCA_030524545.1. Classification (GTDB taxonomy): domain Bacteria; phylum Bacillota; class Clostridia; order Lachnospirales; family Lachnospiraceae; genus Blautia_A. The sequence continues at coordinate 17,391 of JAUNGM010000028.1, forward strand.
TTCCGAGAAGAATCACTGGAAACTGTGCAAAACATCAGAGAGCTCTGACAGTAGCTATCAAGAGAGCACGTCATCTTTCCCTGATGCCGTACGTTCAGGATTAATTAAACTGCTTAACAATGACACCGCCATCCTGCAGAGGGTGGCGGTGATTTTTTTGCAGGATGATATGGTATTATTTGTACAAATCTGATATAATAAGGACTAGCTTCTTGTCAATTTTCGTATCTGCTCAGTACCTGCGGAGACTGCCTGCTGAACAGATACTAATATTTTTTAAGAACGGTAGAAATTATGGACGATAAACTGAAATTAAAAGGACGAATGGGGCGTTTTGTGCGGTGGCCGCTGTATTTGTCCATCCTGCTGGTTTTTTTTAATGTACTGGTATATTTTATAAGCGTGAAAGCCGGACTGCTGGTTTCTCTGGGCCTGTTGATCTATATTGGGATTGCTGTCGGGCTGTACCGGAGAAACAAGCCTCAGATTCTCAATGAACTGATTGCTTTTGCCAACCAGTATGATCTGTTGGAGAAACGGATTCTGGAAGAACTGGCGCTTCCCTATGCCATTATGGATATGGAGGGCAAGCTGATCTGGACAAATAAACTGTTTTCGGAGATTACAGGCAAAGATCAGTTTTATAAAAAAAATATTAATACGATATTTCCCGATATTACGGCGGATAAGCTGCCGTCGGAGGGCGGAAAGGAGATCTCCGAGGTGAGCACCCGGTTTCAGGAGCGGATCTACAGAGCTTCCATGCAGAGGGTGTCATTGAATGAGATTGTCGAACAGTCGGAAATTCTGGAACAGACTTCCGGAAACGTCAGCCTGATCGCTATGTATCTTTACGATGAGACAGAGCTTAAGGAATATATCCAGAAGAACGAAGATAATAAGCTGGTTGTAGCTCTGGCATATCTGGATAACTATGAGGAAGCCCTGGAGAGCGTGGAGGATGTGCGACGTTCCCTGCTCATTGCACTGATCGACCGAAAGATTACCAAATATTTTTCCAATTTTGACGGACTTGTGCGTAAACTGGAAAAAGACAAATATTTTCTTATTATGCGCCAGAGTTCTCTGGAAGCTCTGAAAGAACAGCGGTTCCATATTCTGGACGAAGTGAAAACGGTCAATATCGGCAATGAAATGGCTGTGACGTTAAGTATTGGTATCGGACTGAATGCGGCGACCTATCTTCAGAACTATGAATATTCACGTATTGCCATAGAGATGGCCCTCGGACGCGGCGGTGATCAGGTGGTGATCAAGAATGGCAACAGCATTACTTATTTCGGCGGCAAGGCGCAGCAGGTAGAGAAGACGACGCGTGTAAAGGCCAGAGTGAAGGCTCAGGCGCTCAAGGAATTTATGAGCACCAAGGAACGTGTGGTCGTTATGGGACACAAAATTACGGATGTAGATGCACTTGGAGCCGCCATCGGCATTTACCGTGCAGGCAAGACCCTGGGCAAGCCGGTACACATTGTAGTCAATGATCCGTCAACATCTATTCGCCCTCTTATGGCGGGATATCTGGATAATCCGGACTATGAGCCGTCTATGTTTGTGGATGGAGAGCAGGCGAAGGATCTGGTAGATAATAATACGGCAGTGATCGTCGTAGATACCAATAAACCCAGCTATACGGAATGTCAGGAACTGCTTTATATGACTAAGACGATCGTGGTTCTGGATCATCACAGACGCGGCAATGAAGTGATTCAGAATGCGGTATTGTCCTATGTGGAACCATACGCTTCTTCTACATGTGAGATGGTAGCGGAGATTCTGCAGTATTTTTCGGATGACCTTCGTTTGCGGAATATTGAGGCAGATTGTATTTATGCAGGTATTCTCATTGACACGAATAACTTTATAACACGGGCAGGTGTCCGTACCTTTGAGGCCGCTGCTTTCCTTCGAAGGAGCGGTGCGGATATGACAAGAGTACGAAAGATGCTTCGGGATAATATTGATTCGTATAAGGCCAGGGCTGAAGCTGTCAGGACAGCCAGCATATACAGGGATTATTTTGCGATTGCCAAGTGCCCGAGTGAGGGGCTGGAAAGCCCGACGATCGTGGGTGCCCAGGCAGCCAATGAACTTTTGAATATTGCAGGAGTGAAGGCATCTTTTGTCCTGACGAGCTATAACCAGGAGGTATATATCAGTGCCAGGGCGATTGATGAAATCAATGTTCAGGTAATGATGGAAAAAATGGGCGGAGGCGGCCATATCAACATAGCCGGAGCACAGGTGAAGGCATCTGTGGATGAAGTGGAAGAGATGCTGAAGTCTATTATAGATGATTTGTACCAGGAAGGAGATATCATAAAATGAAAGTAATTTTATTAGAAGACGTAAAATCTTTAGGTAAAAAAGGGGAAATCGTGAATGTGAGCGATGGTTATGCCCGCAACATGATCCTGCCGAAGAAACTGGGAGTGGAAGCAACTCCCAAGAATCTGAATGATTTAAAGCTCCAGAAAGCCAATGCGGAAAAAGTTGCACAGGAAAATCTGGAAGCAGCACAGGCCTTCGCCAAAGAGCTGGAGACGAAGGAAATTATCCTCACACTGAAAGTGGGAGAGGGCGGAAGAACCTTTGGCTCTGTTTCTACGAAAGAGATTTCCGAGGCAGCAAAGAAACAGCTGAATCTGGACATTGATAAAAAGAAACTGCAGCTTCCAAGCCCTATTAAAAATCTGGGTGTTACACAGGTTCCGGTGCGTCTGCATCCGAAGGTAACAGGAAGCCTGAAAGTGTGGATTAAAGAAGCGTAAAGATTACTGTCGGAGGAAAGATACACATGGAAGAAGCCCTGATTAAACGAATTCTGCCTCATAGTATTGAGGCGGAGCAGTCGGTAATCGGTTCCATGATTCTGGATCGGGATGCCATTTTGGTTGCATCTGAGATTCTCACCAGTGATGATTTTTATCAAAATCAGTATGGAATCATCTTTGATGCCATGGTGGAGCTTTGCAATGAGGGAAAACCGGTAGATTTGATCACTCTTCAGAACCGTCTGAAAGAAAAAGAGCTGCCTCCGGATATCAGCAGTATGGAATATGTACGTGAGCTGATCGCAGCCGTACCTACTTCTGCTAATGTGAAATATTATGCCAATATTGTCAGCGAAAAGGCACTTCTCCGGCGTCTGATCAAGGCAACGGAGGAAGTAGCAAACACCTGCTATCTCGAAAAAGAAAGTACGGAGACGATCCTTGAGGAGTCGGAAAAGAAGCTTTTTAACATTCTTCAGAGGAATGTAGGCGGTGAGTTTGTTCCTATCCAGCAGGTTGTACTGAATGCGATCAATAATATCGAAAAAGCTTCCAAGCTGAAAGGCAGTGTTACCGGCATTCCTACCGGTTTTGTGGATCTTGACTACAAAACCTCCGGTATGCATGGTTCAGATCTGGTTTTGATCGCTGCCCGCCCTTCCATGGGAAAGACTGCGTTTGTATTGAACATTGCTCAGTATATGGCTTTCCGGAAGGATGTGACTGTTGCTATCTTCAGTCTGGAAATGTCCAAGGAACAGCTTGTGAACCGTCTTCTTGCCATGGAATCTCATGTGGATTCCCAGAATATGCGTACCGGTAACCTTAAAGATGAGGACTGGACAAAACTGGTAGAAGGCGCAGATATCATCGGGCGTTCCAATCTGATCATTGATGATACACCGGGTATTTCCATTGCGGAGATGCGTTCCAAATGCAGAAAGTATAAGCTTGAGCATAATCTCGGTATTATTATGATCGACTATTTGCAGCTTATGAGCGGCAGCGGCCGAAGTGATTCCAGACAGCAGGAAATTTCTGATATTTCCCGTTCCCTGAAAGCTCTTGCACGAGAACTGGACGTACCGGTGATCGCTCTTTCTCAGCTCAGCCGTGCCGTGGAGCAGAGACCGGATCACAGACCTATGCTTTCGGACCTGCGTGAGTCAGGTGCAATTGAGCAGGACGCGGATGTGGTAATGTTTATTTACCGTGATGATTATTATCATAAGGACACGGAGAAGAAGGATATCGCAGAGATCATCATTGCAAAACAGAGAAATGGCCCGATCGGAACGGTAGAACTGGTCTGGCTGCCAAGGTATACACAGTTTGTAAACATGAAAAAGTAGTGGCATGTCGGAGTAAATTGTCCCTTCCTCAGACATTATGTCGACCTCTTTTCATTGCATTTCTATGGTTCCCTGCGCTATAATAGTAACAATGAATTTCATAAGGAGGGGTAGTATGGAACCAAAGTACACCGTCAGGCAGGCAGCCGAAATGACCGGGGTCAAATCCTATGTCCTGCGTTACTGGGAGGACGAGCTAGACCTGCAGATTCAGCGAAATGAGCTTGGGCACCGCTACTACACCAGATATGATATCCAGTTATTTATGAATATTAAAGAACTGAAGAAAAGGGGACTGCAGCTTCGTGCTATCAAAGAATTGATTCCTCAGATTGCCCATACAGCGCCCGGTTCCGGGACAAGTAAGATTAAGCTTCTTGAGACGGGAGAGGAAGTTCCGGAATTTGAGTTTGAGGCGGCAGAACAGCAGGAGTCCGCAGCTGCAAACGAAAATCCTTTTGTGTGGGTGGAGAATCATAAAATTTTGGAATTCCAGGCAATTCTTGAGCGATTGATTGCTCAGGAAATGCAGTCAAAAAACGAAGAAGAAGAGCGATGCCGCTCCCTGGATCTGGCAATCCGAAGACAGCAGATGGCAAGACGGGAAGCTGCTGCGGCTGCAGCAGACAAAAAAAACCGGAAAAAGCATAGAAATACATAGGATAGCTATGTCTGATAAGCAAAAAGCGGGTCGCGGCATAATGCCGCAGACCCGCTTCGCCTTGCTCTCGTAAATGTGGATTAGCCTTCTACGATAGCGCCGGTAGGACATGCTTCAGCGCAGGTTCCGCACTCTACACATGCATCAGCGTCGATTACGTAACGGTCATCACCCTGGGAAATAGCCTCGGATGGGCACTCGCCTTCGCAAGTTCCACAGCTTACACATTCGTCAGTAATTACATATGCCATAGTTGTATCCTCCTTTTATATTAGAACTCTTTAGTACCTTATTCAGGTTCTACCAACATTCTAATATATCTTACCGCGGATTACAAGTACAAAATTATAAACATAATTTTAGAATCTCCCCGTTGATTCTCAGGATGTTTCGTATTATAATGTGTAGAGAACAAATAAGGAGGAAACCTGAAATGGCAAAAGTGAATAAAAACATGCTGATTGGTCAGTTAATTACATTAGATCCGAATATCGTACCGATTCTTATGAGAGCTGGTATGCATTGCATCGGCTGCCCGTCTGCACAGATGGAGTCTCTTGAGGAAGCAGCTATGGTTCATGGCTTGGACGCAGATATTCTGGTTCAGCAGATTAACGATTTTCTTGGAGAATAATAAGCAACAAAAAGGCTGGCGTGATGCCAGTCTTTTTGTTTAATAGGAAAGTTCGACCTCCGTCGAACTTCTGATGAAAAAAGCCTGCACGAAAGCGGGCATAGCAAACAGACTAAAGACGCAATGTCTGTTGTTACAGCGAATGAGTTTAAAGGCCATAGAGACAGAACGCTCCTGCGAGTATTTAACACTGCAGGTGGGACAAAAGCGACTCTTGCAGCGAAAAGGAACAAACTTCATATTTCCGCAGTGAGGGCAGGCATACATGGCACCGCCAAAAGAAGGGTCACTACAGTGGATCTTCTTGTCAACGCAACAAATTTGTGACTGCATAATGTTGGATGGTGCTTAATTGTGCCAAGAGATTGTGAATCCAATTTCATAAATTTGTGCCTTAGAGGACACTTTCCAAATCATGAGGAAAGTGTCCTTTTGGTTATAGTCAAAAATCTGAAATTGGAGGAAAGAAAAATGATGAACACAGCGACAAGAGCAGACAGAGAACGGGTTATGTTTGGTGCAAAGTATAGCAGATGGCGGTGTCAGTTATTTATTATTCGTTGTACTAGAGAAAATGGAAAAAATCAGTCTGGAATATGGTCTCCTGACTAATGGAAAGGGGGGATGACAGTGATGGTTTACGGATATATTCGTGTCAGCACAAAGGATCAGAACGAGGACAGGCAGATGATCGCCATGAAAGAACTTTCGATTCCAGATAAGAATATTTTCATGGATAAGCAGTCCGGAAAGGACTTTGATCGCCCACAGTACCGGAAAATGGTAAGGAAACTGAAAAAGGACGACCTGCTCTATGTTAAAAGTATTGACCGGCTGGGACGTAATTATGAGGAGATTCTGGAACAGTGGCGGATTTTGACGAAGGATAAGGGGATTGACATTGTGGTGATGGATATGCCGCTCCTTGATACTCGCAGGGGCAAAGACCTGATGGGAACCTTCCTCTCTGACATCGTGCTTCAGGTACTTTCTTTCGTAGCTGAGAATGAGCGAACTAATATTAAACAGCGGCAGGCAGAAGGGATTGCGGCGGCAAAGGCGAAGGGCGTGCGGTTTGGCAGGCCGCCAAAACCTCTGCCGGAAAACTTCTATCAGGTGTATCAGCAGTGGAAAGCGGGGAAGATTACCGGTGTGGCGGCGGCGCGGGCCTGTGGTATGCCAATGTCCACCTTCCGTTACCAGGCGGAGATTTACGAAAAAGCCAAGATGTTGTAAACGGGCATTTTTACAGGAAAGTATACATTTCTGTAAAATTGCCCGCTTCTCATTTCAAGTACTATATTAGCATAAAGATGTGCTTTTTGCAACTAACAAGGGGAGATTTAATGGGGAATTTGCGTTTGTAAATGTACCAAAATCAAGTTTCCAAAATGTATACATTAAAAAAAAGGAGGTTTAGAATTATTAAAAAAGGAATGGAGAAACGAATAGATATGGTGTAAAGTTCAGCACACCAAATGGTGTGGGAAGCCTGAGTATGGAATTTGTTAACCGGCAATTAGTAGTGTATCAAAAAATATAATCACAGTGGAGGTAACAAAATGAAAAGACTGAAAACAGTTTCATTTATTATTATTTACGCAGCAATTGCAACCTCAATGTTTGCGTACGGAGTTTCGGCAGAGGAAACATTAACAGAAGACGCATTCACGGAAGAAATGTACCAGTGGAACGGAGAAGACGTTATTTATGATGAAAACGGGATTAAACTTGCCGTGTATGAAATTTTCGGCGACGAAGATAGTTTTTCTGTTTCAATTAGTGTAGAAAATAATATTGGTGCAGAAATAGGCGTTTTGGAAAAAGAAACGTCCATTCATGGAACTGTTGTAGAAAGTAATGCGTATGAGACTCCGGAAGACATTCAAAAGAAATGGGAAGAAGAACGCCAAGATGCAGAAGAACGACATTCCGGGGAAGGAGAAGAAACAATAATAAGCGCTATAAAGAGTAGTATGGGAGTTCCAGAGCTTGATAAATTAACAGGCAAGGATTACATTTGGGAGTATATACATCTTGATCTTATAGAAACATTATATCCAGAGGTAGGAACCATTGATTCTGTAGATTTCTCTTTTATCATTTACAGAACCGATTCCTTTGAAGTGATTGATATTACAGATCCCCTGCATATTTCCCTGACGGCAGAAAGCGACGAAATTACAGCGGCAGGAACAGAGCTTTATAATTCTAACGGCGTAAGAGTTTTATGGGCGGATGATGCGGAAGTAAAATTTTCTGAGGATCAATATTTTATTCCGCTTTACATCGAAAACAGCACTGAAAAAACGATATTACTTGATCTTACGAATGTAAACGGAGATAAAAATACATCCTATGGAGTTGAATTTGTGGAAGCAGGAAAAACTGTGCAAACGACTTTACGCCTTGACAAATACCATTCTACTTCGCCAACCGGAGAAGATATGTCCGAGACGCAAACCTTCAGTTTTGTGGTAAGAGACGGGGAAGCTTATAATATAATCGGAGAAGGTTCTGAAATCATCCTTGCAGATTTGCTGGAATAAAGAAAAAATGCTTGTTCTTCAAATCCTGCAAATCTTACCTAATAATGATGAGTATGATGGTTCACATTTATGGGATTAACGAATAAATTTGTGACATATAATTGCATTATGGTCAAACTTTTACTTTAAAGAACGCCTGTCGGTGTTCTTTTGTCCCAATATATATAAAGAGCTGCCAATGGCAGCTCTTTTGCATTTGAAATGTTATTACATCATATTAAAGCTGGATCAGAGTCTGCAAAGCGTCTTTAGAAATCAGTTCCCCATGTTCCTTCAGATATGCTTCACCGGATAAGGAGAATGCCTTGCCTGTACCGTATTCCGAGAGAATATTGCAGACTTTGTTAAATTCTTCCGGAGTACAGGAAGATTGGCGGATGACAAGCTGGTATCTGCCGTCTGCGCTGTTTTTATAAAGAGTATTTTCACCGCTGAAAAAGCCGTTCAGTCCGTGTGAAGCCGAAATAACATCATCCAGATACCGGAAGGTATAAAGACGTGTCAGATTCACCGGAGCTTCCTCCTGTGCAGCGGTGGATTTCGTGTCGCTACTTTCTGTCTTCGACGGCTGTTTCTTGGAAATATTCTTCAATTTCGCTTCACAGAGCTTCTGGAAGATATCGATAATATTGTCAGCACCGTCAAACTGAATATTCTCTGTCTGGCCGGCGTCTTTAAACGGAGCGAACTTGGAAAAACGCGTATCAAGCTCTTCCGGATCCTCCACCTTGGTGATGATGAGGATAATACTCTCTGTGTTAATGGGAATCGCCTCAATCATCAGCGGGATATTGTCTGCTTCAAATCCGAACTGCATCTGTGCCTGCTGCATCATGTCGCGGAAAAGTTTTTTTGCTTTTTCTGTGCCATAAGCAAGCTCGCTGATACGAATCTGGTGATTCTCCAGATCTTCCCTCGTGAGTGTGCATCGAATCTGATTTTCGTTAATTTTTTCTATTTTCATATAATCACATCCTATTCCTGGTTGCCTGCCTCTTTCTAATAGAATATTGCGAGATCAGGATATAAGTCCATGACTTATTAAAAAGGCTCTAAAAAAGCTTTCTGCCATTTGAAGCTTCTACTCCAGCTTTCTTCTTATTATATACCACAAGAGTGCAGAATGTAAAGAAATTCAATTTACCTATTTATAAAATATTTGGAAAAAAAATCGAAAAAATTTCACAAATTGCCGAAAACTATTGCATCTCTTTCAAAAAGACGTATAATAAAAAGCAGGAAAAGATATCTGGATCAGGACGGAAGAGCGAAGTACCAGGTATCAACTTACATAATACATCCCCAAAGTTTCTTCTTACACATGTCATTGCCAGAATATATTCATGCAGCATTCCTGCTGCGGCAGCCGGCAATTTCCCAGGATTAAATTCGGTCAGGAATAAGGATATCTTTTCTTGGAACCTATCAGGTGTTTTCTAAAATCAGATAAAACAGAGAAAGGAGGGCAGAATACGAAAAGTATATCACGATACAAGGAAAAGGAGAATCCTGCCAGTGCGATGGCCTGTAACGTCGCAGAAGGTGAAAAATCTATGCAGGATTATACGGAAGATGAGAAAGGACGGACCATACGGGCCGATTTTGAGTTTATCTAGGATGTATAAAACCTGAGAAAAAGAATTCCCCCGGTAACAGGTAAATTCCCCTCATACAGAACCATCCGGGGGAATTCAAATGTGAAAAAAGTGTAAAAAAGTCGAAATTTGTAATGCAATCTTCTTAAGATATGGTATAATAAGACGGAAAATGCGCTATTATACATAAACCGAAAGGAAGAGAATTATGAAGAAAAAATACATGCCGGTCCTGATTGTCTGCCTGCTGATCTTTATTGTAGGGGCAGTGGGACTGGGAGTACATGTGGTTCTGAAATATACTCCCACGAAAAATCGCATGGATTTGAACGAATATTACGGACAGGTGGCAGAAGGTGAGGCTGCGTTGATTCTTGGAACAGAAAAACTGGAACAGAGAGGCATTATGTCTGACGGAGAACCGTACCTTCCTCTTGAAGTAGTGAACAGTTATCTGAACCAGAGATATTATTGGGATTCGGAGAACCAGCAGATTCTTTATGCAACACCGTCAGAACTGTTTTCTTATCCTGCTTCAGATGCTGCAGGAGGAGAAGTATGGCTGAAGGACGGCAATATCTATCTGAGCCTGTCTTTTATTAAGCAATATACGGATATCGATTCTTATATTTATGAGGGGCCGGACAGAGTGGCCATTCAGTATCAGTTTACAGATGTTCAGACGGTAACGGTTTTGAAGAATACCTATGTGCGCTACCGCGGCGGTATCAAGGCAGAGGTGCTTTCCGAGGCGAAGGCAGGAGATACGCTGATCTATATGGAGGCCCTGGAAGACTGGACGCAGGTTGCCACAAAGGACGGCTACATCGGTTACATCGAAAACAAAAAAATATCTGCCCCTGAGACAATGACTGCCGACCGTGATTTCCAGAGTGAGCAATATACCTATTTCTCTATGGAGAAACCCGTAAATATGGCATGGCATCAGGTAACTTCCATGGACGCGAATGCCTATCTGGCGGATACGATTCAGAATGTAACAGGAGTGAATGTGATTTCTCCTACCTGGTTTTATATTCAGGATCATGCAGGAAATATCTCAAACATTGCTTCTTCCGATTATGTGGCACTGGCTCATGAACGAGGCATGCAGGTATGGGGCCTGGTGGATAATTTTACTGTAGAGGTACAGACAACGGAGGTTCTTTCCAGAACTTCTTCCCGCCAGAATCTGGTGAAACAGCTTATTCAGGCTGCACTTGAAGTCGGTTTAGACGGAATCAATGTGGACTTTGAGTCCCTGAGCGAAGATGTGGGTATTCATTTTCTTCAGTTTTTGAGGGAAATGTCCATTGAATGTCATAAGAACAATCTGGTACTCTCCGTAGATAATCCGGTACCGGAGGACTTCACCAGCCATTATGACCGTGCGGAGCAGGGACGTGTGGTGGACTACGTGATTGTTATGGGATATGATGAACATTATGTGGGCTCCGAGGAAGCCGGTTCCGTTGCCTCTCTTCCGTGGGTAGAAAAAGGAATCCAGGATACACTGGCGGAGGTTCCGGCAGAGCGTGTTATCAATGCCATTCCATTTTATACCAGATTGTGGAAAACCTCCGGTGCAGTGCTTTCCAGCGAAGCTATTGGCATGGATGCGGCACAGGAGGCTGTTGCCGCCAACCAGGCACAGGTTTACTGGGACAAGAACACCAGTCAGAATTACGGAACATATGAGCTGGAAGGGGATACATACCAAATCTGGCTGGAGGATGCAGAATCCATTGCCGCCAAGGTGAAACTGGTTCCTCAGTATAACCTTGCAGGTGTGGCACAGTGGAAACTTGGTTTTGAGAACAGCAGTATTTGGCAGGTAATCAGCGATAATCTGCAATAATAGTATGAGCATATCAGAATAATGAAACACCCTCCGGGATATTCTGAGGATAAAAACATCCTTGGAATCATATATTTTAAGGAATATACCGGAGGGTGTTTTCTATTGAAAAAATATATTTCGGAGCTATTTATGGCATGTCTGCTTCTCATCTGCTTTTTCTTTTTGTCCAGACAGGCGGCGGAGGTATCGAATAACCTGAATGACAAAAAAGTGCAGGACAACGTGATCGTCTTGGATGCCGGACACGGCGGAATTGATCCGGGAATGCTGGGAATAGGCGGCCTGGAAGAGAAGAAAATCAATCTGGAAGTGGCTCTTAGGCTTCAGCAGCTATTGGAATCCAAAGGCTTTACTGTGGTGATGACGCGTTCGGAAGATAAAGGGCTTTATGATGAATCATCCAACAGCAAGAAATCTCAGGATATGCAGAGGCGGATTGCTCTCATCAATGAGTCAAAGCCTGTGCTGACGGTGAGCATTCACCAGAACAGTTATCAGGATTCCAGCGTAAAGGGGCCGCAGGTGTTTTATTTCCAACATTCCGCAGAGGGAGAAAAACTTGCCAGAGCCCTTCAGGAGAGCCTGAATACAGGCCTTGCGGTGGAACGTCCAAGGAAAGAAAAGGCAAATACGACCTATTATCTTCTGAAGCGAAGTGAAGGAACTCTTGTTATCGCAGAATGCGGATTTTTAACAAATCCGGATGAGGCGGCACTCCTTCAGACAGAGGAATATCAGGAAAAGGTTGCTGCAGCGCTGGCAGAGGGAATCCTTACATATTTGGAAGAGGAAGGAAAATATAAAAAAGTTTAAAAATTGCGTGAAGATGCTATGAATAGATAGAAAATTTTGATATACTAAAAAAATGAGAAAAAAGATGGAAAAGAACCAAATGGACAGAGTGAGCAGGAGATCGACATGCTTGGAGTTATTTATATAAGTTTATGTATTTTGGTGGGAAAGGAACTGGCAGGACATTTTCTTTTTAACCTGGAACAGGAGCGAAGAAGAGAAAGAAACCTGAATTTTTGCTGGGTTTTCTGGCCGGCGGCGTTTGGTGCCGGAACTCTTTTGATCACCTGGATGACATATGTGGTTTCGTGGATCGCAGGTGCTGTATTCGGGAAAGAATCGCCTCTTTTTTATGGGAATCTCTTAATAATGGTTCCTGGAGTTTTAGGATTAGGAATGCTGTATTGGGGCCGGTTCAGAAAAGGGCGGAGAACATCAGGTAAAGATAAATCATCAGGTAACCATGCACAGGAAATCCGGGAAGCTGTCTTTTTTGCTGCTCTGTTTGTGTTTCTGATCTGGATCATGTTTTATATGTTCCATATAAAAGGAGGGATTCTGTATTCCGGTTTTACAGTTTACGGGGATTATGCACCGCATACGGCTATGATGCGATCCTTTTCCATGGGAAATAATTTTCCTACCCAGTATCCTCATTATGGCGGTGCAGATGTGAAATACCATTTTATGTTCCAATTTCTTGCGGGGAACCTGGAATACCTGGGTATCCGGTTGGATTTTGCGTATAATCTGGTCAGTGCACTGTCTTTGCTTGGGTTTCTCATGCTGCTTTACGGGCTGGCTGTGAGGATTACCGGGAAATGTGCGGCAGGTGTATGTTCTATTGTTTTGTTTTTCTTTAGAAGCGCATTTACGTTCTTTCGGTTTGCAGCAGAACATATTGCGGCGGGAGATTTTTGGACGGTTCTGAAGGAAAACACCGCATTTATTGGTTATACGACTAATGAAAATTGGGGGTTATGGAATTTTAATGTATATCTGAATCAGCGGCATCTGGCATTTGGGCTGCTGGTCGTATGTACTGCGCTGTGGATCTATCTGGATTGGCTGGAAGCTGGTGATCGTCATCAGGAAAAGGGGCTGATCTGGATGAAAGAACGGCTGTTTGCCAAAGAGGCCTGGGCCTGCAGGGATGCGGGGCGTGCTCTTGCTGTCGGCATTTTGATAGGCCTGACTGCATTTTGGAATGGGGCGGCTGTGATCGGAGGACTGCTGATTCTGATGGGATTTGCCTTGTTCTCAGATGGTAAGCTGGATTATGCTTTGACAGCTTTGGCCGCAGTGGTATTTACAGTTTTGCAGACCAGGTTTTTTATAAAAGAAAGCGCGATGTCCTTTTCTTTCTACTGGGGATTTTTGGCAGAGGATAAGTCTGCGGCGGGGGTAGTATGGTATCTTCAGCAGATGAGCGGAATTTTCTTTGTTGGTCTTATCGTTGTGGCTGTTTTTCTGAAGCGGAGGGAAAGGTCGATTCTGGCAGGATTTCTGCTTCCCGTATTGTTTGCATTCTGTATCTCACTGACGCCGGATATTAATGTAAATCATAAATACATTATGATTGCCTATGCATTCGTGACGATCTTCTGGGCAGAGACAGTCATCCGGATCTGGAAAAGCGGATGGGCAGGAAAGGCGGCAGCAGCAGTAATGGCTGTGTGTCTGACTGCTACCGGAATTTATGATTTTAGCGTAATTCTGCGAGGGAATGATGAAAGGCACCGGGTAGCCGTGAACATGGACAGCAATCTGACAAAATGGCTGACGGAAACCCTTGACAGCAGTGATCTGCTCCTGACACCGGAATATAGCATGAATGAAGTGACTATGTCCGGTGTGATGATGTATTGCGGATGGCCGTACTATGCGTGGTCCGCAGGATATGACACCAATTACCGGGCGGCCGCGGCAGTGGATATTTATACTGCATCGGACACGGAAACAGTGAAAAATCTTGCAAAGCAGGAAGGAATTACTTACATATTGTTTGAAGAGAATATGACCTTTGAGCAGGAAAATTGCAGGGAAGATGTGATTGCAGAGGCATGCCCGCTTATGTATACTTCGGATGATGGGAGAATCCGGATTTATGAGGTTCCGGCCGATGCGGACGAAGATAGCCGGGAATATAGAGATTGAGGAGCAGATGGATGGAGATGAGAACGCCCGGTGAGAGGAACCGGGGAACTGGGAGGAACTTATGAAAAAATGGATGGAAAAAATGGCTCCGGTTGTTGTATTGCTGGGAGTATCAGCCTTTCTTTTAAAAGGGGATGTGTGGATTTTTTGGACATGGTATCTTCTGGCCGGTCTTATGGGGCTGGTAGGAATGCCTGTGACCGGTATGCTGTTTCAAAGATTTGAAGACCGGGGATGGATGTTCTCCAAAGTCCTGTCAATTACAGTGACGGGATTTCTGACATGGTTTTTGGTGGCGGTGAAATTACTGAAATTCGGTACCCTGGCTTGTGCAGGAGTTTCTCTGGTCTGTGGTGCGGCCTGTTTTTGGTTGTTTCGCTGCCAGACTAAAAAAGGAATCGAATGCATGCCGGTAAATGCAGCGAAATTGATATATTGGGAAGAAGTGCTGTTTTTTGTGGTGTTCCTGATGTGGACATATCTGGCAGGATTTCATCCTGCAGCCAATGGAACGGAAAAGTTCATGGACTACGGGTTTATGGAGGCCATGATGAGAAGCACGGAGCTGCCTGCAACGGATTTGTGGTATTCCCAGGGGCATATTAATTATTATTACGGGGGACAGTATTTTGCCGTTTTTCTTACAAAGCTGTCCGGAAGCAAGCCTGAGCTGACCTATAATCTGATGCGGACTTTTGTGGCTGCTTTTGCATTTGTTCTACCTTTTTCTCTGGTTTATCAGATGGCTAAGGACAGGCTTGGACGCGGAATGCTAAAGGATCATAAGAGGATTCCGGCAATCTCGGGACTGACAGCCGGGGTGTCGGTGTCTATTGCGGGAAATATGCATTATGTGATTTATGCAGTGATCATTCCGGCTGTAGAGAAGCTTACGGGGGCGGAGGAAATCAGCAGCTACTGGTTTCCTAATTCTACAAGATATATCGGATATAATCCGGATGTACCGGATAAGACGATTCATGAATTTCCAAGCTATTCCTTTGTGTTGGGCGATTTGCATGCCCATGTGGTAAATATCATGTTTGTGCTTCTCCTGGTGGGGCTTTTGTATGCGTGGACGCAGAGGGTGCGGCAGGAGACTGCTGTCAGAAGAAGGAACGATGCGGCGTTGACGGTGCTGAAGCCGTATGGCGGGGAATTCTGGAAAAAGCAGCTTCTCATGCCGCATATTCTGCTGGTCAGCGTGCTCCTTGGGATGTTCCAGTGGACAAATTTCTGGGATTTTGTAATCTATTTTGTAGTTACGGGCGGCGTTGTCCTGTTTATGAATATCATACAGTTTGAGGGCAAAGCAAAGCGGATTTTTGCCGTGACTGCGGCACAGGCGATTGAGGTGGCTGTACTTTCGTATCTGGTGATTTTGCCGTTTACTTTAAAGTTTGAGACAATGGTTCAGGGGGTGGCTCCGGCACAGAATCATTCCCTTCCCCATCAGCTTCTTGTACTGTGGGGGCTGCCGGCAATGCTGACGGTTTCATTTTTGTTTTGTGTGCTTTGGGAAAAGCTTCGGAAAAAACGGAAAAAAAATCTGTATACCTGGATGCGGTCCCTATGCGGGCCGGATCTGTTTGCTGTCATTATGGGACTTTGTGCTTTGGGGTTAGTGCTGATTCCTGAGCTTGTCTATGTGCGTGACATTTATGAGGAAAAGCATGCCAGGGCCAATACCATGTTTAAACTGACTTATCAGGCATATATTCTCTTTGGAATGGTAATGGGATATGCCATTTACCGGATGCTGCTCCTGTCCAGGCAGAAGATTGTGAAAGCACTGTCTGTGGTTGGGCTGGTGCTTCTGGTATGGACCTGCGGCTATTTTGGGAACAGTGTGCGCGCCTGGTTCGGAGAGGTCTGGTATCCTTCGGAATATCAGGGACTGAATGCAACCGCCTTTATAGAAACAGAGCTTGCGGAGGATGCTGCTGCGATCCATTGGTTAAAAGAAAATATAGAGGGTTCCCCGGTTGTTTTGGAAGCAAATGGTGACAGCTATACGACTTTTAACCGGGTTTCCGCAATGACCGGACTGCCTACGGTGCTTGGGTGGTATGTACACCAGTGGCTTTGGAGAAACGATGTGGCAGATCTGAATCAGAAGAGTGCGGACATTGAGAGTATCTATACGTCCGAAGACAGCGGACTTGTGAAGCGGCTGCTTGAGCAGTATGATGTTTCCTATATTTTTATTGGTTCGAAAGAAAAAGAAAAGTATGCGGAGCGGCTGAATCTGGTGCTGCTGGAGAGTCTCGGAGAAATCATGTTCCAGGATGAGACGTATGGAACAATGATTGTGAAAGTTGCAGAATGATTGACAGAAAGCCTTTGAAAATGGTATAGTATTTTTATATAAAACAAAGCGGACAAAGACGTCTGAGAGATGGTCTTTTTGTCCGCTTTTATGATATCGGAATCTAAGGAGGAAACGGGATTATGAGTCGGATGAATGAGCTTTATAAGAAAATGGTATCTTTTTACAGGGGAGATCCACAGCATATCCAGCATTTTGTGAAGGTGCAGAGCTTTGCAAGAATGATCGGGCAGGAAGAACATTTGGATGAAAAAACACTGTATATTCTGGAAGCCGCTGCTTTGGTACATGATATCGGAATACGTCCGGCAATGGAGAAATACGGAAAAAGCAACGGTAAGCTTCAGGAAGAAGAGGGCCCTGCTTATGCGGAGAGAATGCTGAGAGAGCTTGGCTTTGACAAAGATGTGATTGCAAGAGTTTCCTATCTGGTGGGACATCATCATACTTATAAGGATATTGACGGGCTGGATTATCAGATTCTGGTAGAGGCGGATTTTCTGGTAAATTTTTTGGAAGATCATCTGGATGAGGAGAACATCAGACAGAGTGTGAAAAAAATCTTTAAAACAGAGACAGGCAGGCATATTGCCCAGGAAATGTTCTATCCACAGGAATTCCGGATGTCCGAAACCTGGGCGCAGGATGGCTTGCAGGATCTGGAGGATTGGATAGAAGAGCAGGGGATTTATATCAGGCAATAACCATTGTATGGAATTTGGCAAGATAAGTATGATTTAATCTATTCAGAGTTTTTATTATGAATTTTCATCTTTTAATAGAGACAGGTGTCACTTATCTTTTTCATAAGCGACACCTGTTTTTACTGCTTTTATAAGGCTTATATTATGATATCATCATGAATGTAGCTTGTCAAGCCGCTCATTGTGCCTATTATCTTGCGAATTACGACATTTTTATGTGAAAAATGGGTGATTCTTCTAACAAAGTAAGTCCATGGAAAGCTGCATTAGAAGAAAAATATCTGATAAGGGGTAAAAGTGGTCAGATCAGGAGATGGATTTAACTAGGGAAAAGAAGATTCTGACAACTATAAATAGCAGTCAACCATGGAACAGAAAAGGGAAAAAAGCTTAAAAATATAAGCTTTTTTCCCTTTTTTGTCGCTTATGAAAAAGATAAGCGACAGCAAAAAATATAAGGTGATAAGTTAAAAAAATAAACAAAAAGCAGATATTAGACGGTATTTCGGATTGTTCGTACCGATAAAGATATCAAACTGCGATAGTAAGGAAAAACAGAGAATGGGCAGCGGACAAGGTTACTGCATTACAACATGGAGGTTGCGGCTGAGATGCAAACATCCCCAGTGGCTTAGGGCGACGCAGGAATTATTTAATGGGATTGAACTGTTTTACTACAATCTTCTGCTGGAGCATGAGGAACTGTGGGCACAGAACAGCCAGGGAACTCTGCGGGGGTTGGAGATTCTGAGTTTGTCCGGAAAGGAAAAAAGGGTTCCGGCTACTCCCCTTCCATGGGAAGATGTGCCTCCGTATTTTCGACGGGCAGCAGCCAATGCGGGGATTGCGGCAGCCAAAAGCCACATTTCCAGAGGAAAAACTTCTTATGTAAATAAGGCAGAAAAGCTAAATTCAGCAGTTGTCTTTTATAAAAGAATGTACCGAGATTTTTCCGCAGAAGAAATTACACTGAAAGTTTGGACC
The DNA here is from genome assembly GCA_030524545.1 of Eubacteriales bacterium. Classification (GTDB taxonomy): domain Bacteria; phylum Bacillota; class Clostridia; order Lachnospirales; family Lachnospiraceae; genus Blautia_A. Next base: position 35,804 of record JAUNGM010000028.1, read on the forward strand.
GGGACGCAGTGGCAATGGATGCACTGTCGGCTTTACGGAAAGGATTTTCCAAAGGATGCGGAACTGATGTCTCCGTCCGTGGTTTTTGAACGGGATTTTATCATGCTTCATGTACCTGTAAAAGAACCTACCCGCGATACTTCACCTGTGAAGCTTCGAATGAAAGAAGGCAGAAACATCTGCGGACTTCAGTTTACCAACGGCGACGCCTTTGCTGTGGGATGTGTGATGGACAAAGATGGAAAGGAACTGGGAGTACGTTTCTTCCGTGGCGGAGAAGAGTACAGCCACTATTGCCGGTCTTTGACGGAGAAAATCGATAAGTCCCGGGAGGCTCTGGGAGATGCACCGAAAGGACACCCAAACCAGAAATACTGGATGCATCTGAAACACATGAGTGATCATTACGCACATCAGGTAAGCAGGGAAATCATCCGGTTTTGCCAGGAAAAAGATGCATCGGTAATTGCAGTTCCCAAATATAACGAGGAATACACCCGCAAAGTAATGATCGGCTCCGGCAACTGGGGCCCTCTGCATCTGAGTATGCGGATTCGGGAATATCTGAGTTATAAAGCATGGAAGGCCGGAATCCTTGTGATTGAGGTTCACGCCAATGGGATTGGATCTGTGTGTGCTCTTTGCGGCGGTTCGATCGCAGATGCGGACAGGAAGTCTAAAGAGTTTGTCTGCAAAAACGGACATTATGGGAATCGGTATCTGAATGCTGCCAGAAACCTGACAAAAAAATGCCGGACACAATTTGAAAAACATGTGAATTGATGCAAGAAGAGACTCCAAAGGAGTTTTTTCCATAAAAGAAACCGAAGTTAAGTCTTCGGTTAAGATAAGCGAAAGCTGAAAAACAGGATCTATATACAGTAGGTTTTGTTGGGTTGAATACCGCCTGTCGTGTCTTAAACGTTCCCTGAAGGACGGAAAGAGACGGCGAAGACGCTTCGTACCGCTGCCGTTTGGCGGGTGCGGGGGAGGGTATTTGAAGTTATTTTTTTTAAATGGCTGTCAGGGACAGCCTGCCATAAGTATATTGGCGTGGAAATGATGAGTTTAGAGAATAAAGAGTAAGGAATCGGATATGCCATGAAATCAATGTATCGAAAGATGAAAAACCTGTTTTTAAGGCAAAGTTACCTGGATGCGTGGGAGGATTATGCAAGAAGTATACGCAAGACGAATTTTCCGCGCTGGGATTATATCATCCTGACCTCATCCAATGAGGAACAGGCCAGATCCTTCCGGCAGCAGATCGCATACCGGTTAGAACAGGGTGTGATTCCGGAAAAAACAAAGTATCTGGTACTCCCGGATCCGGCCGGTAAACGTATCGGATCAGGCGGCGCAACCCTGAATGTGATCCGTTATCTGTCAAAGGAAGAAGGTTTCGGGTCTGATTTTCATGGAAAAAGAATCCTGGTCATCCATTCCGGAGGGGACAGTAAACGCGTACCGCAGTATTCCGTATGCGGAAAGCTCTTTTCGCCTGTGCCAAGGGAATTGCCGGATGGACGGGGATCTACCTTATTTGATGAGTTTTTGATCAGCATGGCAGGGGTACCGGCGCGTTTTAAGGAAGGGATGCTGGTGCTTTCCGGTGATGTCTTATTGTTGTTTAATCCGCTGCAGATTGATGCCCAGTTCAGGGGAGCTGCGGCGATTTCTATGAAATCTCCTGTTGAAATAGGAGTAGACCATGGTGTGTATCTGAATGATGGGACGGACCATGTAAGGAAATTTTTACATAAACAGGAAGAAGCGACTCTGCGGGAACTTGGTGCTGTGAATGAACAGGACTGCGTAGACCTGGATACCGGGGCGGTACTGTTGGATTCAGAGCTGGTGGAGGCGCTGCTGTCTTTGATATCCAGTCCCTGTGAGGAAGCAGAAATGGGGGCAAGGGTAATTGATGAAGAAAAATATGCGGCATTTGTTAATGATAGGGCGCGTGTCAGCTTTTATGGGGATTTCCTGTATCCTCTGGCTTCTGATTCTACTTTAGAACAGTATTATAAGGAAAAGCCGGAAGGGGATTTTTGCGGCGAACTTCTGGCCTGCAGGGAAAAAATATGGGAGGTATTAAGCCCGTATCAGATGAAGCTGATCTGTCTTTCCCCTGCGGAGTTTATTCACTTTGGGACTACCAGGGAGCTGCGTGCACTTATGACTGAGGAAGTAGCAGACTATGAATTTCTGGACTGGAAAAAGCACGTATTTACCAATGCGGCAGAATGTGCAGGAGCCCTGCATACCTGTTTGATCGGCCCGGAAGTTCGGATAGAGGAGGGCTGTTACCTCGAAAACTGCAGTATCAAGGGTACTTCCAGGATAGAAAGGGGCGCAGTTGTATCCGGGCTTGCCCTGGAGGATACGGCTGTACCTTCTGATACAGTTCTGCATGGCGTAAAGCTTCAGGAAAATGGAGGATTTCTGGTAAGAACCTACGGTGTGCTGGATAATCCTAAGAAAACGTATGAAGAAAACGGAAGCTTTCTGAAGGGAACACTTAAGAGCTTTTTAGACAGAAATCAGTTGGTGACTGCGGATCTGTGGGCTGATAAAAGTGAATATTCCCTTTGGAATGCGGCGCTTTATCCGGTATGCCGTTCCTGGCAGGAGGCTGTGGAATATGGTGTGCTGCTGGTAAAGATGAGCGAGGGCTTTGCATCTGCCGGGGAAATCCGGAAATGGAAAGTGCAGAAGAGGCTGAGCCTGCAGGAGTCGTTCTCTCTGGGAGATACAGAGGGATTGTTGGTTTGGAAGCAGGAACTGGAGGATGAAATCCTGGTGGATCGTTTTCTGGAACGTATCCGGAAAGGGGAACACTATATTCCTGCTCTGAAGACTTTTGGCGAGCAGGAAATTACGGACGGCCAGTTCAGGCTTCTGATGGATCGGAAGGAGAAAGCGGATTTTTCCGAAAAGATCAGGATTCTTTATGATGTTTCCAGATCTATGAAATATAAGAAAAACAAATTTCAGGGGAAATCTTATGATGCCCTGGAGCAGGAATGCTTTGAGACAATTAAAAAAGAAATATTTGCCCGGTCATTTGTAAATCATGTTGGAGATTACCGGATTGCCTGTGACGAGGTGAAGGTAACACTTCCGGTACGTGTCAACTGGGGCGGCGGCTGGACAGATACTCCGCCGTACTGCAATGAACACGGCGGGGTGGTGCTGAATGCGGCGATCAGGCTGAAAGGGACGGAACCTATTGAAGTGGAGATCAAGAGGATACCGGAGCTTCGGATTGAGTTCGGCAGCGTGGATACGGGAGCTTATGGAAAAGCTGTGACAGCAGAAGAGATTCAGGACTGCCATAATCCGTATGACCCGTTTGCATTGCATAAGGCGGCGATCATTGCCTGCGGAATCCTGCCGCTGGAGAATAAGGCAGACCTGCAGGAGACTTTGGAAAAAATGGGAGGCGGATTCTATCTGTCAACCCGTGTCAGAGGTGTACCGAAAGGCTCCGGGCTTGGTACCAGCAGTATCCTGGCGGGCGCATGTGTAAGGGCATTTTCAAAATTCCTGGGACAGGAATGGTCAGACGGAGAAGTGTACGATATCGTGCTGAATCTGGAGCAGATCATGAGTACAGGCGGCGGCTGGCAGGATCAGGTGGGCGGCCTGACACCGGGAATCAAATTTATTACGTCCAGGTCGGGAATCCGCCAGCATATCCATGTGGAGCAGGTGGAAATTTCAGAAGAGACGAAGAAAGAACTGCAGGAGAGGTTTGCCCTGATCTATACAGGCCAGAGAAGGCTTGCAAGAAATCTTCTACGGGAAGTTGTCGGAAATTATATCGGAGGCAGGCCGGAGTCCGTGAAAGCGCTGGAAGACATGCAGAAGGTTGCTGTGTTGATGAAGTTTGCGCTGGAGAGAGGAAACATTGATGAGTTTGCCGCACTGCTGAATGAACACTGGGAGATATCCAAGAGGCTGGATGCCGGGTCAACGAATACCTGTATTGACCAGATCTTTGAGGTTTGCAATGACCTGATCGATGGAAGATTTATCTCAGGCGCCGGCGGAGGCGGATTTTTGCAGGTCGTGCTGAAAAAGGGCGTGAAAAAAGAACAGCTTAGCAGGCGGCTGCATGAAGTGTTCCAGGATTCGGGAGTGGATGTCTGGGAGTGTGAGATTGTGTAGCTATACGATAATTGTTTTTTGAACTGCATAATTAACGGTATGAATATGAAAGATGAGAGATATGTGACCTGTTCAACGAGGATTAGTGATGCGAAATTATAAAACGGAGGTATTTAAGGTGGGAAGGGCACCATACAATGAGAATTATGATAGAAAAATAGAGAGCACACAGATACCTACCTGCAACATTCTCGGAGTGGAGGTTGCCGCTATTGACATGGAATGGCTATTGGATTTTACAGAAAGAAATATAAAAGACTTGGTTGGCGATTATGGATGTGTGTCAAATGTACATACAACTGTTACCGCAATGGAAAATTATAAATATTTGGAAGTCCAAAATGGAGGAATTATAGCTATTCCGGATGGTGGACCCTTATCTACAGTTGGGCGTAAACGTGGATATAAAGGCATGAAGCGTACGACTGGTCCTTCGTATATGGAAGAGATTTTTAAGGTAAGTGCCCAAAAGGGGTACAGGCATTATTTCTATGGAAGTACGGAAGAAACCTTAGAAAAACTCTATAGAGTTTTGGAACATGATTATCCGGGTATTCAGATAGTAGGAATGTACAGTCCGCCGTTCCGTCCTCAGACGGAGGATGAAGATCAGATGATTGTAGAGAGAATTAATAAGACAAAGCCGGATTTTGTGTGGGTAGGTCTTGGCGCTCCAAAACAGGAAATTTGGATGGCGGCGCATCAAGGTACAGTAAATGGTTTTATGGTTGGCGTTGGTGCAGGGTTTGATTATTTTGCAGGAAATATTAATAGGGCACCAGAATGGATGCAGAACAGAAACCTAGAATGGTTGTATAGATTAATGCAAGATCCTAAAAGACTATTTGGTAGGTATTGGCATACTAATATAAAGTTTATTTGGAATGCGATGATTAAAGGAAAGTAAGGTTACAGATTTGAGAAAATCAGAAAAGCAGAATATATGCTACCCTATTATAGACGCACTGCTACAGAAAGTGTGCAGTATGATTAAGAAACTAAAGCAGTTAAGATGTCAGTTATTATTAGCAAGAAATAGAAATATATCACTTGGAAGTAACAGCACATTTGGAAGAGGAACAGTATTTTATGCTCCTAACCGTATGATTATTGGAAAAAATGTTTATATTGGAAAATACTGTTCCCTAGAGGCTGATATTGAAATAGCAGATGATGTTTTGATTGGGAATAATGTTGGTTTGATCGGTAAATATGATCATGATTATACCTGTATTGGGAAGAGCATAAAAGATAGTCCGGAAATTCGGGATTCATGTTATTCATTTAAAGGAAAGAACCAGAAAATTGTAATTGAAAACGATGTTTGGATTGGATATGGGGCAATTGTGTTTACTGGAATAACGGTACATAGAGGAGCTATTGTAGCAGCAGGAAGTGTGGTCACACATGATGTTCCACCATATACAATTGTGGGAGGAAACCCTGCTAAGATTTTATCTGTGAGATTCACTGATGAGCAGATAGAGGAACATGAACGCAAGTATAAGTAGGAAGTGAATGAATTAAATGAAAATTGGATTACTTATAACTAGTATGGGAAACTTTGGACAAAAGGGTTTCTATAACGCACAGGAAATCGGTCTTGCGAAAGCGCTAGATTCTTTGGGTAATGAAGTGATTGTGTATAAACTGGTTTCAATAAAGGAACGAAAGCATGTTGAAAAAATAGATAGTTGTAAGCATTCGCGCATTATATTTTATCCGACGAAGTGTCTTGGAATTAATGGCATTATAGACACTAAAATATTAGATACATCTCTTGATGCGCTAATATATTTTTCTGATACGCAATTTTGTGTACCAAAGGTGTATAAATGGGCAAGAAAGAATAGTGTGAAGTTCTTTCCTTATATAGGTGTAATAGAAAGTCATAGCAACAATAAAATGAAAAAGAAGCTTGTAAACGGGATGTTCAAGCGAAATTTGAGGGTATATAAGAAATGTCATTGCTTTACAAAGACGCCAACAGTTAAGATGCGATTAGAGGAAATTGGGGTTAAAAACGTAACAGTAACGCCGGTGGGATTGGATTTAAGCCTTTTAGAATCTGATTTTGAGAATTATGATCTGATAGAGCTTAAGAAGAAGTATTGCTATAAATCTGAAGATAAAGTTCTTCTTTTCATTGGAAGACTTATCGAAGAAAAGCAACCAATTAGAATGATAGAGATTTTTTCGGAGTTATATCAGCAGAATACATCGCTTCGTTTACTCATAGTTGGAACTGGTGAATTAAAAGATCAAGTGACAAATCTCATTAAGAAAAAAGAACTGGAAGACTATATTCAGATGATAGATAAGATTCCGAATAAGAATATCTGGGAATTGTACAGAATTGCAGATTGTTTTGTGAATCTTAATCAGCAAGAAATTTTCGGAATGGCAATATTAGAAGCGATGTATTATGGATGTAAGGTTGTAGCTTGGCAAGCTCCGGGTCCAAATTTGATTATTGAAGATGGAGTATCCGGCTGGCTAGCTGCATCTAACGAAGATGTGAAAGATTATATAAAGAATCCCCAGGATATGTCTATGGCTGCATACAATAGGATTGTGAACAAATTTACATGGGCTAGTACAGCAAAGACTATAATAAGACGGCTGCAAGAAGAAAAAAATGAATAAAATAATAAGATGATTATGTCTACGATTTCGTCGAATATCACAGGAGAGAATATGAAACTTACTCCTACAAGTGTGATGACAGAATGGGGAAAGAAACTTAAATGAGTTTTAAGAGGAAGATGGGTAATGCCCATAATGAGAGTAGTATGAAAGTATTATTGAGCGAGAGAACATTCAAAGGACATAGAAAAACATATATGGAATGGTTATCTCATGTTCCAGGCGTGGAATTTTTTATAATAGCGCCTGAAAATTTTGGGATTGATGACAAACATTTTAGAAAATATGAATCAACTGGAGGGATAAAGACTGTAAAAGAGTATTTAGCCTGGATAAATCAAATGAAGGACATTGTAGAACAAAACAAGATAGATATAGTACATATTCTTGATGGCGATTCTATAATGCGATGGTTTGGATTTGGACTTAGTTTTTCCAAAGCAAGAAAAACGGTTATAACATATCACCATTTCTTTCCTGGTGCGGTACGAAGGTGGAGTTACAGGCTTATGTGCCACGGGAAAAAGAGAATGTGTGTTGCACATACAGTTTCTGTAGAACATTCGCTCAAAGAGTGCGGTATAAAGCAAGTTTTCCGTTGCGAATATCCGGCTTTTAGTTTTGACAGTATTGCATCACGAAATCCAGCAAAATGTAAAGAAAAATATGGAATTCCTTCTGATGTACCGACTATAGGGATTGTTGGGGGGCTGAGTATATATAAAAACATAATTCCATTTTTAGAGACAATGCAAAATTGTTGCCAGGATTTTCACATTCTGATTTGCGGCAAAGATAGTGGTGTTGGGAAAGAGAAAATACAAACTGCAGTAAAGCCTTATGCAGATCGGGTTACTATGAAAATTGAGCATCTTAGTGACGATGAATATGAGGAGGCAATCGTAGCGAGTGATATAATCTTCTGTATTTATGGACGTGAGTTTGATGGTGCAAGTGGACCTTTGACAGATGGGGTATGCGCGGGAAAACTAATTTTGGCTTGTAAGCATGGCTCACTAGGTGAAATTGTTTCTCAGAATCTCTTGGGAATCACCGCTGAGTGTGATGATAGTAAAGATATGTTGTGCAAGACAGAGCTTGCATTAAGCAGAATTGTGGAGTTTAAATACGGTGAAATGGCTAATAAGTATAGAATGCATCTTAATCCAGAGCTATTTCAGGAGAGATATAAGAATATATATGAAGTTGAATAAGATATTATACAAGCGATTGAAAAATGGAGGATTAACGAGATGAAAGGTATTATTCTTGCTGGAGGTTCTGGCACAAGATTATATCCGCTTACAAAGGTAACTTCAAAGCAGTTACTTCCTATTTACGATAAGCCAATGATCTATTATCCGATGTCTGTGCTTATGAATGCGGGTATTCGGGATATTCTTATCATCGCCACACCACAGGATATGCCGCGTTTTCAGGATTTGCTGGGGAAGGGTAATCAGTTTGGTGTGAATCTTGCCTACGCTGAGCAGCCCTCTCCGGATGGACTAGCACAGGCGTTTATTATTGGTACTGATTTTATTGGCAATGATACGGTAGCAATGGTGCTTGGCGACAATATTTTTGCTGGGAATGGATTGAAGAAACGCCTGAAAGCGGCTGTAGAAAATGCCGAAAGTGGCAAAGGAGCTACTGTATTCGGTTATTATGTGGATGATCCGGAACGCTTCGGTATTGTTGAATTTGATAAGGCTGGCAAGGCAATCAGTATTGAAGAAAAACCAGAGCATCCAAAAAGCAACTACTGTGTAACTGGTCTCTATTTCTATGATAATAGGGTTGTGGAGTATGCGAAGAATTTAAAGCCATCCGCCCGTGGTGAATTGGAAATTACAGACCTAAACCGCATCTATTTAGAGAATAGTAGCTTGAATGTGGAACTGCTTGGACAAGGGTTTACATGGCTCGATACAGGTACCCACGAGAGTCTTGTGGATGCAACGAACTTTGTGAAGACTGTAGAGCAGCATCAGCATCGTAAAGTGGCATGTTTGGAGGAAATTGCATATCTTAACGGTTGGATTTCTAAAGAGGATGTGCTGGAAGTTTATGAAGTATTGAAAAAGAATCAATACGGCCAATATTTGAAAGATGTTCTGGATGGCAAGTATATGGATCAACTGTATTAAGAGGAGACAATGAGAATATGAAGAAGTATCTGATTACTAGTTGCTGAGGGTTGAGAAATGTGATTTTGACTATATCATCAATTTGGCAGCAGAATTTCAAGTTGATCGTTCCATTGCAAATACGGAAGTATTTGTACAGTCCAAGGTTATGGGAACTGTGAATCTTCTCCAGAGAGCAAACGAGGCATGGTATGATAAGTAAACTAAAATCTGGAAGGATGGCAAGATATATTTGCAGGTTTCAACAGGTTATTTCATGGAAAACACTCCCCTGTCTTCTCACGGTCCGTATTCTTCTTCCAAGGCTAGTGCAGACCATTTTGTTATGGTATTTCACGATACATACGGTATGCCGATTAATATGACGAGAGATGCAGTAATAATTATGGCCCGTTTCAGTTTCCGGAAAAGTTAATTCCGCTGATGATTAACAATGCGAAACATTACAAGCGGCTATCAATATATGGTGATGGAATTCAGATTCGTGATTGGGTGTATGTGGAGGATCGCTTCAAGGCTATTGATATGGCAACAAAGGGAGGCAAGGTTGGCGAAGTCTATAATGTCGGAGGCATGATGAGCGTTCGAACATCTTTATTGTAAAAACTATTTTGAAAAGCTTTATGACCGTCTGCAAGATGATAGTATTTCAAAAGAATTCATCAAACATGTAGAAGATCGTCTCGGTTATGATTGTCGCTATTATATTGATCCTACCCAAATTAGGAATGATTGAGTTGGTATCCGGAGACACCATTTGAAAAAATAATTGTGCTGACTATGGGGGATTTGGCAAATGAAGAGTTGATGAAGAATGTCACTAGCGGCAGCTACCAGAAATACTATAAAGATATGTATAAGAGTAAATGAGAGGGCAAATAGATGAAGTTTTTTGTGACGGGTGTTGGTGGACAGTTGGGGCATGATGTGATAAAAGAACTGGCAAAGCGTGGTTATGAGAGCGTGGGTTCAGATATCCAGCCTATTTATTCTGGAGTATCAGATGATTCGGCTGTAACCATGATGCATTATATTCAGTTGGACATTACGGATAAAAAGGCAGTAGAAAAAGTGATTACAGAAGTTAAACCGGACGCTGTCATTCATTGTGCTGCATGGACTGCAGTGGATATGGCAGAGGATGATGATAAGGTCGAAAAGGTTCGTGCAATTAATGCGGGTGGTACCCAGAACATCGCGAATGTCTGCAAGAAACTGGACTGTAAGCTGACCTATATTTCTACAGACTATGTATTTGATGGACAGGGGACTGAGCCGTGGAAGCCAGATTGTAAAGACTATAAGCCGTTGAATGTGTACGGACAGACAAAGTTGGAAGGAGAGCTGGCAGTTAGCAATACATTGGATAAATATTTCATCGTCCGTATTGCATGGGTGTTTGGGCTAAATGGTAAGAACTTCATTAAGACAATGATAAATGTGGGAAAGGCTTGCGATACTGTTCGTGTTGTCTATGATCAGATTGGTACGCCGACATATACATTAGATTTGGCGCGTCTACTAGTTGACATGAATGGAACGGAGAAGTATGGCTATTATCATGTAACTAATGAGGGCGGCTATATTAGCTGGTATGATTTTGCGGTTGAGATATACAGGCAGTATGGATTAAAGACTAACATTATTCCTGTAACAACAGAAGAATATGGTTTAAGCAAGGCAAATCGTCCTTTCAATAGCCGGATGGACAAAAGCAAACTTGTAGAGGCAGGTTTTGAATTACTTCCGACTTGGAAGGATGCTGTCAGCAGATATTTAAAGGAGGAACAATTGTAATGGGGCAGATTAAAATAGAGAAAAATGTTGCTGGTATTGAAGGGCTATGCGTAATCAAACCGGCTGTTCATGGAGATAGCCGTGGCTATTTTATGGAAACATATAACAAACGAGACATGGAAGAAAATGGTATAGATATTGTTTTTGTTCAGGATAACCAGAGCCTGAGTACAAGGGGCGTTCTTCGGGGACTTCACTTCCAGAAGCGCTTTCCACAGACAAAATTGGTTCGTGTAATCAAAGGCTCCGTATTTGATGTGGCTGTTGATTTGCGGTCTGGAAGTGAGACTTATGGAAAGTGGTATGGTATTGAATTGACGGAAGAGAATAAGAAGCAGTTTTTGATTCCAAGAGGATTTGCTCATGGTTTTCTAGTTTTGTCTGACACTGCAGAGTTCTGTTATAAATGTGATGACTTCTACCATCCGAACGATGAGGGGGGTGTGGCATGGAATGACCCAGAAATTGGAATTGAATGGCCTAAGTTGAAAGGAATGTATAAAGGTACAGCAAGTGCTGAAGGATATAGTGTTTATGGTACATCTTTGAAGCTTAGTGATAAAGATCAGAAATGGCCGGGGATTAATGACATATTTTAAGAGAGGATACTATATTATGAACTCTGAAAAAGCAAAAGTAATTGCGTTTTATTTGCCACAATATCACTGCATCCCTGAAAATGATAAGTGGTGGGGCAAAGGATTTACTGAATGGACTAATACAAAGAAAGCGGTTCCGTTGTTTGAAGGACATTATCAACCTAAAACTCCATTAAATCAGAATTATTATAATTTGTTAGATCCCAGTGTAATGAGAGAGCAAGCAAAGCTAGCAAAAGAATATAAAATTTATGGATTTTGTTATTATCATTATTGGTTTAAAAATGGAAAAAAACTTTTGGAAAAACCAATTGAAAATATGCTGAATGACAAGGAAGTAGATATTCCATTTTGTTTATCTTGGGCTAATGAAAATTGGTCTAGGCGTTGGGATGGTGGGAAAAACGAGGTTATAATGCCGCAGGATTATGGAGATAAAAAAGAGTGGAAAAAACATTTTGATTACTTATTATCTTTTTTTAAGGACGACAGATACATAAAAATTGATGGAAAGCCGTTACTTGTGATTTATAAACCTCAGTTAATTCCGAGACTAGGAAAAATGTTGGATTATTTTAGAGAAAGAGCTTTGTGTGCGGGGTTTCCGGGTTTAGTTTTAATGAGTCAGCATCCTTCTTGGATTACAGATAAAAGATACAATAAAAAATATTTTGATTACATAATAAAGTTTGAACCTTTTTTTACCTATTCAACAATGAATAAGTGCATTAGTCTTGAGGGGAATAGTTTTAATAATAGAATTTGGAATATAATCAATGAGAATGAAGTTCTATTAAAAATTCTAGAAATAGGAAAAAAGATAAGGGATGTCTTTTCAAATATGGATAAGTCGGATGCGGGAAGTTTGACCATTAAAGATTATGATGAATATTGGAATTATATATTAGATAACAAAATAAGATCAGATTTATTAATAAGTGGAGCTTTTACAGACTGGGATAATACAGCAAGAAAAGTAAATGGAATGATGTTTCAAGGTGCTTCTCCGGAGAAGTTCGAAAGATATCTGTCAAAGTTAGTTATAAATAATCAGAGTAAAGATAAATTGGTATTTATTAATGCATGGAATGAATGGGCTGAAGGTGCCTATCTCGAACCAGACGAGAAATTTGGTTATTCATATCTTGAAGCTGTTAAGAGAGCATTAATCAAGTGATTATAGAGACGGAGAAATGGCAATGGTACTGATTATTACGGCATGTATAAAACCACAAAACTCAATAAGTAATATTGCTATTCGTGATGAAAATATAAGATTACAGCAATATTTAGAAAGTTTAGAGTTTTATATTAATTCTGAGAGTATCACTGATATAATATTTTGCGATAATAGTGCAACAAGTTTTGATGAGTCCTTGTTGGTGAAACTCGCAAAAAAGAAAAACAAAAATTTAGAAATACATAGATTTAAATCCAACACGTTAGCTTGTGCAACAAGAGGAAAAAGCTATGGCGAATATGAAATAATGAAATATGTTTTTGAACATAGTTATTTGGTTAAACAACATAATTGTTTTGTTAAAATTACTGGAAGGCTTATTGTAAAAAATTTTGATAAAATTGTTAGGAAATTAAGTGATAAAAATAATTATTTCGTTTTTTTGGGAAATCCCATAAATAGAAATGGCAAAAAGATAGATACAAGATTTTATTCTATGAAAGTGGATGATTTTAAAAAAATTGAGAAAAATTTGGGCTCTCAAATAAACGAATTAGAAGGTTTTACTTTAGAACGGAGTTTTTTTGAAGTAATTGATAGTACGGGTACAAATTTTCGTATGCTTCCACTATATCCTCAATATGAAGGTATTTCTGGAAGCACAGGAATAGATTATTCGAATGTAAAGTTAAAGTTCGTTAAGCTTTTGTTAAAGAATGTTGCTATGAAGTTGTTTGATCTAACGCAAAGGTGGGGAATGCAAGATGAAAATTAAAATACATAAATACTGCCCACCAGTAATAATTCTTTTTATAGTATTATACCCAAAAGTATTAGACTATATTCCAGCATGCAACTCTCTAATACATATAATATATATTTTGCAAATTGTATTTGCGTTTTTTGTTTTGGGTTCAAGAATAGTCAGGATATTTATAGAGAAAAGAATGTTGGATAACAGAGAAAGATGTTTTGTTACTATTCTCATTTTTATTAATCTTGGATTTTTTCTGTCAGATTTCTATGTAGGTGTATTTAGTCAAACCTTTACGATTAATATAAGGCGAACGGCACTTATTTTAGCACTATATTATTATATTGAACAGGCGAATGCTGATAAAAGATATAATATTATAAAAAGTAGTTATTATTATTTGACAGCATTAATGTTTTTTAATTTAGTGCTAAAGGTGATGTTTCCAAAAGGTATGGCAGGTATGTTTATGTATACAACCGAGGGATATCTAGCTTGGACTGATACTATCGGTTTTTTGGATGCAGATAATAGAGTATCTCTATTTGCTTTTCTGTATTTCTTCATAGCACACATATATATAGAATTATATTGTGATGGTATACATGCGTACAAAAAAAATAACTATATAATTACATATATATTAGTAATCGTCAATATACTTTTGTCAAAAAGCGGCAGTGGTGTGTTAGCGATGTTGGTATTACTATTACTTGTTTTTTTTATAAAGAGTAAAAAAAGTATAGGAAATATAGTTTCTTGGAAAGGTTTAACTATTATTTCAATTGTTATCGCTTTTTTTGTAACAGGTAAGATGACAAATGTTGTTTCATGGCTTGGATCTCTTATGGGAAAAGGAGTATCATTATCAGGCAGAACTGCGATATGGGCCATGGCCGTTGAAAAAATAATAAACTCTCCGATTATTGGATATGGAACATTGGAGGAAGGGGCTTTTTTTAATATTGGATATTATACTTGGTATGCGCATGACCAATACTTAGATTTTTGGCTACAAGGAGGAATCCTTACATTAATATCGTTTATAATATTGATTGGATATACACATTCAAGGATAAAAAGAGTAGCTATAAAGAATTACTACATAGTATATGTTGCATCTTTGGTTGCTTTTCTAGCATTAGGGGTTGTTGAACATTTTGTTATTCGAAATTATTATCAATTCTGGTGTTTTATTTGTTTCGCATTTGTAATGAGTAAGGAGAAAGTGAAATGAAAGAAAAGTCGATAGCGAAGAACACAGTAATTTATACCGTAAAGATATTGGCCTCAATGATATTTCCCCTCATCACATTCCCCTACATTAGCCGCGTATTAACGCCGGAAGGTGTGGGAAAATATAATTTTTCTGCATCAGTTATTTCCTATTTTTCTTTATTAGCAGCTTTGGGAATATCCACATATGCAATTAGAGAGGGATCAAAGGTTCGCGATGATAAGGCTAAGCTAGAAAAACTAGCTCAAGAATTGTTTACGGTAAATATGATATCGACAATATTTGCATATAGCCTTTTTTTAATAGCATTATTTACTATAGACAAGTTTATCGAGTATTGGCCTATATTACTGATTTTATCAACTACGTTGCCATTATCTGCTTTGGGAACAGAATGGATATTCAGTATATATGAGGATTATACATATATAACATATCGGAGTATTGCTTTTCAGTTCTTGTCGTTAGTATTGATGTTTATATTTGTAAAAGACCAATCAGATATAAATATATATGCATTAATTACAGTAGTGTCAAATGTTGGTTCAAATGTTTTTAATTATATCCATGCGAATAACTATTTTCGTCATAGAATTATTATATCAAGAAGATTGAGACAGCATTTGTCTCCAATATTAATTCTTTTTGCATCTGCAGTTGCAAGCCAAATATATGTTAATTCAGATATCACTATGCTTGGTTTTTTCAAAACAGATTATGATGTGGGCTTATATTCTGCAGCAACAAAAATATATAATATTATAAGATCTGTTTTAACAGCTTTTATTACAGTACTAACTCCTAGATTGACATTTTATTATTCACAAAAAAATAAATCGTTATATAGAAATTTGTTAAAAAAGTCATTAAGTGGATATTTGTCTATAATGATTCCAGCATCGATTGGATTATGTTCTATTTCAAAATATGCGATCATGCTTCTTTCGGGTGAGAATTATATAGCAGCAACACCAGCTCTTAGAATACTTGCTGTCGCATTGTTATTTAGTACGATAGGTAGCTTTGTGGCAAATGAAGTACTTATTATTTTTGGCAAAGAGAAAAAGATATTAGCTGCTACAGTCACGGGAGCAATTTTCAATTTTTGCGGTAATCTTATATTGATTCCAACTATTGGTTTTGTTGGTGCGGCAATGACAACATTACTATCTGAAGTTTTGGTTTTTGGAATACAGTTATATTATGGAAGAAAATGTGTGAAAAAAATGGAAATGGATATTTCTGAGTTGATTAAGGTACTGATTTCTTGTATTCCGATGGTTTTCATTTCTATTTTTTTGGAAAGCTTTTCAATAAATATCATATTAAAAATGGGAATTATTATAGGTTTTAGTATTTTCACATATGTAATTTTTATAATCCTTTTACAGCATAGCATAATTGATTTGGCAAAAGAATATTTAGCTAGTAAAAAGAAAGGAGTATGATTATAGAATGTTTGTTGTTTGTTTTGGAGATGGTTTAGGGAATCAAATGTTTCAATATGCATTTTATAAAGCATTAAAAGTAGCTTATCCAAATAATAATATAAAGATGGATATTTTCCATATATATGGAGGGCATATACATAATGGATTTGAGCTAAACAGTGTTTTTGGAATACCAATTGACGAGTGTGACCATAGAACTGCATTATTATTGTCAGATTATTGCCCTTACCAGGAAAAGAGATACTGGTTCATGAATAAAATGTATGGTATAAGACGATATTTGTTTGGTTTGAAAGAAAGCTTTATTACTCAGGATGATCCAACTTGCTATTACGATGAAGTGTTTCATTTATCTGAACTGAAATCTTATATTTTAAAGGGAAATTGGGTAAATGAAAAGTACTTTGCAAATTGTAGAGAGGAATTGATAAAGGATTTTACTTTCCCTGAAATTGTATATGGCGCTAATAAGCATTATAAAGAAGAAATACTTAAATCTAATTCTATATCAGTTCATATAAGGAAAGGGGATTATATCAATTCGGGAATGATTAATTTACCAGTTGAATATTATAAGCAGGCAAAAAAAATAATTGAAGAGAAAGTAAGTACTCCTAAATATTTTATTTTTACTGATGATAAACATGCTATTTCAGAATATTTAGAGGTATTCAAAGAATACATAATTGTTGAGGGGAATTCTGGGAATCAGAGCTACAGAGATATGCAATTAATGAGTTTGTGTAAGCATAATATTATTCCAAATAGTACATTTAGCTTTTGGGGGGCATATCTCAATAGCAATCCAAATAAAATTGTAATTGCCCCAAACAAGTCAAAACTTGATTTTAGGCATCCTTTTGCATTAAAAGAATGGACTACAATCCCTTTTAATGGAAAAAATGATAGTAAGTATTTTGAGAGATAATATGGTATTTTTATCATATTTTTATGATAGGTCGTTACGATAATAAATGCTTTAAGAAGGAAGAATTAAAGTTAATTTATACAGTGAATCATACTGGTAGGTAAAGTAGAAATTGCACAAAGGTGATAAGTTTATAATCTGGTTCTTTTATGCCTAAAATACTTGTTCTTACAGTGCAGAGATATCATAGCAACTTACTGGGGAATCGGTCAGAAAGAGGCTGAGATTGGTACAATCTATGGATTTGTATAGGATTCTTTGCAAAAAACCATCACAATACTTTCAAAGGAAGGTACCAAAGTTTGAAACAAATAAGTAGAAGACAACCAAGAAATAAAGGACATGGCAAATAA
>JAUNGM010000009.1 GCA_030524545.1 Eubacteriales bacterium
CTAGAGCACACGGTTCATACCCGTGGTGTCGAGGGTTCAAATCCCCCTCTCGCTACTTAAAAAGTTCGTGGAATAATATATAATATATTCTACGGACTTTTTTTATACGAAAAATCAGGTCAATTTTTTATATTCAATGAGGAAGCTTACGGAAGTACCAATTCCTTTCCGGCTCTCAATCTGCAATTTTGCATATTCTCCGTAAAGAAGCCGAAGTCTGTTATTGACGTTGACAAGTCCGATATGTTCTTTCTGGGATAGATTTCCGTTTAATATGGACTGTAGATACATAAGGGTATTATGATCCATTCCATGTCCATTGTCAGAGACGCAGATATTCACATGATCGTTTTCGGTTGTAATGGAAACGGAAACAGAGCTTGGCCGGTTTTCTGTCAGGCCTCCATGAAAGATACTGTTTTCTACAATGGGATACAGAATTAAATGGGGAATTCCGCATGACAGAAGACCAGGTTCTATATTCCAAACAATAGGTGCTACGTTTTCATAGCTGTATTGGAGTATGGAAACATAATTATTTGTATAGGCCATCTCATTTTCAACGGTAGTAAAAGTGTCCGGCATGGTTTTCAGGGTATGCTGAAGCAGAGAAATAAAGACTCTGGTCAGATCAATAATAGTAGATGATTTCTGCTTCCGGGCCAGACAGATAATGCAGTTCAATGTATTATAGATAAAATGCGGATTGATCTGATACATCAACATCTGCAGGGTCATCTCGAACTCTTTTTTATCCCGGTAGAGCAGTTCATTGGTATAAGTATTAATGTCCTGAATCATATGGTTGAATACCTGGGCCAATTCTTCAATTTCATCCTTGCTATGGATTTCAACATATACATTTCTTTCCCCTTCAGAGACACGCTTCATGGCATGGATCAGGCTGTTTAAGGGTTTTGTGAGCTGGTTCGTGGTAATGTATACGGCAAGTATGGACAGCAGGGAGCAAAGGATCATAATAATAAATAATATCCGGATGATGTTGAATACGCCCGAACGGGCAATCTGGTCAGGAGTAATACCTATGAGGGACCAGCCGGTATTTCCCGGATCAGCCTCAAAAATATAGGAATCTCTTGTTCGATGCAGCGTGCCGTTATACTGAAAGGCGGCATCATGATAAAGAATATCATTTCGGGAAATCGTACTGCCTGCAGGGTATAAGGGCTGGCTTTGTTCATTATATAAAAAAAGGGAACAGGTATCACCAAATTCCTGCAGCGGCCTGATCAATTCTTTGTATTTTATAAAGATGACCAGTTTTCCCAGATAGGTATCCGGTACAGAGCTACTGTTGATATTGCAGATATAGGCAACCACATCAAGTTTTTCCTGGTCAAGGTTCATGGATATCTGATTAGGAACCGTAAAACCGCTGGAAACATCCTGAGACAAATATGGTTTATAGAGTTCCGATTTTAAAATATTCCCATATCTGGAAACAGTTTCCAGAGGAGCGCCGTTTGGATCCAGGAGCAATATATTCCAGATCAGATTATCATGCAGTACGACGAACTGATCCAGATAATCTTCAGCATCCATAACCAGCCGGTAGTAGGCGTAAGTATTGTGGGGATGTGAGGTTGTATAAACATTTTGAATTGTGGGCTGAAAAGAAATGTCTTTGGAATACGTGGAAATTTCATCCAGATAATAGGATATCTGGCTGGCACTGGTTTTTACTGCAGTTTGTGTGTCTCTTCTGAAGATATCACTTAGAAGAGGTTCCAGATAAATAATAATCGATGCTACACAAATAACCACTGTAATAATCACCGTAGCTACTGTGGTAGATAAAAATTTCATATGTATAGTATTTTTTTTCGTGAGTTTTTTTAAGCCCATATCTGTATGCATTCCTTTCGTTTTTTCTAGCAGTAGTCACTTGGTTTTTTTCCGGTCTCTTTTTTAAAGCTGTTGCTGAAATACTGGACAGTCTGATAGCCTACCATCTCGCTGACTTCATAAATCTTGTATTTCCCGCTTTTTAGTAATTCTTTAGAAACGGAAATGCGGTATTTGGTGATATAGGTCATGAGGTTGATCCCGACTTCCTTTTTAAATAATTGGCTGACATAAAGCGGGCTGATTCCCAGCTCCTGAGAAAGCGTCTGCAGTGTAATATCTTCTGCATAATGCTCTTTTATATACTGGATGGCATCTACAATTTTTTTGCTGTATTTTGGAATAAGAGTTTCCTGGATAGTATCCAAAATACGGCAGAGGGAGACGGATACAAAAGACACACGCAGTCCGGCAGCGTCCTTTGACAGGGAAGTCAATTCATAAATCAGGTTGTTAGGCAGCTCGGGATCCTTCATGTGAATGACCGTATTGGTAATGGAAATTGTCGCATTCGCGTAAAAATCAAGATCTTTCATTTTGGGAACCGTCTCTTCGTAAAGTTTACGGATGACGGCGGAGGCTGATGAAAACTGTTGTTTTTCTATGAAGGAGATGATTTTTTTCAGCTGGTTTTCAGCAAGACTTTTTAAAGCCGGAAGAGAGGCACCGGGGATATTGGCATCAAGGATACAGTTTCCGGAAAAAAAGACCTTCAGGGAAAGAAGCTGCCGGGCTTTTAAATAGGAGTCTCTAAGTGAAGAAGGCGTTTGGACGGGCAGTCCGATAGAGATACTAAAGAGAGAAGAAAATGAGAGCGCAAATTGTTCTAAAAAGAGCCGTGCGAGTTCTTTTGTGATCATTTCCCTTTTTTCAGGTATTATCTGAAACAGAATCAAATAAAGATGCGTAGAAAGGCAATAATACTCATACGGGTATTGCTTTTCAATGTCGGGAAAATGCAGACAGACTTCTTCACTATTATTCTCAATTTCCACTAAAAAAAGGCCGGATAGACCGTTCCATGAAAGATTGACATCAGAGGCCGCAGCAGATGCAGGCGTGGATAAATATTTGCGGATTTTATCCGCAGATGTAAGCTGATGAACCTTCCGGCGGTAAATCAGCGTATCCTTGATTTTTTGAAGTTCACCAAGAAGTGACTTTTCATCCAATTCATGTTTTAACAGGTAAGAAGTAATACCAAGTGAGATTGCCTGTTTGGCATAGTCAAATTCTTCATAAGCAGTCAGAAGAATGAACTGCGTCTCCGGGGCCAGAGATAGGATTTTCTGAATCATTTCAAGACCTCCCATAACCGGCATTCTGATATCAGTCAGTACAATATCCGGGCGTGTTTCCTGAAAGAGCAAAAGCCCCTGCCTGCCATTACGTGCTTCGCCTACAAGAGTGAAACCATGGGCGTTCCAATCAATCATTTCCTGAATATCTTTACGAATTAAATCAATATCTTCCACTATTAATACTCTGCACATAGGCATTGCTCCTTCCAATGTCTTATCTGAAAAAATATTTGACATACTGCTATTTGGTACAGTGAATATTGAATAAAGTCTGATAATAAAAGTATATCACAGAAATAAAAAATCATAATTACAAAATATATGCTTTTTTTATAAAAATTATACATCATTTTTATTTGATATAAGAATATTATAAAAAATCCATATTTTGTTATGTTGTACAGCATATTGGATTCCACTATAATCAACTTAGTTCTTAAGAACAATGTACATAATTCATAACAAAGGAGGGTTTCGAAAATGAAAGGAAGAAAATTAATTGTTTATATGATGGCTGCGGCCATGCTGATGAGCAGTACAACGGCAATGAATGTAAATGCAGAGAGCACGGACGGTGACAAAACTCCTATTGAGATCTGGACATGGGATATCGCTACCTGCGGAGAAATCAATGCAATTTTCGAAGAAAAATTTCCGCAGTATACGGTTGAAATGGTTCCTGTAGAACAGTCGCAGATTACGCAGAAGCTGCAGACAACACTGGCATCAGGAGGGCAGGTGCCTGATATCTGCCTGTTGGAATACACTCACAGAGGACAGCTTTTCCAGCTTGATATCTGGGAGGATATCTCAGCGGAACCCTATAATTTTGATACAGGCCAGGTACTGGACTGGCTGGTTCCAAATGAAACCGATGATTTCGGGGCATATGTAGGCCCGGAATATGTATCGATCGGCGCATTGGCCTACAAACGTGACATGACATTAGAGTATTTCGGAACGGATGACCCGGAAGAACTGCAGAAAATGTTTCCGGATTGGGATTCCTTTATAAAGGCCGGCGAAGAGGTACAGGAGAAGTCGGACGGCAAGGTGTTTATGCTTCCGAGCATAGGAAGTGCGGGTGCTATTTTAAAAGGACAGTCCCAGGAAGCTTATTTTGATGATAACCAGATTACGTTCAATAATTCCATTAAACCAATTCTGGAACGTCTGATCGAAATGAAGCAGAAGGGAGTTGTAGATCAGATTGATTATGGATCTCCGGAAGAGGCGGCCTCCTGCGGAAAGAATGACCATATTTTCTTTGAATGTCCGGCCTGGGCGCTTTCACAGCTGATTAAACCCAATGATCCTGAAGGATCCGGAAGATGGGGACTGATGCTTCCGCCGGGCGGCGGTTATGCAGGAACATCTGCAAGTATGGGAATTCCGAAAGGTGCATTAAATAAAGAAGGAGCAGCAGAGTATATTAAGTTCTTCCAGGGAACCATGGAAGGCGGAGAACTGATCCGTGATTATAAGAGCTCCCTGATTCCGTATAAACCGGCATATGAGGATCCGGCCTTCTACAGCCAGACAGATCCGTTCTTTGGAGATCAGGATGTATGGAGCGTATTTGCAGGTGTGGCAAATAGTATCAAGGGAGTCCGTCCGCTGAATAACTACGATGAAGATTTTGAAGACTCCTATACTCTTGCGGTTAAGACCATCAATGCTTCAGATGGCGATATTACAGCAGATGAACTGGTGGATACGATGGTAGATGAGCTGATCAATAAGCATCCGGATTTAATTCCTGAGACATAAGGAGGAACACTATGAGGCGTAAATCCGTACCGTACCTTATGATACTGCCGTATTTTCTGGCATTTCTGGCATTTAATATTTTTCCGGTGGTATTTTCCTTTTTTATCAGCTTTACGAACTGGAATGGGATTTCCGCCACAAAAGAATTTGTTGGAATAGCAAATTATATCCGCGCATTGACCAAGGATTCTTTTTTCTTCCTGTCTTTAAAAAATACGATTTTACTGACGATTCTGATCATTCCGGGGCAGATTTTGATGGGACTGCTTATGGCCTGTCTTCTGAAGGATTTTTTCAGAAAGACCAGGGGCGCATTTCAGCTGATCAATTTTCTGCCCTATCTGACAACGACCGTAGCGCTTGCAATTATTTTTCAGTTGATGTTTGACTGGAAGAATGGAATCGTGAACGGACTTTTAAGCCAGATGGGAATAGAATCGATCTACTGGCTTGGAAAAGCCGGGCCGACAAGAATCGTTGTAACTCTGATGGAAATATGGAGAAATTATGGCTATGCCATGATCATGTTTATGGCAGGGCTTTCTACTATTTCGGATGATCTGTATGACGCTGCAAAAATCGACGGAGCCAATTGGTTCCAGCAATTTTTCCGGATTACGGTTCCCATGCTCCGTCCGATTTTTGCCTTTACGGTGACCACAGGAATGATCGGTGTTCTGAATCTGTTTGACGGGCCGCAGCTATTGTTTTCGGGAACGAATCAGCCTATGGGAGGGCCGGGGCGGTCTGTATTTACCATTATGATTCGATTTTATGAGGCAAGCTTTTTGAATTTTGAATTTGGTTATGGTTCAGCTATTGCGTATTTATTTTTCATCTTTGTCTCTATCGTATCGGCATTGCTGGTAAAGGCATTTGGTGAAAGGGAATGACAAGTTACTGTTTATGCCTACAGCATAAACAGTAACGAATTCGGCACATTTAAAGTTCGCCTACGGCGAGGTGCCGAATTCATGGCAATTCTACGTTACTAGCCCATAGCCTTGCAGCCAGTGCAAGGTTTGGGAGTGAACAGTAACGATGACGAATCAGAGTAATGAACGTGAGAAGAAGGCGGGTGATAAATATGCAGGCAGGAAAAAAGAGAAAACTGAAAACTATAGTCGTCGTGATAATTGTAATATTTATTTCTATTTTTGCGCTGCTTCCCTTTTTTGAGATGGTGATCATGGGAACCTACCAGACAGACCAGCTCTATACGGGAGTGAAATTGCTGCCGGGAAATTATCTGAAGCAGAACCTCCAAAATATTATGCAGCATGAATTTTTCCGGTTTTATGTAAATAGCTTTATTGTGGCGATTACGAATACGTTATGCGGAATGGCGATTTCTACCATGGCAGGCTATGCTTTTGCAAAATATCAGTTCAAAGGGCAGAATCTTCTTTTTTTGATTGTGATTTCTGCTCTGGCGATTCCGCCCCAACTGGGGCTTGTAGGATTTGTAATTGAAATGAGAAGTCTGGGATGGGCAAATTCCCTGCTGCCGCTTATTGTAAACGGAATTGCAAACCCCTTTGGCGTATTCTGGATGAGGCAGTACATTACCAGTTCCGTTCCGAATGAGCTTCTGGAAAGCGGAAGGATTGATGGATGCGGGGAATTCCGGATCTTGACAAGGCTGGTTGTGCCGATTATCAAGCCGGCTCTGATTACCATATTTTTAATTTTCTTCTTGTGGTCCTGGAATGACTATATGGTACCTTTGGTGATCACCACAAATCAGAAGTATTATACCATCCCTATTTCCATTTCTTTGCTGAGTACGGAGTTCAAGAATGATGATGCGGCCAGGATCCTCTGTCTGACACTGTCAACCATTCCGATCCTTGGAATGTTCAGTATAGGCTCCAAATATCTGATTCAGGGACTGGTTGCCGGGAGCGTGAAAGGATAAAGGCAGTACATATGGGAGAACGATGCATAGGAAGAAGGATGTTCCTGTATAACACGGTGTGTGAGGTCATTCTTTTTGAGTATCCGGGAGATGGGAAATGGATTCTGGATCAGTGTGAAAAAATTTCTGTTTCTGTTCAGAATATGCTGAATATTTTTGATGAAACATCAGAACTCTCTGTTTTAAACCGGGAATATGTACCTGAAAAATGGTTTTCGGTTTCTGAGGAAATGTTTCAGTTTCTGCAGAAGCTTATGGGGTTTTCAGCTCTGAGTGAAGGTGCCTATGATCCTACTGTGGGAGCGCTGGTAAGGCTGTGGAATTTCCGGGCAGAACATCCGGTGCTTCCAAGTGAACAGGATATTTTGAGAGTGAAGAAAAATACCGGATACAAAAACATCAGGCTGGATAAGGAGAGGAAAGCAGTCAGCATAGCTGTTCCGGGGATGGTGCTGGATGCAGGCGGAGCAGGAAAGGGTTATGCGGTGGGTCTGGCAGCGGAATGGCTGAAGCTCTGCGGCGTAACTTCAGCCAGTATTAATTACGGAGGGAATCTTTATTTGTTAGGGGAATTCCGGGCAGAAAACGGTGAGAAGAGAAGCTGGCGGGTAGGAGTGCAGAAGCCATGGGCCGAAAGAGGACAAAGTATAGGAACGCTATTTCTGAAAGATCAGGGTGTTGCTACATCAGCAGGATATGACCGGTATTTTGAACTGGACGGAAAACGATATCAGCATATCATCCATCCGTTCAGCGGATGTCCGGTAGAGTCGGAGATTCTGAGTGTCAGCATTGTATCAGAAAGTCCTTTGATTACGGATCTTATGTCAACGGCTTTCTTTGTGGCTGGTATTTCCGATGGAGAAAAAATTGCAAAGCGGCTTCGGAAACAAGGAATTCAGGTGGAATATGTGGTGATCCTGCAGGACAAAATACATATTTCCGATGGTATAAAAGAAAAATTCCTGCCATATGACAATTCGGCATGGAACAGTTCGGTTTTACCACAATCATTGTTGTAAAGAAAAATTCGAATAGCAAATATACAGAAAGTTCTGTGTAACTATTAACTATAAACTTATTATACGAGGGAGATTGGAAAATGAGAAACATCGTAGAATGGAACCAGAGAGAAGAAGTAGACTGGCTTAAGTATACCGTTCAGCCGCCGCTGGGTATCATTACAGGTGACTATTACAAGGCAGAGAAAGAGTTCGGCGGCAGCGCGGAGGTGGCAGGACATAAAGGAAGGCTGGAAGTGGTATGCAGGGAAGGCAGGATCGTATTTGCGGAATTCAATGAGATTGCCATGGAAGCATATTATAATCAATACTTTTCCGGAATAGACAAAAAGCGCTCGGACTACGGCATCTGGCAGTCATCAAAACCAAGACAGGCAAAGGTGGGAGCAGTTCTGGCAGATGGTATCCAATTTGTAGAGGCGCAGATTATGGAACGCCAGTCATTGGAGGGAGATTTTGAACTTCTGACAGGGGCTTCCGGGAGTATGAAAAATATGCTTCCTATGGCAGCAGAGCTTGCCGAGAAAATAAAGGCTCCATCTGCAAAGAAATATTACGGAATTGCAGAGGATTTCGGTTATGGAATTACAGGCTGGCTGCAGATCCTTGTGGAGGAAGGAAAAATCATTTCCTGTCATTACGATGAAGTCTTTGCAGACCATCAAAAAGATATTCGTTTTCCGGAATTAAAAAGATATTATAAACAGTCGAAATATTGTTCTCCCTGTTATCAGGATCCGTTCCCGAGAGGCTGGGACAGACATGTATGGAATATTAGTTTCCGCACTCTGATGGATCTGCTGGAGAAGCGGGTCATGGAAAAGCAGGATTTGTTCGATCTTGCAGGACTCCCATATATGGATGGGGAGAACCAGGGCGAAATGTGGGATACGGACAAGCCTTTTGAAAATCCCATTACGAACTCTGTTCAGGTGCGTTATCCGTCTTATGATAATTATCTGCGTCTGGCAAAGAAACTGGTAAAAGAAATGCCGGAGCATTTTGGCAGATAAACGAATCGTTTGAAAAAAGAAATCTGGAAGGAAATCAGGTGGTAAATATGGGAAAAATAAATGTGAAAGATTCCTGTATACTTTCTAAGTGTGAAGAAATCGGATTGGATGGAAAGAAATGGAAACAGTTGGAAATTGCCTGGGATGACGAATCGTTTGAACCGGGACAGTTTCTTATGGCTGCCGGAAAGAAGATGGCAGTAAACTGGCCGAAGCCTTTTTTACTGCAGGAAAAAACGGAAAGAGGATTTCATATTCTGATTCAGGAGGAGAATCCCTGTTTTGACTGGGATGAGGGAGATCCGCTGACCGTTTGGGGAATCTGCGGAAAAGAGATTGCAGAAGGCGTGGAGAAACGGGACAAGACCTTTGCTGCAGTGGCAGATCCCGCCGGAATGCTTCTGCTTTTGCCTTTCCTGCGGCGTTACGGAGAAATGTGCACGGGAATTTACATAGCAGGTGATAGGAATAAGGAGAACGAATATAAAACATGGATTTCTGGTGCTCTGGGCAAGCATCTGGAGGAAAGATGCCGATGCATTGAGAATTGTGAAACATTTGGTGAGGCCGCAAAGGCGGATTATTATGTAGCCGCATTGCCGTTGGAGAAAATCGGACAACTGAAAAAGGGATTACCGCAATGGATGGAAGAAAAGCTCTGGATCTTTACAGGGGTAAAGGTGGGCTGCGGAATTGGTGCATGCCGGGGCTGTTATATTCATGTGGAAGGAGAAAAACATGGCATTCCCGTATGCCAGGAAGGACCTTTCTTACCGATTGGGAAAATCCGATATAAACAGGATCAGAATTTCCTGATGCACTTTGTATAAAACTGCGGAAAGCGAAAGAAAGGAATTGGAGGTGGATGCACAGGTGAATACACAAGTAAGCTGTGAAATCAGAAAAAAGAAAATAATCCTGAAAAATCCTATAATGTCAGCCCCCGGAGGATTTGGCAATATCATAGAATATAAGGATTTTGTGGATCTGAGCAAGGTTGGTGCGCTAATACCGAATTCTATGCTCAAAGAAGACGGCGGCCCAAATGGTATCAATAAGTTTATGACAACGCCATATGGATACCTGAGCAGTTTTGGACCGAATAATATAGGACTCGCTACCTTTATTCAGGAGGTTCTCCCAAAGATTCCGGAGGACGCAGCGCCGGTGATCGTAGATATAAAAGCAAAAAGTATGGAGGAAATGGGGGAATCCGTTGAACTGGCCGCAAAGACAGAAAAAATCATGGCTGTGGAAGTGAATCTTAATTGCCCGTATGCCAGTCCGGAGCCTCTTTATTGGACGGATCCCAAAAAGCTGGAAGAATTGATGGGGATTGTGCGGCAGGCAGCAGGTGAGAA
Source organism: Eubacteriales bacterium (assembly GCA_030524545.1). GTDB lineage: Bacteria > Bacillota > Clostridia > Lachnospirales > Lachnospiraceae > Blautia_A. The sequence goes on from JAUNGM010000009.1 coordinate 10,252, forward strand.
GCTTGTAATTGCCAAGGCTCCGGGAGGTATCTATCCCATGAAAGAAATGGCAGAGATCCTGGAAAAAGCGGGAACCGACATGTTTGTACCTTTCAACTGCATTGATGGATGCGCAGTGAATGTACGGACAAGGACTGTTCAGGGTGGAGGATTCTTTGGACCCGGAATCAAACCTGTAGCTTTGAGCCGATGCAAAGAGGCTGCTTCCGTATTTCATATCCCGGTAATCGGGGCGGGCGGAATTACATGTGCGGAAGATATCCTGGAATATCTGATGGTTGGGGCTTTTGCGGTGCAGGTGGGCTCTGCTAATTTGACAAGGCCTGATTTCATGCAGAATCTGCCGGATGAACTGGAGAAACTTCAGGAAGAACTGGGAATAGAGTCACTGGATGACATCAGAGGGACAGCGAAGATGATACAAATGAATGTATTTTAAAAAATCGGGAACAGCGCGGGAAAATAGGCGCTGTTCCCTTTTCCGATGTGTGTCGGACATACAGAAATTTGGAAAGTGGAAGGAAGGATAGTTGACTTTTCTGCCACTTTTTTTTATAGTATTAAAGATAAGGAAAAGGGCAGGAACCTATGGCTTCCTGCCATAAGATGAGAATTATGCCTGAAAGGAGGCAGGGTCTTTGGAGAAAAAAATGCTGTTTGTATTTAATCCGAAAGCCGGAAAAGGGAAGATTAAAACAAATCTTCTGGATATTGTGGATGTATTTAACAAAAGTGACTATGAAGTGATCATTCATGCGACACAGAAGCCAAAGGATGCTTATGAAAAGGCCAAGGCGTATGCTGATAAAGTAGACCTTATTGTCTGCAGCGGAGGCGACGGCACACTGGATGAGGTTGTTACAGGGATCATGGAAAGCGGAAGTTCCGTACCTGTGGGATATATTCCGGCGGGAAGCACCAATGATTTTGCCAACAGCCTGTTTATGCCTAAGGATATGGTGGAGGCTGCATCCATGATTTTGGAAGAAGAGCTGTATCATTGTGATATCGGCAGATTCGGAAATCAGACATTTACCTATATCGCGGCATTCGGACTTTTTACAGATGTATCTTACGAAACAGACCAGGATCTGAAGAATATTCTGGGGCATGTTGCATATCTTCTGGAAGGAATGAAGCGTTTGTTCGAGATTAAGTCCTATCACATGAAAGTAACATGCGAGGACATTTTAGGGGAAGCCGATACAACGGTGGTGGAGGATGATTTTATTTTTGGAATGGTGACAAATTCCCGTTCCGTAGGCGGATTTAAAAACCTGACAGGTAAGAATGTGGATATGAATGACGGCCTGTTTGAGGTTACCCTGATCACCAGGCCGAAGAATCCGCTTGAGCTTCAGGAAATCCTCGCTGCAATTCTCAAAGAAGAGGATAATTCCGATCTGATCTATTCTTTTAAAACAAAGGAGATCGAATTTGAATCCGAGGAAGAGGTACCATGGACCCTGGACGGAGAGTTCGGCGGCACACATCGGATAATTGATATCGAAAATAAACACGCCGCTTTGAACCTTTATGTGAAAAGCACCAAAAAAACGAAAGAATCATAGTGTTTAGGAAAAAGGAGAGAAAGAATGGGAGAATATATCAATGTAGTGGAAACTTTCGGATGCGATGTTTTTAATGACTCAGTCATGCAGGCTCGCCTCCCTAAGAAAGTTTACAAAGAATTGAAAAAGACCATTGAAGAAGGAAAAGAGCTTTCCATGGAAATTGCCGATGTGGTCGCTCATGAAATGAAGGAGTGGGCGATTGAAAAGGGAGCAACGCACTACAGCCACTGGTTCCAGCCGCTGACAGGAGTAACGGCGGAAAAGCATGACGCTTTTATCACAGCGCCTATGGACAACGGCAAGGTGCTCATGAGCTTTTCGGGCAAGGAGCTGATCAAGGGAGAGCCTGACGCATCCTCTTTCCCGTCCGGCGGACTCCGTGCCACTTTTGAGGCACGCGGTTATACTACCTGGGATTGTACCTCACCGGCCTTTGTGCGCCATGATGCTGCCGGCGCAACCCTTTGCATTCCTACTGCATTCTGTTCTTATACAGGTGAAGCGCTGGATCAGAAAACACCCCTTCTCCGTTCTATGGAGGCGGTGAACACTCAGGCGCTCAGGCTGATCCGTCTTTTTGGCAATCATACATCGAAAAAAGTAACCCCGTCTGTTGGCGCGGAGCAGGAGTATTTCCTGATTGATAAAGAAAAATGGCTGCAGCGTAAGGATCTGATCTATACCGGAAGGACTCTTTTCGGCGCTATGCCTCCGAAGGGGCAGGAGATGGATGACCATTATCTCGGCACCATCCGTCAGAGAGTCTCCGCATACATGAAAGAAGTGAATGAGGAGTGCTGGAAGCTGGGTGTTACTGCCAAAACGCAGCACAATGAGGTTGCACCGGCACAGCATGAGCTGGCTCCGATCTATGCACCGGTTAACATTGCTGCAGACCACAATCAGCTTATGATGCGTATCCTGAAGAAGGTAGCAAGCCGCCATGGAATGCGCTGCCTGCTTCATGAAAAGCCTTTTGCAGGTGTGAATGGTTCCGGTAAGCACAACAACTGGTCCCTGACTACTGATGACGGAATCAACCTCTTAGATCCGGGGAAAACCCCTCATGAAAATGTTCAGTTTCTGATGGTCCTGACATGTATTCTTAAGGCAGTAGATACCCATGCGGATCTTTTGCGTGAATCTGCCGCGGATGTTGGGAATGACCATCGTCTTGGTGGTCACGAGGCTCCTCCGGCGGTTATTTCCATTTTTCTCGGAGAACAGCTTGAGGATGTGCTGGAACAGCTGATCAGTACCGGTACAGCCACCCACAGCATCAAGGGTAAGAAGCTGGATACCGGTGTGAAGACCCTTCCGGATTTTATGAAGGATGCCACAGACCGTAACAGAACATCCCCCTTTGCATTTACAGGAAATAAATTTGAGTTCCGTATGGTTGGCTCCAGAGACTCTATTTCCGCATGCAATGTTGTACTGAATACGATTGCCGCAGAAGCATTCAAGGAAGCCTGCGACCGTCTGGAAGCTGCACCGGATTTTGATCTGGCTGTCCATGATCTGATCAAGGAATATGCTACGGAGCATCAGAGAATCGTCTTTAATGGCAACGGCTATGCTCCGGAATGGGAAAAAGAGGCGAAACGCCGCGGACTTCCGAATCTGCCGTCCATGGTGGATGCCATTCCCGCTTTGACGACGGAGAAGGCTGTAAGTCTTTTTGAATCCTTCGGCGTATTCACAAAGGCAGAGCTGGAATCCCGCGCGGAAATCCAGTATGAGATTTATGCGAAAGCAATTAATATAGAAGCGAAGACCATGATCGATATTGCCACCAAGCAGATTATTCCGGCTGTGATCAAGTATACCACTGTGCTGGCGGATTCTATTAATTCCGTAAAGGCAGTCGGACCGATCGACGTGAGTGTACAGATGGATCTTCTGAAAAAGACGTCCGTTCTGCTCAAGAATACCAACAGTGCTATGAGTAAGCTGAAGAAGATTGTGGCACAGGTTCCAAATGTTCCGGAAGGAAGAGAACGTGCTGTTTTCTGCAGAGAAAAAGTGGTAAAAGCCATGGAAGCACTCCGTGAACCGGTTGATGAGCTGGAAATGCTTGTAGATAAGGAAATGTGGCCGATGCCTTCTTACGGAGATTTGATTTTTGAAGTTTAAAAATCAGAATAGGTGATTGCGAATCTGTTTCGCAATCACCTATTCTGATATAAGGTTGTATATAAGCGAAACGAAAATAGATAAGATATAAACAATGGGAGAAAGGAATGGCAAAATGATAGAAGAATTACGATTTTTGGAGGAACAGGGGGTTTCTCCGGTGTTGATCAGGCAGGTGGAGGAGTTTCGAAACACCTATGAGGTGCCGGCCGAGGCAGCAGACCGTGTGGTGAAGCCGTCCATGCCTTTTTACGGCAGGGAAATCCTGGAGATGGCGATTGCCGGGATCCTGCAGGGAGAGAATCTTCTGCTGACAGGGCCCAAGGCAACAGGAAAGAATATCCTTGCGGAAAATCTGGCTTATATTTTTCACAGACCTACCTATAATGTGTCATTTCATGTGAATACCAACAGCGGAGATCTGATCGGGACAGATACTTTTGCGGAGAATGAAGTGCGGCTCCGGAAAGGGACGATTTACCGGTGTGCGGAGTACGGGGGATTCGGAGTTCTGGATGAAATTAATATGGCAAAGAATGATGCGGTTTCCGTTCTTCATGCAACACTGGATTACCGAAGATCGATTGATGTGCCCGGGTATGATAAGATAGATCTTCATCCGGCAGCACGCTTTATCGGCACTATGAACTATGGCTATGCGGGTACCAAGGAACTGAATGAAGCACTGGTATCCAGATTCCTGGTAATCGATATGCCTGCTCAGACGGAGGAAACACTTCAGTTTATATTTGGAAAAATGTTTCCTCAGGCAAAAGAAGCGGCTGTGGAGCAGTTTATCGGTGTGTTTCTGGATCTTCAGCTTAAAGCACTGAACAGTGAAATTTCCACTAAGGCTCTGGATCTTCGGGGGCTTCTGGCAGCCATGAAAATCGTGGATACCGGTCTTTCCCCATGGCAGGCTGTGAAGATGGGAGTAGTGAACAAAACGTTTGACATTTTTGAGAAGGAGATCGTGGAAGACGTGGTGCGTACCAGGATTCCTTCCGAATGGACAAGGGAAGATGTCTATGCATAAAACAGAAGAACTGGAAGTGGAAGATTACCGTCTGGATCTGGAAAACCGCATACGGAACCTGCTTTGGACCGTAAGCGGCGATTATACGCTGGAGATGAAACCGGATGTATCGCTGTTTCTCCGATCCAGGGCAATTGCTTTGTACGACGGCATCAAGCAGGGAGCCATTGCGCGTTTTTACGATAAGGACATGCTGGGTCTGTATCTTGTAAAAAAAGTTTTTCTACAGGCATCGGAAGGAGCACTGACGGCAGTTGCCCAGCTCTGTATTGAAGAGGCCATAGGGGAGAAGCTTTGTAAGGAGCGGCCGGGGGTGCGGGATATGCAGCGTCAGACCTATGAGGATATCCTGGAGCAGGAGTTTGAGAGAATGCCTGCAGCAGATGACTGGATCGGAAGGCTGAAGATCGCCGTACTTCGTGACCGTTTAAGCGGAGGAAATTTTCCGGTGGAAAAACGTCTCGGCATGTTTCGGGATATGGTGTATGAGTCCGGGGAAGCGGAGGATACCATGGCGCTGATCAGGATTATTGACCGGCTTTACAATACCATGGTGGATCCCTCTTTTGAAAAACAGCATGGAGATCTGGAAACAGTCCTTTCCGTTACACTGGAGGATCTGACGGAATTCGGATGGGAGGACTATCTGTCCGAGGAAATGTACGAAGAAGCGCTGGAAAGTTATGTGGAACAGCTCTCCAACCGCATGACGGGCCTTGAGGATACGGAAGTCACGAAGGAGATGGAAGAGAAGCGTAAGGTAAAGCATAAGGTCACGGTTTTGCCGCCGGAGGCTCTGGAAAAGGCTCATACCTACGTGGAACTGAACTATGGCAAAACCTATCTGAATCCCACGGAGGAGAAACGCATCAATTATCTGATGTGCCGGGAGATCCACAGTGACTGCAGCCTGTATTTTACAGACGGGATTCTCAAAAATCCCGTAAAACGCAATTATCAGTATGAGTATGCGAAACGCCTGAAAAACAAAAACATCTGGGTCTTCCATCAGAAGCACCGGATTGTGAAGAGGAATATTTCCGCATTGACAGAGCTTTTGCGGAAATCCCTGGTACTGCGCAGTGAAACATATGAGGTGCTGTCTGACAGGGGCATTATCGTACCATCCCGTGTGTGGAGGGTGGGGCGGAGCAGCGAGGCCAGTATCTTTAAACGGGAGCTTCGCGGGGATGCATCCGATTTTGTAGTGGATGTGCTGATCGATGCCAGCGGTTCCCAGATGAGACGCCAGGGTGATGTGGCCCTTCAGGCCTATATCATTAGTGAGGCTTTGAGCAATGTGAATCTTCCCCACAGGGTCATGAGTTTCTGCACTTTTTGGGATTATACGATCCTTCACCGTTTCCGGGAATATGATGACCCCAGAGAAGCAAATGAAAATATTTTTAATTATGTGACTTCTTCCAATAACCGCGACGGGCTTGCCATTAAAACCGTTGGATACGGCCTTCTTCAGAGGGAGGAAGAGAAAAAGATCCTGATTGTCCTCAGTGACGGACGTCCCTATGATGTGATCGTAAACCGTCCGAATGCCCGCAATCCCCAGCCGTATCACGGGAAGTATGCGATTACCGATACGGCAACAGAGGTGCGGCGGCTGCGAAATCTGGGAGTGAGTGTCTTGGGGGTCTTTGCGGGAGAAGAAAAAGATCTGGCAACAGAAAAGAAAATTTTTGGAAAAGATTTTGCATATATCCGTGATATTTCCAATTTCTCCAAAATAGTAGGCCGTTATCTGACAAAACAGCTTGAATTGGATGGATGAGCTGCGTAAATATGTGCATTTTATCCAGAAATGGGGCGCTTTATACAGTGCTCTGTATAAATATTCCATAAAGGACGGCTTGCAAAATATATCCGTTTTCGTTATAATGTTATGAGGTTTAAAACCAATGGATGAGGAGGAAGGCGAAGAAACATTTCGAAAATGCTTTCCGACGATAAGCCGCCGGACGTTAAGCGAGGCGGTATCACATATTATGAAAGGGAGAGGAAATCTATGAACGAGAACAAAGAGTTCAAACCGTACATTCCGGCTGATAAGATCACTCCGGAATTTACCGTAACATCCATTATTATGGGTATTATCCTTGCGGTGGTATTCGGTGCGGCCAATGCATATCTTGGTCTTCGTGTCGGTATGACCGTATCTGCTTCCATTCCGGCAGCAGTTATTTCCATGGGCGTGATCCGCGTCATCATGAAGAAAAACTCCATTCTGGAGAGCAACATGGTACAGACGATTGGCTCTGCAGGGGAATCTCTGGCAGCAGGTGCTATTTTCACCATGCCTGCTTTATTTCTGTGGGCAGAGGAAGGCCTGTGTGACATGCCGAGTCTGGTGGAAATCACCCTGATCGCCCTCTGCGGCGGTATTTTGGGCGTACTTTTTATGGTACCCCTTCGTAATGCCCTGATCGTGAAAGAACACGCCACCCTGCTGTATCCGGAAGGAACCGCATGTGCAGAGGTTCTTCTGGCAGGAGAAGAGGGCGGTTCCAATGCGGCTACCGTATTTTCCGGTATGGGACTTGCTGCTGTCTTCAAATTCCTGGTTGACGGCATCAAAGTTATCCCGGCGGATGTTGCTGCAGCATTTAAGTCCTTCAAAGGCGAGATCGGTATGGAAGTTTATCCGGCGCTTCTGGGAGTCGGATATATTGTCGGGCCGCAGATTGCTTCTTATATGTTTGTCGGTTCCCTGGTAGGCTGGATGGTGATCATTCCCCTGATCTGCCTGTTCGGGCCGGACATCTGGATGTATCCGGCAGAAGAGGGCGTGACCATAGCACAGCTTTATGCGCGCGGCGGCGCGGCTTCGATCTGGTCGACATATGTGAAATATATCGGCGCTGGTGCGATCGCAACCGGCGGTATCATTTCCCTGATCAAGTCCCTGCCTCTGATCGTTACGACCTTCCGTGATTCCATGAAGAGCATGAAGGGCGGAAAGAGCACCGGCAGTGCAAGAACCGACCAGGATCTGCCAATGGGTATCATCCTGATCGGAATTGTAGCTATGATCTTTATTATCTGGATCGTTCCGGCAATTCCGGTAAATCTTCTGGGAGCAGCGATCATTGTAGTGTTCGGTTTCTTCTTTGCAACCGTATCCTCCCGTATGGTAGGCCTGATCGGAAGCTCCAACAACCCGGTTTCCGGTATGGCGATCGCTACCCTTCTGATCGCTACCTTTGCTATTAAGGCAACCGGTGATACAGGAATTACCGGTATGACAGGAGCCATTGCTATCGGTTCTGTGATCTGTATCGTTGCTGCTATCGCAGGCGATACTTCTCAGGACTTAAAGACAGGATACCTTCTTGGGGCAACTCCTAAGAAACAGCAGATCGGTGAATTGATCGGTGTTATTGCATCCGGGCTTGCTATCGGCGGCGTTCTTTATCTTCTGAATGCGGCATGGGGCTACGGCGGAGCAGAGGTTCCGGCTCCTCAGGCAGGTCTGATGAAGATGATCGTAGAAGGTATCATGGGCGGAAATCTTCCCTGGACACTGGTATTTGTGGGCGTATTCCTGGCAATCGGTCTGGAAATCTTAAGAATTCCGGTAATGCCTTTTGCAATCGGTCTGTATCTTCCGATTTACCTGAATGCGACCATTATGATCGGCGGAGTTGTCCGCATGCTGATGGACCGCAGGAAAAATGTGGATGCGAAGACTAAGGAAGAACAGGCAACAGACGGTACACTGTATTGTGCAGGTATGATCGCAGGCGAAGGCCTTGTGGGTATTCTGCTGGCGCTTCTGGCAGTCGGCGGTTTAGACTTAAGCCTTGCGGATAAATTGAACCTTGGCAATATCGGCGGAGTGATCCTTATGGTTGTTATGATTCTCTGCCTGCTGAAATTCTCCTTATGGAAGAAGAAAAAAGCCTGATGAGTAAGAACAAAAAGAAAGATGACCCGCAGATCAATTATCTGGATCTGATTCCTGAGCGAACTTCGGAGCTTCGCTGGCACAGGGACTTTAAAGAACGTGTAATCCTTGAGGTGGAGAATACGGGATTATTTAATACGATTGCCCAGAAGGTTTTTCATAAACCCCGGTTTACAAAGGTGCATCTCGACGGGAACGGCAGCTTTATCTGGCCCCTCATTGACGGGGAGAAGACAGTGGAAGAGATAGCCGGGCTTGTGAAAACAGAGTTTGGAGAAGCTGCTGAGCCGCTTTATCCCAGAATTGTAAAGTATTTCCAGATCATGGAGAGCTATCATTTTATTAAATTTACTAATATGCCAAGTAAATAAAGGCAACACTAGGAACGGGAGCAGCCGCGGCTGCATCCCGTTCTTTTGGACTTAGGGGAACTTTACCACAGTAGAGTGCCGCAACCCCGGGATTGTGATGCCGGGGAATCTGCGGGACAAACGATAGAATTTAACGAGGTGAAAATTATGCAGTTGACCAGAAAGAAAGCATGGTATATCGATGATTTGCTGATCATCCTGGGAACAGGGCTGATGGCGCTGGCTATCAATTCCTGCTTTGATGCAGCAGGCCTTGTAACCGGAGGATTTTCGGGCATTGCGATTCTTGTGAAGGAATGGAGTAATGAAATACTTGGCAGAGGAATTCCGCTGTGGATAACCAATATTACCCTGAATATTCCGCTGTTTCTGCTGGGAATCCGGCTGAAGGGCTTCGGATTTGTAAAAAAGGCGGTCATCGGGGACGGTTCGCTGACTTTATGGCTGGCATTTCTTCCTGCGCTGAATTTATCCGGAGACGATCTGCTTCTGGCTGCTGTTTACGGCGGTGTGATCATGGGTGCAGGAATCGGGCTTGTTTTTCTGGGGCAGGGAACGACCGGAGGAACAGATATGATGGCTGCGATCATCCAGAAATATCTGAGGCATTATTCCATAGCGCAGATCATGCAGTTTATTGACGGAATCATTGTTTTGGTAGGAATGTATGTGTTCGGTGTTCAGCGGGCACTGTATGCGATCATTGCCGTTTTCCTTGTCACAAAAGTCTCAGACGGCCTGATCGAGGGCCTGAAGTTTTCAAAAGCTGCGTACATCATCACATCGAAGCCTGGTGAAATCGCGGAAATGGTCATGAAGGATCTGGACCGTGGAATTACCGGCATTTCTGCAAAAGGCATGTATTCCGGCAATGAAAAGCTGATGCTCTTCTGTGTTGTAAATAAAAAAGAAATCGTTGCCCTGAAAGAAAAAGTGGATGCCATTGATCCGGATGCCTTTGTGATCGTCACAGATGCCCGGGAAGTCCATGGAGAGGGCTTCATAGAAAATATATAGAAAAAATACACAAATTTTTGTAAAAAAGTTCATGTTTCCTCTTTCATTTTTGGTGATTTTGTATTAAAATAACCCTAAACGAGAAATAATTATGGGAAAAACAGAGGATAATCACACACAGTATGTGGGAAGGGATGGAAGCAGATGATATCAAATCAGGTACTTCAGAATACACTGGAAGGTTTAAAAGAAATATCCAGAACAGAGTTCTGTATTGTAGATACAGAAGGTAAGGTTCTCGCATCTACATTTGCGGATTTTTCGATTCAGCAGGGGGATGTACAGGCATTTGTGGAATCTCAGGCGGACAGTCAGCTTGTGAAAGGATTCCAGTATTTTAAGGTATGTGACGACTATCAGTTGGAATATATCCTGGTTGCCCATGGGGATGACGAAGATACTTATATGGTAGGAAAACTGGCCGCATTCCAGGTACAGAACCTGATCGTGGCTTATAAGGAACGTTTTGACAAGGACAGCTTCATCAAGAATCTGCTTCTGGATAACCTGCTCCTTGTGGATATTTATAACCGTGCCAAGAAGCTTCATATTGAAGCAGATGTGCGCCGTGTTGTTATGATCCTGGAAATGCAGCAGGAGAAGGATCACAGTTCGATTGAGACAGTGAAGAGCCTTTTCAGCGGCAAGAGCAAGGATTTCATTACGGCTGTGGATGAGAAGAGCATCATTATTGTCAAAGAACTGGACGAGGGCGAGGGTTATACGGAGATGGATAAGCTTGCCCATACCATTCTGGATACACTGGGATTGAATAAGGAAGGGGATACCCATATCGCCTATGGTACGATCGTCAATGAACTGAAAGAGGTTTCCCGTTCTTATAAGGAAGCACGTATGGCATTAGATGTAGGCAAGATTTTCTTCGGCGAAAAGGATGTGATCGCATACAGTTCCCTCGGAATCGGCCGTCTGATCTACCAGCTTCCGATTCCGCTGTGCAAGATGTTCATCAAGGAGATTTTCGGAAACAAATCTCCGGACGATTTTGACGAGGAAACACTGGTGACCATTGACAAGTTCTTTGAGAACAGCCTGAATGTTTCCGAGACCTCCAGACAGCTTTATATCCACCGAAACACTCTGGTATACCGTCTGGACAAGCTTCAGAAGAGCACAGGCCTTGATCTGAGGGTATTTGAGGATGCGATTACGTTCAAGATCGCACTGATGGTTGTGCGCTATATGAAGTATATGGAAACGCTTGAGTACTAATTCCCTGAAGGGCATCATATCATACACGCTCCTTCGGAGCAGGCGTTATGTATGAATTTTATGTGAAAACATAAAAAAGGGTTGCAATCCGTTAGAAAATATGTTACAACAATGTTACAAAAAGATTAACATTTATTCTGCCGGATCGTGTGCAAAGGTGCTGCCGGATTTTCTGGCAGCATTTTGTATGCAGAATTTGACTGAGGAGGATATTATGATAGATTTGGTTGATGTTAGCAAATCCTATGGAAAAGGCCTTCCGGCTGTAAACCATGCGAATTTGCATGTAGATAAAGGTGAATTTGTGTTTGTGGTAGGAAGCAGCGGTTCAGGGAAATCTACCCTGATCAAGCTTTTGATGAAGGAACTGGATTCCACTTCCGGAAGAATTACCGTAAGCGGTGAGCGTCTGGAAGGAATGAAGCACAGACGCGTGGCAAAATACCGCAGGAAGCTTGGCGTGGTATTTCAGGATTTCCGTCTTTTGCGAGACAGAAACGTATATGAAAACGTGGCATTTGCCCAGCGGGTCATTAATCGTCCGACTCGTGTCATTAAGAAACGTGTGCCGGAGATCCTGCAGGAGGTAGGTCTGGCCGGCAAATATAAATCTTTCCCGGATGAGCTGTCCGGCGGAGAGCAGCAGAGAGTGGCTCTGGCCCGTGCGCTGGTAAACCGCCCGGATATCCTGCTTGCTGATGAGCCTACCGGAAATCTGGATCCAAAGACCTCGGAAGAAATCATGGCCCTTCTCGAAGAAATCAATGAACGGGGAACGACCGTGCTGGTGGTAACTCATAACAAAGACATTGTAAACACCATGAAGAAGCGTGTCGTGACCATGCATGACGGTGTCATTATCAGCGACGAAAAAGAGGGGGAATATCATGAGGCCTAGTACGATCTGGTTTACCCTGAAACAGGGCATTAAAAATATTAAAAGAAATCTGATGTTTTCGATTGCTTCCATTCTTACCATGGCAGCATGTATTTTTCTGGTAGGTATTTTTTATTCCATTGTAAATAATGTGAATAATATAGCCAGAAAGGTGGAACAGGAAGTTCCGATTACCGTGTTCTTTGAAGAGGGAACCACGGAAAAGGAAATGAAAGCGGTGGGTAAGCTCATTAAAGCCCGTCCGGAAGTGGCGAAGGTTGAATTCGAGTCTGCAGACGAAGCATGGGAAAAATTTAAGGAACAGTACTTCCAGGGTTCTGATGCTGCAGAGGGATTTAAAGATGATAATCCGCTTGTGAATTCTGCCAACTACCAGGTATATTTAAAAGAGATTGAGAGACAGAAGGAGTTGGTAGCCTACATTCAGGGGCTTGATCATGTAAGAGAAATCAATCAGTCAGAACAGGCAGCTCAAACGCTTGGCTCCTTTAACCGTCTTGTTTCTTATGCATCTATTGCCATCATTGCTGTACTCCTGCTGATTTCCATTTTCCTTATCAGCAATACGGTTTCGGTTGGTATTTCTGTGCGTAAAGAGGAAATCGGTATTATGAAGCTGATAGGAGCAACGGATAATTTTGTTCGCTCTCCGTTTGTTCTGGAGGGAATTGTACTTGGCGTGATCGGTGCAGCGATTCCTCTGGTTGCGTTATACTTTGTCTATAACAGTGTAGTTCAATATATTTTGACAAAATTCAATGTTCTTACCGGAATTGTTGCATTCATCCCGGTAGAAGAGATCTACCTGACCCTGGTTCCGATCGGACTGGCTCTTGGTATCGGTATCGGCCTTGTGGGCAGCTTCTGGACAACAAGAAAGCATTTAAAGGTATAAGTGCGTAATTTCTATATACAAATATAACGAGGAAAAACGGCTGTCGGGGTTCCGGCAGCCCTTTCTTTCGTGGAGGGGGAATCTTCATGAAAAACAGCGAATATTGGAAAGGCGTTCTGACTGGGATTTTAGGAACTGCTGTGGTCGTGGCAGGAGGATGGCTTGGGTATGTCCGTGCTATTCCCGAAAATACGGGAGTGCTTTCGGACAGGGCACATGTACAGAAGCTTGAATACATGGAAAGTCTGATTGACGAATATTATCTGGAGGAGAAGGATGAGGAAAAACTGGCAGAGGGAGTATATACAGGACTGATCTATGGTCTTGGCGATCCTTATTCCAGATACTATACGGCAGAAGAATATGAAGAAGAGAATTCTTCCACAGAGGGAGCCTATGTGGGAATCGGTATTTTGATGCAGAAAAATCCGGAGGGTGGTGTCGTTATTGTCCAATGCTATGAAGGCGGTCCCGGAGAGGCCGCAGGACTTCTGGTCGGTGATATCATCAGCGCAGTGGATGGAGAGGATATTACGGAATTACCTGTTTCGGATGTTGCGGATAAGGTGAAAAACAGCGGCAATGACAGTGTAACACTTACGATTCATCGGGAGGATGAACTGGAACCGGTTGAAATTACGGTACCGATTACGGATGTGGAGCTGCCGAGTGTATTTCATGAAATGCTGGATAACCATGTGGGATATATCCGGATCTCTGAATTTAAGGGCGTGACATATGACCAGTATATGACAGCTTTTACGGATTTGTGCGGGCAGGGTATGGAAAAGCTGGTTGTGGATCTTAGAAGCAATCCCGGAGGCCTGCTCACTTCTGTTTGCGATATTCTGAATGAAATCCTTCCGGAAGGCCTGATCGTTTATACGGAAGATAAATACGGAAACAGGGAGGAAGAGCGTTCTTCAGGGGAAAATACCCTGGAAATGCCGTTAGCTGTTCTGGTAAATGAGTCCAGTGCAAGTGCATCGGAGATTTTTGCCGGAGCAGTGCAGGATTATGGTATCGGAACGATAGTGGGAACAACTACCTATGGAAAAGGTGTTGTGCAGTCCATTCGTAAATTAAGCGACGGCAGTGCCGTGAAGCTGACGGTGTCCAACTATTATACACCAAATGGAAATAATATTAACAAAGTGGGAATTACTCCGGATGTAGAAGAGAAACTGGATACGGATCTGCTGAACAAGGAAGAGATTTCTCATGAGGAGGACAACCAGCTTCAGGCTGCACTCAAGGCGTTGGGAGAGTAGAACCGGCTGGTTTCCCGGTGGGTGAACTGTAATGGCTGTTTGGGGAGATACGAGTTTTTATCTTTCGGTTGCGGATAAATGACAAAAATGATATGATAAGGGCGGAATCGTATCGTTGAACAGTCATAATTTGCAGAAAGGTAAAGAAATGAGAGATTACGTGATCACAACAGACAACAACTCCGATCTCCCGGAGTCCTACTATAAAAAACATGGGATTGGCTGTACGTATTTAACCTATTCCATGAATGGAGTGAACTACACCCACGACAATTTTCTTCCGGAACATGAGTTTTATGAGAGTATGAGAAATGGCTCTCTTCCTACAACAGCCCAGGTCAATCCGGAAAGTGCGCGCAGCCTGATGGAGCCGTACCTGAAAGAAGGAAGAGATATTCTTCACATTGCTTTTTCTTCGGGATTAAGCGGCAGTTATAACAGTACGAGGATTGCTGCTGAGGAGCTTTCGGAGGAATATCCGGAGAGAAAAATCATAGTGATTGATTCCCTGGCTGCATCTCTTGGACAGGGACTGCTGGTTCATCTTGCACAGCAGAAGAAAGAAGCCGGAGAAGATATGGAAGCAGTGGCATCCTGGGTGGAAGCAGAAAAGAAGCATATCGTCCACATGTTTACTGTAGATGATTTGGATCATCTATACAGGGGCGGACGTGTTTCAAAGACAACGGCTGTTCTTGGCGGAATGCTGAACATTAAGCCGGTTATGCATGTAGATGATGAAGGCAAGCTGGTTGCCATCGGCAAAGTCCGCGGACGTAAAAAAGCCATCCTTGAGCTGGTGAAAGGCATGGATGAGAAAATCGGCAGCTATAAAGAGAGCTGCAATACGATTTTTATCAGTCACGGTGACTGTGAAGAGGAAGCCCGCTTTCTGGAAGCTAAAGTAAAAGAGAAATATTCTATAGATACGGTGATCATCAACTATGTAGGAGCTACCATTGGTGCCCATTCCGGCCCCGGTACTCTGGCACTGTTCTTTGTCGGAGATATCAGATAACGCAGAATATGAGAGAAAAAAAGAATTACAGGATTTTTACATTTCGGACAACGACCGATGCAATGGCCATGGAGAAGCAGTGTATCCGGCATGGAATCCCGGGCCGTATGATTCCTGTACCAAGGGAGATTTCAGCGGCCTGCGGTCTTGCATGGAGGATGGAGGCAGAAGAATATCCCCTATATAAGGAGAAAATTCAAAGCCTGCAGATGGAATTTCAGGAATCTGTGGAAATAATGTTATAGGATGGTGGCTCAGCCCGCCATCCTTTTTCGTGGTATGACGGGCATGCGAAAGGAACCTCCCCGGAGCGTTACTGATCACGCCTTCGGCATAAACAGTAACCCCGGAGCTTCCTTTTCGTGTTGCGGTAATATTTGATTTGTTGTAAGAATTCTTTATTTATAGTAAAATGAGAGACAGAAAGATAAGAGTATATATATGGGGACAGAGCGACAGGACGCTGCGGGTGTCTGCCTATAAGAAGATGAAAGATTGTATATACAAGTGTACTGCCCTTGGGAAGAAGACCGATGGCAGGAGTATCTCGAAAATTGTGAAATCAGGAGGAAAGTGCAAATGGAAAATCAGGAAAAACCTCACAAACGGCGTGTTCGTTATTCAGGAACCCATCCGAGAAATTATAAGGAGAAATACAAAGAGCTTCAGCCGGAGAAATATGCAGATACCATTGAGAAAGTAATCCGCAAGGGCGGTACTCCGGCAGGAATGCACATCTCCATTATGGTGAAGGAAATTCTGGATTTTCTGGAAATTCAGCCGGGACAGACCGGACTGGATGCAACGCTGGGATATGGCGGACATACACAGGAGATGCTGAAATGCCTGAAATCTCAGGGACACATTTATGCTTTGGATGTGGATCCCATCGAGTCTGCCAAGACCAGGGAACGATTAGAAAAGCTTGGTTTTGGGGAGGATATCCTGACAGTCAGGCTGCTGAACTTTGCAAATATTGACCAGGTAGCCAAAGAGGCCGGGAAATTTGACTTTGTGCTTGCGGATCTGGGAGTGTCTTCCATGCAGATTGATAATCCTGACCGGGGATTCTCCTATAAGGTGGATGGTCCGCTGGATCTGCGCATGAATCCGGAAAAGGGCATCAGTGCTGCGGAGCGTCTGAAGGATATTGACAGGGAAGAACTGGTGGGAATGCTGATAGAAAATTCTGATGAACCATATGCGGAAGAAATCGCAGATGAAGTACGGGTATGTCAAAGAAGCGGCAGGGAAATCGTGACCACGACGGATCTGAAACAGGTTATCGAAAAAGCTTTGGAATTTCTTCCGGCGTCAGAACGCAGAGAAGCTGTGAAGAAATCCTGCCAGAGGACGTTTCAGGCACTTCGCATTGATGTAAACAGTGAATTTGAGGTATTGTACGAATTTTTGGAGAAGCTTCCGGATGTCCTGACACCGGGCGGACGTGCAGCAATTCTCACCTTTCATTCCGGCGAAGACCGC
The DNA here is from genome assembly GCA_030524545.1 of Eubacteriales bacterium. Classification (GTDB taxonomy): domain Bacteria; phylum Bacillota; class Clostridia; order Lachnospirales; family Lachnospiraceae; genus Blautia_A. Next base: position 27,105 of record JAUNGM010000009.1, read on the forward strand.
CTTGTGAAAAAGTCCTTTAAGCAGTTGTACAAAGAAGGCGTATACAGTGACATTTCCAAAGATGTTATTCGCCCTTCCAGGGAAGAGTGCATACGCAACAGCCGTGCCCGATCGACAAAATTGCGCTGGGTGATTCGGTCATAAACCTTGTCCGTATGACCAAAACAGGGAGATACGAAAAAATGAAAAATACAAATACGAAAGCCAAAGATATGCAGATAAATAATATTGGGGGAAGTAAGCAGACAGAAACAATCTGCAAAGCTGCAAAGAAATGCGGCGGATGCCAATTCCAGGGAATTCCTTATAAAGAACAGGTAAAAAAGAAACAGAAGCTGGAGGAAAAACTGCTGGGAAAATTTTGCAAGGTGAATCCAATCATTGGAATGGAAAATCCGTATCATTATCGGAATAAAGTACACAGTGCCTTTGGACGTGACCGGAAAGGAAATATTATTTCCGGTACTTATCAGGCCGGTACCCATAATATTATTCCCGTGGAAGACTGCCTGATCGAGGACGAAAAAAGCCAGGAGATCATACGTACGATCCGCGGAATGCTGAAATCTTTTAAAATCAAGACTTACGATGAGGATACCGGTTACGGACTGCTTCGTCATGTTATGGTGAGACGGGGATTTCAGACAGGAGAGATTATGGTTGTACTGGTACTTGGCTCTCCCATTCTGCCGTCAAAGAATAATTTTGTAAAAGCCCTTCGCCGGGTGCATCCGGAGATTACAACTGTTGTTTTGAACATCAATGACAAAAGAACCAGCATGGTTCTCGGGGAGCGGGAAAACATCATCTACGGCCCGGGTTTCATCAAAGACCGCCTTTGCGGCTGTACATTCCGTATTTCCCCGAAATCCTTCTATCAGGTAAATCCGGTACAGACGGAGATTTTGTACAGTACAGCTATCCGATTGGCAAAACTTACAGGCAGAGAAACGGTGATTGATGCTTACTGCGGAATCGGAACTATCAGCTTGGTTGCTGCTGCTCATGCAGGCAAAGTGATCGGAGTGGAGCTGAACAAGGATGCAGTCCGTGATGCCAGGATCAACGCAAAGGAAAATAAGAGTACCAATGTGGAATTTCATCAGGGAGATGCTGGAGCGTTCATGGCTTCTATGGCGGACAATGGCCAGCATGCGGATGTAGTCTTCATGGATCCGCCGCGTTCCGGCAGTGATGAGAAATTTCTGGCTGCAGTAACAAAACTTGCGCCGGACAGAATTATTTACATCTCCTGCGGCCCCGAATCCCTGGCCAGGGATTTGAAGTATCTTACCAGGCATCATTATATGGTAAGGACGATTCAGCCGGTAGAGATGTTCCCATTTACGGAGCATATTGAAAGTATCGTGTTACTTCAGAAGAGCAACCGAAAACCAGATACCTATGTAAAATTGAATCTGGATATGGAGGATTATTATAGAATTAAAGATCAGGAAAAATAAATTTATCACTCACTTTATCACCCACCTTCCCTATAATAAGTGGGTGATAAACTCATAAAGGAAGAAGCCAGTTGGTTTGAAGCATCGAATAATTCTACAACTCACAGGCAGATTAACAAGGAGGGCACTTATTTGAAAAAGAAAATAGCAGAAATAACAATCCGTTCCAGCGCAGCGGAATATCTGACCTACGTTGCTTCCATCGGTGACCAGCAAGACAGCATTGAAATGCGCTATGAGGATGAAGATATATGGCTGACACAGAAGATGATGGCAGCATTATATAATGTGGGAATTCCAACAATCAACGAGCATATTAAAAAAATATATACGGATAGTGAATTGGAGGAGGCGTTAACTATTCGGAAATTCCGAATAGTTCAAACCGAAGGTTCCCGTCAAGTGAGCCGTGAGGTGACTCATTATAATCTTCAAATGATTATTGCAGTAGGATTCAAAGTGAACAACGAGCAAGCTGTACAGTTTCGTAAATGGGCAAATGGTATCGTAAAGGATTACACCATCAAAGGCTGGGTAATGGATGACGAGCGTCTGAAGAATGGTGGTTCCGTGCTTACGACAGAGTATTTTGACCGATTGCTTGAGCAGATTCGTGAAATTCGTTTGTCTGAGCGTAGATTTTATCAGAAGATAACGGATATCTATGCGACAGCACTTGACTACGATCGCACTGCAAAAACGACAAAGCAGTTCTTTGCTAAAGTACAAAACAAGATGCATTATGCAGTTCATGGACATACGGCAGCAGAACTGATTTATGAGCGTGCTGATGCCGACAAACCACATATGGGACTTACCACATGGGAAGCAGCACCGGAAGGTAAAATTGTAAAAAGTGATGTTAGTATCGCTAAAAATTATCTTACCGAACAGGAAATGCGCTCGTTAGAACGTATTGTATCTGCATATCTTGATTTGGCGGAAGACCGCGCGGAGCGTCATATTCCAATGACTATGGAGGACTGGTCAAGGCGCCTGGATTTATTTCTGATGGCCGATGACAGGGAAATTCTTCAGGATTCCGGGAAAATCACTGCTGAGATTGCTAAGGCAAAAGCAGAGACAGAATTCGAAAAGTATCGAATTGTGCAGGACAGATTATTCATGTCTGATTTTGATAAGTATTTGCTTGAATTAGAGGAAAACACAAAGAAATAGGTTATTTTTGAGGGAGACGATACAAAGTTTATAAAGACAATTGGGAAAATTTGGAGCGTGTGGAAGAAAAAGCATATTTTAGGTGTGGCTTATTATGAAAAATTAAGGTCTGGCGTTCAAGTGAAAATGAGAAAAGTTTTAGAATCCGGTTGCTCAACGAAAAGACAGTTGAGATTATCGTGTTACTTCGGATTTATCCCCCACCTTATCACCCACCCATGTTATAATAAGTACTTTGCAGGATTACTATGAACGCCATATGGCAGACGGAACAGTTGTATTCTGGATTGTTTAAGTGCCTTTATTTCCGAGATGAAGAATGGCATTGATTTTACTGACAGAAAAAGATATAATTTGAAAAGACATATAATCAATGAATCAATGAAGTGAATACTTGTGCAGAACGGGAGGTTATTGATATAAATAAGCATTGCAAGATAATTGTTGTTATTTTATTGCTGTCAGTTGTTGTGGCTGCTCTGCTCAGGGGATTTGCGGTACCGTCTGTAAATTCAGAATGGTCATCGGACGAGGTGATCATGCTTAAGGGAAAATGGAATCAGAAGAGCTGTTCAGACGACAGTGTTTGGGAAGGTGATTACAGGATACCGGAAGGCTGCGGAAATAATCTTGTGCTGAGTCTGGAAAGTTTTTGGTGCAGCTTTCAGGTGCTTTTGGATGGAGAAGAACTGTATTCCTACGAGGATGCTCATGAAGTAAAGGGAACAAACAGGCAGTGGATACAGCTTCCGGATAAAGCGGCAGGGGAGACCTTGACATTACGGCTTTGGGGCAGGAAAGAGCTGGCCGAGCAGACAATGAAGGGAAATACGTATCTTGGAGAAAAAGGGGCGGTGTTTTATCAGTTTTTCAAAGATAATCTGTATGCCCTCATTTTGGGTGTGGAAGCATTGCTGCTGAGTTGTGTGCTGCTTTTGTACAGTATTTATCTGCGGCATCATTCAACAGGCAGTATTTATCGGGGAACAGAGTATCTGACAGGATTTGTCCTGCTTACCGGAATTTGGATCGTTACCGATTCTCAGTTCGTGCAGATCCTTGCCGGAAAAACCGGGCTGATTTCTTTGATCTCCTTTGTTTCCTTTATGGTTATGCCGCTTTTTTTGCTGCTTTTTGTACAGGAAGTGATGATTCGCAGACGGCGGAGCCTGGATATTCTTTGTATCCTTTTTCTGGCAAATCTGGCAGTTTGCCTGCTGGTGTATCTGCTGAGAATTTTGCCGCTGTTCCGATGTCTGCTGGGGACACATTTTCTGATCATTCTGTCTGTAGGAGTTGTGCTGAAATGCGGAATAGAAGAAATTACAAGATACCATAATACGGAAATCCGCTTGATCATAGCAGGTTTTGGAATATTATCCCTGTTTGGATGTGCGGCGTTGGGGGTATTTTATTATAATCCATCTTATGGATATTCTTACCTGTTCAGCGCAGGAATGATTTTCTTTGTTGCTTTCCTGGCTGTAGCTGCTATAAAAAAAATATACTATCATCTGGAGCAAAGTGCCTGTATGGAAGTTTACCGAAACCTGGCTTATGTAGATGCCATGACCTGCCTGGCAAACCGTAATGCCTTTACTGAGGATCAGCAAAAAGAAAAGCCTGCAGTAAACATTGCCTATCTTGTGTTTGATATCAATAACCTGAAAATGGTTAATGATCAGTACGGGCATCAGGAGGGGGATAAATTGATTCAAAATGCGGCGGACAGTATCCGGAATGCATTTGACCGGCTTGGAAAGTGCTACCGGATCGGCGGTGATGAATTTGTTGTTGTGATTCAGGAAATTTCCGAAAAAGAAATTGAACGGGAAATCAGAAGATGGGAAATTTGTGTACAGAAGATCAACCGTACCAGACTTCTGCCCATGGAAATTGCCTGGGGATTTGCGCTGCGGGAGAGTGCGGATATCCCGGAAAAAGAAGTCTTTGCGGAAGCGGATGCAAATATGTACCACAGGAAGCAGGCAATGAAGAATCGGATGAGGAACTGAAAGTGCAGTGCATTTTCAGAAAAGATACAGGAGAAAAGAATATGAGTCTTGACTGGAGAATATTTGAAACGATTAAAGAATTTGTATACGTATCTGATATGGAGACATATGAGATCGTCTATATGAATAAATCCCTCAGGGATGCGCTTGGCGATGTCTGCGGAGATGACTATAAGGGAAATAAGTGCTACTCCGTGTTTCAGGGAAAGAGTGAACCATGTGAATTCTGCAGCAACGTGCATCTTAGGGAGAATGAGATATACAGATGGTCTTTCTGCAATCCTATTCTGAAAAAAACAATGCTTCTTCAGGATATTCAGGTTCAAAGAGACGGCCGGAATTACCGGCTGGAAATAGCCGGCGAAGATGAAAAAAACGTGTCCGGCCAGAATCCTATTACAATTTATACACCAAATGAAATCATTGTAAATGAATGCCTGCAGTATGCCTTGAATGCAGAGGATTATGAGACGACGTTTAACAACCTGCTTTCTTTTATCGGAAAACAATTTCAGTGTGCGCGTGTCTATATTTTTGAAATCAATAAGAATGAGACATTCAGTAATACTTATGAATGGTGTGCTGAGGGAGTAACACCGCAGATCGATCTTCTTCAGAATGAGCCGTTGGATACGATAGAGTACTGGATGGAAATGTTCAGGGACAATCAATTGGTGATCATTGAAGATATTGAACATATCAGAAAGACTTATCCATCCGTCTATGCCGCCCTGAAACCGCAGGATATTGATTCACTGGCTGTCTGCCCGTTAAGATCCCATAATGAGATCATAGGGTTTTTGGGGATTGACAATCCCATGGAAGAACAGATCAACATGATCGAGTCATTCTTCCGCGTTATGGAATACTTTGTTGTTTCTTTCCTGAAGCGCCGGGATCTTTCTGCCAGACTGGAATATATCAGCTATCATGACCAGCTTACGGGAGCCCTGAACAGGACCGCTTATAAAGAAAAGGAAAAAAGTTTCCGGGTTTTTGATTCAGCAGGAGTCGTTTACGGAGATATTACGGGACTGAAGCGTGTGAATGATCAATTCGGCCATCTTGCCGGAGACAATCTGATTTGCCGCTGTTACGGAATGTTTTGTCAGGTCTTTGGTGAGGAGCTGATCTACCGCACGGGCGGAGATGAGTTTCTGGTACTCTGTACGGACATTTCCAAAGAGGAATTTTTTAATAAATGCAGAAAGCTGCGGGAGATTATCGACAAGGCTGACTGCAATATGGCGATAGGCTTTGCGTGGGGACGTTTCGGGGAGACGAATCTGCAGACAATGATCAATCAGGCTGAAGAACAGATGTATGAAGAAAAGAAGAACTTTTATGCGGGATGGAATTTGATGGCAGGAAGCAATCATGGCGGCAGGAGGGTGGAGAGAGAAATCCGCAGTATTTATGCCGAACATACAGGCCTGGTTCAAAATATTCACCAGTTTCTCAGAAAGAATCCTGACAGCATAGAGTTACTGATACAGGCCGTTTCCAGCCAAAGCTCCAGCGTCTGCCTGTATATCGGAGATATGCGGACGAATACGTTTTATATATCTGACAACATGCGGGAATTATTTGGTTTTGAAAGCAATGTTGTGGAAGACCTGCCGACCAAATGGGAAAGAAGGATCTGCTATCCTGAAGACCTGGAACTTTACAGGGAGGATATCCGGAATCTTCTTAAAAGGAAACGTGAGGAACATGACTTTAAATACCGTGTCTATGATAAAGACGGAAAACTTCTTTGGATTCATTGCAGAGGTTCTTTATATTGGGATGAAGAAAAGGGCTTTCCGCGATATTTTACCGGATGTATTTCCAGACAGGAATTCCTCATTGACCCCGTTACCAGTTTTCCGCGGGAAAATGATGCGGTTGCGAAACTGAAGGAGATACAAAAGAAAAATCAGAATACGGTAATCCTTGGAATTGGCTTAAATCATTTTGCGGAGATCAATGAAACCAAGGGGCGCGGAGTAACGGATAATCTTCTGCGGGATATCACGCAATACTGGGAGAACAAACTGTCTCATAAGATCTGGTTTTACCGTTTGGATGGTGTTCGCTTTATGGGAATCGTTCATCCGGACTATGCAGGGAAAGCAGAGGACTTTATTGGAGAAATCAGGGAAAGTGTCAGAAACCTCTGCCATAAATATCACGTTTTGGTAAAATATCCGTGCAGTATCTGTGTTTTTCGGTATCCCTGTGATATAGAAGAACCGGATGTTGTTGTGGAAAAAGTAGTGACATTTATCGAAGTATCAAAAAGCAATATTGACAGAGAGTACATTGCCTATTCTGCCCATGAAGAAGATACGTTCAGATCTCAGGCGGAGTTTATTTTACACCTGAATGAGGATGTGCTGAATGATTTTCAGAACTTCCGGATTGTGATCCAGCCAATTGTATCAGCAGGGATGGGGAGTGTGACAGGCGGTGAAGTCCTGCTGCGGTGGAAATGCCTTGGCCAGGATATTTCCCCGGCAGTCTTTGTTCCCCTTCTGGAGAAAAAAGGCCTGATCTGTCAGGTGGGCAGATGGGTGTTTGAGCAGGCTGTCCGGCATTGCCGCAGGATTGCTGCCGATTATCCGGAGTTTCATTTGTCTTTTAATGTCAGCTATCTGCAGATATCCGATGAAGGATTTATCGACTTTATGGAGCGTACGCTTACGAAATACGGAGTCGATGGTACCAATCTGATCATGGAGCTTACAGAGAGTCACTTTGATGATGAGCCGGAGAAGTTAATGAAATTTGTGGAAGACTGTAAGAATTTAGGCATGTCTATTGCTCTGGATGATTTTGGGCAGGGATATTCCTCCCTGGGCCTGCTGCTGAAATACCCGGCTAATCTTGTGAAGCTGGATCGTTCGCTTTTGACGGAACTGACGGATTCCAAGGATAAACAGAAGTTTCTTAAGACTCTGGTATATGCATGTCATGAGTTTGGGAAGAAAGTATGCGTAGAAGGGGTAGAAACAAAAGCAGCAGCGGAGATCATCAAAGAAACAGAAGGGGATATGATACAGGGATTCTACTTCTATCATCCGCTGGAATTGGGAGATTTTTACGAAACTCTGCATAAGGAATAAGAGATATCCTAAGTGAGAGAGGAAACAATCAAAGCAGATGTATCTTATCGAAAGAGAGAAGATACATCTGCTTTTTCGACCCATTTCTGACCCGGGGTAGAAATGGAGGATGCAGCTGTTACAGTGCAGTATAATCTTCCGGTATGTCGATACCAAGCTGGGTACAGATATCTGCGTTGTAGCGTTTGACAAAATGATCGGAATATTCCACAGGCATTTCTGAGATATCCTCTCCGTTTGCCAGGATACGTACAGCCATTTCTCCGGTGGTATAGCCGATATCATAGTAATCAAGGGAGAAGGTGGCAACTCCGCAGAGTCTGCAGGTGCTTTCATCTCCGGCAATGACAGGGACTTTTTCCGGGATGCAGATGTTGGCGATCAGTTCTGCGTTGGAAGCAGCCGTATTATCTGTAGGGACATAAATGATATCACATTTGGAAGCGGCAGCCATTGTGACGGAGGAAATGTCATTGGAATCGGAAAAAGTATAATCACTGCAGGTATATCCAAGGGCTTCCAGCTCTTCCCGTACCACCTCTGCCTGATACTGGGAATTGGGCTCTGCGGAGCAGTAGAGAAGACCGACGTTCTGAGCTTCGGGAAACAGTTCCTGGACCATGGCGGCCTGTTCTTTAAGGGGAGCCAGGTCGGAAGTACCTGAAATATTTCCGCCTGCGGTTCCGTCAAAGTCATCCAACTGGAGTGCTGCACCGTACTCCGTGACAGAGGTTCCGAGAATGGGGATATCCGTGGTGGCTGTGGCAGCGGCCTGCAGGGAAGCAGTAGAGTTTGCCAGAATCAGATCCACATCTTTTGCCAGGAAATCCGTGACGATCGAGGAGCAGGTGGCATGGTCTCCCTGGGCGTTTTGCTCCAGAAACGTGACGCTGTCACCCAGGCTTTCCGTGATTGCGTCCTTAAATCCCCGTGTTGCGGATACCAGGGCATTATGCTGTTCAAACTGGCAGATTCCGATAGTGAATGTGGGATTCGCTCGGGCACTTACCGCTGTTGCGGTGCCGGCTGTTATACATGCAGCGGCAGTTATGACTGCTAAAATCTGTTTTTTCATGGTCTTTTCCCTCCTTTTGTTTGATTTTTTTACCGTTTTACGTGGAGTTTTCTCCCGTGTGTTATCTTTATTATATATGGAAATTTATCATCTGTAAAACAGATTATCATGATACATGCCATCGAATATTTTGATTTCAAGTGGCAAATCAGCCAATGTTCATTCCACAGCCTAGCACCGGCTGCAGGGTTATGGTCTGGTAACGCAAATCGCAAAAGGGATATTTTTCAGCGTCAACAGTATTTGACTCCGGAATGTGTGTATAGTAAAATGAGCGCAAATGAACTTGAAAAGTGTTGAAATTGGGAGGTAACTGGTTATGGCATCGATTTGTATCCTTGACGAATTTGACGTACATAAAAATGAAGAATTTCTGCGGATCGCAGAAGAACTGAAGCCGGAGCTTCACGAAACGGAGATTGCACCGGTGAGCCTTTTGACTCTGGAGCATAACGGACATCCGGAGCCTGTAGTAGTATCCAGGGAAGATCCGGATACCCTGAAGGACAGGAAGCTGAAAAAGGATGATACGGTGATCCTGGATTTCGGGACACACCATGTGGGATATGTGACGCTGGAGCTTACATCCGCAGGAAGCCATCAGGATGCACCTGCATATCTTTATCTGAAATTTGCAGAGCGTCTTGACGAGCTTACGGTCAACACATCCGAATATAACGGATGGATCAGCAAGGGCTGGATCCAGGAGGAGCACATTCATGTGGATGTTCTCCCTGCCAGACTGGAACTTCCCAGAAGATATGCTTTCCGCTATCTGGAAATCAAAGTACTGGATGTTTCCCTGAAATTTTCCGTAGTGATCAAAAATGTTTCCGGCAAGGCAGTTTCCGCTGTCGATGACAGGGATGTGCAGTTCATTGAGACGGAAGATGAGCTTTTAAAGCAGATTGACCAGGTCAGCGCCCGTACGCTGAAGAACTGCATGCAGCTTGTGTTTGAGGACGGCCCGAAGCGTGACAGGAGAATGTGGCTCGGAGATTTCCGCCTTCAGGCAAGAGCCGATTATAAGACCTTCCGGAATGTCAGCCTTGTAAAGCGCTGCCTGTACCTGTTCGGCGGCCTGACCTTCAATGAAGGAAAGATCCCGGCATGTCTGTTCCTGGAACCGGAGGTGGAGCCGGACGATACGTATCTTTTTGACTATGCCCTTTTATATGGTTCAGTACTTCTGGATTATTACAGAGTGACCGGGGATAAAAAGACCCTGGAGGATCTGTATCCCGTTGCCATTCGCCAGATTGAGATCGGCCTGACCTATTTGAACGAAGACGGCATCATTCCGGACAGAAGCGGAGAATTCTGGTGCTTTGTAGACTGGGGAGAAGGACTGAATACTCAGGCGGCTTCCCTTGCGATCCTGATCTATTCCATGCGTTACGGAATCCGTCTGGCAGAATACATGAATGATGAAAAAACAATCCGGTGGCTCAGCAATAAAATGGAAGAGCTGAAGCGCACGGCTGTAGAGCACTTCTGGGATGAAAAGCAGCAGTTATTTGTCAGCGGCAAAGAGCGTCAGGTATCCTGGGCAACCCAGGTGTGGATGATCCTTGCCAGAGTCTTTTCCAAAGAAAAAAACAGGGAGCTGATTCTCCATACCATAGAAGTAAACCCGAGAATCCGTATGGTGACTCCTTATATGTACCATCACTATATTGATGCCTTGATCCGTTCGGATGAAAAGGAACGGGCCCTGGATGAGATGAAGCGCTATTGGGGAGAAATGATTCATGACGGCGCGGATACCTTCTGGGAAGTGTACAATCCGTATAATAAATATGAATCACCCTATGGCTCTGTGGCAGTCAACAGCTTCTGCCATGCATGGAGCTGTACACCGACATACTTTTTGAGGAAGTTCTATATTCCGGGAAACAGGTAAGGGAAAACCGGAAAAGCAGAAAGAAATCCAAAGGGGGCTGCTGTACTAAGCGATCACATTCAGCTTGTGCACAGCCCCTTAAAAATATCCGACAGAATGCACAAGAAAAGATAAGTAACTTTGCACAAAATTGAACATATTATTTTGTGCAATTCTCCTGATTCCCGATTTTATTGTTGCTTTTTGCAGAAAAAAAGTTTCCGTTTACGGCATAAAATGTACAGTTTGCGTGAAAAAAAGGGAAAAAGAAAAAAATATGCTATGATTTTCCACATAGAGAACATGTAAAACGCAAACGGACATGTTTGGGGAAAGAAAGGAGAAAAAGGATGAGTAAGGCAAGAAATAATCTCTGGCGCGGTCTGTGTACCTGTACTGCTTCATTGCTTACCGTTTCCCTGGCAGCAGGGCCTCTGGTAAACAGCTACCGCACCGACATTGACAAATTTCTTGGAACCAAGAGCAGCGCTATGGTGACGGAGAATACGGATGGAGAGGATTTGTATACGTTTAAATCCGATTATTCCAGCACAACGGAGCTTTTGGATGCAATTGAGGATCTTGGGGAACGTATGAGTGAGGAAGGAACTGTTCTGCTGAAAAACGAAAACAATGCCCTTCCGCTTTCCAGGGAGGAAACACAGAAGCTTTCCCTTCTTGGCTTTTCCAGCTATTATCCGGTGCAGGGCGGCGATATGGGCAGCTCCCTGACTGTAAATGAAGGAACCGATGCAGATACAGTGGATTTTGTGGAGGCATTAAGTGCCAAAGGTTTTGCAATCAATGAAACGCTTCAGTCTATGTATAAAAGCCTGGAAGCAGAGTTCAAGACGGAAATCGACATGTGGGGAAATACCATTGAGTATTATCATATTACGGCGCCTGCAACGGATGGGGTATTTTCCAGCAAAGAACCTTCCCAGGAGCTTTTGGACAGCACAGACAGCACCTGGAAAGACAGTATGAATGATTATAATGTGATGCTCGTTACCATTGCCCGCTCCTCTACAGAGAACGGAACCTATATGCCGGGAGTGGACGGCGTGGATTCCTCACAGAACCTGAACCAGACAGATCCTCTGGGATTGAGTGATGATGAGCGTGAACTGATTAATGCGGCAGTAGAAGCAAAAGAAGAGAACGGCGGCAAAGTCATTGTAATGCTCAACAACGCCAATGCAATGGAAATTGACGAGATCAAAAACAATGACGGTGTAGATGCGATCCTTGAGGTCGGACTTCCCGGCGGCTACGGATTCTACGGTGTGGCAGATGTCCTTTCCGGCGAGGCAAACCCATCCGGACATTTAAGCGATACCTATGCAGTTGCAAACGCAAATTCCCCTGCTGCGCAGAATTTCGGCAACTATGCATGGACAAACGGGGATGCTGCCTTGAATATTAACTCCGAGGAAGTAGAAGCTGAAGGAATCTATACAGGTTACAAGTATTACGAAACAAGATATGCAGATGTAGTTCTTGGTCAGGGAAATGCAGATTCTTCCGTAGGAAGTACCACAGGAACTGCATGGGATTATGACAGCGAGGTAAGTTATCCGTTTGGTTACGGTCTGTCCTACACCACCTTTGAGCAGGAACTGAAGAGCCTGGAGGTGGATCTGGAATCCAGAACGGTCACTGCCCAGGTGGAAGTTACAAACACCGGTGATGTGGCAGGAAAAGATGTGGTTCAGCTTTATGTTTCTTTACCTTACACAGAGTATGATGTAATGCATAGGGTAGAGAAATCTGCCATCCAGCTTCTGGACTATGAAAAAACAGAGATGATCGAGCCGGGTGCAGCCGAAACCGTGACCATCACGGCAGATGCACAGGATATGGCAAGCTGGGATTCTACCTGCAGCAATGAAGCAGGAACAAACGGCAACTGGATCCTGGATGACGGAACCTATTATTTTACCGTAGGCAACGGCGCCCATGAAGCAGTGAACAATGTCCTTGCAGCACAGGATCAGGATGTAGACGGAAACGAAGAAAATGTTCAGACCTGGGATCTGGCAGAGTTTGATTCCACTTCCTTTGCAGTTACCTTAAACGGTACTCCGGTAGAAAACCAGTTAGAAGATGCAGATCTGAATTACTGGATGGAGGATACAGTCACTTATCTTACCAGAAATGACTGGGAAGGAACCTGGCCGGAAACCTACAAAGATCTTACTGCAACCGACGAAATGCTGGGCGCTATGGGAGATGACTACAGCACGATTGAAGCAAACGGCGATCCGTCTTCCGTAACCTTCGGAGCAGATAACGGCATGACACTTGCAAATCTGAAGGGCGTGGATGATATTGAGGATGAGCGCTGGGGACAGCTCATGGATCAAATTACACTGGAAGAATGCCTGATCCGTACCGCATTTGGCGGAACCAGCACCAAGGTGATCGAGTCCATTACTTCGCCGGAAGCAATCCAGAATGACGGACCGAACGGATTTAACTCCTATCCGTTAGGTCAGTACGCAAATGCAGATGATTCCAATGGAGATCCGTGTGTAATTGCAGAGGATGATCCAAACAGAAATTACAAGATGGGTGTTATGGCAAACGAAACTGTGATCGGCCAGACCTTCAGCAAACAGCTTGCTGCAGAATGGGGCCGGGTGATCGGAAACTACTCTCTGTGGGCCAATACGACGATCTGGTGGGGCGTAGGAACCAACCTTCACCGCGTTCCGTACAATGCACGTAATCATGAATACTATTCTGAGGATGCGGTTCTTACTGCAGGCCAGGGCTCCGCAACCATTGCAGCAGGCCAGGAATACGGAACCATTATTGCACCGAAGCATCTGGCATTTAACGATACGGAGGTCAACCGTACCGGTATTGCAGAGTTTATGACAGAGCAGGCAGCAAGGGAAAACGAACTCCGCGGTACCCAGGACTGCATTGAGGAAGCAGGCGCGCTTGGCGTGATGACGACCTACAATCGTGTAGGCTGTGTACAGAGTAATGCCCATACCGGACTTCTTCTGAACATTCTTCATAAAGAATGGGGATTCAAGGGCCTGATGTCTGAAGACTTTATTCAGGATCCGACGTATACAAAGATCAGAATGGCTGTGCATAACGGCGTCACCATGACCTGTAATACCGGTGACAACGCAATCGCAGCAGTCACGGAAAAATGGCCGTACTGGAATGTGGAAAATGCAGGCCAGAGTGAAGAACTGTTAAGAGACCTGAAGCAGGCAATGCTGTACCAGAACTATGCACTGGCAAATTCCAATGCAATGGACGGATTATCCACATCCACGCATATTGAGAAACTGAACACCTGGTATGACAACCTTGTGACAGGATTAAGGATCGGATTTGCCGTACTGACCGTTTTATGTGCCGCAATGTATCTGCTTGGACTGAAAAAAAGCAGCAAGGAGGGAAAATGATGACTGATAAGAAAAAGATGGGCGCAGGGATGATCTTACATGTGATTACCGTGATCGTCACTGCAGTAGGACTGTTCCTTTATTTGCAGAACTGCAAAACCAGTTACTTTTCCAATATGGGAGTGAATACTACGGTTGTGGCCTGCCTTGCAGCCTCCGCCGTACTGGAAATTCTTATGATCGTACTGTCGCTGAAAATGGGTGCAAAGCCGTTTTTGGATATCATTCCGGTAGCATGCGGCGTTATGACAGCCCTGGCAGCCATCCAGTTTATCGGAAGCAGGATTGCGGGAGCAGCATCGATTATGACCTTTGAAAACAATGCCGAAAATATGGCGGACTTAAACGGCGCGATCACTGCAATGGCAGTGTGCGTGATCGCCCTGGTGTGCGTATGGATTACGTCTTTTTTCAAAGTGGTAAAGGAATAACAGTATGAGTAAAAAGAAAAATGATTTCTGGAGCGGTCCTCTGACCGGCTCCAGGATCAAAACAGATGATGTAAAAATGCCGGAAATGCTGATCGGATATTTTATCGGACCTTTCGGGGCATTGCTGGCATCCGGAATTTTTACCAGTATTCTTCAAAATTACTTCACAGATGTACTGAAGCTGAACCTGACTTTTCTGACTACTCTTCAGCTTTTCTCAACAATTCTCATTGTGGCTGCCAACCTGATCGTAGGGCAGCTCATTGAGAGAACCAGAACAATGGCAGGCAAAGCGAGGCCGTGGATTTTATTATCCGCCCTGACCCTGTCTGTGGCCAGTGTACTGATGTTTATCGTTCCATTTGAGGGAACGGCAAAAATGGTATGGATCGCCATTGCCTACAATCTGTTTTATGCGGTGGCTTATCCGATTTACAACACAGCAAACTCTACGCTGATCCCTGTTTCCACGAGAAACAGCAAGCAGCGCGGGGCCCTGGCTTCCTTTACGAATGTGGCAGGGCTTGGCGTTATGGGGGCTGGCTCCATGGTATTTCCCATCCTGGTTTCCTTTGCCTTAAAGGAGAATCAGCATCTGTGGTTTGTTGCCATGCTTGCTATCGCCATTTTTTCCGCACTGACGATCTTCCTGCAGTTCCAGTTTACCCGTGAGCGTGTCACAGAAGAGCTGATGTCGGGAAGCAGTGCTGCGGAGGAAAAAGCAAAAGCCGCTTCTTTAAAGGAACAGCTAAAGGCTGTGACAAGCGAGAAAACCTGGTGGATCGTCATGTTCTTTTATATCGGCTTCCAGTGGAGCGGCGCCATGAAAAACGGCTCCATGACGTATTTTTGCAAATGGGTGCTGGATAACACCTTTTTCGGAAACGCGGATGCCTGGGGCGCATCCCAGTCGCTTTTGAGCATCATGGGTGCTGTGCCGATGGCAGTGGCAGCAGTATTTATCGTTCCCCTGTGCAATAAGTTCGGTAAACGTCTTGTATGTATGGTGGGCATGATCGTGGGTGCCCTCGGCGGTGTGATCGCCATTCTCGGAAACGGACAGATTATTCCTGTTGCAGTGGGCGTGGCCATGAAGTGCCTTGGCTCTTCCCCTGCATGCTATATGATCCTGGCCATGCTGGCAGATGTAATCGACCATATTGAGTATAAGAGCCGGATTCGTACGGATGGTCTGACCATGTCCATTTACAGCTCCATTATGGTAGCGGGAACACCGGTCTGCAACTCCATTTTCAGTGCAATCTTAAATGCAAGCGGATACGACCAGGCAGCAGACATTGCTCTTGGAACGGCTGCGCAGACGGCCGGTGTGCAGGCAGCGATTTCGGCAGGCTATATCTGGGTGGAAACCATTGCTTATGCGATCTGTGCAATTTTGGTATTCTTTTTCACCATTGAAAAGAATCTTCCAAAGGAACAGGAAGCAATTGCAGCACGGAAAAAAGAAAGTTGAGATGATACGATTCAAAATGCAGCAGAAAGGCCCATCCTCCTGCTGCATTTTTCCTATCTGACAATACCCGGAGGGAAGAATGAAACGCATAAGATTTGTGGGGGCTGTGCTGCTCCTTCCCTTACTTTTGGGAGTGGGCGGATGCAGCCGGAAGACAGAATCCGAAAAGAAAGCCTGCCATATTGTATTAGAAGAAGGGGAAGGCTATAGAGCCGCGGAGGCTGCCAGGATGGTAGAATCCGGCAGTGATGTGACGTATGAGATCCAACTGCAGGAAGGTTATCAGTTTCTTGGAACAGACTATGGCGGGAATTATGATTTCGTCCGTGGAAGAAGCGGAAATTCCATAAGCCTGACACTATATGAGGTGAAATACTCCGAAACCATCTGCCCGCAGGTGCAGAAAGGAAAATACGTCATCTCCTATGACGCAAACGGAGGAATAGCCCTGGACGGAAGCGAAGAACGGGTAAGCATCCATTACTCCGGAAAGCATCTTCGGATCAATACATCCATAGGAACGGATCTGTTTGCCCGTGAGGGATATACGCTCCTTGGCTGGAACACAAGGGCGGACGGAAGCGGGGAAGCAGTGGGACTTGGAAGCCGTGTGAACCGGGAAGAGGGACTGACCCTGTTTGCCCAGTGGGTTCCCTGGACAGAAGCTTCCGAATTTTCGTACAAAAAAGAGGCAGGGTTTGCAGTGATCACCGGATACACCGGAAAAGAGGAGCAGATCTGTGTTCCGGCCAGCCTGGATGGGCTTCCTGTGCGTACCATTGCAGAGACGGCCTTTGCAGATTCCGTATGCAGCAGGGTGATCCTGCCGCCTGGCATTTATGAGATTGAAAAATGGGCTTTCCGGGACAGCCTTCTTACGGAACTGTACTTTTTTGATGACCTTCAGAAGGTCAGCGACTATGCGTTTGAGGGATGCGGGGAATTACGGACGCTCCATATCAATGCCATAGAGGCGCCTGCCTACAGCGGAAATTACTTTGATACGTTTCAGGACAAATATGACCGTCTTCTGGAACTGAAAAATAAAAAGAAAATCGTGCTGTTTTCCGGCTCTTCCACGAGATTCGGGTATGACAGCAGCATGATCTCACGGGCTTTTCAGGAATATGAAGTGGTAAATATGGGGGTATTTGCGTACTCGCCTGCCCTTCCCCAGCTTATGCTGATCCTTGACTGTATGAAGGAGGGAGATATTTTGATCGACTCCCCGGAATTTGATGCGGCTGACAGACAGTTCTGCAGCCAAAAGGAACTGGATTATGCGGTTTTTGCCATGATGGAATCCTGTTATGATGCCTTTGCAAAGCTGGATCTCCGGGAATTTACCCAGGTATTTACTGCCTTTACGGCGTATCAGTCCGCAAGAGCAGACATGGAACGAAAAAGCTATGAGGTAAGTGCGTCAGACTATGATGAGGATGGAAATCCGGTAAAAGAGGCTAGTTATAATGTATACGGCGACTATATTCTGTACCGCTCTAATGCGTCGGATGAACAGCCGGTTTACGGGCTTCCGCTGGATTATACGGCAGAGGCATTTCCAAAGGCGAAGTACATTGATTCCATCAATGAGGTATACCAGAGATTTCTGGATAAAGGAGCAAAGGTCTATTTTACATATGCACCCAGGAATCAATATGCCTTATCGGAGGAAAGCACCCTTGAGGAGAGGGAAAAGCTCCACGAATATTTCAAAGAGCATCTGATCGTTCCTGTGATATCCGGGCTGGAGGATTCCCTGTATTCCGGCATTTACCTTTACGGAACAGACAACCACCTGTCCACAGAGGGGGCAGAGATCCGTACAAAACGGGTGATCCGTGACCTGCAGGAACAGTTGAAAAAGGAGGCTGCGGAATGAATTTTATATCGTTGGAATTTTTGTGTTTTTTTCCGATTGTGCTGCTTGGGTATTGGATTCTGCCGGGTAGATTCCGGTGGATCCTTCTGCTTGCGGCCAGCTTTTTCTTTTATATGAGTACCAATCCGGGGACAGGGATTTTACTGCTTCTGACTATTGCCGTGACCTATTATGCAGCAAGAGAAATAGAGATGGGAATAGCTCCGAAAAGGTGGCTTGTGATTTCCGTTGCTTTCTGCCTGGGGCTTCTGGCAGTTTTTAAATATGCAGGATTTCTTGTGGAAACAGTGCTGGGGGCAGTTTCTTTCTTTGGGGGAAGAACGTTTGATGTGACTTTGGATGTCATCCTTCCGGCAGGAATCTCTTTTTACACGTTTCAGAGCCTTTCGTATGTCCTGGATGTGTACAGGGGAAAGGCTTCCTGTGAAAAGCATTTTGGCTATTATGCACTCTTTGTTTCCTTTTTTCCGCAGCTTGTAGCGGGTCCTGTGGAGCGGATGGGAAACCTGCTTCCACAACTGAAAAGGACGCAGAAGTTCAGCAGGGAGAATATGGTGGACGGGTTCTGGCTGATGCTGCGGGGATTCTTTAAGAAGGTGGCTGCGGCGGATTATTTTGCCCTGTTTGCAGACCGTGTTTATGGGGCGCCGGGAGGGGCAGGAGGACTTGCAGTGGTACTGGGAACGGTGTTTTTTGCCTTGCAGATCTACTGTGATTTTTCCGGATATACCGATATTGCCAGAGGGGCTGCAAAGATGCTGGGCATTCATTTGATGGAAAATTTCCGGCATCCCTACAGGGCGGAAAACATACAGGATTTCTGGCGCAGATGGCATATCAGCCTGACCGGATGGTTCACGGACTACGTCTATATTCCCCTTGGCGGGAGCAGATGCGGGACTTTCCGGCAATGCAGGAATATTCTGCTCGTATTTGCGTTAAGCGGGCTGTGGCACGGAGCCGCCTGGCATTATGTGGTGTGGGGTGTCTGGCACGGAATCTTTCTTGCAGGATATGTGTTATATCAGAGATACCGCCCCGAAAGACATACAGGAGGGAGAAAAACAGGGGGACATATGGCAGCCCTGGCGCTGGTCTGTTTTGCCTGGGTGTTTTTCCGCGCACAGTCTCTGGAGGATGCCTGGATCCTGTTAAAACAGCTTGTATGCAATCCGACAGGGGGAGGTTTGAAAGCGGCCTGTTCCTTCCTGGCCCTTTCCAAGACAGCGGTGCTCCGGTTGAGCCTGCTTCTGGCTTCCCTGGCTGTTCTGGAGCGGTTCCCGGAAAAAGTATACGAAAAAATCCGGGATACACGGACGCTGATCCTGGCGGCAGTCATCTGTATCTGTATGATGACTGCGGTGGAGTTTTCCTGGCTTTCCCAATTGGCAGCAGGTGCAGAAAATACGTTTATTTATTTCAGGTTTTAAGGATATGAAAAGAAAAACAACAATTTTTATTATTCTGGCAGCATGTTTCGTCTTTCTGGCAGAACAGGCTTTTTTTCTCATCTGCGGCTTTTGCCTGCCCCAGCAGTACGGAGATACCTTCCTGGGAGAGCTGAAAAGTAAATGTGCCCTCCTGAAAGAAACCGAAGGGCGGAAAATCGTTCTTCTTGGAGGGAGCGGCGTGGCTTTTGGGTATGACAGCCGCCTGATCGAGCAGACGCTGAAAGACTATAAAGCGGTAAATTTCGGGATGTATGCCGGGCTTGGTACCAAGGTGATGCTGGATCTGTCGGAGGATGGAATCAGGGAAGGGGATCTTGTGATCATCTCCCCGGAACAGGATCCCCAGACACTTTCGGATTATTTTCATGGGGAATATATGTGGCAGGCAGCAGACGGGGCATTTGGTCTTCTTTCGGATCTCAAAAGAGAGAATCTGGAACAGATGCTGGGAGAATTTCCTCATTTTGCCCTGCAGAAACTGAAGTATGTGCTGGAAGGAAAACGGCCGGAGACAGACGGTGTTTACCGGAAAAGTTCGTTTAATGAATACGGAGATATGGAGACAGACGGATGTGAAACAAACAGGATGGCTTTGGGCTATGATTCCAATCAGACGGTGAGATTTGACGAGGAAATCCTGCAGGAAAAGTTCGTGTCTTACTTAAATGCGTACGCCACGAAGATGGAACAAAAGGGCGCAGAGGTGTGGTATCGTTTCGCTCCGGTAAACAGGCTTAGCGTGGAAAATCCGGAAGCTTTGGCTGCCTATTATGAGATGCTTCAGGACAAGCTGGATTTTCCCATAATAGGAAATCCGGAGAACAGTATCATGGATGCGGAATGGTTTTTTGATACGAATTTTCATTTGAATTCCGGTGGGAAGACGGTCAATACGGTACAGTTGATCCGGGATGTAAAAGCCATGCTGGGAGATTCCTCTGCTGTGGAAGTTTCCCTTCCGGAAAAACCGGAGAAAACCTGGGACGACGCAGAAAGCGGCGAAAATGTATGGAAAACGGAGTCCTGTGCCGGAAATAAAGATATTGTAGAAGTTATGATTCCGAAGAATATTACTTTGATAGAAGACGGTTCTTTTGACGGATGTACAAAACTGAAAAGAATTGTACTGGAACAGGACGATCCGTCAGCCTGTCTTGTGGGGCAGCATCTGCTGGATGGAACTGATGCGGATATTTATGTTCCCCGGGAGGCGTTGAGCAGATATAAACTGAATTATTCCTGGTCTGTTTATGCTGACAGGCTGTTCGGGGCTTCCGACAAATGACGCTGAAAAATGAGCATTTTGCGTAAAAAAAGCGTGGAATCGAAAAGAAAATGCTACAATACCATACAGAGAGGTAAGCAAAACGTAGCTGTAAAGGGCGAAGGACAGTTACGAAAAAAACTATAAAATGATCACGGAGGAAAGAGCAATGAAAACAAAACAGGCATTGAACCCGTATATGCCAAGCTGGGAATATGTTCCGGATGCAGAACCGCATGTGGTGGGAGACCGTGTATATGTGTATGGTTCCCATGATTTATTTAATGGATTGAATTTCTGTCTGGGGGATTATGTGTGCTGGTCGGCACCTGTGGATGATCTGGGCAACTGGAGATATGAAGGATGCATTTTCAAAAGAGAACAGGATCCGGCAGCTCCGCGCATCCGCCTGACTAACGGACTTGCAGCCCCGGATATGGTACAGGGGCCGGACGGAAGATTTTATCTGTATTATTTTATGGGCGGTACGAAGATGATTTCCGTGGCTGTCTGTGACAAACCTGCAGGCAAATATGAATTTTACGGATATGTAAAATACAGTGACGGTACGCCAATCGGCAAGAAGAACGAACCGTTCCAGTTCGATCCGGGGATTTTTATGGATGACGATGGAAAACTGTATCTGTATACCGGCTTTGCCCTTGCGGGAAATCCCATCCTTCTGGATGGCTCCAAGCCTACGGAACACGGGGCAATGTGTTTTGAACTGGATCCGTCTGATATGCTGACTGTCCTTACAGGGCCGGGCTATATTGGAATTGCCGGAGATAAAGAGGCTCCCGGCACTCCGTATGAAGGACATGCCTTCCTGGAAGCAAGCTCTATGAGGAAGTTCGGAGATACCTATTATTTTATCTACAGCTCTAAAAACAGCCATGAGTTATGTTATGCCACAAGCGACAATCCCACCAGCGGATTTCAGTACGGAGGGATTCTGGTAAGCAACGGGGACATTGGCCTGCCGGGAGTCACTGATGTAAAACATGCAAAAAATTACACCGGAAATACCCATGGCAGCCTGATTGAAATAAACGGAAAATATTACATTTTTTATCATAGACACAGCAACCGCAAGCAGTCATCCAGACAGGCTGTGGCAGAAGAAATCCGTTTTGAGAACGGAAAATTCTACCAGGCGGAGATGACCTCCTGCGGATTAAACGCAGGGCCTCTTGAAGGAAAAGGAACCTATTCCACGTGTATTGCCTGCAACTTATATGGAAAGAACGGAACACGTTTCCTGAGTATGATCAAGCACCCGAAAGGAGGCTATCCGTATCTGACACAGGACGGCGGGGATCGTGAAGAAGGACCGGATCAGTACATTGCGAACATGTGTGACGGTGCAGTCGCCGGATTCAAGTATTTTGACCTGACAGGAACTAAGGGAATCTGCGTAAATGTGAAAGGCAGGGCATCCGGAACCCTGTATATCCGTACAGAGGAGAAGGGAGCACCGGCCGCAAAGATCGAAATCAGGCCGTCAAAGGCGGTAACCGGATTTAAAGCATCGATAAAAGCACTGGGCAGGAAGCAGGCTTTATTCTTTACGTTTGAAGGAAAAGGAAGCTTTGATTTTATTTCCTTTCAGCTTAGCTGATAAAGGAGAAGGAACAGAATATGCGGAAAATTGATTTTAACAGAGACTGGGTCTGCAAATGTCTGACACGGGAGGATACGGAGCATCCGGTAACGCTTCCGCATGATGCCATGCTTGGCGAGCCCCGTGTGGAAGAGAGCCTTGGCGAGGGGAATCTCGGCTGGTATCTTGGCGGAGATTATGAATATAAAAAGCGCTTTTTTGTGCCGCAGCATTATGAAAATAAGAAAGTGCTTCTGGAATTTGAGAGCGTTTACCACAATGCCGAAGTGTTTATTAACGGAGAAAAAGCAGCGTTCCGGCCCTATGGCTACACGAATTTCTATGTGGATACCAAGGGCTTTCTGAAATACGGAGCCGAGAACGAAATTCGGGTCATTGCACACAATGCGGATCAGCCAAACAGCCGCTGGTATTCGGGCACAGGAATCTACCGTCCGGTATTTCTTTATGTGGGAGACGAACAGCATATTCCGGTCAATGGTGTGAAAATCCGTACAATAAGCTGCCGTCCGGCAGTGATCGAAGTAACGGTAAAAACCTCCGTACCGGGTGAAATAGCCGTAGAAATCTGCCGGGAGAATGAGGCGATTCTTTCTGTAATCGCAAAAACAGAAGCGTCCTCCCGTACACCGGAAGCAGCCCTGCGGCTGGAAATCCCGGATGCGAAGCTCTGGGACTGCGAAACGCCGAACCTTTATATCTGCAGAGTTGTTTTTGGAGAGGATACGGTAACGGAAACCTTCGGCATCCGCGAACTGAAATGGGATGCTGCCCATGGAATGACCATCAACGGCAGGCGGGTCATCCTGCGGGGAGCCTGTATCCATCATGACAACGGTATCCTGGGAGCCTGTACCTTTCCGGAGGCAGAAGAGCGCAAAGTCCGCATCCTGAAGGAAAACGGCTATAATGCCCTCCGCTCTTCCCATTACCCATGCTCCAGGGCAATCCTGGAGGAGTGTGACCGCCAGGGAATGCTAATGATGGATGAATATGTGGATATCTGGTACATCCATAAAACAGAGCATGACTATGCGGACTACCTGATGGACTGGTGGCAGGAAGACCTGAAGGATATGGTGGAAAAGGACTACAATCACCCCTGCGTGATCATGTATTCCACAGGAAATGAGGTTGCAGAAACCGCTCAGGAAAAAGGAATCAGGCTGACCAGAGAAATGACAGAATACCTTCACAGCCTGGATCCGACCCGTCCGGTAACCTGCGGAATTAATATTTTTTTCAACTTTCTAAGCTCTGCCGGTTTTGGTGTTTACAGTGATGAAAAAGCTAAAAAGAATGCCGAATCAGCAGCGAAAAATGCAAAAGCAGCAGAAAAAAAGGCAGGGGAGAAAAAGAAACCCGAAAAGAAAAAGAAATCGGTAGGAAGCGAGTTCTATAATACCCTGGCCTGTATGCTGGGCGACTATACCATGAAGGTAGGGGCTACCCTTCCTCCCTGTGACTGGAAGACCAGGGATGCCTATGCCGGCATGGATATTGCCGGCTACAATTACGGCCTGTTCCGTTATAAGCATGATTTGAAAAAATACCCGCAGCGACTGATCCTGGGAAGCGAGACATTCTGTAAAGATGCTTACCGCTTTTGGGAAATTGCGAAAAAGAATCCGAGGATCATCGGGGATTTCGTCTGGGCAGGCTGGGATTATATCGGAGAAACAGGGGATGGTGCGGCAGAATATGCGGACTATAAGGAAAGCTGCCCGGCGGCCCGCATGACAGGCGGCAACGGACGGATCGATCTTCTTGGTAAGCCGAGGGCAGAAGCAGCCTATACACGTGTAGCCTTTGAACAGGAAAAGGGCCCCTTTCTTGCAGTCAATCCCGTATATCAGAAGGAAAAACTCCGTCTGACAGGCTGGCAGCTTACCAAAGCCCTGGAAAGCTGGTCCTGGCGCGGCTGTGCCGGAGAACCTGCAGTGGTAGAAGTATATGCAAGAGCCGCAGAAGCGGAGCTTTTGATCAACGGAAAAAGTGCGGGACGCAGAAAACTGAAAAATACCTGCAGAGCAGTATTTAAGACAACCTATGAGGACGGTGAGATTACCGCTGTTTCCTATGACAGAAACGGACGGGAAATAGGACGCCGAAGCCTGAAAACGGCGGGAAATGACACGGTTCTCCGGATAAGACCGGAAAAAAAGACCGTGAAACCGGACGAACTGGCCTATATCTGGTTTCAGTATACAGACCGGAACGGAATCTGGAAGCCAATGGAAAAGCACATGCTTCAGGTTACAGTGGAAAACGGGACTCTTGCAGGGCTTGGAAGTGCCTGCCCGTACAAAGAGGGAAATTACACACAACACACGGTAAAAACCTATTACGGCGAGGCGCTTGGAGCGGTAAGGGCAAACGGCAGAGGGCCTGTTCGGATCACAGTCTGTGATGAGAAGCATACCTGCACAGCAGAGATTCCGTGTGAATAAAGAACGTGGCGGAAAATGCCGGGGAATACTTGTATCGCCCGGTTTTTCTTGCTATACTGAATCTACAAAAGAAAAGAGATAAGCGTTGCTGTCCTGCAGAGATCCGTCTGCAGACAGCAGCGCTTAAAGCGGTTAAGGGGGAGAACAATGATTCGTATTGCAGTGGTGGAAGATCATGAACATGACCGGAAAGAACTGAAGAAATGCCTGAACCGATATGAGGAAGAAACCAGGCAGAAATTCCAGATTACGGAGTTTACGGACGGGGAAGATATTGTTACGGATTATACGGCAGAATATGACCTGATCCTGATGGATATTGAAATGACCTTCTTAAATGGAATGAAAGCTGCACAGAAGATTCGGGAACTGGATCCGGATGTGATCATCATTTTTATTACCAATGCACCTCAATATGCAATTCAAGGATATAAGGTGAATGCACTGGACTATATTCTGAAGCCGTTCTCTTATTTTTCTTTTTCAGAGAGCATGGGGCGTGCTCTCCGCAATGTAAAAACAACAGAAAAAGAGTATATCACCCTTGCCTTAAAGGGCGGAAAAATGAAGCTGGATGTTTCACGGATCTGCTATGTGGAGGTACAGGATCATCTTCTGATCTATCATACAACAGACGGGGAATTTATCACCAAAGGTGCTATCCGGGATGCGGAAAGCCAGCTTGACCCTAAGAAATTTTTTCGCTGCAACCGCTGTTATCTGGTAAATCTGGAGTATGTGGAGAACTATCAGGGAAGTGATGTCACTGTTTATTCCGACACGATCCAGGTAAGCAGAAGCAGGAGAAAACCCTTCCTGGATGCCCTGAATGAGTATATGAATGAGGTGGCGAAATGAATACGGCAGATGTGCTGAATACCCCCGGTTATTACTATGCGATCGCATATTGGTTTTCCATTTTTGTCACGGTCAGTACCAATAAAAAGCGGATGACAGGATGGAAGCTGACGGCTGCAAATGGTGTCTGCAACCTTCTCCTTCTGGCCTTTATGACCCTGACAGACGGGATCCGGCAGCTTCTGTTCATTCCGTCCATGGCAGTGATCATCGGGTTGATCGTATTGTCCATCTATATCTGCTGTGATTTCACACTGAGAGAAGCAAGCTATTACTGCGTGAAGGCGTTTATTAACGGTGAATTTGCGGCCTCCCTCTGCTGGCAGGTATATTACCATTTTGCCAGAAATCTGTTTACGGAACATGTACAGATCTGGAGATGGACGGAAATGATTCTGGTCTATGTTCTGATTTTTGGCTGCCTGTATTTTTTTGAAAAATATCTGCACAAGGATGTGGAAGAGCTTCATATCACCGAAAGAGAGCTTTTGGTGGTGATCGTCATTGCTGCAGCGGTGTTCGGAGTCAGCAATATGAGTTATCTTGATCAGAACGGATTATTCAGCGGCAGGATGGCGATGGATATTTATATCATCCGCACCCTTGTGGATATGAGCGGAATGGCTGTGCTGTATGCGTACCACATCCAGGTAAAAGAAGTCCAGATGCGCTTTGAAAAGGACACGCTCCAGAATATCATGGAAATGCAGTACAAAACATACCAGCTTTCCCAGGAGAGTATTGATATTGTCAACCAGAAATATCACGACCTGAAGCACCAGATCGCGATTCTGAAAGCAGAAACGGACACGGAGAAATCCACCGGTTATTTGGAACAGATGGAGCGGGAGATCAAAATCTACGAAACTCAGAACAAAACAGGAAATAAAGTGCTGGATGCCGTTCTCACCAGCAAAAGCCTGTACTGCCAGAATCATGGAATCGAGCTGAAATTCATGGTGGATGGGAAACTTTTATTCTTTATGGAAGATATGGATATCAGTGCCCTGTTCGGCAATATGCTGGACAATGCCATTGAAAGCGCCCAGAAGCAGAAGGATGAAAACAAGCGTCTGGTAGGGCTTTACATTTCCAAAGAAAAACAGTTTCTCCGCATCCGTACGGAGAACTACTGTGATGAAAAGATCAAGTTCAAAAACGGAATGCCTATTACCACAAAGAAGGACAAGCATTTACACGGCTACGGCATGAAGAGTATGCAGAAAACCGTGGAAAAGTACGGCGGCTCCGTGGTTGCGGGCCAGAAAAACAACTGGTTCGAACTGAAAATACTGATTCCTTTGGAAGGAAAATAAACAAAAACAGGTGGCTCTGTGCAGGTAAATATGATATTATCATGTATATTTAATCTGAAGCTTTCGGAGCTGATGCTGCAAGGAGGAAGAAACGATGATTCAAAACCCGATTTTTCCGGGATTTAACCCGGATCCGTGTATTTGCAGAAAAGGAGACGATTATTATGTAGCCGTATCAACCTTTGAATGGCTGCCGGGGATTCCTGTTTATCATTCCAGAGATCTGAAGAACTGGGAGCTGTATACCCATGTTCTGACAGATGATGAGGAAGTGGATTTAAAGAAGCTGCCTAGTGCAAAGGGAATCTGGGCACCATGTCTTACCTATTGTGAGAAAGAGGATCTGTTTTATGTGGTATATGGAATCAT
This sequence comes from Eubacteriales bacterium, assembly GCA_030524545.1. Taxonomy (GTDB): domain Bacteria; phylum Bacillota; class Clostridia; order Lachnospirales; family Lachnospiraceae; genus Blautia_A. The sequence goes on from JAUNGM010000009.1 coordinate 54,376, forward strand.
GAATTCCATGAATGCACGGTACTTTGATGTGGATAATTATGTGATTACTGCGAAGGACATCCGGGGACCGTGGAGCAAGCCGGTCTATATTCATTCTTCCGGATTTGATGCCTCGATCTTTCATGATGATGACGGCAAAAAATATGTGGTTTCCCTGGAATGGGAGACAAGAGAAGGATATGAGAAGCCAGGTGCCATCTGTATGGTAGAATATTCTCCGGAGAAAAAAGAGATTGTCGGTTATCCGAAGAGGATGTGGCGGGGAGGTACGGACAGAGGCTGTATTGAAGCGCCTCACCTTACGAAAAGAGGAGAATACTATTATATCATGTGCGCAGAGGGCGGCACGGGATATAATCACTGCGTGACTATGGGACGTTCGAAAAACGTGTGGGGGCCTTATGAAAAGGATCCGGAAAATCCCATTGTGACAAGTGTTCCGGGAGAATCCTACGAACGCCAGGATCCGGATCATCTCAAACCGAGATATTATAATCCCGATTCCGTTCTTCAAAAATCCGGACATGGAAGCTATGTGGAGCTTCCCACAGGAGAAGTGTATCTGGTCCATCTCTGTGCGAGGCCGTTCGTGCCGGAACTACGCTGCACTCTTGGGAGGGAGACGGCAATCCAGAAGATGATGTGGACAGAGGACGGCTGGCTTCGTATGGCAGACGGAAGCAATCTGGCCAAATCCGAAGTACCGGAAAGCTCCCTTCCGGAAGTACCTGTGCCGGGAATCCCCGCATTTGATGATTTTGACGGAGAGGAACTGGGGAATTATTACTACGCGCCCCGCATCATGCCGCAGCGCTTTGCAGATGTGAAAGCAAGGCCTGGATATGTGCGGATCCGCGGCCAGGAATCCAGGACCTCCCTGAACAGAGTGAGCATCCTAGCCCGGAAGCTGACCAGCGTTTATGCAAGGATCACAACGAAGATGGAGTTTCAGCCGGAGGTTCACCAGCACAGCGCGGGGCTGATCCTGTACTATGACAATATGAACTATATCAATCTTCGGAAATACTACAGTGAGACTTTGGGACAGAGCGCGCTTTCAATCATTCATCTGGAAAACGGTGAAAAAACGGAATTTCTGAATACAAGAATCCCTGTGGAGGACAGGCCTGTTTATCTGCGGCTTTACATTGAGGGAAGGAAATCCTGGTTCGAATGGAGCTATGACAATGAGCATTATCAAAAGATCGGCCGGATGTTTGATACGACGAAATTCTCTGACGAATACTGCAAGTATGGGGAATTTACAGGAACCATGGTGGGAATCACCTGTGCTGACAGGGTGAAGCACCGGCATTATGCGGACTTTGACTTTTTTGAGTATCTTGCAGATGAAACAAGAGGGATAGACTGATCGAAGAGTAAAGCGCCGGAAGGCTGCATGATCACAGAAGTGTGACATGCAGTCTTTTTTTGCGTTAATGGAAGAATAAAAAAGAAAAACTTTTATAAAATAATTAATAAAAGATATTGACAAATGGAAGAAAGGGATTATAATATAAGTAGTTTCATAAAAGAATTTCATAAAGATTATAAAGATTAAAAAATGCATGGAGGATGAGCAAGATGGGGAAAAAAATGATTCAGCAGGTAATGATCGCACCGAAGAGTATCGTATTTCAGGAAACAGAAATTCCAAAGCCGGAAGCGGACCAGGTTTTGGTGAAGATCATGAAGATCGGGGTATGCGGCAGTGATATTCATGTTTATCACGGCACACATCCTTTTACTTCCTATCCGGTTACCCAGGGACATGAGGTATCGGCGAAGATCGTGGAGCTTGGAAAGGATGTTACAGGATTTACCGTGGGTCAGAAGGTTACGATTGAGCCGCAGGTTTACTGCGGGAAATGTTATCCCTGTACACACGGAAAATACAACCTTTGCGAAAGCCTGAAGGTAATGGGATTCCAGACAACGGGAACAGCCAGCGAATATTTTGCAGTAGATGCCTCCAAGGTGACTCCGCTTCCGGAAAATCTGACTTATAATGAAGGCGCTATGATCGAACCGCTGGCAGTAACGGTTCATGCAGCTAAACGTTTCACGGAAATCGAGGGCGCCAGGGTAGCGATTTTAGGCTGCGGCCCCATCGGAATCCTGCTTGCACAGTCCTGTAAGGCCCTGGGAGCGGAGTCTGTCATGATCACAGATGTATCGGACTACCGCCTGGATCTGGCAAAGCGTGTCGGAGTGGATCATACGGTAAACACGAAGGAGCGTGACTTTGGGGATGCTATGGTGGAAGCGTTCGGACCGGACAAGGCAGATGTAATCTATGACTGTGCAGGCAATGACATTACCATGAATCAGGCAATCCGGTGCGCCCGCAAGGGAAGTACCATTGTTCTGGTAGCTGTTTTCGGCAAAATGGCAACCGTGGATCTGGCAGTGCTGAATGATCATGAGCTGGATCTGAATACCAGTATGATGTACCGCCATGAGGATTACGTAGAGGCAATCCGCCTTGTGAGCGAAGGAAAGATCCGGTTAAAACCTCTGATGAGCAGCCACTTTGCTTTTCGTGATTACCAGTCCGCATATGAATACATTGACAACAATCGTGAAACAACGATGAAGGTGCTGATCGATGTAGATCCTTCCGAGGAATAATATTGTGATAGAGGCAAGCCAGTAATTGGCAGCGAAGCCAGTCCATTTCCGCCGTCTGCGGCAAAGGGCTGGCTTTGTCTGCGTCTGGTTTGGCGGAATAGAAGAAGCAGGAAAGGTGTTTATATATAAGTCTTGCCTTAAATCTGCAGATAAACTATAATAACTTTTAGAAAAGAATTGCTGTTAGCATAATAAACAGGAATGCAGGTGGGCAGAGTGAAAGAAACGAAACGAAATAATAAAGTAAAAATTGCAAAATTTATCTCAAGGAAAGGCGTTACCTCAAAGGCAGAGATTGCTGCGGAGCTTGGCTTAAGTATGCCGACCACACTCCAGAATGTCAGGGAGCTGGTGGAGGCCGGAGTTGTGGAGGAAAGCGGTGCCTATGAATCTACCGGAGGACGGAAGGCCAGGGCACTGTCCATTTCTTCAGAGATCGGATATGCGGCGGGGCTTGATATTACGGCCAATCATATGACCTTTGTGCTGGTAAATATGAAGTGTGAGATCGTCAGCACGAAGCGGATCCGGATACCCTATGAGAATACCTTTTCGTATTATGAAGAATTGGGACGTCGTCTGCAGGAATTTCTTGCAGAAGCGGGGAACACGGGGGAAAAAATTCTGGGAGTGGGGATTTCCCTTCCGGGGATTGTGGATAAGGAAAACCAGATCCTTCTGCGCTCCCATGCCCTGAATGTCAGCAATGTGAGCTTCCGGAATATGGAAAAGCTGATCGGTTTTCCCTATGCTCTGGAGAACGATGCGAATAGTGCGGCCTTTGCCGAGCTTACGGGGAATCCGGAAAATGCCGTTTATCTTTCTCTGAGCGGTACGGTAGGCGGTGCGATCTATCTTTATGACCGGCTGTATACAGGGGAGAATTTCAGGAGCGGTGAATTCGGGCATATGGTGATCGAGAAGGGCGGCCGTCCATGCTACTGCGGCAAAAGAGGCTGTGCGGATGCCTATTGTTCCGCAAAGGTACTGCAGAACCTGACAGAGGATAATCTGGAAGAGTTTTTCAGACGTCTCAGGGCCGGTGATCCTGTGTGTGTACAAGCCTGGGAAGAGTATCTGGAGTATCTGGCAATCGTAGTTTCCAATCTGCGGATGGCCTTTGACTGCGATGTTGTTCTGGGAGGATATGTAGGAGGATATATGGAAGAATTTCTTCCGGAGCTTGGCCGGAAGATCATGGAGTATAACAAATTTGACCTGGATACCTCTTATCTGCGGACAGGAAAGCATAAGCTGGTGGCCTCGGCTTATGGTGTTACGCTGAAATTTGTAGAGCAGTTTTTTCATACCCTGCAGTGAGTGCAGGCATAAAAAAGAAGCAGTATTTCCGTTATCGGAGTGCGGCTTCTTTTTTTGTGCAGATTTACCGAAAATGAATGACAGAAAATGTGGAAAAGAGAGAGTGTGAGAAAACCTATTGACAGTTAGTAGGGCTTGTGTAATAATATAATTACTTTAATAAAACATTTAATAAAAGATAAAAACGAAGAGGAGAGCAGGGAATGGAAAGTGAAAAACAGAATCGAAGAAATGGAATCAGAACAGTAGGAGGATGGAAAAAATGAACAAAGATACAAACATAAAGGTACCTCTCATCAGCAAGATCGCTTACGGAATGGGAGATGTAGGATGTAATTTCAGCTGGATGTTCGTAGGGAATTTTCTTATGATCTTCTATACGGATGTATTTGGAATCGGAATGAGTGCGGTTGCCGGATTGATGCTGTTTTCCAGGTTCTGGGATGCGATCAATGACCCGATTATCGGAAGCCTGAGTGACAAAACCCATACCAGATGGGGAAGATACAGGCCGTGGCTGTTGATTGCAGCACCACTGACGGCACTTGTATTAATGATGACGTTCTGGGCGCATCCGGACTGGCCATCTACTGCCAAGATTGTTTATATGGCAGTGACGTATTGTATCCTGGTTCTGGGGTATACCTGCGTTAATATTCCTTATGGGACACTGTGCGGCGCCATGACACAGAACATTGAGGAACGGGCAAAAATCAACACCTCTCGTTCTGTCAGCGCCATGATTGCCATCGGAGTGATCAATATTATCACAGTTCCGCTGATTGCTGCTGTGGGCAAAGGAAATGACCGGAAGGGATACCTGCTTGTTGCGGTGATCTACGGACTGATCTTTGCAGCCTGCCACATCTTCTGTTTTGCAAAAACAAAGGAAGTGGTAGATATTCCGGAAAAACAGAAGATTTCCATGAAAGAACAGATGAAAGCAGTTGGTAAGAACCGCCCTTATCTTCTTGCAGTAGCAGGGCAGTTCCTCTTTGGAATTACCCTGTATGGGAGAAATGCGGATGCTTTATACTACTTTACCTATGTAGAAGGGGATAAAGCGCTGTTTTCTACTTATTCTCTGTGTATTATCGTTCCTTCTATTATCGGTGCGGCCTGCTTTCCCCTGCTGTTCCGTATTACGAATAATAAAGGAAGAACAGCTTCGATCTTTTCCCTGCTGACCGGAATCAGTATGATCTGCATGTACTTTTTCAGTGTAAAGACATCTCCGGTTCCATTTTATGTATTTTCCTGCCTTGCCCAGTTCTTCTTTTCCGGATTCAATACGGCGATTTATGCGATCATTCCGGATTGTGTAGAGTATGGAGAATGGAAGACAGGGCTTCGCAATGACGGCTTCCAGTATGCCTTCATCTCTCTGGGAAACAAAGCCGGAATGGCAATCGGAACCTCCTTATTGGCGGCAGCACTGGGAGCCTGCGGCTATGCGGCAAACCAGCAGCAGAACGAAACTGTACTTGCAATTATGAAACATTGTTTTACCACCATTCCGGGAGGACTGTGGATCGTGACTGCAATTGTGCTTTATTTTTACCGTCTGAATAAAAAGTCTTATAATCAGATTGTAGAAGAAATCAAACTCAGAAAAGAGACAGTCCAGGAAAAAAAGATATAAAAGATAATTCTGGACGGGGTATACGAGGGACTCGGTTACGGCAATTCATCAATACGGTCTTTCAGGCATTGGATAAAGCGCCTGCTTGCCATTGGAAGGCTGTTTTTGTCGCGGCAGCCAATGGCAACTGTCCGGGAAACGGGCGGATCTGTCGGGCGGAGAGCAATCCGGTAATTGGTGCGGTGAAGGATCAACTCAGCAAGGATGCTGACCCCAAGTCCGGCCTCCACCATGGTCATAATCGCATAATCATCGTGGATGGTATATTTGATATTGGGGGAAGCGCCGATGGATTTAAAAGCTTCCAGAGGTTCATAATAATGGCCTTCTTCAAGGAGAATAAACGGCTCTTTTGCAAGAGCAGCCAAAGGAACCCTCTCTTTTTCTGCCAGAGGATGATGATCCGGCAGAACGGCAAGCATTGGCCCTTCCTTTAATACGGTCGTATCCATACCGCTGACTGCTTTGGGATTTACAAACCCGAAATCAATGGCTCCGGTTTTGATCCATTCCTGAATGGAAGTGTAATCTCCCTGATGGATGACAAATTCCACGCCCGGATATCTGGTCTGGAAATCTTTTAAAAGTCCCGGCATCCAATGTGCGGAGATGCTGGCAAGGGTTCCCATGCGGATCACACCTGTCTCCAGCCCACGTATCTCCCGGGCCTTTTCCTGTGCCGCAAGATACTGATAAATGGTCTTTTCCAGATAGGGATACAGCTCCTGGCCTTCCAGGGTAAGCTTTGCACCTGTGCGGTAACGGTTCAGCAACTTAATGGACAATTCATTTTCCAGTGAGGCGATCATCTGGCTCATGGCGGACTGGGTATATCCCAAAGCCTCCGCAGCCTTTGAAAAACTGCCAAGTTCCACGATTTTCTGTAATGCAAGATAGCGGTTCATGATTGTTAATTCACTTTCTCTAATATTTGAATAAGAAATTCTCGTTTTACTTATATCATGTCTTAGTATATACTGAAGTCAGAAAGAATTCAAGGAAAACAAGAAGGCCTTCATGAGAACCTGGAATTCCTAAAAAAATGAAAGGCAGGTTCCGATATGGAGATTGTGGAATATCAGGAAAAATATAAAAAGGATTTTATTGAATTGAATACCCAGTGGGTGGAGCGGTATTTTGTTATGGAGCAGGCGGACAGAGAGGTGCTGGAGCATGTGGAAGAACTGTTGAAAACAGGCGCCATGATCTATTTTGCAGTGGAAAACGGAAAAGTTTTGGCAACCTGTATGGCAATGCCGCTTGGAGCTGACGTATGGGAAATCTGTAAATTGGCTGCAAGCGGACAGTATACCGGAACAGGTGCGGGAAGTGCCGTATTTAAAGCAAGCATGGATTATGCAGTCGCACAGGGAGCTAAAAAGCTGACCCTGATCTCTAACCGCCGCCTGAAACCGGCACTTCATATTTATGAAAAGTTTGGTTTCAGGGAGGTTCCGCTGAATAAAGCTTACTGGGGATTTGACCGGGCTGACATTGAATTTGAGTATATTGTAGCGGAATGATACGCCGGCTGAGGAGAAATCAGATTGCTCTTAGAGCGAGGAAGCATAACGGACCAGTGGCAGGATGGTTTCACGATCGGTAAAATCGACGGCTTTGCCATAGGTATCCAGTATTCCCTGATCTTCCTTGCGGATAGAACTTTCCGGTTTTTTTAAAAGCATCCTTCGGAGCATGGCCATCATAGCCTTGTGGACAGGGGTGAGCCTGGAGTAGTCAATGCCGCCGCGAAGGTGGAAAACCCGGATCTTATCCTGCATTTCAGGGGAAAACACCTTTGTTAAGGCGGTTTGGATCTGTTTTGTATTAAAAGGGTCGCCGGGATCGGCCAGTCCGCAGGTAAATATGAGAATGTTTTTGGAGCGGATCTGAGGATAGTGTCTGGTCAGAAATTTGATGCCGCTTACGCCTCCTGCATAAAGTCCTCCTCCATAAATAATCGTATCATAAGCATCCAGTTCTTCGGGACGGATGCTTTTTCTTTCAAAAAGCGGGCAGGAAAGGGATTCAGAGATCCATTCTGCGTAACGCTTTGTATAACCGTATTTTGATTCATATATCACAACTGTCTTCTTCATGGGAAACCTCCTTGCTTATGATTGGGTGAAGGACAAGCCTAAGTAACAAATACTTAACTGGCACACTTGTAACATTTCTTTGCTTATCGTATACTTATCATTGAAAAAAATCAAGACTTTGCAGGAAAGTGCTGCAATAACGGTTATTTGTGCCAGAAAATGCGGGAGGAAGCAGGAATGAACGGTCATCAGAAACAGAAAGAACAGTCAAGGCAGATGATGGAAGAGGCGCTGTTTGCGCTGATGAAGGAAAAAAATTATGGGCAGATCACAATTTCCGAGCTTGTAAAAAGGGCGGATGTGTCAAGGCGTACCTTTTACCGGCTGTACGAGAGAAAAGAAGACATTATTTATTTCTATTTTGAGAAATTATGCAGGGATTACAGCAGCAGGTATGAAACCCTGAACAGTTATGATGTAGAAAAGGTTGCGGCGGAATATTTTTTATTCTGGTATCAGCACAGAACGTTCCTGTTGCTTCTGCATAAAAACAATCTGGATGATATGCTGTATTACGGAATCATCCGGGGCTCCATGGAGGTTATGAAAAAGCGGATCGGGGATGAGAAACTCAGGAAAATGCCGGAACTGGAATACTTTGCGGACTATTCCGCAGGTGGTTTTATCAATCTTCTTTATCGTTGGATCCTATTCGGGATGAAGGAAAATCCGGAAGAGTATGCAGCGTCTGTCAGCCATGCAATTTTACAATTTGTCAGGCCTGTACGGAATTCGTATGCGCAGTCCTGAAAAACAGGCGCATTGGAAAAACCTTCCAATGCGCCTGTACCTATATAACAAAACCTATTTCACTTCATGAGTCAGATATGAGCAGAAGGATTCTGCTTTCTCTTTGCTTCATAGTCCTTCAGGGATTCAATGGCCTGTGTTGATAAAGGAATCAGTGCGATCATGTTAAAAACAGTCATCAGTCCGACACCGATATCTCCCAGATCCCACACAAAGGTATAGGCAGCCAGCCCGCCGATAAAGAGCATGATGAGTGCCAGAATCTTATACAAAGTCTGTGACAGCCAGTTATCCCCGAAAAGATACGCGACATTCGGCCTTGCATAAAACAGGATGCCGATAAAGGTGGAGAAGCTGAACAGCCACAAAATGACGGCAATAAAAATCACGCCGAATTCTCCGAGATGATACTTCATGGCAGTCTGGAGCAGATCCATACCTGCCAGTCCGGCGGTAAGTTCCGCGGGAGCCAAAAGCATGATCATAGCGGAACAACTGCAGATGACGATGGTATCAATGAAGACGCCAAAAGCCTGCAGAAGTCCTTCCTTGGCAGGATGGCTGATATCTGCGGCAGCAGCGGCACATGGAGCGGAACCGGAGCCTGCCTCATTGGAAAAGAGGCCTCGTTTGGCACCGTTCATCAGAACAGCGCCGAATCCGCCGGCAACTGCCTGACGCAGTCCGAAGGCTTCTTCAAAAATCCTTTGGAAGACTGAAGGAAGCTGTCCGGCATTTTTTACGATAATAAAGATGGTGAACAGGAAGTAAAGGCTGGCCATGATCGGGACGATCACATCCAGGACTTTTACAGTCGCATTTTTGCGCAGCACGATCACCGCAGCAACAAGTACAAGAATGATCGTTGTAAAAAGCGGCGGAATATGAAACGCATTGTCAAAAGCAGAGGAAACGGAGTTGCCGATAACCTGGCTGATACCGCACCAGCATATCAGGCCGGAGACGGCAAACAATGCTGCAATGACGGAACGGCGGCTTTTACTGTCTTTTTTTATAAAAAGATGATGGATGTAGTAAGCCGGACCGCCCCGGAAACCTCCGTAAAGGGGATCTTTTTCCTTATAAAGCTGTGCCAAGGTAGCTTCAGCAAAAGCAGTGGAAGAGCCGAGCAATGCCGTTACCCACATCCAGAATACCGCACCTGCGCCCCCGGCGGAAATGGCGGCTACAACGCCGACCAGGTTTCCCATACCAACACGGGTTGCCGTGGAAATGATCAAAGCCTGTACACCGGAGATGGAGTTTTTCTCGGAAAGGTTTTTCTTTTCCGTAGCAATTTTCAGCATTTCAGGAAAGAGCCGGAAGGGAAGAAAGCGGGTGCGTATGGTAAAGTAAATTCCGGCAGGAATCAGGATCAGAACAAGCAGAGAAAGCCCTACGGAGCTTCCTCCCGGCAGGGGAAGGGTAATGAGATCTCCCCACAACAGGTGATAGAAAAATGTGATGATTTTCATGATAATTCTCCCCAATACTGTATGTTTATTCCAATTGTTAAACTCAATATGTTTTATTTGTCTTTTTCTGCCTTTTAGTATATAGTAGAAAATAGCATCTGTAAAATTGATAATTATAATACTAAGAATCGAATATATCGATATAAGGAAACCAGGATGGACATTAAAAATTTACTGACATTCATTCATGTGGCGGAATTAAACAGCTTTACGAAGGCGGCTGAGAAACTGGGATATTCCCAGTCAACCGTATCCTTTCAGATCAAACAACTGGAAACGGAGCTGAATTCCCAGCTTTTTGAACGGATCAACCATACGATCGCTCTGACGGAGAAGGGGCGGGAGGTACTGAACTATGCGCATCAGATCAATAAGCTGACACAGGAATTAGAAGAAAACATGCAGAAGGAAGGAACCGTCAGGGGCCATGTAAGACTGGCTATGGCAGATTCCCTTTGTGATTCCCTGCTCAGTGAGAACTTTCTCACATTTCGGGAAAAGTATCCCGGCATCACGCTGAAGATGATCGCCGCAGGCACGGAAGAGATGTTCCGGCTGCTCAACCACAATGAGGCAGATGCGATCCTGACACTGGATAATCACATTTATAATACGGAATATGTGATCGTCCGGGAGGAAAAAGTGGGGGTGCATTTTGTGACGAATGCGGATTGCCCGCTGGCCGGGTTAAGTACCATTTCTATTTCAGAACTGATACAAATCCCTTTTGTCCTTACGGAGAAGGGAATGAGCTATCGCAGGCTGATGGATGAAAAACTGGCAGAAATGTCGTTGGAGATTCAGCCTGTTCTGGAGGTGGGCAGTACGGATCGGATCTGTTCTCTTGTAGAGCAGGGCGTAGGTGTTTCGTTCTTACCTGACTATGTCACTACCCAAAAGGTTCGGGAGGGAAAACTGGTTTATCTGAAGGTGGAAAATTTTGAGATTAATGTCTGGAAGCAGCTTCTCTACCACCGGGATAAATGGGTTTCCCCTCAGATGGAATCGGTACTGCAGTATTGTGTGGACAGAGAGTTTCAGTAATTGATTTGTTTTTGCTGCAGGAGTCAATAAGGGTAAAAAATAGTTTGATAGAAGAGGTGATTAAGTGAAGGATACATTTGAGATGACAACCAGGCAGTCAGTTCTGGATTATGGAATGACGTTTCCGGATGTCTATATAGATAAGCCATTCCATGACGATAACTGGGTATTGCTGCGTCTGAAGAAAGGCAAAAAAGCTTTCGCATGGACCTATGAAAGGAATGGGCAAATGTGTGTGAATGTCAAAGTGAACCCGGAATGGAGAGATTTTTGGAGAAACACTTACAAAGCGGTAACTCCGGGATGGCATCAGAATAAGGAACACTGGAATACGATCATTCTGAATGGAACAATTCCCGACAGGGAGATTAAGCGAATGATCGCAGAGAGTTTTGATCTTATGTAGTCCGGCAGATGCGGCGTGGAAATGATAGATGGCATAAAAGGCAAGTCAGCCTGCTGTGAAAGAAAAATAGAAAAATCCGCGAACTCTATTGCGATCAGAGATATATAGGATACAGCGATACGGGGACAGGTACAGTGACCTGGAATGCGCAACATCCTGAGGCGGGAGTTTTATTTGATGCCGTTATGGATTCGGGAAGAACCATTTTCCATCATTTCCCAGAATAACCGTGCTACCTGGGGCAGCTGTTCTTTGTTCCTGCATAGGAGGGCGATTTCTGTGGTGAGGGCTATATCATCCAGTTCCATGACGGTTAAAGCCGGTTCTTTCATCTGATAGATAGCGGAAGCAGGCAGGATACCGATACCGAGTCCTCTTTTAGCAAGGGAGAGGGTGGTCTGGGCATCATCATTGCAGCAGCGGATCTGCGGGGTACACCCTGCGGCTTCGAAACGGGAAAGGAGAATCCGCTCCCATCTGCGGTACAGGATCAGCGGCTGGCCGCTGAGTGCGGAGAGCGGGATGCAGGTGGTGCCATCGGAAATTCCTTTAAAATAAGCAGATCGTCCCACAGCCATCATAGGCTCTTTGCCAAGGGTCAGGCTTTCTGCTTCCGGAGCAGAAAAAGGTGTGCGCACGATCGCCAGGTCGATCTGATCCATGCGGAGCTGTTCCAGAAGCTGATACGTATTTGCACTGTATAATTCATGCCGGATTTGAGGATGTATTTCGGCAAATCCGGATATCCATTCCATAAATAAAGTGCTGTGCACGGAAGAGATTACTCCGATGCGCAGGGTACCTGCATTTCCGGTGCCGAACTGTTCCATTTCTGCGGCAGTCGCATTACACATCCCAAGAATCGTGCAGGCCCGCTGGTAAAAGGTGTGTCCCGCCTCGGTCAGATGCAGGCGGCGTCCTTCATGTTTAAAAAGGACACAGCCCAGCTCTTCCTCCAGATTGTGAAGCTGTGCGGTCAGCGGTGGCTGGGTCATATTCAGCCTTCTGGCTGCTCCGATGACGGTACCTTCTTCCACCACAGCCGTAAAATAACGTAACTGACGTATCTCCATAGAAAATCTTTCCCCCATCTATAAAATCTATATGAAATCCATATAATTATATCATAAAATAAATATTATTCATATAAAAATACATGTGTTATTCTTATAGAAGTGGTGTGAAATAGTTACTGGTCACAGAGGGGCAGTAACGTGGAATACACAAAAAGGAATGTAAAGGAGAAAACAGCAAATGAAGTATTTGTTGGAGAATTTGAAGCAGTATAAGAAGGAGAGCATTCTGGCGCCGCTGTTTAAGATGCTGGAAGCATTCTTCGATCTGTTTGTGCCGATCGTTGTTGCGGATATCATCAATATCGGCATCGGCAATCAGGACAGGCAGTACATCATGCAGAGATGCGGGATCCTGGTGCTTTTGGCTCTGATCGGAATCACCTGCAGCTTTACTGCGCAGTTTTTTGCGGCCAGGGCTTCCGTGGGATGTGCCGCAGGACTTCGGCACATGCTATTTTCCCATATCCAGACATTGGGATATTCGGAAATCGATACCATGGGAACGAGTACGCTGATCACCCGTATGACCAGTGATATCAACCAGGTGCAGAACGGTGTAAACATGTTTCTGCGTCTGTTTCTTCGAAGCCCGTTTATTGTATTGGGCGCAATGATCATGGCTTTTACCATCAATGCAAAAATTGCGCTGGTATTTCTCATTGCGATTCCCGTGCTGTCCGTTATCATTTTTGGGATCATGCGGATCACTTCTCCATTGTATAAGATGGTGCAGGGAAGGCTGGACTGCGTCCTTGGAATCACCAGGGAAAACCTGACCGGTGTAAGGGTTGTGCGTGCCTTTGGCAAAGAACGTGCAGAGGTTGAACGGTTTGAGGCTGCCAATGGGAGGCTGAATGATATGCAGCTTCATGTAGGACATATTTCCGGCCTTATGAATCCGCTGACATATGTGGTAGTAAACCTGGGAATCATTGCGATCCTGAACATGGGAGCCTCCCATATCCATAACGGGATCCTTTTAAGCGGTGATGTGATCGCCCTGGTAAATTATATGAGCCAGATCCTTGTAGAGCTGGTAAAACTGGCGAATACGGTCGTGCTGCTAAGCAAGGCACTGGCCAGCCTGAACCGTGTAAAAGGCGTCCTGGAAACGGAACCGTCCATGAAGTTTATCCGGAAGGAGGGTATCTCTTCTGCCGGAGAAGGAAATGCCGGGGAAGCGGTTGCCTTTGAGCATGTAAGTCTGACTTATGCAGGCGCAGGTGAGGAGAGCCTGACAGATATTTCCTTCTGTGCCCAAAGGGGTCAGACCATCGGAGTGATCGGAGGTACCGGAAGCGGCAAATCCAGCCTGGTAAGCCTGATACCGCGTTTCTATGACGCTACCAAAGGGCAGGTACGCATTATGGGAAAGCCTATCCGGGAATGGGACAGGGAAGAGCTTCGCACAACCGTTGGCGTAGTCATGCAGAAGGCACAGCTTTTTGCCGGAACGATCCGTTCCAATCTCCTGTGGGGAAATCAGGATGCGGATGATGAACAGCTCTGGAAAGCACTGGAGCTTGCCCAGGCAGCAGAATTTGTCCGCAGCAAGCCGCTGGGGCTGGATGAGCCTGTGGAGCAGGGCGGCAGGAACTTTTCCGGCGGACAGAAGCAGCGTCTGACCATTGCAAGGGCATTGGTAAGACAGCCAAAGATCCTGATTCTGGACGACAGTGCAAGCGCGCTGGACTTTGCAACCGACGCAGCCCTTCGTAAAGCGCTTGGCACTCTTCCGGAGGATATTACCGTATTTATTGTTTCCCAGCGTGCATCCAGCTTAAAACATGCAGATCAGATCCTGGTGCTGGATGATGGAGAAACCGCAGATAAGGGAACCCATGAGGAACTTCTGAAACGCTGTGATGTCTACCGCGAAATTTATGAAAGCCAGTTTAAGAAAGGGGAGGCGTACTGATGGCTGCAAAAAAAATATCCAAAGAGAAACGTAAAGAAAATCAGCAGGTTATGAAGCGGATCCTCCGCTTTATCAAACCTTATTCTCTGTTTTTGATCATCAGCTTTGTATGTGCTGCAGTCAGTGTGGCTGCGCAACTCCTTGTTCCGATCCTGTGCGGAGATGCCATTGATTATATGATCGGAGAAGGCCGGGTGGATTTCGGCAGTGTGAAGACCATGGTGACCGCCATTGCCGCAGCTACGGCGATTACAGCATTTGCCCAGTGGATCCTGGCCGTGTGCAACAATAAGATCACCTTCTGCGTGTCCAGGGATCTTCGGAATGCTTCTATTAATAAGATTCAGAAGCTGCCCCTTTCCTATCTGGATGCCCATCCTTCAGGAGATCTGGTAAGCCGTGTCATTGCGGATGTCGATACCTTTGCAGACGGTCTTCTGATGGGCTTTACGCAGTTGTTTACCGGTGTGCTGACTATTGTTGGAACCCTGGGTTTTATGGTATCCGTAAACCCATTGATTACACTGGTGGTTGTGTGCCTGACTCCATTAAGTCTCTTTGTGGCAAATTTCATTGCAAAGCATACCTACCAGCATTTCCAAAGCCAGACGGCAGTGAGGGGCGAGCAGACCGCCTATATTAATGAAATGATTGAAGGCATGAAGGTGGTGCAGGCTTTTGGATATGAAAGAAGAAGCCTGGAAAAATTTGATGAGGTAAACGGACGTCTTCAGGAGACGAGCTTAAAGGCGGTATTTTATTCAAGCCTTACCAATCCTTGTACCCGTTTTGTGAACAATCTGGTTTATGCGGCCGTGGGACTTGCAGGTGCCCTGTATGCGGTTGTGGGCGGCATTACGGTAGGACAGCTCAGTATTTTCTTAAGCTATGCAAACCAGTATTCCAAGCCATTTAATGAAATTTCCAGCGTGGTGACGGAGCTTCAGAATGCCATTGCCTGTGCAGACCGGGTATTTCAGCTTCTGGACGAGGAAGACCAGGTACAGGAAAAGGATACCGTCCTTGTAAGTGACGGACATGTCAGCCTGGAGCATGTATCTTTCCGTTATGTGCCGGACAGGCCGCTGATCGAAAACTTTACCCTGGATGTAAAACCGGGTCAGAGGATCGCCATTGTCGGACCTACCGGCTGCGGCAAGACGACTTTGATCAACCTGCTGATGCGTTTTTATGATGTGAACGGCGGAAGCATTCAGGTATCCGGGCAGGATATCCGGAATGTATCCAGGAAATCCCTGCGCCAGAATTACGGGATGGTGCTGCAGGAGACCTGGCTGAAGGCGGGTACCATCCGGGAAAATATTGCCTATGGAAAGCCGGATGCCACAGAAGAAGAGGTCATTGCAGCGGCAAAGGCCGCCCATGCCCACAGCTTTATCAAACGTCTGCCGGACGGATACAATACTATGATCTCGGAAGACGGCGGGAATATCAGCCAGGGACAGAAGCAGCTTCTGTGTATTGCCCGTGTAATGCTCTGCCTGCCGCCTATGCTGATCCTGGATGAGGCCACCAGCAGTATTGATACCCGTACGGAAATCCGTATCCAGGCAGCCTTTGCGCGGATGATGGAGGGCAGGACAAGTTTCATCGTGGCCCACAGGCTTTCTACGATCCGTGAGGCAGATGTGATCCTGGTTATGAAGGACGGCCATATTATCGAACAGGGCGACCATGATTCGCTGATGGCACAGAAAGGGTTCTATGCGCATCTATATAACAGCCAGTTTGAGGAAACCGCTTAAAAGGCAGTCTGCCAAATTAGTCAAAAGAACCGTAAAAGAGAAAATTTCCGTCAGAGTGCCGGGAGCAGGGAGAATGATCTGCTTCCGGCACTTTGTGTACCTGTCTTTTTTCTGCTCATTACAGTAGCAGGATGCCGGGAAACTGTGCTATACTATTAGAAAAAATTAAAAAGAAGAGAGGGCAGAAATGGAAGCAGTGATTTTTGATATGGACGGAGTGATCTTTGATTCCGAGACACTTGTGATGGAAACATGGGAGGAAGTGGCGCGGAGACACCAGATCGCACATATAGAAAAAGCCTGCAGGAAATGTCTGGGAACGAATGCGGCAGCCAGCAAAGAAATTTTTCTGAAGCATTACGGACAGGATTTTCCTTATGATGATTATAAAAAAGAAATGTCTGCACTGTTTCATGAGTGTGCGGCAGGCGGACAGCTTCGGCAGAAACCCGGAATCAAAGAGCTGCTGGCCTTTCTGAAGGAACATCAGATAAAAACGGCAGTTGCCTCTTCCACCAGAAGAGAAGTGGTATGCAGAGAACTGGAAGAGGGCGGGCTTCTGCAATGGTTTGACGGAATCATATGCGGAGATATGGTAACAAAAAGCAAGCCGGAGCCGGAGATTTATGTAAAGGCATGTGAAGTGCTGAGGGTTTTGCCGGAAAGATCCTATGCGATTGAGGATTCCTACAATGGGATACGTGCCGCATACAGGGCCGGAGTAAAACCGATCATGGTGCCGGATCTGGCAGAGCCTACGGAAGAAATGGAACATCTGGCAGTTGGTATCTTTCCTTCTCTGATTTATGTAAAAGAGTTTCTGGAAAAAGAGATACATGCAGCAAATAACGATGAAAGCTGACAGGAAACACTGCTGATAGGAGTGAGAACGATGGACAGAAAAATCATACATGTGGATATGGACGCCTTTTTTGCCGCTGTGGAGAGCAGGGATAACCCGGAGCTTGCAGGGAAGCCTCTGATCATCGGGGCTTTGCCGTCGGAGAGAGGCGTGGTGTCTACCTGCAGTTATGAGGCGAGGAAGTACGGCGTCCGCTCCGCGATGAATATCAAGGAAGCTTACCGGCGCTGCCCGCACGGGATTTATATGCATCCGAACATGCAGAAATACAAGGCCGCATCCGGGGCCATCCATGAAATCTGGAGCACCTATACGGATGTGATCGAATATCTGTCCCTTGATGAAGGATATCTGGATGTTACCAGTACCGTGAACCTGTTTGGCGGAGCAAATGCGATTGCGTGGAAGATTAAAGAGCGGACGAAACAGGAGGTGGGCCTCACCTGTTCCGTAGGCATCGGATACAGCAAAGCCACTGCCAAATTTGCCAGCGAGGAGAAAAAACCGGACGGCTTTTTTGAAGTTCCGGACCAGGCATTTTTCCAAAAGCTGGTCATGAACCGGAAGATTGAGGGGCTGTTGGGCGTCGGGACGAAATCCTCGGAGAAGCTTCACCAGATGAAGATTTTTACGGTACGGGATATCCTGGAAAACCAGAAGCGGGTGATCGAGGTGTTCGGCAAGCGCGGGCGTCAGATCGTGGAGGTTGCCAATGGAATTGATGACAGGGAAGTAGTTCCTTATTATGAATCGGAGGCGAAATCCATCAGCAGGGAGCATACCTTCCAGCAGGATTCTACAGACCTGGAATACATAAAAAGCTATCTTCTCCTTTTTGCAAAAGAACTGAGCCTGAAGCTGCGGGCTGCTAATCTATACGGACAGACTGTGACGCTGAAGATTACGTATGCTACTATGAGAGGGATCACCCGTTCCGAGACAGTGGAGCCAACGAATCGGATGGAAGATATCTATCACGCAGCCGTGAAACAGCTTGACCGGGTGTCTATCCAGCCTATCCGCCTTGTTGGTGTGGGGGTTGGAAATTTTACCCAGACGAGAGAGGAACAGATATCCTTTTGGAATATGGACAGTATTGAGAAAAATGATAAAAAGGATGAGCTGAACAAAAAGCTCTTTAAGCTTCAGCAGAAATATGGCTCTGAAATTATTAAAACAGCCGCGGAACTGGAGGCAGAGAAAAAAATTCAGGAGACGATTCTCCGGTCGGATGCTTGATTCTTACTGGGGAAATTCCTGACTTTTTACGGAATGGATTTCTTAACACGAAGGAGGACAAAATGGGACTTATTGAACTTTTTGTATTGGCGGTGGGACTCTCTATGGATGCCTTTGCGGTGTCCGTCTGTAAGGGCCTGTCTCTTGGCAGGATCAACGGGAAACATATGTGCATTGCAGGGGCATGGTTCGGTGGTTTCCAGGCACTGATGCCGCTGCTTGGTTATCTGGGCGGACGGTATTTTGCAGATATGGTGGCAAAATATGCCCACTGGATTGCTTTTATACTGCTTCTTTGCATCGGAGGAAGCATGATCAAAGAATCGTTTGAAAAGGAAGCGGATGAATGCGACAGCTCCATGGCACCGAAAGAGATGTTCATCCTTGCTGTAGCTACCAGTATTGATGCCCTGGCAGTAGGCGTGACCTTCGCCTTTCTGCGGGTTGCGATCGTTCCTGCTATCAGCTTTATCGGTGCAACCACCTTCGTCTGTTCTGCAGTCGGCGTTAAGATCGGCAGCATGTTTGGAATGAAATACAAGTCAAGGGCTGAGTTGTGCGGCGGAATCATCCTGATCCTCATTGGCCTGAAAATTCTCCTGGAGGGCGTGGGTATCCTTTAGCAGACGGAGAGCAGCTTTTTTCAGATATCACACATAACGCGACATACAGATGTCATGTTATGTGTGATATATTTTTATATATACAAAGCCCCTAAATCAGGGGGATCGAAAAAATAAAAGACGAACAAAAGAATTGGGAGGTTTGCTATATGAAATATCTTTGGTTAGACGAATATTTACTAAGCAAAAGAGGCGTGACAAAGGATCTTCAGCCGAGCTGGAACTGGATCCGTTATCATGTGGGAGGGAAAATGTTTGCGGCTGTCTGTCTTGATGATGCGGACAGGCCATATTACATAAATCTGAAGCTGGAGCCTTTGGAGGGTGAGTTTTTCCGGTCACAGTACAAGGACATCATCCCCGGATATTATTCAAACAAGATCCATTGGAATTCAATCAATCCGGACGGAGAAGTTCCGGATGAACTTTTGAAGGACATGTTGGATAAATCCTATCAGCTTGTTCTGAAGGGTTTTAGCAAAAAGCAGCAGAGAGAAATCCTGGGACTGAGCTGCTGCGGTACGGAATGTACAAAATGCGGCTGCTACGGAACCTTATGCCAGGGCTGCAACGAATGTCAGGGAAAGGTTTTTCATGCACCGGAAGGAAAAGCCTGTCCGATTTATACCTGCTCCGTTCAAAAAAAGCGGCTGGCCACCTGCGGCGGCTGTGATCAGATTCCGTGTTCGATCTGGAAAGAGACGAGAGATCCGCAGTTTTCTGATGAGGAATTTGAGAAATCTATAACGGATCGAGTAAAAAATCTGAAGGGCTGATTTTATTGCGAGAGGAAGGCGCAGGGAAAAAGAGGAGCGGTCATTTTGCCGTATTGCTGTTTCTGTATGCGGTAGGTGTCATTTGATAGTGCTTATAAAAGATTTTACGGAAATTATTAAAAGATTGAAAACCAAGCTGTTCGCATATTTTGGAAATCGGAAGGCTGCTGTGAAGGAGAAGATCAGCAGCCTTTGTCATTTTCTGCTTCTGGATATTCTCCTTAAAAGTCATCCCTGTGGCTTTTAATATGATTCGCTGAAGATGGCGTTCGCTGTAATTAAAAAAGGCAGAAAGTTCTTTCAGGGTGATCGTAGTGTAATGGGCCTGCATATAACGCAGGATATACATAAGGTTTTCTTCTGCTGTATTTAAGCGGATATTTGGGACTTCAATATCCTGTTCATGTTTGCGGAACAAAGCAATAAAAAATTCGGAAAGAATTGCATTAAGCATCTGTTTTTTGTATCTGTTTTTACTATTGTATTCTGTGTAGGCACGATTCACATAATGGTGAAGCTGTGTATCATTCCCGGTGTGAAACAGCAGGTAAGGGATTTCCACCGTCTGATAAAAAGTCCTTTTGAAAAAATCCGAAAGGATATCATCACCTTCCAAAAGCCCAAGAAAGGAGCGCTCAAAGGTACTCTTACGTATGAGAATATTTAATAAGATATCTTCATCTGAAAAAGCGCTTATGGCGTGGACAACACCGGGAGCGATGATACAGATATCGCCGGCTTTCATGGAAATTGTCTGGTTGAACATGGTATTTGTACACTGGCCATTCAATACGTAAAGCAGTTCAAAGAAGTCATGTTCATGCCAGAAAGCAGGTGTGTAGCGCATATGCTTGACAAAAGCGGCATCCATATCATCGCTGATAAAGGTATGCTCCCCGATTTTGGGCTTCAGAGTTTCGGAGACGAAAGGCTGGCTGTTGGCGTAGGATGCCTCCAGAATATCCTGGACCTGTTCCTGCATACAGGGGAGATGGAAATGTCGGGAAGGATACTTTTTATAATAGGATTTTAACTGCTGCTCAATAGGATTCAGTTCTTTGTCTTCCACTATATATGTCATAGATTGCTCCTGCTTTCATGTTTTATATTCTGATTATAGCATGTTTATGTCGTAAAAGATACCTTTTCATGTCTCTTTTTCCTCTTTTTAAAGAATTTGATTCGTGATACTCTATCCTTACAAACACGGCCGTGATAGTAAACGAAATATTTTTTTAGAGAGAGGATAAACGAATGAGTACAGGAAGAAAACTAAAATTCACAGAAAAACTTTCCTATGGCCTGGCAGATTTCCCGGAAGCTGCAAATTCGATTCTGGCGGCATTTTTGACAATGTTTTATACGGATAATATCGGTCTGGCTGCGGGGGCAGTGGGAACCATGTTCTTTATTTCAAAGCTCTTTGACGGCATATCGGATATTCTTGCAGGAACGCTGATCGACAAAACCAAGACGAAATGGGGGAAAGCCCGTCCGTGGCTTTTATGGCTTGCAGTACCTACAGGCTTGGCGCTTGCTCTGATCTTTTTTATACCGCAGGATGGTTCCAAAACCATGCAGATGGTTTATGCGTTTGTTACCTATAACCTATTTACTGCGGTGATGTTTACCATTACAGGTATTGCAAGAAGTGCACTGCTTGCTTTAATGACCCAGGATATGCAGGAGCGCGGCTCCATGGCTTCTTTTGGAATGTTCTTCGGCCTTGGCGGAACCATCCTTGGCTGCTCTGTTACGTTCCCGCTGGTATTTAAACTTGGCGGTGACGTAATGGCATGGAGGATTCTGTTTATCATTTATGGTGTGATCGTTATGGCAGGACTTTTTGCAGGATTTTTTCTGTCAAAAGAATACGTAACATCTGTGGAATCTGTAACACAGACGGAAGAAAGCAAAACATCCTTCCGGGAAGGCGTGAAATTATTTTTTACCAATAAGTATTTGATTCTTGCACTGATCATGACGGTGCTTGTAAACTTCGTTACACAGGTGAATTCTTCTTCACAAACATATTTTTATACATATACCATGGGAGACCCCATGCTTACAACAACGCTGAATCTTGTCAGTGTTGTGCCGATTCTGGCAGGTATTGTGGTTCTTGTAGGTCCTTGTCTTGCGAAATTTGGTAAACGAAATTGCATGTACATTGGAATCTGGGGCCAGTTAGTCGGAAGTGTGATCCGCGGGATTGCAGGTATGACTCAGAGTGTGCCGCTTCTGATCGTCGGCACGATTGTCAGCGGAGCAGTTACCGGACTGCTTGCAGTGCCGGTAAGCACCTTGTTCGCAGATGGAATTGACTATGGAGAATATAAGACGAATAAACGAATTGAGGGTATGGGATCTGCCATCACAAGTTTTTCTCAGAAGATCAGCTCTGGTCTTGCTTTAGCAAGTGTAGGATGGATCCTTTCCATGACCGGATATGTACAGAACGCAGTACAGTCAGCAGCTACCAATATGGGAATTATTACATTATATTCCTGGCTCCCGGCAATCCTTTTGCTGGTCATTTTCTTCATCCTCAAATTCTGCTATCACTATGATAAAGAAGCGGCAACTGTCATTGCAGAGCTGGAAAGCCGTAAAGCAAAGAATAGGAAGAATAAATAACAAAATAAGTATCAGGCTGGAGGAAATCAAGGAATTATGCATGGAAATTGGATTACGAATCAGACAGCAGCCCCGTTTTACGCACGAAAAGAATTTGAGATTGATAAAAAGGTGAAAAGTGCGAGAGCAAAAGTTTGCGGACTTGGTCAGTTTATTTTCTACGTGAATGGGAGAAAAGTTTCGGACCATGAGCTTGATCCGGGATGGACAAATTATCATAAACTCATCGAATACGTGACCTTTGATGTCACGGATTACCTGTGCCAGGGCAGAAATGCCCTGGGTGCAGAGGTGGGGAACGGATGGTTTATTAAGAGGGATGAGCATTATACCTTCACATTTCCGGCCTTTATGCCGCCGAACCCTAATCCGTATAAACCTTTTGGGAAGGCGCTTGTGTTGGCTTTGGAATTGCTTGTGGAATATGAAGACGGTACGAAAATGGAGCTTTCTTCTGATGACACGTTTAAAGTAAAGAAACATCCCACCATCATGAGTAATATATATGGCTCCGAGACAGTGGATGCAGCTTTGACACAACATGGATGGAGTACGTGCGGATTTGATGATTCTGCATGGGAGCAGGCAGCAGTGGTTCCAAAGGAGGAAGCCCCGAAAGGAAAATTGATTGAACAGTTTCAGCCTGCCATCAGGGTGATAAAAACATATGAAGCAAATTTCCTTCATATGTTTGGCGAACGTGAGATTTACGACTTTACGCAGAATATGTCCGGCATTTTACAAATGCAGGTGAAGGGAAAAAAGGGTGATGTGGTCAAAATTTATCCGGCGGAAAAGCTTACAAAGGATGGTGATGCTGACCAGGTTGCAAAAGGCTGGGTGACAGTAGATACCTGTATTACTTATATCATTGGCGAAGATGACTGCTGGGAAACATTCCGCATGAAATTCACATACTTTGCAGGACGTTATATAGCAGTGGAAAAGAGCCGCACGGATATAGAGATCCGGAATCTGCAGGCGGAAGCCATTACCAGTGCCTGGAAAAAGGATGGAACCTTTTCCTGTGATGACAAGCGATATGAACAGATCTATGACATTGTAGAGAAGGCAGTAGAAGCCAATATGATGAGTGTCCATACGGATTGTCCGACGATAGAGCGCTTTGCATGGCAGGAGCCGAATCATCTGATGGCACCTGCAATTATGTATATGAAGGACGGACGTAAGCTCTGGGAAAAATTCCTTTTGGATATGCGTACGGAACAGCATACGGAGGAAGACTATTTCTATGATTACGAGGGAAAGAAGTTTTATCCGGGGGATGGACTGATGCCGTCGCAGTGCCCGTGTTACATTCCAAATGTACTTCCTGTTCCGGGCATGGGCAGCTTCTATGACATTATTCCATGGGGCAGTACCTGTATCCTGGGAACCAGATGGCATTACATGTTCTATGGCGATCAGAGAATTATTGAAGAAAACTATGAGGCCGGAAAACGATATCTGGCTTATTTGAAGGGAAGAATCAACAAGGACGGTTTTATTAATCATGGGTTGGGTGACTGGGGAAATCCCGATCAGGAACTGGCAAGAGAGAATATAGAAACTGCATTTTTATACGCAGATGCAAAGACGATGGCATGGTTTGCGGAAATTCTCGAAAAGGATAGCGACGCAGAGGAATTCAGGAATTTTTCGGAACAGGTTTTGAAAAACTATAATGAGAAACTGCTGGTTCAGGACAAAAAAGGCAGATGGTGTTACCGGAATTATGAACACAGGGATATGCTGGTGCTTACCCAGGCATGTGAGGCACTTCCTCTTTACTGGGGGATGGTTCCGGAAGAAAAACAGGGGGATGTGGCAGAAGTATTCCGGGAGACTCTGCTGGAAAAACAGGCATTTTCCGCAGGAGAAATCGGACTTCCCTATATTATTCAGACTGCACGGAAATATGGTATGAATGACCTGATTTCCCGCTTTATTACAAAGGAGTGTCACCCGTCTTATTATGCATTTGTAAAAGAAGGGCTGACGACTCTCGGAGAATACTGGGAAGAAAATCCGCGCAGCCACTGCCATGATATGATGGGACATATTGTAGAATGGTATTATAACGGAATTGCCGGTATTTTGCCGTTGGAGCCGGGATTCAGGAAAATTTTGGTTAAACCGTATCTGCCGGAGAGTATCAATCAAATGACCTGTAGATACGAATCAGTAAATGGGCCAATCTGTGTTTCTATGGAGCGGCAAAATGGGAAGATTCATTTAGATGTGAAGGCTCCGGACAACATTTGTGTTGAGATTGATAAGACGAACCTGCGGTGATAAATTTTGGGAATTATGTGGAAAGAAGGAGACAAAGAAAATGAAGATTTTGGATACGAAATTTGTGCGTGGATTTGTAAAAATGGCAGATGACGGGTTTCACCAGGGATGGCATGAACGAAACGGCGGAAACTTATCTTATCGTCTGAAAAAAGAAGAAGTAGAAGAAATCCGTCCCCGGTTAAACGACCATGGGGAATGGAACCCTATTGGAACGTCAGTGCCGGGTCTGGCCGGAGAATTTTTCCTGGTGACTGGAAGCGGCAAATATTTTCGAAATATTATTGTGGATCCGGAAGCATGCATTGCGATTATCGAACTGGATGAAAAGGGAGAAAGATATCGTATTCGATGGGGCCTTGTAGAAGGCGGTAATCCTACAAGTGAGCTTCCGGCACACCTGATGAACCATGAAGTAAAAAAGCGTGTGACAGATGGAAAGCACAGGGTAATCTACCATGCCCATACTACAAACATTATTGCCCTGACATTTATCCTCCCGTTGGATGATGTTGTGTTCACCCGTGAATTGTGGGAATCTGCAACAGAATGCCCTGTAGTATTTCCGGATGGAGTAGGTGTTGTACCATGGATGGTTCCTGGCGGCAGGGAAATTGCCGTTGCAACCAGTAAATTGATGGAGTCCTATGATGTGGCAATCTGGGCACATCACGGCATGTTCTGTTCCGGGGAAGGTTTTGATCTTACCTTTGGATTGATGCATACGGTTGAGAAGTCTGCGGAAATTTTGCTCAAAGTTTATGCCTGCCGGCCGGACAAGCTTCAGACCATTACAGCAGACAATTTACGGGATGTTGCAAAGGGATTCCATGTGACATTACCCGAGAAGTTCCTATTTGAAAAATAAGAGAAAACAGCGCGTTTTTATCCCATAAAAAGTGATAAAAGCGTGCTGTTTTCTATATAGTGCGGTTATGCTTTGGCAAATTGATTTGTAGTAAAAAAGGCCATATTGTGTTAAAATAGATTATCTGAAATTTTAGAAGTTTACCTGATGTAGGAGAAAATAAAGAGATGAAACAGATTGCAGATTTACACATTCATTCCAGATATTCTATGGCAACCAGTAAAGAAGGCACTCCGGAGATGCTGGATCTGTGGGCAAGGAAAAAGGGAATTTCAATCGTGGGAACCGGGGATTTTACCCATCCTGCGTGGAGAGAGGAACTGAAGGAACGGCTGGTAATGGCGGAGGATGGCCTGTATAAGCTAAAAGATGAGTACATCCAGGAGGCGGCCAAGAGCCTTCCGGGAGAAGCTCCGCGGTTTGTGATCACCGGGGAGATCAGCTCTATTTATAAGAAAAACGGCAAAACCAGGAAAGTGCACAATCTCATTCTTCTTCCCAGCCTTGAAGATGCTGAGCGGTTTTCGAAAAAACTGGAGACCATTGGAAATATCCACTCGGACGGCAGGCCTATCCTTGGCCTGGACTGCCGTGATCTGCTGGAAATCATGCTGGAAATCTGCCCGGAGGGATTTCTGGTTCCCGCCCATATCTGGACGCCGCATTTTTCCTTATTCGGTGCCATGTCCGGATTCGATACCATTGAGGAGTGTTTTGAAGATCTGACGCCGCATATTCATGCCCTGGAAACAGGTCTGTCATCCGACCCGCTGATGAACTGGCGGATTTCCGCTCTGGACCGTTTTCAGCTCATCTCCAATTCGGATGCCCATTCCCCTGCAAAGCTTGGAAGAGAGGCGAATCTTCTGGATATTGAGCCGTTTTATGAGGGGCTTAAATCTGCTATCCAGGAGGGAAAAGGGCTGGAAGGAACCATTGAATTTTTCCCGGAGGAGGGCAAATATCACTTTGACGGACACCGGAAATGCCATATTTGTTTAAGTCCGAAGGAAGCAGAAAAATACAACGGCAGATGTCCTGTCTGCGGCAAAAAGTTGACCATGGGAGTGGATCACAGAATCGTGCAGCTTGCAGACAGAGAGGATGGATTTGTAAAGGAAAATGCGAAGCCATTCGAAAGTCTTGTGCCTTTGCCGGAGGTCATTGCAGCCTCCACCGGCCGTTCCGCAGCGAGTAAAAAAGTACAGGATGATTACGAGCATATGCTTTCTGCGTTGGGCGCGGAGTTTTCCGTATTAAGAGAGATTCCGGTGGAAGATATCCGCAAAGAAAGCGGCTATCTGATTTCCGAGGGAATCCGCCGTCTCCGTGCGGGACAGGTGATCCGTCGTCCCGGATTTGACGGAGAATACGGAACCATCAAATTATTTGAAAATGATGAAATACGGAATCTGGACGGGCAGATGAGCCTGTTTGGAAATCTGGGAGAATGGCAGATCAAAGAGAGCGGGGCAGCAGAGCAAGAAAACGAAAGAGCAGTAGATACGGATGAATCTGCCGCGGTTATAGCAGGTAAAATGAGCAATAAAAACAACAAGAATGAGGAAAAAGACAGTAAGGCAGAAGAAACTCCGGCTAATCGAATCTCTGCGGATCAGATTCCTGCCGGCCGAATGGAAACACCTTCGAAAGATTTGTTAAATCCGGCCCAGCAGGCAGCCGTGGAGTCCATTGACCGTGCAGTTGCGGTTATCGCAGGCCCGGGAACAGGAAAGACCAAGACACTTGTATCCAGGATCCTCTATCTGCTGGAACACAGAAAGGTAAAACCTTCCGAGATTACGGCGGTCACTTTTACCAATCAGGCAGCCGCGGAGATGAAGAAACGCCTCGCCGCAAGGCTTGGGGGTGGAAAGAGCATTCAGCGGATGAATATCGGAACCTTCCATGCCATCAGCCTGGAGCTTCTTAAGAAAAACGGTGCCGAATTCACGCTTGCCCCTCCGGAAGAAACACTTGCGGTTGCAAAGGAGTTCTGTGCGGAATATGGGATATCCATCCCGCCGTCAAAGTTCCTGCAGCAGCTTTCCTTATGGAAAGCAGGAAATGCCGTGCTGTTTACAGAAACGCATAAAGCATATGGTACGCAGGAAGATGTGGAAAGCAAGCCCCATTCGGAAGTGCCGGAAGATGCATTCCCTGCTTTTCAGGCAAAAATGAAGGAGAAGGGCTGGCTTGATTTTGATGACCTTTTGCTGGAGGCTTTGCGCATGGCGAAGACATCCCTCGGTACCTTTCCCTATCTTCTTGTAGATGAATTCCAGGACATCAGCCCTCTTCAGCAGGAACTGATCCGGGCCTGGAACCAGGAGGGCAGGGAGCTGTTTGTGATCGGTGACCCTGACCAGTCCATCTACGGATTCCGTGGTTCCGATGCCCATTGCTTTGAGAAATTAAAGACAATTTATCCGGGCCTGAAAGTCATCACTCTGGAAGAGAATTACCGCTGCACAGCTTCCATTGCAGAGGCAGCCGTCCGGGTAATTTCCCATAATCCGGGAGAGCCAAGGAAGCTGCTTCCTCACAGGGAAAAAGGGATCCCGGTTCAGGTGGCGGCAGCCAAATCCAAGATGTCTGAGGCTATTTTTGCAGCAAAAGAAGTCAACCGGCTCATTGGCGGAATCGATATGGTAGATACGGAGCAGCGAGAAATATTCCGGGAAGAAAAGAAAACGTATTCCTTTGGAGAAATTGCAATTCTATACCGCACACACCATCAGGCAAGGCTTCTGGAAAAATGCCTGAAAAAAGAAGGAATCCCTTATGTAGTGCGCGGCAGGGAGGACTTTCTTACCAATCCCCTTGTGCAGGGAACGATTTTTTTCTTCCGTTCTTTGGTAGATCCGGAGGAAATTTCCTGTGCAAAGGAGGCCGCAAGATTTTTGTGGGGACTTCAGGAGAATGCCCTTACAGAAACCATTTATGAGCAAATGAAAGAAAAATACCGTACCAGATGGAAACGTACCAAACCCGGAAAATTGCTGAAGGAGTGGGTGGAGGACCTGGAACAGACGGAGAACGAAGCTCTGCTGAATCTGGCATCCATAGCCCTCTGCTATCAGGATATGCCGCGTTTTCTGGAAGCACTGATTCTTGGAGAAGAGGGAGATCTGAAGCGCTGCGGAGGCAAAAGCTATCAGACGGATGCGGTGCAGCTTATGACTCTTCACGGATCTAAGGGCCTGGAATTTCCGGCGGTGATTCTTTATGGAGTCGGCAAAGGGGAGATTCCTCCGGAAAGCGAGAAGCATCCTTGTGATGAGGAAGAAGAGCGCCGGCTTTTCTATGTGGGAATGACCAGAGCAAAAGAAGAACTGATCCTCACCTATGCAGAAGAGCCGTCCCCGTTCCTTGGAGAGCTTCCGGAAAACGAACTGCAGAAGATAAACGCAGGCAGAACAAAAGCAGTAGAAGCAGCCAGACAATTAAGCCTGTTTGACTTTCTGTAGGGGAAAAGTTTCTGTAGGGGAAACGTTGAAATCTAACGGGTGATATGATAGGATAGAGCAAACAGAAAACGCAGAATCACAGGAAAGATACGGCAAAGAGATCTTTCATAAAGGACAGGAGAATAAAAATGAGTGTATTAGACAGTGTAAAAGCAGTAAAAAAGGCAGAAGCCCAAATGGCATCCCAGACAGAAGAGGCACGGAACCGCGCGCTTGAGGAAATTGGCCGTAGCCTGGAAGAAAATCAGGAACAGATCTTCAAGGCAAATGCAGAAGACATGGAGCAGGCAAAAAAGGACGGAAAGCCTGCACCTGTGATTAAGAGACTGGAGCTGAATGCTGATAAGCTGCAGGTGCTGGTAAGCGGCATCAGGGATCTGATTCAGCTTCCGGATCCGCTGTTCCATACCCAGCTTGCCAGGGAACTGGATGAAGGGCTGATGCTTTACAGAGAGAGCTGCCCGATCGGAACCATCGGTATTATTTTTGAGGCCAGACCGGATGCCCTTGTCCAGATTTCCACACTCTGTGTAAAGAGCGGCAACTGTGTGATTTTAAAAGGCGGAAGCGAAGCTGCCAAAACAAACAGGACATTATTTAAGCTGATCTATGAGGCAGTGCTGAAGGCGGGACTGCCGGAAAACTGTCTCCTCCAGCTTGAAGACAGGGAGGAGATTGCAGAGCTTCTCAAATGTGCCGGCTATGTGGACCTGCTCATTCCACGGGGGTCCAACAGCTTTGTCCGCTACATTATGGACAATACCAAAATCCCGGTTATGGGACATGCGGACGGCGTCTGCCATATTTATGTGGATAAAGCGGCAGACCTGGAAAAGGCGGTTCCCATCATTTTTGATGCCAAGACCCAGTATGTGGCTGCCTGCAATACCGTAGAGACGCTACTTGTCCACAGGAGCATTGCAGCAGAGCTTCTGCCCGCACTGAAAGCGGCTGTTGATGGAAAAGTGGAAATCCGCGGTACGCAGGAGGTACGGGATATCATTGACTGTATTCCTGCGGCAGCAGAAGATTTCGGCAGAGAATATATGGATTATATTCTTTCTGTCAAACTTGTGGACAGCGTGGAGGAAGCGATTGAACATATCAATACCTTCGGTTCCCATCATACGGACTGTATTGTGACGGAAGACGCAGAAGCTGCCCGTCTGTTTATGAGTATGGTAGATTCCGCAGGTGTTTATCAGAACTGCTCCACGCGTTTTGCGGACGGCTACCGTTATGGTTTCGGCGCAGAAGTGGGAATCAGTACAGGCAAGCTTCACGCAAGAGGCCCGGTTGGCCTGGAAGGCCTGGTAAGCTATAAGTACAAACTCTTTGGCAGCGGTCAGACGGTTGGAGACTATGCTTCCGGCAAAAAGCAGTTCCATTTCAGAAATCTCTGATTTTTGAAAATTATTTTTATAAAATAAAATTTTTGATAATTATTTTCATTTTACTATTGCAAACCAACAGACCAGAGGCTATAATCAAACTAGTACAGTGAATAATAAATGATTGGCACTGTACTAGGCTTACATATGGCAAAAATGTGTAACCGTATCTGTGTGATGTGGAAACAGATGAAGAAACCATGCGGCAGTTCCGTTTGATAGGGAAACAGCCGCAAATAATAGTAAAGGAGAACGATTATGATTATTTACGCCGCAAAAGATTATGAGGAAGTAAGCAAAAAAGCAGCTACCGTTATGGGTGCGCTGATCGTGTCGAAGCCCAATGCTGTGCTTGGACTGGCTACCGGTTCTACTCCGGTGGGAATGTACCGTTACCTTGTAGAATGGTGTAAGAATGGGGATCTGGACTTTTCACAGATATCCAGCGTGAATCTTGACGAATACAGAGGACTTTCAGGAGACAATGATCAGAGCTACCGCTATTTTATGAACACGAATCTGTTCGATCATGTAAACATTGACAAAGCTAAGACGAACGTACCAAATGGTCTGGCTGAGGATGCTGACCAGGCATGCGCAGAGTACAATGCAATCATCCGCAGTATGGGCGGTGTGGATATGCAGCTTCTGGGAATCGGCGGAAACGGACATATCGGCTTCAACGAGCCATCCGATGTTTTCGAAAAAGAAACCCATGTAGTAGACCTGGCAGAGAGCACCATTCAGGCAAATGCAAGATTCTTCGAGAGCATGGATGATGTACCGAAGCAGGCATTTACCATGGGAATCAAGAACATCATGGAGGCTAAGAAAATTCTTCTGGTTGCCACCGGAGCAGCCAAGGCAGACGCTCTTTACAAAGCATTATACGGACCGATCACCCCGCAGGTTCCTGCATCGATCCTGCAGCTTCACAGCGATGTGGTAGTGGTTGCCGATGAAGAAGCATTGTCCGTCATCAGAGAAAAAGGCCTTCTGTAAAAGGGGCAGCTCACACTAAAAAATGAATACTTATTTGATAATTAGCACACTGATTTTCAGTGTGCTTTTTTTTTATACTATAGAAAACTTCGTTTCCTATAGTATAAAAACCCTCCGGGAGGATCGTACTGCGGCGGATGCGCACTCGCACGAGAGGAAATATTGCTTTGCAATCGTGCTCGGCGCGGCAAAAATGTGCTTCTTTGGAAGAAATGGAAACCGTGAGGATGTGCGAAGCACATTTTTGTTACACTATGGATAGTGAGTAAATCTAAAAACAAGGAGTGACACCCTATGAAAGTAACGTTTATTGATAAAGAAGGCAGCTTCCTTGCGGAAGGAGCAGATGCAGCCGGTTATCTTTATTTTCCTCTGACAAATGAGGCCGGTATTATGGACAGCATTGCACCTGATCTGGCGGGAGACAGCAAGATCAGCCAGAACAGCTTCCTTCTGGAACCGGTCAGTGCGGAAAATCTTCACAGCAATACCACAGGAAGAAATTTATGGTGCCGGATCAGAGAAGAGAACGGCGAATGGGCTGTGTGGTCGGCTGCCGGAAAATCCGCACATCAGCAGGCATTGAAATATACAGATAAAAAGGATCAGGTATCCGTTTTTGGAAGCAAGCTCTCCCAGACGGTAAAAAGAATCAGCCGGGAATATGGGATTGTTGCGGAAATACGGAGTTTCTGTCCTGCTTCAATGGAGCGGGCGGAAATCATGAAGATTACGTTTTCCAATATCCGGAACAGCTCTATCCGGGTGACTCCGATTACCGCAATTCCCATTTATGGAAGGAGTGCGGATAATCTCCGGGACCACCGCCATGTAACATCTCTTCTTCACCGGATCACAACGGAGGAGGATGGGGTGACGGTAAAGCCGGTTCTGTCTTTTGACGAGAGAGGGCATCAGAGAAACGAGGTGTCTTATGGCGTTTATGCAAGAGGCGACAACGGAGAACGCCCGGCAGGCTTCTATCCGGTTCTGGAAGAGTTTATTGGCGAGGGCGGCAGTCTGCTGTGGCCGGAAGCAGTCGTTCTGGGCAATGCAAAGCTGTACCCAGCGGGCAGCAGCATTGACGGCTATGAAGCCATGGGCGGCATTCAGTTTGAGGAAACGGAGCTGAAGCCGGGAGAACAGAAATCCTATTTTGTGGTACTTAGCTATCACCATGAGGGTTTGCAGTACCTGGCTGAGGAAGCCTGTGAACGCGCTTATCAGGAGCAGCAGTCCTGGTGGGCAGAAGCATCAAAGGTTTCCTGCCATTCCGGTGATCAGAATTTTGACAGGTGGATGGGCTGGGTAGGAATCCAGCCGACCCTTCGAAGAATTTATGGATGTTCCTTCCTGCCGCATCATGATTACGGAAGAGGAGGACGGGGCTGGCGTGATCTCTGGCAGGACAGTTTGTCATTGCTCTTGATGGATCCGGGGAAGGTTCGCCCAATGCTGGTAAGCTATTTTGACGGTGTGCGGATGGACGGCAGCAATGCGACCATCATCGGCTCCAGGCCGGGAGAGTTTAAAGCGGACAGGAATGCGATCGTCCGGTTGTGGATGGATCATGGGCTCTGGCCATTGATCACAGTGAAACAGTATATGGAGATGACCGGGGATTACGGGATCCTGTTTGAGGAAGGAACCTATTTCAAGGATAAAGTCTGCTGCCGGGGAGAGGACAGAGATGAGCAGTGGGACGGAAAGAGCAGCGTACAGCAGACGGCAGCAGGCGGAACTGCTGTGGGAACGGTGCTGGAGAGGATTCTTCTGCAGAATCTGACCATGTTTTATGATGTTGGTGAGCATAACCATATGCGTCTTCGCGGTGCTGACTGGAACGATGCGCTGGATATGGCAAAGGAATATGGAGAGAGCGTAGCGTTCTCCGCAGCCTACAGCGGAAACTTCAGAAGCCTGGAAAAGATCTTTCATGTTCTTCGTACGGAAAAGGGAATGGAGGAGGTAGAGCTGAGTGAGGAAATCTGCCTGCTTTTGAACCGTCCCGTATCTCTGTATGATTCCAAAGAGGATAAACAGGCACTGCTCCGCCAATACTGTCAGCTCTGCAGACATACGGTTTCCGGAAGAAAAGTAAAATTTTCCCTGGAGGAGCTGGAAGAAGATATGCGCAGAAAGGCCAACTGGATTCAGAACCATATCCGAAAAACGGAATGGGTGGGGGATGAGGAAGGACATCATTGGTTTAACGGTTACTATGACAACAGCAAACGCCAGGTGGAGGGAGTTTTTGATACAGGCGTGCGTATGATGCTGACAGGCCAGGTATTTTCCATCATGTCAGGCACTGCCACCAACGAGCAGATCGCGGAGATCTGCAGCGCGGCTGACCGGTATCTTTATGAGGAGCAGCTTGGCGGATACCGCCTGAACACCGATTTCCGTGAAGTGAAAACAGACCTTGGAAGAATGTTTGGCTTTGCTTATGGACATAAGGAAAACGGCGCAGTTTTCTGCCATATGGCAGTAATGTATGCATACAGCCTGTATTCCAGGGGCTTTGTGAAAGAGGGGTATCAAGTGATCCGATCTCTTTACCGGCAGGTGATGCGCTCGGAGACAAGCTGTATTTATCCGGGAATCCCGGAATATTTCAGCGATAAGGGAAGAGGAATGTACCATTACCTGACAGGGGCGGCAAGCTGGCTGGTCCTCACCGTGCTGACTGAGATGTTCGGTATTCAGGGCATTGACGGAGATTTATCCCTGCAGCCGAAGCTTTTAGGCGAGCAGTTTGACGCAGAAGGAAAAGCAGAGATCTGCTTTGTGTTTGCCGGACGCAGGATCAGGGTCGTTTATGAAAATAAAAATCACCGGGAAATCGGCGACTACAACATCGAAGAGGTCTATCTGGACGGCAGGCAGATTCCGGTCGGGGAAGACAGCCGCATTCCAAGAGAGCTGCTGAATGATCTGGCAGCGGAGGCAGAACACAAAATCTATGTGGTACTGGCCTGAGTATAGTGACCAAGAAGAGAGAAAAAGGAGTTCATAAGATCGTATGATTGAGCAGAAAGAGAAATTTGTGATACAGGACTATGGAAAAAAAGCGGGATTTGCCAGCTTTCTTCCCGGAATCAGCGGGGAAAAGGGAATTCCCATCTGGTGCTATTATGTAAACCGCGGACAGTGTATTACCAGTTTCGGTATTCAGGACAAGGATCATGCCATTATGGAATTTTATCCGGCGCACCAGTCTTATGTGCTGACCAAAAAAATGGGATTCCGTACCTTCATCAAGGCAGATGGAAAAGTGATCGAGCCATTCGCCTGTGAAAAGATTCCTCATACCATGTATGTTGGAATGAATACGCTGGAAATCTCTGAAATGGATGAGGAAAATGGGCTGAAGACAGAAGTGGTTTATTTTACCCTGCCGGGAGAAACGGCAGGTGCACTGGTGCGTTGTGTACATATCCGTAATATCAGTTCCCGAAGCAAGAACCTGGAAGTGCTGGACGGGATGCCCGCAGTGATTCCTTACGGAGTCACCATGAATTCCATGAAAGAGATGGGGCAGACCATGAAAGCGTGGATGGAAGTCCTTCATCCGGACAGCCGTGTGCCGTTCTTTAAAGTCAGGGCCAGCACGGCAGACTCCGCAGAGGTGAAAGAGGTTCACGGGGGAAACTTTGGATTTGCGGTGGATCAGGAGGGAATGCAGCTTCCGGTCATTGTGGATACCGAGCAGATTTTTGCGTATGATACCTCTTTTGGGCAGCCGGTATGTCTTCAGGAAAGTTCCCTGAAGGACATCTGCAATGGAAGACAGACAACGGAAAACCTGGTTCCCTGCTGCTTCTTTGCAAAAGAAGCGGAGACCGCGCCCGGAGAAGAACTGGTTCTCTATGAGATTTACGGACAGGCAGAATCCAGGGAGATTCTGGAGGAATTTTTAAGCCATGTGGATGGCCCGGAGTATTTTGAGAGAAAAATGCAGGAGGCCGTCAGCCTGACGGAAAAAATCACAGATAAAATTGCCACAAAGACAGGGAACGCTGCTTTTGATCAATACTGCCGCCAGACCTTTCTGGACAATGTGCTCCGGGGCGGCTATCCGGTGATTCTTGGAAAGAATACACTGTTCTACTTATATTCCAGAAAACACGGAGATATAGAACGGGATTATAACTACTTCTCCATGCTGCCGGAGTTTTTCTCCCAGGGAAACGGGAATTTCCGGGATGTGAACCAGAACCGGAGATGCGACGTACAGTTTGCGCCTTATGTGGAGGATAAAAATATCAGGACGTTCTATAACTGTATCCAGATCAATGGATACAATCCTCTTGGCATTGAAAAAATGACATACCGTGCAGATGTGGAGGGCTTTCAGGAGGTATTTACCCCCGGAGAGCTGTATGCATATCTGAAAAAGACAACAGAGAATCCGGAGGAGCTGGAAGCTCGTTTTACGGATATTCTGGAAAAGGCAGAATGCGGGGATGCGACAAAATTTATCGAAGGATACTGGACAGATCACTGGACTTATAATCTGGATCTGCTGGAATCCTATCTTACCGTTTATCCGGAAAGAGAAGAGACACTTTTGTTCGGAGAACGCATTTTTACCTATCTCCAGGCGAAGGAAGAAATCCTGCCGAGGGCGAAGCGTTATGTAAAGACGGCAAACGGTATTCGCCAGTATCATTTCCTGACAGCAAACCCAAAGGCAGAACAGACCTGTTTAACGGACAATAACGGAACGATAGTAAAGAGTACGCTGGCAGAAAAACTGTTCCTGTTAAGTGTGGTAAAAACGGCGGCACTGGATGCATACGGGATGGGAACGGAAATGGAGGGCGGAAAACCGGGATGGTATGATGCACTTAACGGACTGCCGGGACTCCTCGGCTCATCCATGTGCGAAACCTATGAAACGGCGAGAAACCTGGAATTTCTGCTTCGTGTACTGGAGACTTACAAAAGGGAGCTGAAGATTCCGGAAGAACTGAACAAGCTTGCGGCAAAGATCTGCAGTGCAGCATTCAGGGAGCATCCGGACAAGGCGGAGGGGGAAGTCCTTTCTTACTGGAATCTGGTCAATGATGCAAAAGAAGCATACTGGAAGGCAACGGAAGAGGGAATTTCCGGGAACATGGCTGTACTGTCCTGGACAGAAGCCGCTGTGATTGTGAAGCAGCTCCAGGCAGTGGTGCTGCAGGGAATTGCCAAGGCTGTCAGAATGGGCGGAGGAATCAGCCCTGCCTATTTCTATTATGAAGTAACGGATTATACGGAGGACCATGAGGGAATCCATCCTGTGGAAATGAAATGCCATATGCTTCCCTACTTCCTGGAAGGCCCTGTGCGCCATCTGAAGCTTGAAATGGAGACAGAGGAAAAACGTGCGCTTTGTGCCAGAGTGAAGGAAAGCGACCTTTATGACAGAAAACTAAAGATGTACAAAGTGAATGCACCGCTTGCAGACAGCAGCTTTGAGCTGGGACGCTGCCGTGCCTTTACACCGGGCTGGCTGGAAAATGAATCCATCTGGCTGCATATGGAATATAAGTATCTGCTGGAAGAGCTGAAATCCGGGCTGTATCCGGAATTTCTGGAGGACTTCCATAAGGCTGCGATCCCGTTCCTTTCAGCGGAAACCTATGGCCGCAGCCTGTATGAGAATTCTTCCTTTATCGCAAGCAGTGCCAATCCCAATCCAAAACTCCACGGAAAAGGATTTGTGGCAAGACTCAGCGGTTCTACTGCGGAATTTTTACAGATGTGGCAGATCATGATGTTTGGAAAACGGCCTTTTGGAATGGAAGACGGAGAGCTGGCGCTGGAATTTCAGCCGCTTCTTCCTGCATACCTGCTGAACGGGCAGGACACAGTGGAAGCCGCGTTCCTCGGGACGATTCCGGTGACTTATCACCTATGCGGAAGCGGGGACTTTGTGCCGGGAAATTATAGGGTGGCATCCGCTGAAGTGAAATTTGCGGACGGAACGGCAGAAAAGACGGCAGGAAAGATCACCGGGGAGGCAGCAGAGAAGATCCGCAGGGGAGAAGCATCCGGGATTTCCGTTTACCTTACGAAAGAATAGGAGAATCGATGATATGAAAATCATAACCACAGACTATCAGAAACAGATTTACTGGAAAACAGAGGAGACTGCTGCGGAAGAAATCGGCTGCAATAATCTTATCAAAATTTATCCGGATTATCAGAAGCAGCAGATGAAAGGCTTCGGCGGAGCTTTTACGGAGGCGGCAGGATTCTGCTATGAAAAGCTTCCCAAGGAAAAGAAGAAGGAATTTCTGCAGGCATATTTCGGAGATGAAGGGCTGCGCTACAATATTGGCAGGACTCATATCAATAGCTGTGATTTTGCCCTGGAAAATTACGATGCCCTTTCATCCGACGGGGAGGATCTGGATCTGACCCGGGCAAATCAATATGTTCTGCCTTTGATGAAAGATGCCCGGAGTGTGTGCAGGGAAGAACCGGAGTTTCTCCTTTCCCCGTGGAGTCCGCCAGCATCCATGAAGACAAACGGAGAAATGAACCACGGAGGCAAGCTGAAACCGGAATGCAGAAAAGAGTGGGCGCAGTATATTGCCCGGTATCTTTGCAGGCTTAAAGAAGAGGGGATTAAGATTTCCTACCTGACGATCCAGAATGAGCCGGAAGCTGTGCAGACCTGGGATTCCTGCGTCTATTCTGCAAAAGAAGAAATGGAATTTGCCTGTGAGTATTTAGCGGATGCACTTGCCGGGGCCGGCCTTTCCCATGTACGTATCCTTGTATGGGATCACAACAAAGAAATCGTCTATGACAGGGCAAAAGAGATTTTCCGGAATGAAAAAGCACTGGAAACGATTTATGGAGTTGCAGTCCACTGGTACACAGGGGATCACTTCCAGGGACTTTCCATGGTAAAGGAAACCTGGCCGGAAAAGGAGATCTTTTTCACAGAGGGCTGTGTGGAATACAGCCGTTTCATGGATTCCAATGAAGTGAATAAAGCAGAGATGTATGCCCACGACATGATCGGCAATTTTAATAACGGCGTCAGTGCCTTTTTTGACTGGAACCTGCTGCTGGATGAAAAGGGAGGCCCGAACCATGTGGGCAACTTCTGTGCGGCTCCTGTGATGGCCTCTGAGGACGGCCTTGATTTTGAAAAGCGACTCAGCTATTACTATATCGGCCATTTCAGCCGCTATGTGAAGAAGGGAGCCTGTGCGGCAGCCGTGACCTCTTTTTCAACGGATGTGGAGACCTCCGGTTTTGTAAATCCTTCAGGGGAACGAGTGATCGTACTGTTAAACCGTCAGGAAAAAGCCATTTCCATAGCCCTTGGCAAAGATGGAAAAGGAAAGAATCTGTTGCTTGCCCCGCATACGATCACAACGGTTTGCTATATGGAGGAGGAACTGAAGTGACCGGCGGCATTTTTGCAGTGGTATTACGAAAATAAAAAAATGACACCATTAAAAAATTTACGGCATTTTTTCCGTATGTGTCATTTTATATAATACAACCATCAGAAAGAGCTAAGCGAAAAGAGCTGAAAAAATAAAAATCAAGGAGGAAATGAAAACATGAAAGCAAAAAAAGTTATGGCACTGGCTCTGGCAGGAGTTATGGGAGCAACTATCGTTCCGGCAGTAAGTGTAAGTGCGGCAAGCGACAAACTGGTAATCTGGACACTGGCAGCAGACCTTGAGCAGTTCGCTGACAGATATGAGGAGGAAACGGGGCAGGCGTGCGATGTAGTCATCATCCAGCCGGCAGATTATCCGACTAAGGTACAGACTGCGATCATGGCAGGCGAAAAAGAACCGGATATCGTTGTAGGTGAGCCGAAGATGCTGGATACCTATTATGAAGCAGGACTTCTGGCAGACCTTGACGAGCTTGGCGCTTCCGAGTTTGACGGACAGATCGTAGATTACGTTTGGAACGAAGGAAAAGATGCTGACGGCGTACAGAGAGCAATCTCCTATCAGATCACACCGGCAGGTATCTACTACAGAAGAGATATCGCAAAGGAAGTATTCGGAACAGAAGATCCGGAAGAAATCGGACAGTTGTTCAAAGATTATGACACCATTCTGGAAACTGCTGAAACTCTGAAACAGGCAGGCTACAAGATCTTTGCTTCCGATGCTGAAATGAATGTATTCTCCAACAAAGAAGCCTGGGTCGTAGATGACAAACTGAATGTAAGCCAGGCAAGACTCGACTATATGGATCTCTGCGTAAAACTGTTCCAGGAAGACTACACTGCATATGCAACTCCGTGGACAGCTCCATGGTATCAGGCAATGGCAGAAGAAATCCCGGTATTTGATAAAGATACAAACCTGTGGGATGATGCGGAACGTGAAGAAGCAGAAGCAAATGCAACAGAAACCACACAGGTATTTGCATACGGACTTCCTTCCTGGGGCGTTCTGACAATGAGAGACCACTACGGCGCAACAGAAGGCAAATGGGGCGTATGCGCAGGCCCGAGCGATGGATTTGACGGCGGTACATATCTTGGAATCAATACAAACAGCGAAAAGAAAGACCTTGCATGGGATTTCATCAAATTCTGTACTCTGAATGAAGATACACTTGAGTGGTGGCTGGACGCTTCCAAGGGCGATACCGTATCCAATGTAGCAGTTCTTGACAAGCACAAAGACGACGAAAATGCAACCTACGGCGGTGAAAAACTGTACCAGTTCTGGATGGAGCAGGCAGAAAAGATCGACCTTTCCATCGTAACACCTTATGATCAGGCAATCGGCGATGCATGGGGCAATGCTATCACCAGCATCAAAACAGAGCAGATGTCCAAAGAAGATGCCATCAGCGCATTCTATGACGAAATCGAAGCAACCTATCCGGAAATCATTGTAGAGAGAGACTGATTTCGGACAGTTTTACAAAATTAAGACAGTTTCTTAAGAACATACTGCATAAGCGGGGGAGGCTCATACGGGTGCTCCCCTTTATAACAGCAGTAGAGTGGATAGGAAGGAGAACAAGATGAGTAACACGAAAACGGTTAAAAAGAAAAAAAGAAACATCGATAATACCGGATATCTGTTTGTGCTGCCGTTCGTCATTGTATTTCTGGTGTTCAGTGTGTATCCGGTACTTCGAACCTTGTATTTGAGTTTTATGAACTATAAAGGCTTTGGCGAACCTACACCTGTAGGATTGGCCAACTATGCCCGTGTTATCAAGGATAAATTCTTCTGGCGTGCTTTATGGAACACGGTTAAGATCTGGGGTGTAAACATTGTGCTGCAGCTTGGTCTGGCATTCCTTCTGACCATCGTATTCAGTGATGTGAAATACAAAATGAAGGGACTTGGAATTTTCCGTACGATTTATTATCTGCCGAATATCATTGCAGCAACTTCTGTGGCATTCCTGTTTAAGACTCTTCTGGACTGGAAGTACGGCTCTGTGAACAATGTCCTCATGGATCTGGGAATCATTGCAAAAGGTGCTCAGATCAACTGGCTGGGCGAACCCGGAATTGCTCCTTATGTAGTATCCGTAGTCAGCACCTGGATGTGGTTTGGTAATTCCTTTATTGTATTAATGGCAGGTGTACAGGGAATCAGCAAGGATTATTTTGAGGCGGCCGCCATTGACGGTGCAGGAAGGTGGAAAACCTTTGGAAAGATTACCCTTCCGCTGTTAAGACCGATCCTGATCTATGTATCCATTACTTCTCTGATCGGCGGTCTGCAGATGTTTGACCTTCCGTATCTGATGAATGACAAAGGCTCTGCGGGAAATCCGGCGGGAAGCCTGCAGACAGTGGTAATGTATCTGTACAAGTTCGGTTTTGAAGGCGGTGCGAGAAAACAGGTGGGCTATGCTTCGGCAATCGCATACAGTCTGTTTATCATTGTTATGATCGTATCGGTGATTCAGTTTAAAGTAATGAATAAGGAGGATTAAGGGATGGCTACGAAAATTAAAAAAGTGATTTTATACATTGCCTTAATAGCTCTGGCAGCTTTATGTCTCCTTCCGTTCCTGATGATGATGGTAAATGCTACCAGAAGCGGAAATGAGATCATGGGTTCCTTTACCCTGATTCCCGGAAACAGCCTGAAGGCCAACTGGAAGGTCGTATCCAGCTTTTTCAATATTTTTAAGGGAATGCTTAACAGTGTGATCGTGGCAGTTCCGGCTACATTGCTGACCGCATACTTTTCGTCCATGACTGCTTTTGCACTGGCAATTTACAAATTCAGGGGAAAGAACGTGCTTTTTGTGATCATTCTCCTTTTTATGATGATTCCGGCACAGCTCGGACTCCTTGGCTTTTACGATCTGGTAAGCTTTCTGCATCTGGTAAACTCTTATATTCCGCTGGTCATTCCGGCTGTAGCAGCCCCGGGCATTGTCTTTTTCCTGAAGCAGTATGTGGAATCCACTTTGCCGCCGGCACTTCTGGAAGCAGCCAGAATTGACGGAGCCGGGGAGCTGTATATTTTCCATAAGATCGTTCTTCCGATCATGTCCCCGGGTATTGCGACCATGTCCATCGGTGCATTTATCGGAAACTGGAACAGCTACCTGACACCAATGATCTTGCTGACAACAAAAGAAAAGTTCACTCTTCCGGTATTGATCGCTACCTTGAATTCTTCTACGGATATTGTAGCCAACCAGGGAGCGACGTATCTGGCAGTTGCCATTTCCGTCATCCCGATCCTGATCGTATTCTGCTTCTGCTCCAAATATATCATCAGCAGTATTTCCGCAGGAAGTGTAAAGGGTTAGTTTCGTACTTGCAATACGGCAAAAAATTCATTAAGATAAGTCCATAGTAATCTTATACTGGAGGATGGATTCATGAAAAATTTTTTGCATAAAACCGCAGCGCTTGTCTGCTGCTGTACGGCGGTTCTTTCTATGACCGCCTGCAGCGGCACGCAGGCGCTTAAAAGTGCTTCTGAGGAAAATACGGTTTCCCCTGTCACACTGGACTGGTATGTGAATTTTTCCTGGTTTAAGACAGGCTGGGGAGAGAATCTCGTATCTAAAAAGATCACGGAAGAAACCGGCATATCGATTAATTTTGTGACACCCGCAGGAAATGAAACGGAGAAGCTCAATTCCATGATCTCTTCCGATACGCTGCCTGACCTGGTGACACTGGGCTGGTGGGAACCGCAGGCACAGGAGATGGTTGAAAAAGGAATCGTTTATGCCTTAAATGAGCTGGCGGATGAATATGATCCGTATTTTTATCAGGTGATTGACCAGGACTGTGCGGACTGGTACACAAAGGAAGACGGCAATCTCTACTGCTATCCCAATTCTTCCTATACACCAAAAGATTATGAGGAACATGAAAACATTGGCTCCAATCAGAATTTCCTTGTGCGCAAGGACATTTACGAAGCGATCGGCAGCCCTGATATGACGACACCGGAGGGATTCTGTGCAGCAGTAAAGGCAGCTGCGGAGCAGTTTCCGGAGGTGGACGGCTATCCTCTGATTCCTATAGGTGCAGATGAATTTAAACCGGAGGGATGCAATTCCTTTGATAAATATCTTCAGAATTTTCTTGCTGTTCCCAATGAAAAGGACGGGAAGATTTATGACCGTTATACGGACAGTGAATATCTTGCATGGCTGAAGGTGTTCCGCGGGCTGGCCCGGGAGGGATATCTGGCAGACGATATTTTTATTGACAGAAGGACGCAGATTGAGGAAAAGATTGCCCAGGGAAGGTATTTCTGTATGCTTTATCAGGGACAGGACATGCTGAACCAGCAGAAGATTCTCTATCAGAATGATCCGGACAGTATCTATATAGCGGTAGAAGGACCAAGAAACTCTTCCGGAGATGATCCGATCCTTCCGGGGACAGGCATCAACGGCTGGACTGTAACCTTTATTTCCAGGAATTGTGAGAATCCGGACAGGGCGATTTCCTTTCTCTCCTATCTTATCAGCGAGCATGGACAGAAGCTGGTCTATCTTGGGGTAGAAGGAGAAATGTACGATATGGTGGACGGCAAACCTGTGATCCGGCCGGAGGTACAGGCCGTACTGGATACGGACAGGGATGAGTATGACAGGAAATACGGAGGGGATGACACTTACTGGATGATGCAGGATAATGTGATGCAGGCACAGTGGGGCAGCGGACTTTCCGCTCAGGAACGGCAGATCAAGGAATGGTCGTATCCTTATACAGTTTACGCGGGGCAGTATGAGATCAATCTGGAAGCTGACACGGAGGAAGCCAATATTTATACGAAAGTGGAACAGGAATGGGGAAGCACCCTGCCAAGGCTGCTTCTGGCAGAATCCGAAGAGGAATTTGATGAGATTCTGGAGGAATTTATCAGGAAGCGTGATTCTTACGGCTATGATAAGGTACTGGAAGCACAGAGCGAACAAATGAATCTGCAGAAAGAGCGGCTGGGTTTGAAATGAGAGGGGTGGACATGAGATGAAGTGGTTTATCAATCAGAAACTGAAAGTGAAGTTTACACTTGTGATCGGTCTGATCGTGTTCATTCCCATTGTGATCATCTATTCCATGCAGTTTGGAAATATGGAAAAAACCAGAGTGGATCAGCTGAAAGGAGCTGTGGAGGATTCTCTGGCGGAGACTTACAGTGAGATTCAGAAGACAGTGGATCTCTGCAACATGTCCACGCAGATGTTTCTGAATAACCAGAACCTGAATGATTTTCTCTCAGGACTGAAAAAGGGGGAGGATTTTGAAACGGAGGAAATTGTTTCCTTTTATCAGAATGACATTGCCATGCTGGAAAAACTGGTAAACAGCAATCCTTACCTGTATAGAATCCGTGTGTATGCGGAAAATGATGATTTTCTTGAGATGATGCCCATTTTGTTCCGCCATCAGCGAATGGAGGCTTTTCCATGGGCAGATTCCTATGTTTCCGGTCAGTGGCAGTTTGACTATGA
This sequence comes from Eubacteriales bacterium, assembly GCA_030524545.1. GTDB lineage: Bacteria > Bacillota > Clostridia > Lachnospirales > Lachnospiraceae > Blautia_A. The sequence goes on from JAUNGM010000009.1 coordinate 98,608, forward strand.
TGATCATGCTCTGGAGGGTGTCTCTGCCCGCAGTATGGAGCATATCATGTCGCTGGTTACGACCTTTGCAGATTATGAGCTTGGAGAAACGGGAGTTTTGGAGGTTGCCGTGGATATGACGCAGATCTTTCCTCAGCTTTTTGCGGAAGAGGAGAATCAGTGGGGCTGCTTTGTGGCAGAGGACGGAATCGTATATTCCGGCAGCAACAGGGAAGGCAGGTGGAACGAACTGGAGGAAGAAATCCTCTCCGAAGCTTTTTCCAAAGAAGAAGCAGGGGAAGTCTGCAGGAGGGCAAAGGTCGGGGATGAACCGGTGGTCATCGCAGCCATTCCGGTAAAGGAGCTTTCCGGTCAGCTTGTGTATCTTGTCAGCATAAAAGATGAGCTGAGAAAGATTTCTGAGCAGAGAGACCGGTTTCTGGTCATTCTGACAGTGATCTTTGTTTTAGCGGTCCTTGTGATCAACTGGGTGGTAAAAAAACTTCTGAAAGGTTTTTACGACCTGATGGAGATCATCCGTCATGTACAGGAAGGTGACCTGGATGTGCGGGTGTCTGCAACAGGAAATGATGAGATCGGGGAACTGGGCGGACAGATCAATAAAATGCTGGACCGCATCCGCACTTTGATCGAAGAAAACGTCAATCGGGAGCGTCTGATGAAAAACTCGGAGATCCGGGCCCTGCAGAATCAGATCAATGCCCATTTTATTTATAATGTGCTGGAATCCATCAAAATGATGGCGGAAATTGATGAGGAATATGCAATCTCAGATGCGGTGACTTCTCTGGGAAGGCTTCTCCGCTACAGTATGCGGTGGGTTTCCCAGGAGGTGACGGTGCGCCAGGAAATCCAGTATGTACAGGATTATCTGGAACTGATGAACCTGCGCTATGATTATGAGATTATTTTGTCCCTGAAGATATCAGACCTCGTATATATGCAGAAAATCCCAAAGATGTCCCTTCAGCCTATCGTGGAAAATGCAATCTGCCATGGGATTGAGGAGCTGGCGGAAGATGCAAGCATTTATATCAAGGCTGTGGAATACAAGGACTATTTTGAAATCGAGATTACTGATTCAGGCAGGGGGATGACACAGGAACAGGTGAGGACTCTGGAAGAAAAAATAGCAGGAAAGATGGAAATCAGCGGAGGTTCCGGGAATGGCATTGGTCTGAAGAACGTACAGGACAGAATTCATGTAGCTTTTGGCGAGCGATATGGAATCCGCGTGGCTTCCAAAGAGGGATGTTATACAAAGGTGATCGTAAAGGTTCCGATTACTCAAAGAGAGGAAAGTGTAGAAGGATGAAAAGTCTGTTAGTGGTTGAAGATGAAAAAATGATCCGTCAGGGGATTGTGACTATGATCAGGCGTTCTCCTGTCATGGTGGAAGAGATCCTGGAATGCCGGAACGGAGAGGAAGCATTGGAAATTCTGCATTCCAGACAGATTGATGTAATGTTTACGGATATACGTATGCCGAAGATGGATGGAATCGCACTGATCGGCCATCTGGAGAGTCTTCCGAATCCGCCGAAGACGATCGTAGTCAGCGGTTATGATGATTTTAGCTATGCTGTAGAGGCCATGCGGGGAGGGGTTCTGGATTATCTTCTGAAGCCCATTGAACGGGAAAAGCTGTATGAACTGCTGGAAAAGCTGGAAACAGAGCTGAAAGCAGACGAACAAAAGCATAAGAGAGAGCTGGAGATTGGCAGAAAGGAGCTGCGTTATCTTCTTCTGAATCCTCAGGTACCCCAGGAAGAACTGGCAGAAATGGAGCAGCGTTTTTTCTCTGAGAAATACCGGGTGTGCATTTGCAGTGATCTGCCGGAAATAGAAAACAGCGGATCCGTACAACTGTGCGGGCTTGACGGACAGACGGTGTTTCTTGTAAAAGAAGGCGGTCTGGAGGAGCTGACAGAGAGGATTCTGGCAGGCCACTGCCTTGGAATCAGCCGGGCATATCAGGGAGTACGTCTGCTGTGGGAGGCATATGGTGAGGCTCTGGCAGCCAGAAAGCGTGCATTTGTCACAGGAAAGCATGCGGTTTTCTATGAAAATCCGGCAGTGAACGATGAAAAAGAGCAGGAAGAGATCCCGGATACGTTTCCGGAGCAATTTGTTCACCTGTTTGGTACGGAAAAAATACAGACGGGAATGAACCGGCTGGAAAATTACTATTTTATGGCAAAACACGGAAGTGTGGATGAAGAACGGATTCTGGATGTCACGAGAGAAATCCTTGATAAGATCCTTACCACCTATAAAAACGTCATTGAGCTGGATATGGATGGATATCTTGGACTGAAGCAGCCGCTGGCTTTTGAGAGTGCGGCAGGCTTCATGGAAAGATTTAAAGACTGGGCATACAGGACAAACCAGCGGCTTACGGAAGAGTTTGAGGATTACAGGAATAAAGGAAAGATCAGCCAGGCAGTTGCCTATATACATGAGAATTATGATAAGGAGCTGAATATGGCTGTTGTTTCGAATCATATTTCCATGAACTATTCCCTGTTTTCCCTGAGCTTTAAGCAGTATACGGGGATGAATTTTGTCAATTACCTGAAGATGATCCGTATCCGGGAGGCTAAGCGGCTTCTGGAGGAGACGGATGAGAAGATCATTGACATCAGCCAGAAGGTCGGTTATGAAAATGAGAAACATTTTATGAAGACCTTCAAAAGCGTCTGCGGCGTTTCACCGTCGGAATACCGCAGAAATGTCCAGATGGGACGGCCAAAAGAATAGTACCGTCTGGATAGCGTCAAGAAGAGATTTGGCATTAAACCTTAGTGCCAAATCTCTTTTTCTATTAGTTGAAAAATGGCACCGGCGGCGTTTATAATAAGCTCATGAAACAGAGATTGATTGGCCAGTCACTCCTCTAATGAAAACGAAAAATGAAAAACGAGCAATCGTAAAAAAGAAAAAGAAGAGGTGTGAAATCAATGAAAGAAAAAGTTCAGCTTTTCGGCAGATTTTTGAGCGGAATGGTAATGCCAAATATCGGTGCCTTTATCGCGTGGGGCCTGATCACAGCGTTGTTTTTGGAAACAGGCTGGATCCCCAATGAAACATTCGCAAAATTAATTTCCCCAATGTCCCAGATGCTTCTGCCGCTTTTGATCGCTTATACAGGCGGTAATGTAGTGGCAGGACAGCGCGGCGGCGTTATCGGTGCTATTGCCACCATGGGTGTTATCGTAGGATCTGATGTGCCGATGTTCATCGGAGCAATGATCGTAGGTCCTCTGTCCGCATGGGTTATCAAGAAATTTGACAAATTTATGGAGAATAAAGTAAAAGCCGGATTTGAAATGCTGGTAAATAACTTCTCCCTTGGTATCATCGGTGCGATCCTCTGCCTCCTGGCAATGAAAGGAATCACCCCGCTGGTAGGCGTACTGAACAGTGCAATGGAAGCTGGTGTAGGCTTCTTCGTAAACCACGGCTTACTGCCGCTGACAAGTGTTTTCATTGAACCTGCAAAGGTTCTGTTCCTGAATAATGCTATCAACCACGGAATCTTATCTCCGATGGGAATCAAACAGGTAGAAGAACTTGGAAAATCCGTATTCTTCTTACTGGAAGCAAACCCTGGCCCTGGCCTTGGTGTATTGCTGGCTTACTGTATCGCAGGAAAAGGAAGTGCAAAGAGTTCTGCTCCCGGTGCTGTGATCATCCACTTCCTGGGCGGTATTCATGAAATTTACTTCCCATACATCCTGATGAACCCGTTGCTGATCCTTTCCGTAATCGCAGGCGGCGCAAGCGGTGTGTTTGTTTTCAACCTGATGGGTGTCGGCCTGACAGCTCCGGCTTCTCCAGGAAGTATTCTTGCGATCATGATGATGGCAGAACGTCACAGCTACCTTGGAATTATCCTCGGTGTACTTGTAGCAACGGTTGTTTCTTTTGTAATTTCTCTTCCGATCCTGAAATTCATGAGCAAGGATGCAAGCCTTGAGGAAGCACAGCAGAAGAAAGATGCTATGAAGAGCCAGGCAAAGGGCATCAAAACGGCAGCCCCGGCAGCAGCTCCGGCAAAAATGGGCAAAGTAAGCAAGATCGCATTTGCATGTGATGCAGGTATGGGTTCCAGTGCCATGGGCGCTACCGTACTGAAAAAGAAGATCGCGGCAGCCGGAATCGAAGGTATTGAGGTCATCCATACTCCGGTTTCTTCCATCCCGCAGGATGTACAGATCGTTGTAACACATCAGGAGCTTGGAGAGCGCGCAGCACACAGCAATCCGAATGCGAAGCTGGTGCTGATTACAAACTTCCTGGCAGCTCCTGAGTATGAGACTCTGGTAGAAGAACTGAAAGCAAATAACTAAAAATAAAATATAAGATATCGGGTACCTAAATGGTGGACAATTTTTTAAAAAATAATACCGGTGTTGCGGTAACGTTTGGGGAATGATATGATAAAAGAGGCACGCAGAGTGATTCTGATGTCCGGTCTGAAGGACGGGCACTGAGGAATCAGCCGCGTGCCTTGTGGTGTCATAAACAGGATGGAATTGTGTGGAAGAAAGCACTGATAAAAATAAAATACAGGCGGATAATGATTATGAATAAGCGTTTACATGATATCGGAAAATTTTACAGCAGCATCTTTATGGGAAATATCGGCCTGTTTCTTTTTATCGGCCTGCTTTCCGTAATTTTTCAGGAACAGGGATGGTTTCCAAATGAAAAGCTTTATAACATCTCTCAGCTTGTCTATGAAGTGGTCCTGCCCACCTGCATCGGATATGTGGGCGGAGAAAAAATCGCCGGACGCAGCGGAGGAATCCTTGCAGTCCTTATGGTGGCAGGCGTTCTGACTGCGGATGTTCATGTGGGGATTTTGGCAGCGATGATCGCAGGTCCTGTGGGCGGAGCGGTATGGAAGTACGCGGGAAGCCGTATGAAGGAACGTGTCGGCTCCAGCCTTCAGATGCTGGCCGGTAATCTGCTGATCGGAATACTGGGAAGCCTTCTCGCAGTCCTGGGGTATTATATTCTGGAACCGGCAGTTACCTGGTGGGCAGAGGGGATCTCGGGATGTCTGAAAGCATTGATCGAGCATCGTCTGCTTCTCCTTGCCAATGTTTTTATTGAACCGATGAAGGTGTTTTTCCTGAATAATATTGTCAACCACGGAATGCTGGTTCCCCTGGGAATGAACCAGATTCAGGAGGGCGGAAAATCCGTGCTGTTTCTTCTGGAATCCAATCCCGGCCCCGGATTTGGAATGCTCCTGGCGCTTTTTCTGACGCAACGGGAACGGAGAGGAGAATACGGAACGGCCCTGTTTGCCCAGGGAGCAGGAGGAATTCATGAAGTTTATTTTCCCTATGTTCTTGCAAATCTGTGGCTGCTGCTGCCTCTGATCGCGGGAGGAGCAGCCGGAACCCTTTGTTTTGAACTGCTGCATGTGGGAGTGACGGCTCCGGTGTCTCCGGGAAGCATCATTACGATCCTTATTATGGCAGGCAAAGAGAACCTGCTTACGGCAGCAGGGGGAATTGCTGTATCGGCTGCCGTGTCATTTGCCGGAAGTCTGCTTGTACTTGGGTTTCGGAGACAGCGAAGAGAAAACAGTAAACCAATGAAAGAATCAACGGAAAAACTGACAGAAGAACCGATAGAAGAATCAACGGAAAAACCAACGGAAAAACCGACAGAAGAATTAACAGAAGAGCTGATAGAAGAACCAATAGTAGAACCGATAAAGGAGGAAACGCGGATGCCATTAAAAAATATTGGATTTGTCTGTGATGCAGGAGTAGGCTCCAGTGCAATGGGAGCTGCGCTCTTTCGCAGGAAACTTGCACAGAATGGGATTCAGGGTGTTGCGGTACAGGCATATGCTTCGGATCAGATACCGAAGAGCCTGGATCTGATCGTCTGTCAGAAGGATTTTCTCCGTCTCCTTCCGGATGGAACAAAAGAAATGGAAATTTTTGCGGTTGACAGTCTCATGGGCGGAGAAGCATTTGACAAATTGATCAATACCATAAAGGAAAGAAACAGGTGAAACAATGGAATTTACACCAAGGACGAAACAGATTCTGAGTATTATGCTGAAGGAAAACCAGACAATGTCGGTACAAAATCTGGCAGAGCAGGTGGGGGTCAGCAAGCGGACCGTTCAGCGGGAGCTGGAGTATATGGGCAGCAGCCTGAAGTCATATGATATCACCTTTATGTCAAAGACCGGGGTGGGAATCTGGCTGGAGGGAAGCCAGGAAGAAAAAGACCGGCTTTTTTCGGATATTACCAATGGCGATTCCTATGATGTGAGCAACCGGGAAGACCGGCGGAAACGCCTGATTCTGGAAATCCTTAAGGATAAAGGCCTGAAAAAGCTGTTTTATTACAGCAGCAAGTTTAAGGTCAGCGAGGCTACGGTGAGCGGAGACCTGGAGGCGATTGAAGAGTGGCTGAACCGCTATGACCTGTCGGTTGTCCGCAAACCGGGAAGCGGAATTGCCGTGGAGGGGAGCGAAGGAAGCTACAGGAGAGCAATTCGTGCGTTTATCAATGAGAATATAGATACCAAGATGCTCCATGATGCCTACGAAAACGAGGAGGATCATTCGGGCGTCTGCGATGGCCTGCAGCAGAGTAATATCGGCCAGATCCTGAATGATGATATTCTGAAGAGAGTCGTAAACTGTATTATCGGAATGAACGATGCCAGGGTCATGTCACTGACGGAAAATTCTTATATCGGTCTGGTCATCCATATTACCATTGCCATTAACAGGATCTTGAAAAACGAGATAATGGAGGCGGATGCCGGATGGAATCATGAGATGCCAAGGGATGAGGAATACATCCTGGCAGAAAGGATCGTGCAGGAGCTGGAAGAGGAATTCGAAATTGAAATTCCCCCTGTGGAGGTTTCCTATATATGCCTGCATATTAAAGGAGCAAAACATGAGAAGATCCAGTGGAACGGACAGAAAACCCTGGAGCTGGAAAACAGGGAGCTGCAGCAGCTTGTAAATGAGATGATCGATACTTTTGATGAACAGAATGGGTTTCTCCTGAAGCAGGATGAGGAATTTATCCAGGGTCTTCTGGCTCATTTACAGCCGACGTTTATCCGGATCCTTCATGGGATGCAGATCAGCAATCCTGTTCTGGAGGACATTAAAAAGGACTATCACGATACCTTTGTGAAATGTAAAAAAGTAGCAGAGGTACTCGGCAGCTGGATCGGAAAAGAGGTTCCTGAGGCAGAAATCGGTTTTCTGACCGTGCATTTCGGCGCTGCCATGGTGCGCCTGGAGGGGAAGAGCGAGAACATCCGTCAGGTACATATGGGAGTGGTCTGCTCCAGCGGTATCGGGATTTCCAGGCTTATGTCCACCAAGCTGGAAAAAGCGTTTAAAGACAGGGTAGTGATCACAACATACGGCAAGAAAGATATTACCCCGTACATTGCCGGAAAGGTGGATTTCTTTGTTTCCAGCATTCCGATGGATCCGATGGATACTCCTGCCGTTTTTGTGAATCCTCTGCTGAATGAAGAGGATATGGAGCAGGTGAGAAAAATGGTCTACAGCTATGAGCGGATGCCGCAGAAGCATAAAGAAGAAAATGAGTTCACCGTAGAGCTGGAAGAAATCAACCTGGTAGCAGCACAGGTGAATGCGGTCATTAAATATATGGAGTTTTTCAAAGTGGACAATTATATCACTTTTGAGGAGCTTCTGATCGCCATCGGAGAGAAGCTGTCCCCTTATAGAGACAGAGGCGAGATGATTCAGGAGGATATCCGGAAGAGAGAAAAGATTGCATCGCAGATTTTTGCGGAATTCGGCTTTGCACTCCTTCATACCAGGACGAAGGGTGTTGTACGTCCAAGCTTTACCGTATGCATGACCAAGGATCTGCAGCCATTTCAGGATTCTTATTTTAAAGGAATCCAGGTGGTATTCATCATGCTCCTGCCTGTAGATGAAAATCTGAAGATCAACAGCGAGATTCTGGGGTATATCAGCAGTATTCTGATTGAGGATTATCAGTTTATGGATACGGTCCTTACCGGAGATAAGGAGAAGATCCGCAGTGCGCTGTCCGTACATCTGAAGAAGTTTTTTAGTAAGTATATTTCCCGTATCTGAAACCGGGAGAGCATAAAATGCTGATAATTAAAGGAATGATTATGAGAAAGAACTGCCGTCTTCGGAGGGAAGTTCTTTCTTTTTTTTAGACTTGTCAAATGGAATTTGGCACTATCGGATGACGCCAAATCCCAGCTTCTTTGAGTTGAAATTTATATATAAAAGGCACTATAATAGGCTCATAAAGAACAACGGACAACACAAAAAAATATGAAAATAGTGATAAGGAGGATTTCAAATGTTTTTCAGAAAGAAAAAAGAAGAACCGAAAGCGGAACCAGTAAAGAAGGAGCTGTTATATCGCGAAAACATTAAGGTAGGATGCAAGGCAGACACACAGGAAAATGTCATCCGTGAGGTAGGCCAGATGCTGGTAGACAGCGGATATGTGGATCAGCCGTATGTTGAGGCAATGTTGGAAAGAGAAAAATCTTTCTCCACCTTTATGGGAAACGGCCTTGCACTTCCGCATGGCGTAGAATCTGCAAAAAAGGAGATCAAGGCATCCGGAATTGCTGTTATGGTTTTCCCGGAAGGAACAGAGTGGGGTGCTGAAAAAGTGAATATTGTGATAGGCATCGCAGGCGTTGGTGAAGAACATCTTCAGATTCTTGCCGTAATCGCAGATAAGATGCTGGCACCGGAAGCAACAGAAGAGCTGATCAAGGGTGATGTTGATACAGTATACAGAATGCTTTCCGGAAACTAAACAGTTAAGGACGTGAAGCAGAGATAAGAGAAGCTGAGATAGAAGCTTAAATAAAACCGGTGTTAAAATCGGAGAGAAGATGACCTGCGATGCAGGAAAATTGTAGAACACCTGCACAGCAGGGAAAGGAGTAAGGCATGATTATTACAGTGACTATGAACCCGGCGATTGATAAGACCGTAGAAATCGATGCACTGGTACAGGGAGGTCTGAACCGCATTAAAAAAGTAGAATATGATGCAGGAGGAAAGGGAATCAACGTTTCCAAGACCATCTGCGAACTTGGCGGACATACCATTGCTACCGGCTTTCTGGGAGGTAACAACGGACGTACCATTGCCAGCGTGCTGAAAGAAAAAGGCATCGAAAGTGATTTTATCTGGGTTGACGGAGAAACAAGAACCAACACCAAGGTTTTTGAAGAAAACGGAGCTTTGACAGAGTTAAATGAGCCTGGCCCGACCATCACGGAAGATAAGATTGAAGAATTGATGAAGAAACTTCTGGGCTATGCAGGAATTGATTCTCTGTTTGTCCTGTCAGGCAGCATTCCGGCAGGGGTTCCCAAAGATACTTATGCCAGAATCATCCGTGCAGTCCATGAAAAAGGATCTAAAGTCCTGCTGGATGCAGACGGCGAACTGTTCCGCCAGGGACTGGAAGCCGGACCGGATATCATCAAACCGAACCGTGTAGAACTGGAAGAATATGCAGATATGGATTACAGAGCATCGGAAGAGGAGCTTCTGAAGATCGCGAAGAAATTTACGGAAAAGGGTGTAGGAACAATTGCCGTATCCATGGGCAAAAGCGGTGCTATGTTCGTCCTGAAAGAAACTACGGCAAAATGCCCGGCACTGTCCGTAAAAGCACACTCTACCGTAGGCGCAGGAGATGCGATGGTAGCAGCACTTGCCTACTCCTGGGATGAAAAGCTTCCGGAAGAGGAAATGATCCGTCTCAGCATGGCTGTTTCCGCGGGGGCAGTAACCACCATCGGAACCAAGCCGCCTGCAAAGGAACTGGTAGATACATTGAAGGAACAGGTCATCATTGAGAAGATGTAATCATTGAAAAACCAGATGTCAGATATAGAGATCAGAGATTATGAAAAGGAGATTGAAATTATGAAAACGAAAGCAGTCAGACTGTATGGAGAAAGAGATTTAAGACTGGAAGAATTTGAATTACCGGCAATCAAAGACGATGAGATCCTTGTAAAAGTTATGAGCGACAGTATCTGCATGTCCACCTACAAACTGGTAGAGCAGGGAAAGAGACATAAAAGAGCACCGCAGAATATTGATACCAACCCTGTTATCGTAGGACATGAATTTGCCGGTGTGATCGTAGAAGTCGGTGAAAAATGGAAAGATCAGTTTAAGCCTGGCATGAAATTCGCACAGCAGCCTGCACTGAACTACAAAGGAAGCCTTGCTTCTCCCGGATATTCCTATGAGTTCTTCGGCGGTGCATGCACTTACTGCATCATTCCTCACGAAGTAATGGAGCTTGGATGCCTGATGCCGTACGACGGCGACAGCTTCTTTGAAGCATCCCTCGGCGAGCCGATGAGCTGCTGTATCGGCGGTTATCACGGAAACTACCACACAAACAAGAGAAACCATGACCTTGCAACCGGAACAAAACCGGACGGAAACATTTTAGTAGCAGGCGGATGCGGACCGATGGGACTTGGTATGATCACCTACGGTATCCAGATCGAAAACCGTCCGAAACGCATTGTAGTTACCGATATTGATGATGCAAAGCTGGCACGTGCGGCAGAAGTGATCTCTCCGGAGAAAGCGGCAGCCAACGGCGTAGAATTGCTGTATGTCAATACTGCAAAAATGGCAGATCCTGTAGAAGAACTGAGAGCGATCACAGACGGCAAAGGCTATGATGATGTTTTTGTAATGCTTCCGATCCGGCCTGTTGTAGAAATGTGCGATAAGCTTCTGGCATTTGACGGCTGCATGAACTTCTTTGCAGGCCCGACAGACAACCAGTTTACTTCTGAACTGAATATGTACAATGTACATTACATCAGCACACATATCGTAGGAACCACCGGAGGAAACAACGACGACCTGATCGAGGCCAACACTCTTGCAGCAGCAGGAAAGATTGAGCCGGCCGTTATGGTAACACATGTCGGCGGTATCGACAGTATCGCAGATGCTACTATGAACCTGCCGAAAATCCCCGGCGGAAAGAAACTGACCTATACTCAGTTTGATATGCCTCTGACTGCAATCACAGATTTCGAGGAGCTTGGAAAGACAGACCCGTTATTCAAGAAACTGGATGAAGTATGCAAGAAGAACAGAGGCCTGTGGAGCGCAGAAGCAGAGAAGATTCTGTTTGAACATTTTGGTGTAGAAGCTTAATTATATTGTTGAATAAGGAGGAAAAATCATATGGTATCCAAAAAAATCGTAGTAAAAAATGAATCCGGCCTTCATGCAAGACCGGCAGGTATTCTGGCAAAAGAAGCAGGCAAATGCAGATCCAATGTTCTTATTAAAGTCGGTGACAGAACAATTGTAGCAAAAAGTATCCTGAACATTATGGCAGCAGCGATCAAATGCGGCACAGAGATCGAGCTTTGCTGCGACGGCGAAAATGAAGAAACAGATCTTGCGAAACTTGCAGAGCTGATTGAAAGCGGCCTTGGCGAATAATTCGTTTGAAATACATCCCCCCTATTTTCATTTACTATAGAAAAGTACCCGGCAGGACTTAAGCGACTGCCGGGTGCTTTTCGTTGAGAGACACACAGGAGTGATATGGAAAGGAGAAGGATTGTGCGGCTGCAGGCCCGATTGTTTTTTTGGAATGCTCATGTTATGATAAGGACAAAAGCAGAGATAAGGAGGAAGCAATATGAATCCTGTATATGAAAAATTGATGCGCTGTTACAGGAGTGTCAGAGAAAAAATAGATTTCAGGCCGCAGGTTGCTCTGGTTCTTGGCTCAGGACTTGGCGGCTTTGGAGAAGAGATCAGGGTTGTTCAGACGCTGGAGTACAGCGAGATTGAAGGATTTCCTGTATCTACGGTTCCGGGACATGCGGGCAGGTTTTTATTTGGATATGTGGGCGGTGTTCCTGTGGCAGCTATGCAGGGGCGTGTCCATTATTACGAAGGATATTCCATGGATATGGTGGTCCTTCCGGTACGGCTGATGAAAATGATGGGTGCGGAGATTCTGTTTCTCACCAATGCGGCGGGCGGGGTGAATTACGATTTTTGCCCGGGTGATCTGATGCTGATCAAAGACCAGATTGCTTCGTTTGTTCCTTCCCCTTTGATTGGCATGAATATAGAAGAACTGGGGCCGAGATTCTGTGATATGAGTGAGGTTTATGAGAAAAGCCTGCAAAGGATCCTTCGGGAAACGTCGAAAGATCTGCATATCCCTCTTCAGGAAGGCGTTTATCTTCAGTTCAGCGGCCCGGCGTATGAGACACCTGCGGAAGTGCGGATGGCAAGGGTCCTGGGTGCGGATGCCGTTGGTATGAGCACTGCCTGCGAGGCAGTGGCGGCGAATCATATGGGAATGAAAATCTGCGGGATTTCCTGCATCACGAATAAGGCATGCGGAATGTCGGATCAGCCCCTTTCCCATGAGGAGGTTCAGGAGACTGCGGACAGGATCGGGGCCCCTTTTCAGAAACTCGTAAAAGAGTCCATCATCAGGATGGGAAAAGTGCTGAACGGAGAGACGGCCGATGAATGATAAAGAGATTGTGGAAAATACCACAACACCTGAGCTGCAGAAAGAAACACAGGGGCTGACCATGAAAGTGATAGCCCGGATTCATACGGACTTTCCTACGAAATTCGGGATTCCTCATCAGAGCAGCCGGATTGAGTCACTGAAGGCGCAGATCGTGTTTGAGCCGGAATACCGTGTGCCGGAAGCTGTCCGCGGCCTGGAGGAATATACGTATCTGTGGCTGATCTGGGAGTTTTCGGAAAATGTCAGGGATACATGGTCACCGACTGTGCGTCCGCCAAAGCTTGGGGGAAATATCCGCAAAGGGGTATTTGCCACCCGTTCCCCCTTCCGGCCGAATGCCCTGGGGCTGTCATCCGTGAAGCTGGAGAGGATTGAAATGGACAGAGCACTTGGCCCTGTCCTTCATGTAACGGGCGCAGACATGATGGATGGAACGCCTATTTATGATATCAAACCATATCTGCCATATGTGGACAGCCATCCGGATGCCTCGGGAGGATTTACGGATCGGATTTCCTATTCCGGGCTAACGGTAGTATTTCCGGATAAATGGCTGGAAATGATTCCGACAGAAAGCAGGAAAGCCCTGACTGAGGTACTGGCGGGTGATCCCCGGCCGGGCTACCAGAAAGATCCCGGACGGATTTACGGACTGGCATTTGGGGGAAAGGATGTACATTTCCGGGTGGAAGGAGATGTGCTGACGGTCTGCGGCGTTACGGATTTTTCCGGATAAGGGATGCCGGAAAATATCAGGCGCATGTCAGCGATGATCTTCGTTCAGGGTGCCAAAATGGATATTGGCATTTTAGATATGGAAAGGGAACCGCGAAGGTGCAGGCTTGTGGAATATCACAATTTTCTTTCTTATGTTAAAGAAACACTTGCAAAACCTTCGCATTTTCAATACAATATATTCGATTTTAACGTAAAGAAAAAAAGAGTAACTGTTCGTCAGGAAGCAGCGGAGAAGATACCGGGAAAATGGTGAACAGATGCGAAAAGTTTAGTTACGAGGAGCAGGATTATGAAAAAAGTTGTAAAGTTCGGCGGAAGCTCCCTTGCAAATGCGGAGCAGTTTGAAAAGGTCGGAGAGATTATCAGAAGCGAGGAGAGCAGGCGCTATGTGGTGCCGTCTGCGCCGGGGAAAAGATTTGGCGGAGATACCAAGGTAACAGATATGCTGTACCAGTGCTATGATGCTGCAGCAGCAGGTGAAGATTTCAGCCAGCAGCTCTCTGCCATTAAAGAACGGTATTATGAGATCATTCGGGGGCTGGGCCTGAGCCTTTCTCTGGAAGAGGAATTCCAGCAGATCGAAACAGATTTTAAAGCACAGGCAGGCCGCGAATATGCGGCTTCCCGCGGAGAATTTCTGAATGGAAAGGTGATGGCTGCTTATCTTGGCTATGATTTTGTGGATGCGGCTTCTGTGATCCGTTTTGACAAAGACGGGAATTTTGATCCGGAGAAGACCGATAAGCTGCTTGGAAAGAGACTTGCCAAATGTGAACGTGCGGTCATTCCGGGGTTTTACGGTGCTATGGAGGACGGTACGGTGAAGACCTTCTCCAGAGGCGGTTCTGATGTAACCGGTTCTTTGGTAGCCAAGGCTATCCGTGCAGATGTTTACGAGAACTGGACCGATGTTTCCGGTTTTCTGGTAACAGACCCAAGAATCGTGGATAATCCTGTAGCTATGGATACCATTACCTACAGAGAGCTCCGTGAGCTTTCCTATATGGGCGCTACGGTTCTTCATGAAGAGGCCATTTTCCCTGTGCGTAAGGAAGGAATCCCGATCAATATCCGTAATACCAATCGTCCCCAGGACAAAGGTACTTTCATTGTAGAGAGTACCTGTAAGAAACCGCGCTATGTCATCACCGGAATTGCCGGTAAAAAGGGATTCTGCTCCATCAATATCGAAAAGTCCATGATGAACAGCGAAATCGGTTTCGGGAGAAAAATCCTGCAGGTATTTGAAGACCAGGGAATCAGCTTTGAACATGTTCCCTCCGGTATTGATACGATGACTGTCTATGTCCATCAGGATGAATTTGAAGAAAAAGAGCAGCAGGTCATTGCAGGAATCCATCGTGCCGTACAGCCGGATTTTGTGGAAATGGAATCTGACCTGGCACTGATCGCTGTTGTGGGCCGCGGGATGAAATCCCAGAGAGGAACTGCCGGAAGAATTTTCTCCGCACTGGCACATGCCAATGTGAATGTCAAGATGATCGACCAGGGTTCCAGTGAGTTGAATATCATCATCGGGGTATCCAATGATGAATTTGAGCGTGCGGTAAAAGCGATTTATGATATTTTTGTAATCACACAGATTTAAAGGCAGTCTTATTATCAGAGTCTGCAGATTTGTATTTGCAGGCTTAAAAAAATGTAAAGAGTCTCGGGTTTTATTCATTACCGGGGCTCTTTTTTTGTATGAGACGGCTTTTTTGGAGTCTGCATTGTATTTGTGAAAATTTGTCAGAGATTTCACTTAAAAATATAGTTCGTCCCGTTTTATTGCCTTGACACGAACAGATGTTTGAAATATAATTCAAGAAAGAACAAATGTTTGGAGGACGAAATGGTTATTCAGGAATCAATGAGTATCATGGAGAAGCTGGAAATCTTGTCAGATGCGGCGAAGTATGATGTCGCCTGTACATCCAGCGGTGTGGATCGAAGCGGGGACGGCAGCGGGATCGGCAACAGCATCCATGCCGGAATCTGCCACAGCTTTGCAGGAGACGGACGATGCATCAGCCTTTTGAAGGTCTTGTATACGAATGAATGTGTATTTGACTGCAAATACTGTGTGAACCGTGCATCCAATGATGTAGTGCGTACCAGCTTCACTCCTGAGGAGATCAGCAGGCTTACGATTGAATTTTACAGACGTAATTATATAGAAGGATTATTTTTAAGCTCCGGAGTGAAAGGCAGCCCCGATGCCACTATGGAGGAGATGATCAGAGCTGTAGAGATTCTTCGGGGGCAATATCATTTTCAGGGATATATCCATATGAAAGCGATTCCGGGGGCTTCTCCGGATCTGATCGAACGGGCAGGCTTTCTGGTGGACAGGATGAGTGTGAATCTGGAGCTGCCAACTGCAGAGGGACTGAAGCGCCTGGCTCCCAATAAGAGCCGCAGAACCATTCTGAAGCCGATGAAGCAGATTCAGGTACGGCATATGGAGAATAAGCAGGAACTGGTGCTGTACCGCCATGCACCAAAATTCGTCCCTGCAGGCCAGAGTACACAGATGATCATCGGGGCGACGGGAGAGAGCGACTATCAGATCGTATCCGTAGCAGAATCACTGTATCAGCAATATTCCCTGAAGCGTGTCTTCTATTCCGCATTTGTGTCAGTGAACCGGGACAGTGCACTTCCTATGCTGCCCCAGGGGCCGCCGCTTCTTCGGGAACACAGGCTGTACCAGGCAGACTGGCTGCTGCGGTTTTATGGATTCCGGGCACAGGAGCTTTTGTCAGAGAAGCACCCTAATTTCAACCTTCTTCTGGATCCGAAGTGTGACTGGGCCATTGGCCATCTGGAATATTTTCCTGTGGAGATCAATACGGCAGATTACCGGACGCTTCTGCGTGTACCGGGTATCGGAGAGAAATCCGCATCCAGGATTCTGGGGGCACGGCGGTATCACTCCCTGGACTTCCATGACCTGAAGAAAATCGGTGTGGTTCTTAAGCGGGCACTGTACTTTATTACCTGTAATGGAAGGATGATGTATCCTACGAAGCTGGAGGAGGATTATATTGTACGGAACATGCTGGACCCGAGGGAGAAGCTTCCGGTGCATCCCTCAGAGGTGACTTACCGCCAGTTATCTTTGTTTGATGACCAGACGCTTATGCAGGCAGGAATCGGAGGATAACGCTATGGAATATGAGAAAATGATCTTTGTTTGTGAGGACAGCATGGAAGGGATTTTTACCGCCGTTTATGAAGGATGGCTGTGGTGTGTCCGTGGGAAGACTGTGGAAATCTCTGTAAAAGAACCGGAATGTCCGGAATTTTTTACGACAGTAATCCCTGTTCCTTCCGACAGTGAGAAGGCGGGGAAGGTTTTGCGGACCGTACGGGACAAGCTGGGGTTTGCTGTCTATGAAGCGGTGTGTTATACGGCAGTGTCTGTCCATCCGGATAAAGGAACGCTGGTTTTTCGGGTGCTCTGGCAGGCACTTTCGGGCAGGCGATGCGACAGGCGGGTGATGGAGAATCTGGCCGACCCTGATGTGAATCAGGTTTCCAGGCTTCGGATCAAGGTCTGGCATGAGCTGCACAGATATTATGGATTTGTGCGTTTCCGGGAGATTGGCGGAAGTGTTCTTTATTCCCGGATCACACCCGAAAATGATGTGCTGGAAATGCTGGCTCCCCATTTTTCGGACCGTTTTCCAAATGAGAACTGGATGATTTATGATGAGGGGCGGAAGAAAGTACTGCTCCACCCCAAAGGCGGGAGCTGTTCCATACAGAAAGGTGCTGTTCTGCAGGCTGAGAAGGACGGTGCATTGACCGAAACAGAAGAATATGAGGAGCTTTGGAAGAGTTTTTGCCGCAGCATCACCATTCAGGAACGGAAGAATCCCCGGCTCCAGCAGCAGCTCCTTCCGCTGAAATTTCGTTCCAATATGCCGGAATTTCCATGAGATTCCTTTATTTTATTCGGTGTACTTGCTGTTCTGACAGGAATATGCCTGATAAGATATGGGATTTAGTGACGAATCTTTTTTGGATAAATATTCAAATTCTGTGAATAATGTTGAAAAATTTAAAGAAATTATTAACAGTCTTGACAATAGATTCCAGAAATGGCAAAATACGCATAAGCTGTAATCGGTTACAGAAATGAACCGTTTATAGCTGAAACAGCTGATTAAAACAAATTGCGATTTTGCATAAGGAGGATGATTGATCATGACAGAGTGTCAGATTAAATTTCAGGCAGCAGATGACGTAAGGGAGTTTGTAAATGCAGCAAGCAAATGCGATTTTGATATTGATATCTTCTACAACCGGATTATTATTGATGCAAAATCCATTCTCGGAATTCTGAGTATGGATCTGACAAAGGTTATGACTGTAAAATGCTATGGGGAAGACAAGAACTTTAACAAAACCATCGCTAAATTTGCAGTTGCATAACAGATATTTGCGGACTTTGATTTGAACTGAATAGATCTAAAATACATGCAAGGGCGCATATCTCCAGGGGGGATGTGCGCCTGTTTTCATTGTCATATGCTTTTGTATCGTGTATAATATACGCGTTGGCAATGAGCTGTGCGGAAGCTGTCCGCCGCTGCGGGGATGGTAAATGGCTCAGGCACAAGCAAAATAGAAGGTACAAAGGCAGGAGCGTTTATGGAAAAACCAGTTATCCGTATTTCCGTGCGAAATCTGGTGGAGTTTATTTTAAGAAGCGGTGATCTGGACAGTAGGAGAGGCTCCGGAGATAAGGAGGCCATGCTGAAGGGAGGACGGCTTCACAGAAAGATACAGAAACAGATGGGCAGCAATTACCGCCCGGAGGTTTCCCTGAAAAAAGAAACGGAATATGAGGATCTGACTCTTCTGGTAGAAGGCCGTGCAGACGGTATTTTTACGGAAGAAGGCAGAACAGCAATTGACGAAATCAAGGGAATCTATGGGAATGTCAGGAACCTGGAAGAGCCCGTACCGGTACACCGTGCCCAGGCCATGTGCTATGCAAAGATTTATGCAGAGATGGAAGGTCTTGCGGAAATTGATATCCAGATGACTTATGCAAATCTGGATACGGAAGAAATCCGGCGGTTCCGGGAGACATTTTCTTTCCCGGAATTGGAGACCTGGTATCAGGATCTGCTGGATTCCTACCACAAGTGGGTTTCCTACCGGCTTTCCTGGAAGAAGGAACGAAACCGGTCTATGGAGGGCCTGGAGTTTCCGTTTCCTTACCGTGAAGGACAGAGAAAGATGGTCAGCAGTGTCTACCACACAATCTGTGCAGGAAAGCAAATTTTTATCCAGGCACCTACAGGTGTGGGAAAAACCATGTCTACGGTATTTCCGGCTGTTCGTGCCGTAGGCGAGGGAAAGGGAGAAACAATCTTTTACCTGACAGCCAAGACGATTACCAGAACAGTTGCGGAAGAAGCATTTTCCATATTACAGCAGAATGGACTGAAGTTTAAGGTGATCACGATCACTGCCAAGGAAAAGCTTTGTTTCTGCGAGAAGCCGGAGTGTAATCCCGGGGCCTGCCCGTATGCCAGAGGACACTTTGACAGGGTGAATGACGCAGTTTATGAGCTGTGGACCACAGAACAGACCTTTGACCGGGAGACAATCAAAAATCAGGCGCAGAAATGGCAGGTATGCCCTTTTGAAATGTGCCTGGATCTGGCAGTATGGACGGATGGGATCATCTGTGACTATAACTATGTATTTGACCCCAATGTACACCTGAAACGCTTTTTCGGGGAGAATATATCCGGGGAGTATCTGTTTCTGATTGACGAGGCTCACAATCTGGTGGAACGCGGACGGGAGATGTACAGCGCCTCTATTTGTAAGGAGGAGGTACTGGAAGTCAGAAAATTTATCAAACCATACAGCCAGAGAATTACCAGGGCACTGGACCGGGTGAATAAACAGCTTCTGGAGCTGAAAAAGGAATGTGTTGAGTACCGTGTTCTGGAAAATCCAGGTGCGCTGCCCCTCTGTCTTTTGAGTTTGCAGGGGGAGATGGATAAGCTGCTGGAGGAACCGCCCAGCGAGGAGGCCGTAGACGGAATTCTGGATTTTTATTTTTGTGTGCGGGATTTTTTGAATATTTCAGAGCTTGTGGATGAAAATTATGTAGTATATACGGAGAACGGTGAAGATGGAAAATTCCGCATGAAGCTGTTTTGCGTGAATCCGGCTTCCAATCTGGGAGAGTATCTGAAAAAGGGTGTCAGCACCGTTTTCTTTTCCGCCACACTGCTTCCTATGTCCTATTACAGGAAGCTTCTGAGTATCCGGAAGGATGATTATGGAATTTATGTGCAGTCCCCCTTTGAGAAGGAGAAACGCTGCATTTTGGCTGCTATGGATGTAAGCAGCCGTTATACAAGAAGAAATTATGAAGAGTATCGCAGGATTGCCGAATACATTGCCAGGACAGCATGGCAGAAAAAGGGCAATTATATGGTATTTTTTCCCTCGTATAAATTAATGGAGGATGTTTATCAGGTATATGAACAGGAATTCTCTGCTGACTGGGTACGCTGCATCCGCCAGAGTTCTTCCATGAATGAACAGGAGAGGGAGGAGTTTCTGGCGGAATTCCGGATTCGGGGGAAAACGCTTCTCGGGTTTTGTGTGATGGGCGGAATCTTTTCCGAAGGGATTGACCTGATGGGGGATCGCCTCATCGGAGCAATCGTGGTAGGAACCGGCCTGCCTCAGATCGGAAATGAAAGGGAAATCCTGAAGAACTATTATGACGGCCGCGGTGAAAGCGGTTTTGATTATGCATATCGTTATCCGGGAATGAATAAAGTGTTACAGGCTGCCGGCCGTGTGATCCGCACACAGGAGGATGTGGGGATGATCCTGCTTCTGGATGACCGTTTTGGAAAAGCAGATTATCGTAATCTTTTCCCGGTGGAATGGGCGGATCTGAAAAAGTGCCGTCTGGACAGTCTGGAGAGATTTTTGCAGGAGTTTTGGAAGAAGACTGAGAAACTTGACAGATGAGAAATTTAAGGTATACTTTTGAGTGTATTTTGCTTTCGCACAGCAGAAGGATTATGAATTCATGCGAGGCTGTGTGAAGAATAGCAGGAGGATAAGAATATGTGTGGAATTGTAGGATATATTGGCGAGCATCAGGCGGCTCCGATTCTGCTGGATGGGCTTTCCAAGCTGGAATACCGCGGATATGATTCTGCGGGCATCGCCATTTTTGACGGCGAAAAAATTGAGATGCAGAAGGTTATGGGACGGCTTAAAGTTCTGGAGGAACTGACGCACGGAGGCGAGACTATGCCCGGAACCCTGGGAATCGGCCATACACGATGGGCAACTCACGGGTGCCCGTCCGATACCAACGCGCATCCCCACTTCAATAAAGAGCATACGATTGTGGTGGTTCACAATGGTATCATTGAAAACTATTCGAAATTAAAGAGAAAACTGGAAGTTAAGGGATATGAGTTCCTTTCGGAGACAGATACGGAAGTTCTGGTACACCTGCTGACAGAATATTATAACGGCGACCCTATTTCGGCCATTGAGAAAGTGATGCGCAGAGTGGAAGGTTCCTATGCACTGGGAATTATGTTTCTGGATCATCCGCATCACATTTATGCGGCGCGTAAGGACAGCCCTTTGATCGTAGGGGCAAGCGCTATGGGAAATCTCATTGCATCGGACGTTCCGGCTGTTTTGAAATATACCAGAAACGTCTACTATATGGAAAATGAGGAAATTGCCTGCCTCTCTAAAGAAAATATCCGTTTTTATAACATTGACGGAGATGTACTGGAAAAGAACGCTGCAAAAATCGAATGGGATATTGACGCTGCCGAAAAGGGCGGATATGAACACTTTATGCTGAAGGAAATCTATGAGCAGCCAAAGGCTGTCCGCGATACCATAAACCCGCGTCTTCGGGAGGATGACGTGGTGATCGATGAGCTTGGCATGAGTGACGAGGAAATCCGTGCAGTCAAAAAGATTACGATTGTTGCCTGCGGTTCCGCATATCATGCGGGAATGACGGGCAAATATGTGCTGGAAGGCATGGCAAGGATTCCGGTGGAAGTGGATCTGGCAAGCGAATTCCGTTACAGAAATCCTATTTACGAGGAGGGTACACTGGCTGTGATCATCAGTCAGTCAGGAGAAACTGCTGACTCTCTGGCTGCACTTCGTGAAGCCAAAAACCATGGCGTGCGTGTTCTTGGCATTGTAAATGTGGTGGGGAGCTCCATTGCAAGGGAAGCAGACAATGTCATGTATACCTGGGCCGGACCGGAAATTTCCGTTGCCACTACCAAGGCTTACAGCGCACAGATCTCAGCACTGTACCTTCTGGCCCTGAAATTTGCAAAAGTCCGGGAAACGATCACACAGGAGGAATTTTTGAAGCTGAAGTCCGATCTGGAACAGCTTCCGGAGCAGATTGAAACCCTTTTGGGTATGAAAGAAAAAATACAGCGCTTTGCAAACCGCTATCTGGCCGCAAACCATATGTTCTTTATCGGAAGAGGTGTGGATTATGCCATTGCCCTGGAGGGTTCCCTGAAATTAAAGGAAATCTCCTATGTGCATTCGGAAGCTTATGCGGCAGGAGAACTGAAGCACGGAACGATTTCTCTGATCGAGGAAGGAACTCTGGTTGTTGCGGTGGCTACTCAGGAGAATCTTTATCCGAAGACGATCAGCAACATTGTGGAAGTGAAGACAAGAGGGGCTTTTGTTATGGCAGTGACCAATTTCGGACACAAGGAAATTGAAAAGACGGCAGATTATGTCATCTATATTCCAAAGACAAGTTCCTATTTTACGAATTCCCTTGCAATCATTCCGCTGCAGCTTTTCGGATACTATGTTTCCCTTGGAAAAGGGCTGGATGTGGATAAACCAAGAAATCTGGCAAAATCTGTAACTGTGGAATAATCGGAGGAATACCTGAATGAAACCACAGATGAGCTTTCGACGAATCGGAATTCTGTTAGGTGCTGTGCTGCTGACTCTGGGTACGGCTGCTTCTGCTTATGGCGCGGAGGTTGACAATGCGAGTCTTTTGTCAGTCACAGAGGAGGCTCAGATCAAGCCCCTGACAGATGGAAGCGGGAAATACCTGCTGAAGAGCGACGGCTTTTATTGCCTGAATGCTGACGGCACAAAAGAAAAAGCGGCGGCTGTCCATTATTTTGACCATATGGAAATAGACGGAACCACGTTGAATGGTTATTACTACCATGATGCGGACGGCAGATTTTCTGCCGGAAACAGTCATATGGTGCATATGGACGGCCTTGCCTGCGGTGATATGGTTTTTGATGGATTTTATATGATTCAGAATCTTGGGAAGATGACAGGTGCTCCCAGGGTTCGCTGCTTTGATGATTTTACAATGGACGGTCTTACATTGAACGGGTATTATTACTTTGATGAAAATGGAAGGCTGGTTACGGAAACAGGGATACATGAGCTGAAAATGAGCTGCAGCGGCAGGATGTTTGACGGCAGATATTATTTCGGCGGAACAGATGGCGCGCTTTTGCAGGAGGCAGGAACAACGTCGGAAGGCTTTCCGGTTGATGCCGATGGCAAAGTGACCGGGCTTGATGAACTGGGGATGGATACGTTAGAAGCGCAGCTGGAGTCTATGATTTCCGGATATACGGGAGAATGGAGCATTTTTGTAAAGAACCTAGGTACGGGAGAAACAATCCTGCTGAATGACAGGCCGATGTATTCCGCAAGCCTGGTTAAAGTTTTTGCGCTTGCAGCCTCCTATGATAATATGGAGACTGTACGCATAAATGAGGGAAACATAGCATCAGCTCCGGCAGACAGTGATGTGACCAGTGTGAAGCTGAACGATCTTCTTTGGAATATGATTGCGGTGAGCGACAATGAATCCTTTAATGAAATCGTGCGTTTACAGACCGAAAGCCACGATTTTCTGAAAGGGGCGGAGCTTATCAATACATATCTCCGGACAGAAGGATATATGGATACTTCTGTGCAGAGCATTCTCCAGCCCTCTTCGTCACAGTCCGTAAGCCTTGGAGGAAAAAATACCACATCGGTGAAGGACTGCGGACTTCTTCTGGAACGGATTTTCCAAGGGGAGTGTGTAAGTCGGGAGGCTTCCGGGGAAATGCTGGAAATCCTGCTTGACCAGGAATGTACGTGGAAGATTCCGGAGGGAGTTCCGGACGGAATTGAGATTGCAAACAAAACCGGAGAAACGGATACGAACCAGCATGATATAGCCATTGTCTATGGATCAAAGACCACGTATATTCTTTGTGTGATGTCCGAGAATTGTCCTGAGGATACGGCCATTGACAATATCAGAAGCATTTCCGGAATCGTCTATCAGTATCTGAATCTTTAGATATACAAAAAAATTGCTTGACCCTAATAAAATTTTGATATAGAATAAAAACAACAAAACGAAGACGAAAGGAGAACCCGACATGAAAGTAGTATATACGGAGAAAGCACCGGCTGCAATCGGACCGTACAGCCAGGCAATGATATTAAATGATGTTCTTTTTACATCCGGACAGATTCCGGTAGATCCTGCAACAGGAGAAGTAGCCGGTGATACGATCGAGGTACAGGCTGAACAGGTTATGAAGAATCTGGGTGCTGTTCTTGCAGAAGCCGGAACAAGTTTTGAAAATGCTGTGAAAACTACCTGCTTCCTTGCAGATATGGGCGACTTTGCAGCATTCAACGAGGTTTATGCCAAATATTTCGTGAATAAACCGGCACGTTCCTGCGTAGCCGTAAAGACCCTTCCGAAGAATGTTCTTTGCGAAGTGGAAGTGATTGCCGCAATTGAAAAATGATCTTGGAGCTTATAAGAGCCACAGGCCTTCCGGTACAGGTATATATCGGAAGGCTTTTTTATTGCTTCGGAGAGATTGCTTTTTGCCGGAAAATCGTGTATAATACCAAACTGTACTATTGTATCTTTAAATAGAAGCGAAAAGGCTTTTTGCCGGAAAGCAATTTTATAGAAAGTCAGGAGGAGAGAACCAAATGCGAGTCGATGCGGATGATTTTGGCCGACCTTGCAGGTGCGGTAAGGAGCACCACGTAGATGTAAAGGAGATTCTAATTGAGGAAGGGGCGGTCGATGCCCTGGAGGAAGCCATGGCGGACGGCTTTTTGAAGGAATATATTTCCCCGCTGCTGATCTGTGATACCAACACATACCGGGCAACTGAAGAAATCATGGAGGAAATCTATGACCGGTGCCAGGTGCTTGTGCTGGAGGCTGCCGGACTGCATGCTGATAATTATGCAGTGGAAATTGTGGAGAACTGCATGGAGGAGGATATCGATCTGATTCTGGCTGTGGGAGGCGGAACCATTCATGATATCAGCCGTTACGTTGCTTGTCAGTACAGAATTCCTTTTGTTTCCGTGCCTACCGCGGCAAGTGTGGACGGATTCGTATCCACGGTAGCGGCAATGACCTGGAATGGTCTGAAGAAGACAATTCCTGCGGTGGCGCCTTTGGCCGTTTTTGCCGATACCAATATCTTCGCAAAGGCACCGAAGCGTCTTACGGCTTCGGGATTATCTGATTTATTTGGTAAATATATCTGTCTGGCAGATTGGAAGATTTCCCATATGCTGACAAAAGAATACTATTGTGATTATGTGGCAGAGCTGGAGGAGAAGGCTCTGCGGACAGTCAAATCCTGTCTCCGGGATATTGCGGACGGGGATGAAGAAAGCTGTGAGAAGCTGATGTATGCGCTGATTTTGTCCGGGCTGGCCATGCAGATGGTGGGAAGTTCCCGCCCGGCCTCCTGTGCGGAGCATCATATGGCTCATCTGTGGGATATGGGAGTGATCAATGGAAATCTGGATGCTCTTCATGGAGAGAAGGTTTCCGTAGGCACCATGCTGGTACTGAAAGAATATAAGCGTATTGCCGATGCCATACGGGACGGGAGATGCCGTGTTATCGGCTATCAGGGGCCGGAAACAGAGCTTTTGGAGCAGACCTTTGGAAGAAAAGGACTGCTGGACGGTATTCAGAAAGAGAATGAACCGGAACTGCTTTTGAGTCTGGATCCGAAACGTCTGGAGTCCAAACTTGGCCGGATCGCGGATTTGATCGAGGATCTTCCGGATGAAAGAGAACTGCTTCATTATCTGGAAAAGGCAGGATGCTGCAGCAGTGTTCATGATATCGGTCTCACGGAGGAAATCATTGCACCCAGCCTGAAGCTGGCGCCCTATGTACGGAGACGCCTGAGCCTTCTTCGTATTAGCAAAATGCTGAAGATTAAAGGAGAAGAATGATGAGAATTGGAATGGGATATGATGTACATAAGCTGGTAGAAGGACGGGATTTGATCCTGGGCGGAGTGAATATTCCGTGGGAAAAGGGGCTTCTCGGACACTCTGATGCGGATGTGCTCATCCATGCGGTAATGGATGCTCTTCTGGGAGCTGCGGCTCTTGGAGATATCGGTAAGCATTTTCCAGATACGGATCCGGCTTATAAGGGAATATCCAGCATCCTTTTGCTGAAGCATGTGGCTGAGCTTCTGAGGGAAAATGGCTATATTGTGGGAAATATCGATGCTACGATCATTGCCCAGAAACCAAAGATGGCACCGCATATTGAGCAGATGCGGAAGAATATGGCTGCGGCTTTGGACATTCCGGAATCCAGGCTGAATATTAAGGCAACTACAGAAGAGGGACTTGGTTTTACAGGCAGAGGAGAGGGAATTGCTTCAGAGGCCATCTGCCTTCTTGAAGAAGTAAGATAAGTTTATTGGAGGAGATAGATCATGAAACTTTTTAATACGCTCACACGCAGAAAAGAAGAATTCGTACCGCTGGAAGAAGGCAAGGTGCGGATGTATGTCTGCGGACCTACTGTTTATAATCTGATTCATATCGGCAATGCACGCCCGATGATTATCTTTGATACAGTACGCCGTTACATGGAGTACAAAGGCTATGAAGTAAATTACGTTTCTAATTTCACGGATGTTGATGACAAGATCATTAAAAAAGCGATTGAGGAGGGAGTCAGCGCAGAGGAGGTCTCTGCCCGTTACATTGCAGAGTGCAAGAAGGATATGGCAGGCATGAATGTGAAGCCGGCTACCACCCATCCGCAGGCTACTCAGGAAATCGACGGAATGATCGATATGATCCAGACGCTTATTGACAAGGGATATGCTTATGCCGCAGCAGACGGCACCGTTTATTTCCGTGTGAAAAAATTTAAGGAATACGGCAAGCTTTCCCACAAGAATCTGGATGACCTTCAGTCCGGTTTCCGTGCCCTTCAGGTGTCCGGAGAGGATCAGAAGGAAGATCCGCTGGATTTTGTTCTCTGGAAACCGAAGAAGGAAGGAGAGCCATACTGGACTTCTCCATGGTGCGACGGACGTCCGGGCTGGCATATTGAATGCTCTGTCATGTCTAAGAAATATCTTGGCGAGGAAATTGATATCCATGCAGGCGGCGAGGATCTGATCTTCCCGCATCATGAGAATGAGATCGCGCAAAGTGAATGCTGCAATGGAAAAATCTTTGCAAAATACTGGATGCACAATGCATTCCTGAACATTGACAACCGAAAAATGTCCAAATCCCTGGGCAACTTCCGTACTGTCCGCGAGATCAGCCAGCAGTATGATCTTCAGGTGCTTCGTTTCTTCATGCTGAACGCGCATTACAGAAGCCCGCTGAATTTCAGTGCAGACCTCATGGAAGCGTCCAAGAATGCTCTTGAGCGTATCGTGGAGGCCGCGAGCCGTCTGAAAGACCGGGTGGCAGCAGCGCAGACGGAAGCTTCCGGTGAAGAAGAGAAGGCTCTTCTGAAAGAAGCGGAAGCCTTTACTGCGAAATTTGAAGACGCAATGGACGATGACTTCAATACGGCGGATGCCCTGTCTGCTGTTTTTGAACTGGTGAAATTTGCCAATACAAATGTCACAGAAGGTTCTTCCAAAGAATTTGCCGGTGCGCTTCTTGCACAGCTTGTGAAGCTTTGCGACGTGCTGGGACTGATCGTAGAGAAAAAAGAGGAGATTCTGGATAAGGAGATTGAAGATCTGATCGCAGAACGCCAGGCAGCCAGAAAGGCAAAGAATTTTGCACGAGCAGACGAGATTCGTAACGAGCTTCTTGAAAAGGGCATCATTCTGAAGGATACCCGCGAAGGAGTAAAATGGACACGAGCCTAAATCAATTTAAAGAATTATTTCAGTTGGAGGATAGGGACCTGCGGACCTATTCTCCTTTGACACTTGCCTATATCGGAGATGGGGTTTATGAACTGGTCATCCGCACCATTCTGGTAAAAAAAGGAAACTGTCCGGTAAATCATCTCCATAAAAAGGCAAGCAGTCTTGTGAAAGCTTCCGCCCAGTCGGCTATGATGGAGGTGCTGGAGCCGGTGCTTACAGAAGAAGAGCACAGTGTTTATAAGAGGGGGCGCAATGCTCATTCGCCCACAATGGCCAAGCATGCCACGATGTCTGATTATCGGAGAGCGACAGGATTTGAAGCATTGATGGGTTATTTATATTTGAAAGAAGACTACACACGGATGCTGGAGCTGATCCGTATGGGAATCGGGGAGGAAACGCTATGAGTGAACAGATAGAGGGCCGCAATGCGGTGCTGGAGGCATTTCGATCCGGCAGGTGCGTGGACAAATTATTTATCCTGGATGGCTGTCAGGACGGTCCTGTGCGCACCATCGCCCGGGAAGCACGCAAAAAAGACACGATCATTAATTATGTTTCTAAGGAACGCCTGGATAATTTGAGCGAGACAGGGGCGCATCAGGGGGTGATCGCCCAGGTAGCTGCCTATGAGTATTCTTCTGTGGAGGAGATTCTTGCCAAAGCAAGAGAAAAGGGAGAACCGCCGTTTCTCTTTATCCTGGATAATATTGAGGATCCTCATAATCTGGGGGCGATTATCCGAACAGCAAATCTGGCAGGGGCACACGGTGTCATCATTCCCAAACGCCATGCAGCAGGATTGACAGCTATAGTTGCAAAAACCTCGGCAGGTGCCTTGAATTATACCCCGGTTGCGAAAGTAACGAATTTGGCAAGAACGATAGAAGACCTAAAAAAAGAGGGCATTTGGTTTGTCTGTGCTGATATGGGCGGTGAAACTATGTACAGGCTGAATCTGACAGGCCCCATTGGACTTGTGGTAGGTAATGAGGGAGAAGGCGTCAGCCGTCTGATCAGGGAAAAATGTGATTTTACAGCCGCAATTCCCATGAAAGGGGATATTGATTCCCTGAATGCTTCCGTGGCTGCAGGCGTTCTTGCGTATGAGATTGTCAGACAGCGGCTGAATGCCTGAAGCAGAAATACGGGTATCAGTACACAACGCCTTTGGGGTGCACAGAAAGAATGCATGTGGTAATGCTGTCAGAATGGAGTCAGAAATGAGTCAGTACGATAATTGCACAGATGAAGAACTGATTGCCCGGCTGCGGGCGGGGGAAGGGGGAATCTCCGATTATCTCATGGAAAAATATAAAGACCTTGTCCGCAAGCGAGCCAACACACTGTATCTGATCGGCGGAGAAAAAGATGATCTCATACAGGAGGGGATGATCGGGCTTTTTAAGGCGGTTCGCGATTATCAACCGGACAGGGAAGCTTCTTTTCAGACTTTTGCCGGCCTTTGTATCGACAGGCAGATTTATAATGCCATTCAGGGGTCTAACCGGCAGAAGCATATGCCGCTGAATACGTATGTTTCTCTGAGTGTGGAAGATGAAGAAGAGAGTGCGCTGGGAGAGCAGTGGGCAGAGAATCCGGAATCGATTATCATTGACAGGGAAAACGCGCGTATGCTGGCAGAAGAGATCAATAAGATCTTAAGCCCCCTGGAGAATCAGGTACTTTCTTATTATCTTGACGGATACAATTATGTACGGATTGGAGAAATCATGGGGAAATCCCCGAAATCCATGGACAATGCCCTCCAGCGGATCCGTGGAAAAATCCGAAGCTGCAGGGAAAATTTGAAAAATAAAAAAAATTAAAAAAAATAGAAATAAAGTGTTGACATTCGGGCAGGCATCTGGTAATATAATCAACTGTGAGCGGTAAACATCGCTTAAAACAAAAGTTGCTGCTGTGGCTCAGTCGGTAGAGCGTCGCCTTGGTAAGGCGGAGGTCACGGGTTCAATTCCCGTCAGCAGCTTTTTTTGTTGCCCGAAAAGCCTTATTTATACGGCTTTTGAGACTTCAGAAAGATAATGATAAGTAAAAGGTAATCAAAAAGGTAATCAGACATATGCTCGAGTAAGTAAGAAGGGAGAGCTGTATAGTTTCCACTCAAAAAGAATAAACTTTACTGAAAAGCGTTAAGATAAGTTTGCAATGAGTTGTAGATTTATCCTAGCGCTTTTTTGATGCTCGAAAATAGCGTATAAAATAATCAAATCAATTCATCATATCTACATGCATCTACAATACCCCCACAAACTCGTATTTTGGCTTTTAACAGACTTTTACAGCAAACTCAATAAAGATAATGAAAGAAGGTGCTTAAATGGTAAATAGGGGCGATTACGTTGCCAGTGAACAACAGAACTACAAAGTAATTGCTGCTTTAGGTTCTGCAATATACCTGCAACCTATTTCTAATAATGAGATAGACAAAAATACACAGCAACATAATTATGCAGACATAGAGCAGCAGTATAGAAAAATTGAATATGTACTAAACAAAGAATGAACAAAGAAGGGAGTTGACCATATGGGAAAAATAAAAAATGAGATCACCAGAGCATTCAAAGCAGTTTTTGAAGAAGCCGTAGATCATTCTTTCCAGGATATCCATAGGAATGTAGATAATTTTTATAACTCACCACAAGGACAGTATGAGAGGACAGGACAATTAGCAGAGTCACCGCAGATTAATTCATGCACTATATCGGATACTGCTGCCCATGCACAATTAAGCTTGGATACATCCTATACATATGTTCCAAGTGGCAGAGATACTAATACGATTTATGGTTATGCTGAATCTGGCGGCTTACTTGGCAATGGTGGATTCTGGGAAAAATCTATGGAAGATATAGAGAAGAATCTAAAGGATGCTTTTGAAAGCAGATTTAAATGATAATTAAAATAACGATTTCATTGACAAAAGTAATTACAAAACAGGAGGAACAAAATAATGGCAAATAGAACAGATTTTATCAACAAAATGTACGAGAGTGGACGCATCTATAAGAAGGACGCAAAAGAATATATCAATATCTTTACCGATACACTGATTGAATTATTGAAAGAAGAGGGAAGCGTAACGCTCATTGGCTTGGGAAAATTTGAGTTAAAGCATGTGAATGAAGGGATGGTAAAGGATCCACGTAATGGCGAAACTGTTTATTATCCTGCACATGACAAGATCACATTTAAAATGAGTAAATCTTTAAAAGAAGAATGGCGCAACGAACAAAAAGACTGTACAGAATAGGAGATATTACATATGAATAAGAAATTATGCTGTGAAAACTGCGATTACTTAAAATGCATTGCGATTGTATACCAGAATTATTATTGTAATCATGATGATAGAACAGATGATATGGGAAAACTGACGGATGATAATTTACGTATGGATAGCCCTGAATGGTGTCCATTAAGAGAAAAGGAGTAAATTTCATGGTACAAACTAATAATATAAAAGAAAAACGGTTACTTGTTATAAGACAGCTTATTATTAAGAAAATTGATTCTACAGATGAAAATATCATTTCTGTATGGTGTGATTTGTTTCCTAATGACAAATTAGAACTGAACGAAACAGAATTGCTTGAATGGATTAAAAAATATGTGAATAAAACTGATATCAAATCATGTGAAAAACGGTTAGCGAAAGTAAGACAGAAACGTGAAAGAAGCCTTAGAGCCAAAGGTACATATGTTGGTTATGGAGCAAAATTGTTAAGACAACCAAAAGATGCGTTGGCTACATACATTATCTTTACAAAGGGTAGGAAATACTCAGGTGATTATAATAGCCTGTGTAGGAGAATAAGTAGATTATCTAAAGAATAAAAGGACAGAATAATATCAAGGTGAGACTACAGCCTATAGGGTCGAAAAATCAGTTATAAAAATGTAGGATATTTGCTATTGGACGGCAAGTAAAATAAAGTCCAACATGAGATTCAAGAATAGGTCTGATTTATTTCATTCGCCAAATCTGTAGAGTGAGATTTCTATTATGCAGTTCTGCACAGATTTCCATATATGATGATAACGGTATTTTAAAATTTTAAGAAGATTTATGAAGCTTGTGATGAATTCGTCGCAAGCTTATTTGCTATGCAGATTTCTTGAATCTTATGTAATCGAATGGAGGTTCAATGAGTAATGAAAATAAAATTAAATGTATGTATTTTGACAACAGATTCAAAGAGAAGCCACAAGGAAAACAGATTGGATGGGTACAGAAAAATCTAACCCAGACAGAGATTACAATTGAGAGTTTGGCAGATTCTTTAGTGAATGGGGCAACATTTAAGCCAGGAGTATTACAAGGCGGTAATAAAGCTGATAACTGGATTCAACAACAGTTATTTGGCCTTGATTTTGATGATGGAACATGTATTGAAGATGCATACAATAAGGTGATTTCGCTAGGTATCACACCTTGTTTTATGTATACGACATTCAGCCATAAAGAAGATCACCATAAATTCCGTATGATTTTTTGTAACGACACTGTCGTTTCAGATGGTGACATCAGAGACAGATTACAAGCTACATTGATGGGGATTATCGGTGGAATTGATGAAGTATGCTTTAATCGTGACAGATTGTTTTTCGGTGGAAAGGGGCAAGTTGTACTGCATCCTGATTATGCAGCTAGAATTAATGCGGAATCTGTTATAGAAAAATACTGGAATGATGATTTTGAACAATATATTTCCAATGCAAAACATAGAGCAAAGAAAAAGACACCTGCTGCACCAGTGAAATTTAAGGATAAAGGTGATACTGATAAAGAATGTCACTCATACGAAAATCTAAATGTAAAAGCTATAAAAGAGCATAATGTAGAATATCTACGTAAAGTATTAGCACATGATCCAATTGAATTTGAGACAAAAAATGAATTTTGGGATTATATTTATTCTGAATTGGATATTGCAGAACTGATTGACATTGATAATCCAAAGTCATTCTGTTGTGTCCTGCATGATGATCATAACCCTTCTGCAAATGTCTTTACTACACAAAACGGCATACAGAAGTATAGATGTTGTTCTGAAAATCTAACTCTTAACATTAAGCAATTAGTTGAAATGTTAGGCGATTTCAAATCTGAATATAAAGCAATTCAATTTATTATGGATATTTACAATCTTTCCATAAAAGAATCCCAATGGAGTATTGAACAGAGAGAAAATATTGATTTGATGATTAGCAATATTACATTGAATAAATTTAAAGAATTGTGTCCGCAGGCAGATAAGAATATTAAATATGCCAAAGACACGTTTCTTATGATGTTATCTATTGCAAGGAATAATGTTTATAGTGAAAAATTTTCTAATGACGATGGAGAAATAGTATTCTTTATAACTAACAAGAAATTAGCTAAATATATGGGGAAAGGTAACAGCCAAAAGAAGATCGATAAGGTCAGCAAGTACATAAAAATGCTTATTTACCATGATTTAATCCGTATTCTTGACGATTCGCAAGTACCAAAAGAGCTATTAATGAAAGCTATTAAATATTCTGGTACAGATAAGCGGTCAGGAAATCATGTTAGTTTCTATGCAATTCCTTCTTGGGTCATTCAACAGCTAAAGACTATTGAACATAACGGAATCCGTTGGAAAGGCAAAGGATATAGAATTGGTGGCGTGTCTTTTGATATGTTCTATCGCTCTGAAGGTTTTGACGTTGCAGCTTCTTTATATCCACAATACAAGAAAAAGAAAAATGAATATGGCGAGATTGTTAATCGTACAACCACACAGGCAAGTGATGAGCGTACTATGAAGATTTCAGAAGTTATTTTGAAGACTATTCAACGAAAGGGATATTGTACAGAGAAAGAAGTTGTCTGTATCTTAGGTAATAAGTACAGATATGAGGTTACAGAAACGCAGATTAAGCGTTGTCTGAATGAGATTATGGATTCTTACGGATTGAAAAAGGTCAAAGCAAATAAGGTATTAAAAGAACAATATCAGATTAAATCAAACGGTTATCCTAATATTATCATTGAAGATACTATTTGATATGGCAGTGAGTAGGAGGATGTAAAAAATCTTGTGTCTTTGGAAAGTGAATCTTTCTGATAAGATTTA
>JAUNGM010000063.1 GCA_030524545.1 Eubacteriales bacterium
TACCAAAAAGGAGCCATTTTTTACCAGAAACACAAACTATTTTACACTACCTTCTTGCATCCAGGGAGGCATTGAGTAAGCTGATGTTTGTACGGAGAACCATCGTCGATTCCTTTCTTTTGCGTCGCATTGGTATTATTTCCAGCTTATTATTCAAGAGGTCAGATATGGGCCGCAAGGCCCACACCTGACCTCTGTTTTCTGTCTGCACCTGAAGAATTCAGGGACTGTTTATTTCTTCCTGACAGTTTTTATTTCTGCATCTACCTGCCCGTTTCTTCCTCCTTCAGCAAAACCTGTAGAATCATGATATGATATTCTTCATCCTTAATGATTCTTTCCAAAACAGCATTTACATATGGATCGTTTATCATTTTGATATGCATCCTGTATTGGTTGACCGCAGCTTTTTCCGCTTCAATATCTGCGTATAGCATTCTGGTAATATGCCCTGGAATCGTCAGATATTCCGGTGTCCACATTCGCTGCCTTCCATTACTCTGCTTTGCTGTAAAACAAATGTTTCCGCCGAGCAAAAAGATCATTTCTCCCAGCTTCTGCAAATGTATCATTTCTGCCATGGCTATTCCAAGGATAGTTTTTGCCAAAGGGCACTTTTCACAGGACATGCGGTTTTCATTATTGATATACTGGGTAATTGCTGTCATCTCAGACACAGCTCCGCAATAATCATTGCTCAATAAATTTGCATAAGCCTGGTTCTTTCCCTTCACCTGAATTACCGGATAAGGCAGATCCATCATGATTGGTTTTATCCCTGCAAAACTGCAGCTATTCGTCAAAGGAGTTTCTTTTTGTTCCATAAAAAAGCCTCTGATATAATCATTCTAAACAGTTTATTAGGATTTTCCCCTGATATTCCCTGAAAATTTCTTTTGCAGATTCACCGTACAGGACAATTGTCTTCAAACTCCATTTTTTATCACTCATTGGTCTCCTCCTTCAAATTATTCAGAACATACTGACATATTACTGCTGCACCAACACCCAGGCTTCTCTCGTCAAAATTATTCTTGCCGTTATGTAATCTCAGTTTGACATATTATCCCAGGAGCGGCCTTAAATCTCTTCTGCGCAGCTCTGCCTGCTGTAATTTGTCCGGTTGGTTTGTCTATGGTAAAATACATACCATTGATCTCCTGCCTTTTCAATACCGCCATGGGTATTTCCCAGACAATTGACTGCCTGCGCTTCCGTACGTCCATCCAAAAAGATATCTCCAATATCAACCAAAGTTCCTCCAAACCAATAGCCCGCATCCGGCATGTCACTGACAGCATAACAAAGCTCATGGCGCATATCTTCTTTAAGCTTCATGACCTGTGATCCCTGCCGCCCATTTGCATATTCTTTTTTCATAGGCGCATTGCCGGAATACAAATAAATCGTTTTGTCATCATCAATAAAAATACCGGGATCAAACTGGATCAGGTCGCCTTCCTTTGTTCCAAGAGGTGTACCATCCTCATGCTTTACCAAGCCTAAAAATTCATACTTTCCGGCCGGGCTGTCACATATCAACCATATAAATATCAGCCTTTCAAAGCGCATTTCCAATCTGCGCAGCACGCCGTATCTGTTACACAGCAACAACGATATAGTTTCCGAAGCAGTTATATCTATATTCTATAATTTTCAGATAATTTATATTTTAAAATCTATTTTTATAGTTTATATTGAATTTGTTTTTATTATTTTCAATTTTCTTGTTGACAATCCGAGAATAATCTGTTATAGTATATTCATAAAACAACAGGAAATAAAAAAAACAAAAAGGAGCGTGGAGCCACCGAAAACATAAGTGAACTCTCATAATCTAAGAAAGGAAGGTACAGACCACCAGAAGCATAAAGATTTAACTCATGAATTTATAACAGGAGGTACGGACCACCGAGAACGTAAGCCATTCATTTCCAAATGTTTTATATACGCACAAATAATAAACAAGGAAGGTACGGTCCAATGAGAACTTAATTTTTCATCCGGAAAAGAAAACTGAATAAGGAAGGTAAGGACCAATGAAATCTTAAGTCACTACTCATAATCTAATGAAAGGAAGGTAAAGACCATTGGACAATGAACAGTAATAAGAGCCATCAGAAAAATGAATCTGCTGGCTCTTTTATTTTGCTTTTTCCGCTCATTCATATTCCGTTTTCTTCAATCATAGACTAGAATGAAAACTTTCTCCGGAGTCACTATGAAGTTCAATATCAAATTCAACCGCAAATACATAGCCCGTCTCAAGCTCCCCGCAATTCTCCTTGGTGCTTTTGTTCTCGGCTCTGCCACCGGAAAACTAACTTCTATCCTCGCCAAAGAACAACGGGCACTCGAAACCTCTGCTGAATCCTCCAGCTGGGGGCTGAGCTTCCAGGAAGAAGGCAAGAAGCCTATCGGAAATGCCTCTGTCGAAGAATTGGCACAATATGACGCTCATTATGCAAAAGACACAGAAGAAAAAGTGATCTATCTCACTTTTGACTGCGGTTATGAAAACGGACAAATGCCGACAATTCTTGATGCATTAAAAAAACATAACGTTTCCGCAACCTTCTTCGTTGTAGGCAACTTTATTTCTGATCAGCCGGAACTGATAAAGCGTATGAACGAAGAAGGCCATACCGTCGGAAATCACACATTCACGCATCCTGACATGTCTAAAATTTCTACCAAAGAATCCTTTACCAAAGAGCTGGAGCAGGTAGAAGAAGCCTATCAAAACATTACAGGCGAATCCATGACTAAATTCTACCGCCCACCCCAGGGGATCTACAGTATCTCCAATTTAAAAATGGCCCAGGAACTGGGATATCATACCTTTTTCTGGAGTCTTGCGTATGTAGACTGGTATCAGGATAAACAGCCGACTCACGAAGAAGCTTTCCAGAAGCTCCTTGGACGTATTCATCCCGGAGCGATCGTGCTTCTTCACAGCACATCCAAAACCAATGCCGAAATTCTGGATGAATTGCTGACCAAATGGGAAGAAATGGGATATCGTTTTGACACGCTGGAACACCTGGTTTCGGAAGCATAACGGATTTCTTTCGTTTTATCTATGAAATGATATACCAAAGCCCTAACTGGCTGCTGTCTCATAATCTTCTCAAATTCTCTTCCATATCTCGCTCAGGGGCGCGCCGCCAGAACATGCTTCGGTGCAGACGGGCGTGCCCAAGAGGGGGAGTTTGAGGGGGCCTTCGGGCTTCGCAACTATGAGATGGCCCCCTCAAGGTCTTTCTTGATCTGCGTTGTCGATATCTCCGGAGTACGCGGAAGGTACACTACTTCACAGCCTTCCTCCTTCAGGAAATCAAATTTCCCTTTCCAGTCATCTCCGATCACAAACGTATCTACATGATATTCATGGACATCTCTGCGTTTCTGATCCCAATTTTCTTCCGGGATCACCAGATCCACATAACGGATAGCTTCCAGAAGCTGCCTCCGTTCTTCATAGGAAAAATAGCACTCTTTCTTTTTTTCACGGAGATTAAAATCATCTGTGGAAAGCGCCACGATCAGATAGTCTCCCTGCTGTCTGGCACGGCGCAGAAGATTGATATGTCCGTAATGCAGTAAATCGAAAGTTCCATATGTAATTACACGTTTCATTTTTTCTCCCTTTCTTACAAACCTTTGATACCGCCCCTCTTCAACTGGTTAAATGTCAGCAGCAAATCATCCACCGGCTTCTCGTCAATATAATGCATCAGGCTGGTCCGGCTGCCTGTCATCGGCATCACACACCTGTCATTCTTTGCGTATGCTTTCTCGTATGTGCTTTCTATAAATGTCAGTTCATTCTGCCATTCCCGGAAAAATTCACGGCCTTTTTCCGTATTGATCTTCAACAGGGAAACACCGCATTTATTTGCAAACTCCGGATGCTCTTTTTCAATTCCCCGGTAATCCCCTATAGTAATATCCGCCACTCCATATCTGCATCCAACATATTTACAATTATAACACATCGGACGCTGGATATTGCTATCTTCAAATGCCCTGACCAGGTTATGCTTTGCCGCCTTCTCAATGTCAATGCTTCCTGATTCAAATTCTGCCAGGACAAAGGGTGTCTCTGCCCCTTTAAATTTATTTCCAAATTCAAAATTCACAATCCTGGATTTATAGCTGTTTTCCAGAAACCCGCAGTATTTCCGGAAAATCTTAGGGGAACCCGCCCCATGACAGTTTACTTCCACTGTGATCAGCCTCGGATACGGCCTGGCAAGAAAGCTCTTTAAACCGGCGATCTGGCATGGAGTTCCTGAAAACAGTACATACCTGTCCTCTGAAAGCAGTTCTTTTACTCTTTGCTTCACATCACGGCTGTCCGCAAAAATATATTTAGAACCGCGGAAACGCCGGCATTGTTCCTCACTTTCCCCGATTTCATAATGTACCTGCATCTGTTCATCATAACAGACACCAACTGCTTTTCCGCCCTTTTTCAGGATATTCCGATACATGGGTGTAAACACCCCTCCGCTTGCGCTGCCCTTCACCACCTGCTCGTCCTTATGGCAGGCTACGTAGACAGCAGGAAGTCCCTCAACCGCAGGATTTTTCAGACTATCCCGGCGATAAATACAGACATTTTTGCATTTTCCGCATTGTATACAGTGTTTTTCATCAACAGAAGGATACAAAAATCCCTCTTCATCCTCTTTCATCAGGATTGCATTTGCCGGACAGATGTCTTTACAGGCACCGCATCCATAACATCGGAATGAATCCTGATACTCAAAATAAGTTCTGTCATCCACCACCCTGGAGGTCTCCAATGCATTCTGCAGAAATTCTCCGGCCTTTGTTCCCATTTCCTTTCGTCTGGCATCCACATGGATATAATCAATATTCCTGTTTTCGAAGCCCTTAGGAATATTTCCTCCGGTATCAATCAGACGTTCCGGTATTCCCAGGTCTTCCAGAAGGTTGCGCATACGATCCGGATGCTTAAAATGAGGAACCGTAATAAAATTTTTATGATAAATGACTGCAAATACGGTGCAGTGAAAAGAATTGGTGATCACATATTCCGCTTCGGAAACAACCCCCAGAAATTCTTCAATTCCTCCCGTAAAATGTCCGGCCTCATTGGAAAACATCCGGCTTTTCCAATTATGTACGACCGGGAGGCCAAGACGCCCGGACATTTCCTCAACAACGCTGTTCAGTGATTCATCCACTCTTGTTAAATGAACATTATGTACATAAATATATTTCTGTTTTTTCTTTATTTTTTTGCGGATTTTATCAAAGTCCGTCTTTTCTAATAAAAAAGTAGGATCTGCAGCCAGTTCCACCGGCTTATCCGTATGCTGCATTACCTGATCTCTGGCCTTTTTTTCCCTTACTGAGATTACATCAAACTCCCGAAGATACCGGTCAAACAGCAGTTGGTATTTTGGGGGAATCTCCTCTGTTCCAATACTTGCCGCATAGGAAATGCGCAGTGCATCCTTATTTCCAAACTGCAGAAAATAAGCCGGATCAATCCCCTTCATCATAACCGCATTCCAGATCTGATCGCTTCCGGCAATCAGAGCATCATAGTATAATTGCGCCTGCTGCAGTTCTTCATAGGAATGGAACACTTTTGTAATCGGAAGCTGATGATTGATAAAATGTTCAAACTTATGATATTTCTCC
Organism: Eubacteriales bacterium; assembly: GCA_030524545.1. Taxonomy (GTDB): domain Bacteria; phylum Bacillota; class Clostridia; order Lachnospirales; family Lachnospiraceae; genus Blautia_A. The sequence goes on from JAUNGM010000063.1 coordinate 5,680, forward strand.
CACTTACCCGGATGCTTTAAGCAGGAATATACACAGCGAAGCTGATAATATCCCTCATTAGCCAGCTGATTCACCCATTTGCTTCTGCAGATTTCTCTGTTAGTTCTGTATGTCAAGCGATACAGTTTATCGATTACAGGCAGACGCAGATTGATGATTTCTACGTCATGCCCTTTCTGTCTCAAATATTCCTGCAAAGACCAGGCCTGGAGAACAGCACCGTAGTTATGTGCGCTATGAAAAGTAAGGATTCCGATTTTCATGTTATGCTTCTCCTTCAAACAAGTCCTCAAACTGTTGTACGGAATGCTGATTATACTTTTCATAATCAACATTCATTGCTTTTACCTTCCCCTCATCAAAAGCCAGAAAGCCTCCATAGATTCCGTCTGCATCAGGAGACACTAAACAGCCGCCATGTTCCTTCAGAAAGCCCCGCGGCCCCACAATATCCGTAGAAATCACCGGCACACCCAGGGTATCTGCTTCCAGCAGAACCAGTCCCAGCCCCTCATACAAAGACGACAGTACAAATAAATCACACCGTTTTAAAATGGGCATCGGATTTGCTATGGATTTTATAAAGATAATATTTTTTTTCGATTTCAATGTATTGGTTCTGGAAACAGTTTCTTCATAGATTGCCCCATGGCCGCCAATAATGATCAGATAACTATCCTGATGTTCACAGTAGTACCTTTCAAACGCAGTCAACAATAAACGATGGCCCTTTTCCGGAGAAAAACGTCCTATATTAATAAACTTTCTTGCCTTACTGTTCAGGACCTGGTTCAGCTCCTCTAAAGAAACACTGCACTCGGTATCTTCGTCAAATACAAGCTCTTTTTTTCCTTTTTCCAATACAAGCTGATAATCATGACAATTGTTCACAATCCTGAGATTGTCCGGATTTCCTCCCAGTTTCAGGGTCGATGGATAAATGTCAGATGTAACAGGCACTACCCTGTCATAATCATGGTAGGCTCTTTGCAAACTTAGCGCATGTTGATTATGACGGGTTTTCATCTCTGATATCATATCATTATGTACAAAGATCATACGCTTTGCCTCTGCGTGATAAAACAGATTGATCATTTCTTTTTCATATCCGGAATAGTGTATCACATACTGAAAAGGACAATGCCCGAAATGGCTCTTATAGTATCGGCTGTAATACCTGTCCAGTTTTTTCTTAACCCAGGAACTGGACTTATTCTTTTTATAGTACCATCTGACAGCAAGTAATTCCCCGATGGTTTTCTGATGGGCAGATGCCATGGGGAGAAATCCCAATTCAGCAGGGATCATGGAAACTCTCCCCGGAGTTCTACTCAGGGAAGGCGACCGGAATGTTATATAGTAGTTACGTTTCTCAAGATCCAGATTTGCAAGCAGATTCAAAAGCGCTGTTGTCAGTCCGCTTTTGGCAAGGCTTCCGCTGTAGATCAGGATATTCTCTCTGCCGTTATTTCTGACAGTCCCTTCCTCATAAATCTTCTCTCCCAGAATAATATGGCGGCATAACTTCCCTGCCGTATCTTTCTCATCATATTGACAGTATCTGGAACGGAACTCCCTGTCATCATATGCTTTGGGGCTTCGCAATTCCTGAAACAATTCCTCCACCCTGCGCACCTGCGGAAACGGGAATGTATCCATGGATACATAGACTCCGCGCTCATCCATATAAACTTCCCGGTCATAAACAAACAAAATAATCTTATTTCCGGAGTTTGCATAATCAAACATGACGCTTGAGTAGTCCGTGACCATGCATTCACAGATATTCAGGATTTCATAAGGCTCATACCCTTTTGGAAACGGTTTGATATGTTTGTAGGAAGAATAGTCGATCGTGTTATTGATAAATGGATGAAGACGAACAAAAAAGATCTCATCATCGGTCAGCATCTCATCAAGCTTTACAAAAAAATATTCTACCTGATCCGTATTCTTTTCAGAGTCGATCTGTTTCAGTACTCCGCGCCAGGTAGGCATATAACTGTAAATGCGCTTGTCACAAAGACCGAGACGCTTCTTGAGTTCTCTGCCTCTTTCCTTATCAAAAAAAATAGAATTTCTGGGATAACCGGAGCATAAAATCTTCCCCTGGTACAAATTGTCCAGAAAATACGCTGATACCATAATATCCTTCATATAGTCACTGGGATACAACAGGTAATCTGCCATCAGATGGTTCTTCTGTACATTTCCCATGTCATACGCTCTGTTTTCCACATCTTTGCCCATCATTTTCAGTGGGGTGCCATGCCAGGTGTTTGTAATGATCTGTCCCTCCTTTTTTACAAACCATAACGGAAATGAGGTGTCTGTAAACAGGTATTTGGCCATGGCAGCGACTCTGGCATATCGCGCACCGCTTTCTTTTATCAATTGAATACCATCCAGATCATATTGCTTCAACATCTGGCGGATTTCTGCTTTTTTCTCTTTGTTACATGACAGATAAATACGGTATTTTTGATATTCCGGATTATGTACCAGTTCCTCTGTGATACGGAGAAGATTGCTTCCAAGATCTTTTCCGTTTTTGGAATCGATCAATATCCATCTTTTCTTTATTACAGGTCTGTTAAGAAACCAGACATACCAGGTCATTATCATAAATACTCTGCATCTTGCCAGAAGTTTCTTTGCCAGTTTCATTCGTGTTCTCCTATACTCAGATATCTTCAGGCATTTGTTAAATGCCGAAACCCATTGATTTTGCTGGGTTTTTTAACCTTTATATATAAATTCTCTCTCCGCTCATAGTAAAATAGAAGTACCACTGACCATCCTACACATAAGCGAAAGAGTTCGTACCTCTGTACGTGGTCTTCATTATAACATATAATGTACCAAAATCAAAGTGGGGATAATTCCCTACAATTTTGGAAGGTAAATTTGTTACTGTTCACAGGTAATATCCCGAGACATACAAGCCAAAATTCCATTGCCGAAGGCAATCTGGAATGAATTTTGGCCTCGTTACGGTTATTTTTCGTAAACTTCAGTGTCGGCTATCCACTTATCTTTGCGGTTTCAGCCAGATAAATTACCGTTTCGGTGCCAACTTGGACTTTTCTGTTTGACTACATACTTGACTACATGGTAATCTCAGGAAAAATAAAAAAGCCGGAAGCCAAGTAAATCAAGACTTCCGACACTTTTAAGAACAGGGGATGAGAGAATCGAACTCCCACCAAAGGTTTTGGAGACCCCTATCATACCATTTGACCAATCCCCTTTAAACTGATTGCACCTTCAAAACTACATACATGCTGACATTTCCTTGAGGTTTCTTCTGAACCATGCTTACTGTCGAAAGCGGTCACCT
>JAUNGM010000029.1 GCA_030524545.1 Eubacteriales bacterium
ACTGGATAAGTACAACAACATCTTCATGATGGCTGACTCCGGTGCCCGTGGTTCCGATAAACAGATCAAACAGCTTGCCGGTATGCGTGGTTTGATGGCCGATACAACCGGTCACACCATCGAGCTGCCGATCAAGTCCAACTTCCGTGAAGGTCTGGACGTACTGGAATACTTCATGTCCGCACATGGCGCCCGTAAAGGTCTGTCCGATACAGCGCTGCGTACCGCGGACTCCGGTTATCTGACAAGACGTCTGGTAGACGTATCACAGGATCTGATCATCCGTGAGACGGACTGCTGTGAAAGCAGAGAAGAGATCGCAGGTATGTATGTCGGCGAATTCTCTGACGGAAAAGAAGAAATCGAAAGCCTGCAGGAACGTATCACAGGAAGATATTCCTGCGACACCATTAAGAATAAAGACGGTGAAGTTCTTGTAAAGGCAAATCATATGATTACACCGAAACGTGCTGCCCGCATTATGAAAGAGGGCGTCAGCGAAACAGGCGGATCCATTGACAGAGTAAAGATCCGTACCATTCTGACCTGCAGATGCAAGGTCGGCATCTGTGCAAAATGCTACGGTGCCAACATGGCAACAGGAGAACCGGTACAGGTTGGTGAATCTGTCGGAATCATTGCTGCACAGTCCATCGGTGAGCCTGGTACACAGCTTACCATGCGTACCTTCCATACCGGCGGTGTTGCTGGTGGCGATATTACACAGGGTCTTCCCCGTGTCGAGGAGCTTTTTGAGGCAAGAAAGCCGAAAGGTCTTGCCATCATCACAGAGATCAACGGTGTGGCTGTTATCAACGACACCAAGAAGAAACGTGAGATCATTGTTACCGATCCGGAAACCGGTGATTCCAAGACTTACCTGATTCCGTACGGTTCCCGTGTGAGAGTTCTGGACGGGCAGGTTCTTGAGGCCGGTGACGCTCTGACAGAAGGTAGTGTAAATCCGCATGATATCCTTAGAATCAAGGGTGTCCGTGCTGTTCAGGACTACATGCTCCGTGAAGTACAGCGTGTATACCGTCTCCAGGGTGTAGAAATCAACGATAAGCATATCGAGGTTATTGTACGTCAGATGCTGAAGAAGATCCGTGTGGAGAATAATGGAGATACTGATTTCCTTCCGGGAACACTGGTAGATGTCCTTGAGTTTGAAGAAGTAAACGAAAACCTTGTAAAAGAAGGTATGGAGCCGGCTGAAGGCAAGCAGGTAATGCTTGGTATCACAAAAGCTTCCCTGGCAACGAATTCCTTCCTGTCTGCCGCTTCTTTCCAGGAAACAACCAAGGTTCTTACAGAAGCAGCTATCAAGGGTAAAGTTGACCCGCTGATCGGTCTGAAGGAGAACGTTATCATTGGTAAGCTGATTCCTGCAGGTACCGGTATGAAGCGCTACAGTGAAATTGCGCTGGATACAGGAGAAACTCCGGAGGAACCGGAAGAGCTTGCGGTCATTGAAGAAGAGGAAGAAGAAATCCTGACAATGGAAGAAGAACTTCCGGAAGAAGAGCTTGTTGTAAGTGAAGATGAATAAATAAGAATCATAAAAGAAAGATCCTTTGCTGTGGCTGCAGCAGAGGATCTTTCTTTTATGATATAGGAAAGTTCTCACTTTCCTATATCATAGCACTTCGGGGAAAAGATGGAAAATAAGAGAAAAATACAGTCAGGGGTACCATTTATGATATAATTTGTTATAATGGTCGAAAGAAGAAAGAGTTGACAGGCATGGGAAACAGACATACCGCTTAAATGGTATGAAAATGAGCGTTTTCAGGAAAGGTGCAGAGGTGAGCACTTATGGATAGGGATTTGCCGGTATCAGTTTGGCCGGAGTGGAAAATAATCGAAAAGATTGGCGAGGGTTCCTTTGGCAAAGTATATAAAGCACAGCGCCTGGAACGAGATAAGGCATTTTATTCTGCTGTTAAGATTATCTCGATCCCTTCCAATCAGGGAGAATTAAAAAGTGTGCGGTCTGAAATGGGAAGCGACCAGCGTGTAAGGGAATACTTCCAGAATCTTGTGGAGGAATGCATTCAGGAAGTAAGCACTATGGAGTATTTCCGGGGGAATTCCCATGTAGTAGCCGTAGAAGACTATAAAGTTGTAGAATATCTGGATACCGTAGGTTGGGATATTTATATCAGAATGGAATATCTCACGAGTTTTCTGGAGTATTGCGCAGGGAAACAGATGGATGAGAGTGAAGTGATCCAGTTGGGAATCGACCTGTGTAAAGCCCTGGAATACTGCCAGAAGCTGAATATCATTCATCGTGACATTAAGCCGGAGAATATATTTGTCTCCAGATTCGGAGAATTTAAGCTGGGTGACTTTGGGATAGCCCGGGAACTGGAGCGTACAATGAGCACCCTTTCCAAGAAAGGGACTTATTCTTATATGGCTCCCGAAATGTACAAAGGAGAACAATATGACAGCCGTGTAGATATTTACTCTCTGGGAATTATGCTGTACAAGCTGAGGAACAGGAACAGGCTGCCGTTTTTGAGCCTGGAGAAACAACTGATCACATATCGTGATAAGGAGAATGCACTGACCAGGAGAATGTCCGGGGAACCGCTTCAGGCTCCTGCGGATTCTGGTGAGGGACTGGCACAGGTGATTCTGAAGGCATGCGCATATAACCGGGATGAACGATACCGGGATGCAGCAGAATTCAGACAGGCACTTGAGGACTTAAAATACAATAGAAAAATGAATGTACAGCCGCAAAAACGGCCGAAGACCGACAATCCGGCACACTCTATGAAACGGCCGCAGAGAGAGACTTCATCTCAGTCCCAGAAACGGCTGCAGGCAGACAGCTCGCCGCAGCCGGTAAGGCAGCGGCAGTTGGCAGAGCATCAGCAATCTGTGAGACAAGCGGCAGGATCACAGCCGATCAGGCAGTCACAGCAGGGAGGAAAGCAGTCAGGGCAAAGGCAGACGCAGCCTGTAAGACAGGTTCGTCCTGTACAGACACAAACTGTACCGGAGGAACAGCGTGAAGAGCCTGTAAGAAGAGAAAATGTGTCTGAGCTGCAGCGCCAGTCTGCTTCTTCGAAGCGCAGAAAAAAGAAAGAAGAGTCCGGAACAAAGGGGCTGGTTGCAGCAGTCATTGTTATGTCTATTGCAGTAGTCATTGTAACAGCAGTCTTTTTCAGGCTTCTGTTTGAGGATAATGAAAATGGCATAGATACGAATGAGCCTACAGGGATTGCCAGTGTGCTTGAGGAAGGCGGAATGGACGAATCCGAAAAAGAGGGTCTTGCAGAAGCGCTTTCCGTTATTCGGGATCATGCAACAACCATTGTCAATGATCTGGATACTTATAATTGGATTGGCACTGAAAAGCAGGGCAAGATTGGGTATCTCGACACAGTCGGAAAGGTGAAAAAGGTTCTTATTTTCCCGAATCTTTCTGAGGATGGGGTTTATGAAGAATATTATTATTGGGATGATGAATTATTTTTTGCTTATATCTGGGAGGATAGCAGCACCGATTCGGATCTTGCTGACGGTGAGATAACTGCTAACTATTACTACTATAAAAATGGTAAGCTGATTCGCTGGATAGATGAAAGAAATATCTGCCATGACTATGAGACGGATAATGATGAATATAATACTCGTGGCGAAAGATATCTGAAGCGTTCTGCTGAATATATCATGGAATATACCGGGAACACTGCAGGAACAGAGAACAATGAATGAGAGGATGGGGTATGGCGTATCAGATTGAATATGCGTACACCAGCCATATCGGCAAAGTACGCGGGAATAATGAAGATAATTTCTGGTGCTGCGGAGAAACCATGAAAGCGGATAATCTGGGGACAGAAGGAGTGCTTGTGGGAAGAGCGGCACAATCGCAGAATCCTGTATTGGCTGTTTTTGATGGAATGGGCGGGGAGAGCTGCGGGGAAATTGCCGCCTATCTTGCTGCAGATGCCTGCGGCAGACATTATCAGGCAAATAAAGCAGATCTGAAAAATGTGCCGGAGCAGTTTCTGGATGAGATAAGCAGAAGCATGAACCATGCAGTCTGCGAGTACAGTCTGGAGAACCGTGTGAGATCCATGGGAACGACAATGGTCATGCTGGCTATGGGAGATGAGGCTGTTTATGCCTGTAATGTGGGTGACAGTCGGCTTTATCAGGCGGATAACGGCAGGTTTTGTCAGATATCCGTAGATCATGTGCTGAAGGGCGGACCCTTTGGCAAAGCACCTTTGACGCAGTATGTAGGAATTCCTGAGGACAGCATGGGATTGGAGCCGTATATCCGGAAGTTGGAGTGCCGGCCGGGAATGCGCTATCTGCTCTGTTCGGACGGAATGACAGATATGCTCTCAGATGGTGAAATCGCGGATATTCTTACGAGGGAGATCCCTGTGCAGGAAGCAGTGGAAATCCTTCTCGAACGTGCCTTGAAAAAGGGCGGCAGGGATAACGTTACGATCATTTTGTGCGAAATCCGGGAAGCAGAACGGAGGAATCGCCTTTTCCAATGGCTTGAGAACAGAAGAAGACAATGTGGGGGACTACAGAATGAAAAATCGGATGCAGGATCTGGACTTTGAACAGACAGTGGCATTTGACACTGTTCAGGATTATGAATTTACAAGACGGGCTGCCCAGCGGTTCCGTCAGGTTGTCAGCCTGGAGGACTTTGAGGATGAAGATGCGGATGTGATCTTCCATTACCTCTATAAAGAGATGGAGCTGGTATCTTTCGGGGATCACCTGAAGAGGTATGTTTATGAGCGCGCCGGGCTGGAGGAACCCTTTCATGAAGTGACAAGAGAGGTTTACCGGGATATTGTGGTGGAGTCTTTTCAGGAAACCTGTACTCCAAAATCTATGAAGCCGACTTCTGCCAAGCTTTCTTCATTGGTCAATAATTGGCTGACACAGGCCTCTGTAAAGAGAGAAACCGTTTTTCTTCTGGGGTTTGGATTGCGTATGAGTGTGGAGGATGTGTCGGATTTTCTGACGAGGGTTCTGAGAGAACAGGATTTTGATTTTCGTAATCCGGATGAAGTCATTTACTGGTACTGCTACTGCAATCACCTGGGATATTATAAGGCAGAAGAGTATCGGGAAAAATATGCGGAGCTGGAACCTGACAGGGGAAGCAGGGAGGAAGCTATGATCTATGCGGGCGGTCTCTGTCTGGACACGGAAGAGCGTCTCTTCAAATATCTTGCCCATGTGAAGGCCGGAGTGGATGATCCTATGTCGGAAAAGAGCCAGGCATTTCAGGAATTTTCGAAGCTTCTCACTCGTGCTAAAGAAATTATTGCGTCTATGTATCAGAAGGATGAAGAGGAGAAAAAACGGGGGAAAGTGTGGACAGCAGAAGATATTTCCGCATCTGATGTGGAAAAAGTCATTTGCAGCGGAATTCCTGTAAATAAGATGGGGAATCTGAAGAAGATGTCTGCTTCCATTCTTGCCAAGCATTTTAGCCAAAAGCGGTTCAGCCGCCAAAGGATTACAAGTATTATCAATCATAAGTTTCCTGTCGAGCGTTTTGATCTGATTACATTGGAATTTTTTATCGTATCGCAGGAGATGGAAGATGAAGATCCCTATCTGAGATATCGGCATTTTCTTGAGGAGATTCAGGAGATTCTGGCGAAATGCGGAATGAGTGAGATTTATATTGTAAATCCTTATGAATGTTTTCTTCTGATGTGTCTCCTCACCGATTGTCCGCTGGCTGTATTTGCGGAAATATGGGAGATGTCGTATGAGGAAGCGGAAGAAGAGTGAGATACATATAGAGCAGCAGCCGGCTGTCAGTCAGTATCTGTGAGGAATTGATACGAATATAAATACGGAAAAGCCGCTGCATGCAGGAGTAGTTACAGTTTGTAAAAATCCTGTTTGCAGCGGCTTTTTTGCTGTCCGGATATCTGAAAGGGCAGCCGGGCGGACTGTCATTCCGGTATCACTCGTTGTAATAGCCGTAGATTAGTCGTGCATTTTGTGCAATGCTTGCCTGAGCGGCAGCAGTGTCTGTCAGATTTTCAGACATGAAGCATACGACCAGATCAATTCCTTTGGCAGTGTCAAAAATGATGCCTGCATCATTTTCTACATTGGACAGTTCTCCTGTCTTGTTGGCGGTATGGACGCCTTCCGGAAGCTGGGCGGGGATTTTATTGACCCTTTCCTGAAGCTTCAGCAGATAATACATGGAATCTGCGTGGGACAGAGCTGCATTTGCAGCAGTACCTGCATTGATTTCGTATACTTCCTTCAGGAATCTGCCGCAGTCCCGGACGGAGGTGTAATTATCGCCGTTTTCATTGCTCTGGAGGAGAAGCCGTCCCATGGACGTTTCGGTATATCCGTGAGCATTGCAGAAATCATTGACCATTGTCATTCCATTGGCATCATCACCGCTTCCAAGCCAGTTGATCAGGGTATTAGCGGCATCGTTGTCGCTGACTGTGATCATAGAGCGGATGTAGCCGTCCAGGCTGTCTTTGCCGTGGAGCTGTGCCAGTGAGTCATAATTTTCATAGACCGTTCCCATAATGAAAAGCTTGATCAGGCTGGCTGCCTGCATCCGGCCGCCGCCGATAGTCCCTTCAGAGCCTTTCATCAGGTTGCAGACATATACGGACCAGGTACCGTTGTTCTGCGGAAGAAGAGGTTCAATCTGAGCGAGGAGGGAATCCATGCTTTCATCCGTGTTGTTGGTAAAAGTCTCGCTGCCGCTTCCGGGAGAAAGAGTTCCTTCTTCCGAAGGAGCTTCTTCAGAAATCGCCGGTTTCTGCGGACCCTGGATTTCTGCTGTTTGTTCAGGGGTATCCGTGATGCTCTGAGCCATGCTTTCTTCCTCCTCCTGGAGACGCTTCAGTTCCTCGGCTTTTTGGCTTAAAGTGGATGCCGAGTCGGAAATATCCTTTACTGTCTGCTGCAGCTGAGAAATCCGGGACTGCAGAGAGGCGAGCCTGTCCAGGGACATAAATGTCAAAATACCAAGTGAACATAGCGAAACCGCCAGAACTGCGATGATGATATAAGGGAAAACGGAGCGCTTTTGCCCGGGGGGATTTTGATCTGTTTTCCTCTCTTCTGATGTTTCACTTTCATCGTCAGTATCAGGGTCAAATTCTTCAAGAGCCGAGTCGATATCAATGGTTTCGACATCTATTAAATCATTCAAATCATTGTCCGCCAAATCGCTGTCTATCAAGTCATTGTCCGGCGCTTCAGGCTGTTCGCTCCGCACTTTTGCTTCTTTTAAATTCTGATCTTTCATTTCAGAAAATCCTTTCATAAATAATATGTCTGCGGGTATCCGGGGGCTGACAGTTTCCTGTCCTGCTGGAATTATCCGAAGTAGGCATCAATTCCGTTGGCAATTCCATCGACCATGACATTCTGGAAATCCGAATCATTCATTTGCGTATCGTCATACTGATTAGTCATAAATCCCATTTCCAGAATAGTTACCGGAACGGTACTCCAGTTAATACCGGTCATGTTATCATAATATTGTACACCAAGATTCTGAAATCCTGTAACCGCACAGTAACTGTCCAGAATGCATTGAGAAAGCCTGGTGGATTCTTCGGAAAGCTGAGGAATATACGGATTCTCAGGCGACGGCGCCATGGTCAGGGCGCCGGAAGCCGTATGGGAGTCATCGCCATTGGCGTGAATCCGCACGTAGATCTCTGCTCCCTGTGCGGCTGCATATTCTGCGCGTTCTTTGTTGCTGATCGCAGTGTCATTATCCGTTCTTGTCAGTACAACCTGATAACCGCGCTGCTCTAAAACGGATTTCAGTTTCAGGGAAATATCCAGGTTCAGTTGATATTCCGGCACACCGGTATATGCTCCCTGTGTTCCTGTAGTGGCCTTGGCCTTCATCTCAGAGGAGCCGGGCCCGAGAGGCTCCAGATCACTCATATCCACATGATAACCCTGATGGCCGGGATCGATTCCTATCACATGTCCGCCGGAAGCAGTATTTTCGCCGGAGGAAAATACACTGTTTCCCTCTTCCTGAGATTCCTGAGAAAAAACAGAAGGTTTGGATGCATCCGCATCTTCTGCGCCGGGGGCACGTTCTCTGGTCTGTTGCTTTTGGGAGGCTTGTGCTTTCTGACGTTCAAGTGCGGTTTGTTTTTCCTGAACTGCAGAAGTGTAGAACTCTTCGTTTTCTTTGATTTCCTGTTGTTTCTGTTCAATCTGTTCCATGGCTGCCTCCAGGTCATTCTCCGTATTCATAATCTGCCGGTACGTATTATAACCGAAGAAAAAGAGGGAACCAATGCATAGCAGTCCGGTGATAAATAAAAGAACAGCGATTAGGCTTGGTTGTCTTTTCATGGAAAAATCCTTTCTATAAATTTTAGGTTATTAGTGATTAAGTTTTATTATAAAGAAGCAATTCTAAAAAAGCAATTCTAAAAAGGCAATCCCTGTTAAAAGATGGACAGAGGAAATGCTTTTCTGGAAGCCTTACGAAAAATATACGAAAAAAATAAAAAAAATCCACTATTTTAAAAAAATGTCACCTGTTTTTGGATGCCTGCAGAGAATATAATTGTTCATAATAGACAAAGTACATTTGGACGGTATAGAGAATAAAAAGTATACAGCGAACGGGGATAAAAGAAGAGAGGGAAAAGAGAGGAGTGAAAGCCAATGAAATGGCGGAGAAAAGTAGTGCGGGTGACGGGGATATTCCTGTTGCTGCTGACTTTTGGCATGCTGGCTGCGGGAAACTGTAATGTACAGGCGGCTCAGGCATCAGGAGGCAGAATGGTTGTACAGCTCAAAGATTTGGGAACACCAATGAGTGGTGTGGGCTTTTCAGCGTATGAAGTAGGTTTTCTGAATTCCCAGGGCACATGGGAACTGGTTGAAACGCTGAATGGAAAAGGCGTTGAGTTAGACGGGCTGGAATATGCGTCCCAATGGGATGCGGCTGCATCAAGACTTGCCTATTTGGCAGGGCAGAACCAAATGCAGGGGACTTCCGGAATGACAGACAGTAACGGGCAGATGGTATTAGAGGGACTTTCAGAAGGAATGTACCTGGTTGTGCAGAAAGGCGGTAAGGATTACGGAGAGATTTCCCCTTTTCTGACAGCAATCCCTTATGAGGAAGACGGAGTATGGAAGAACGAAGTGACCGTACATCCCAAGGCGAGTTTTACTCCGGAGGACGAGAAGGCCCGGATAACAGTTACCAAAAGGGCAGGTTATCTTGATCCGGAGCTTATGGAGGTCGTGGATCTGATTCCGGTGGATGCAACCTATTATGTAGGCATTTTCCTGGATGATCAGGGCAAGGTACCATACGGTGCAGATTATATCAGGGCTATTCATATGGAGGGTATCTCCACTGGAAAGGCATCCTTTGAAGATCTCCCTAAAAAAGTTTATTACATATTTGAAACAGACGAAAACGGCAATGCCATTCCTGTGGATGAGGAGCAGGAGGATAATGGAATTACATGGGTGTGCCAGCTTGAGGATCACAGCTCTCAGGAAATAAATCTGGATGTGGATCAGGATTCTCCGGACGGCAGCGTAGGATTTTATAACATGTATTATGATCTGCCGGACGGATTTTTATATAAAGGAAATCTGGATATCACCAAGGAGGTTCTTCGTGGAGATAAGACGGTAACTGTGGACGATGTCTTTTATGCAGGTGTTTTCTTTGATAAAGAAGCAACGGATCTGGTTACAGTAGAGGAACTGGAACAGAACGGAACAATCAGGATAGAAGTTCCGCTGGGCGGCGAGCATGGTGATGAACCGATCACCTATTACGTATATGAGACGGATGAAGACGGCATTCCGGTAAGTGAAGAATCTTTTGAATATCTGGTAAGCGGTGAGGATAAGGCAGAGCTTCGCAAAGGAAGCCTGGAAGAAAGCGTCACCATTACCAATACGGAAAAAGTGGTTACACCTACACCTACACCTACACCGACAGAAACTATCACTCCGACACCTGGCTCATCAGTGACCGGTACACCAATACCGGGAGGCGGCAGTTATTCTTCACCGGGAGGAAAATCTCCGAAGACCGGAGATGATACACCGATCGGGATGTTCCTGGCTTTGATCGTTGCAGCTGCAGCAGGCGGAGGATACATTATCCACCTGAAAAGGAGAAAGAAAGTATGAGCAGAGACAAAGGTATCAATCTTAAGAGATTGAGCCGGCAGGAGCTTCTGGAAATGCTCATTGATGAGGAGAAGCGGATCCAACAACTGGAGGCAGAGCTGGCGGCTGCAAAAGCAGAACTGGCGGATCGGAGAATCCGGATTGAAAATTCCGGTTCTATCGCGGAAGCCGCATTGAAGCTGAACGGAATTTTTGAAGCAGCCCAGGCAGCGGCTGACCAGTATCTGGAAAATGTGAAGAGGGCGAATGAACTGTAACGGACATCGGCCGGGAGGAGAAGAAGCATGAAGGAAAAAACAAAACAGCCGATTCCTTCGCTCCAGGAACTGGAAGCGGAGCTGCAGAGAGTCAAATATAAAAAGAGATACGGCAGGGTATTTCGCAGCACTATTTACATCCTGATCACAGTGGCTGCGGCAGCGATTCTGGTTGCAGTATTGTTTTTACCGGTTTTCCGGATTTATGGCTCTTCTATGACACCGTGTCTGGCAGATGGAAATATTGTAGTATCAGTAAAAAGCTCGGACTTTGAAGTTGGTGATACGATCGCATTCTATTATAACAATCGAATCCTTGTGAAACGTGTGATCGCGCAGGCCGGCGAATGGGTAGACATTGATGAAGACGGAAATGTTTATATTAACGGAGAACTGATAGATGAACCATATGTATCCGAAAAGGCACTTGGGGAATGTACCATTTCGCTTCCTTATCAGGTGCCTGACGGAAGAGTGTTTGTTATGGGAGACCACAGAAGTGTTTCCGTTGACAGCCGAAGCACTTCCGTAGGCTGTGTCTCCGATGACCAGATTGTTGGAAAGCTTGTTTTGCGAATCTGGCCGTTAAAGGATTTTGGTCCGGTAGAATAGCAGATACTTATTATTTGGAAAGAAGGAGGTATTCCAATGGGAACAGCATTCCTAAAACAGGCGGCAAAGTTCCTCCGGGATCGGCGCAGACGGAGAAACTGGCAAAAAATGATCATCTGCCTGGCATTGGTTGTGTCAATGCTTACGACATATGTATTGATCATGCCTGCAATTACTATGGAGAGAACGCCGATCTGCGGCCATGAAGAACATACACATACGGATGAATGCTATCGCCAGCAGACAGCACGGACGCTTAGCTGTACTCTTCAGGTACACAGCCATACGTCTGACTGCTATGATATGGAGGGCAGGCTGGTCTGCGGCTATGGGGATTATGTGATACATACACATGATGCGTACTGCTATGATGAAGCAGGAAATCTGGTGTGTACGCTTCCGGAAGTGAAAGAGCATATTCATGATCAGAACTGTTATAGCCTGAATCAGGTTCTGACCTGTCAGCAGCAGGAGAGCGGTACCATACAGAGCCTTCCGGCACAGGAGCAGCCGGCGGGAGCAGATATTTTTTCGGCAGGCGAGGATACTGCAGGTACTTTTACGGATGAAGAATCCGTATTCAACTCAGGAGACAATCAGATATATGCAGAGGGCGGACATACGCATACGGATGAATGTTATTCACAGGATGATACTCCGATCTGCGGACTGACAGAAACCGTTGCTCATACACATACAGACGAATGTTATGACTTTGATGGAAACCTGATCTGCGGAAGGCTTGAGGTACAGACTCACCAGCATGATGAAAGCTGTTTCCGGGATACGGCGCTGGAAGGCGAGGAGAATAGGGTTCTGGTGTGCGGTATGGAAGAACATGCGCATACGGAGGAATGCTATCCGCATGCGGAACCGGAAGAAACGGTTGAGTCGGAGCTTATAGACGATTCTGCTCCGTCAGATGATCAGAATGAAGATATAACGGGAGAAGATATTACATCCGGTGAGGATGATGGAAACACGGAGTTTTCCGAAATGCCGGAGGACGGTGCTGATGCTGAGGATGGAGATGCAGCAGAGGTGCCGGGAGCTGATGAAGGCAACGCCGATTCAGAGACACCGGAAGCTGATGAAGAAAATGCCGGATCAGAGGCTCCGGAAGCTGACGTAAGAAATGCCGATTCAGAGACACCGGGAGCTGACGGAGAGAACTCCGATGTGGAAGCAGAGAGAAACGGTGAGGACAATACAGAAGCAGAGTTTCAGGAAGAAGATCAGACGGATGAAGAAATACTGGAGACTCCGGAAGATCATGAGAATAACTCTGATTCCGGAGATGAAACAACACCAGAATATATCTGTGGCCTGGAAGAACACACTCACGGAGAAGAGTGCTATGACGAAGAAGGCAATCTGATCTGTGAGCTGGAAGAGCACATGCATACGGAAGAGTGTGTTTCAGCCGAAGTTGCTGCGGAGGAACCTGCCGAAGAGGAGGAAGTACCGGAATATATCTGCGGCCTGGAAGAACACGTCCATGGAGAAGAGTGCTATGACGAAGAAGGCAATCTGATCTGTGAGCTGGAAGAGCACACCCATACGGAAGAGTGTGTTCCTGTACCGGAGGATGAACCGGAAGAAGAGGAAGATATAGATTGCTTTGACGAACTCTATATCTGCGGCAAAGAAGAACATACCCATAGTGAAGAATGCTATGATGAAGAAGGCAACCTGATCTGCGGACTGGAAGAACATATACATGATGAGACATGTCTGGCTGCAGAGGATGAAACAGTGACGCTTCAGGCAGAGGGCGAGAACGTCCGCGCTGCGGCAACCTTTGCAAAAGGGGTACTGCCGGATGAAACAACCATGAGGGTAGCACCTGTGGAGCAGAGTGAAGAAGAAATGGCTCTTCTGAAAGAAAATGCAAAGAGCCGGGGCTATGATGTTCTTTCTGCCCATTCCTATGATGTTTCCTTCCTGGATGCAGACGGTGAGGAGATTGAGCCTGAGGGTGAAGTAAGTGTTTCGATAGAATTTATAAATCCGATAGAAACGGAGAAAGGTATATCTGTCAGTGAAGAGAATGACCTTGACAGCTTTGGAAATGATGGAGAAGCTTCCGATGGTTTCTCGGCAGGTACGGAAGAAGTACAGGGATATGCTGACAGTGCATGGGAATTTTTACACATTGACGCATCTGCTCAGGTAGAAAATAAAACGGATGAAGAGGAGACGGTAATTGATACGGATGATAAAGATTCTGTAAGAAAGATTACATTTACGAGTAATGCATTTTCTATCTATACTCTGATGAGAGTCGCTGCGATAGGAGATGGAGATCCGGTTTGGACAGAAGTGGCAACAGCAGATCAATTTCGGGCGGCCTTTGCGAACAAAGTCGCTAATATAAAATTAACGGATGATGTTATCATAGGAGGTGAAAACATTAACCTGGCTGTTGAAGAGAACGAGACAAACAGGGAAATTACACTTGACCTGAATGGCCATACGATTACAGGAGAAAATATTACGCCTACGAGTACCGGGCAGGCCAAGAGTGTTTTTGATATCAGGAATGGCATCTCACTGCGCATCCTTGACAGCGCATGGTCAGCAGAGGAATTTGTGGTAAAAACGGAAGCTGAAGACGGCATACCCGCCTCCGCAGAATTTAATAGAGCTGAAAAAAAGCTTACCTATTATGTAATGGACTCTACGGCGTCGTCTACCAGAGGAGCAACTATTGAGAAGACGTATCAGTATGTCGTTACCGGACAGGGAATGATAACAGCTCAGGGAAATCTGTTTTATATAACGGATGGAGGAAGTTTGACGCTGCAAAGCGGAATGATCACAGGGGATGAACGTTCGGTTTACATGGACGGAGGAACACTGAACCTTGATGGTGGCTATATCTGCGGAAACGTTCCTGGGGCAGATGTTTATGGCGGCGCAATATGGGCTGTCGGGGGAACTATTAACCAGAGCGGAACTGTGCTGGCTGCTAACTCGGCAGAAGTCGGCGGTGCAATCTACGCGCAGAATGCAGACATTAATATTACCGGCGGTGTCATCAGCGGAAATATTGCAACCGGTGCGGGAGATTCGTATGAGTGGGCAGGACAGCATCATGGAGGAGGCGGAATTTTCTGCAGCGGTACCGCGGTAGATATAAATGGCGATCCCCTCTCAGTTGTAAATATGGAAGGTGGCTATCTGACCTGTAATACAGCTCTGACGGGAACGTATTTCAATGGCGGCGGCGGCGCTCTGCTGGCAGGTAACACTCGATTTAACTTTTCAGGAGGTTATATAACCGGAAATTATACAAATGGCACTGGAGGCGGCCTTTATACGGATTTTGGGGATTCGGTAACAGTTACCATGACAGGAGGATATGTTTCCGGAAACTATGCCAAAAATGCGGAAGGCGGCGGTATTAGTATTGATAATGGCAATACAGGTTACATTTATGCAGGGCATATTACAAATAACGAAACTGCTACTGCGGGCCATTGGGGCGGAGGCGGATTGTTTTGTGCAGATGGTGCTTATCTGTATATGACAGGAGTGCTGGTGGTTAATAATGACGCCGGAGGCTTTGGCGGAGGTGTAGCAGGATGCTCGACAGGGCGGGTGTATATCTGCATAGATGACGGCGGTGCAATATTTGATAACAGTGCAGCAGGAAAAAATGGTTCAAATAGTGATTCAGTAAAACCGGAAGACTGGACATATGCATTTAACAGCGAAGTCTTTATGAAAAATGGTTATGCAGATTATTTTTGTGCTCTTAACAGTGTAATATCCGGAAAAATGCTCGGCGAAGGTGCTGCAAACTGGCATGGAAGCGCAGATGGACAGGCGGTATCAGCAGGAAGAAATGACACACTGGAAGCAAACTATGTGATGGGCCTGACTGCCGCTCCAAGTGAACATGATAAGAATGCTGCAAATATGCATGCGGCCGTATTTGTAAACGGCAACAGATCCAATACGCATGGTGGCGGTATTTTATGCAATGGCTATTTGATCATGGGAACCCCGGAAACTGTAGAACTGGGATCCGGACTGGAACTGAGCGGGCAAAAGGTGCTGATTCAGGACAACGGTCAGAACGCTGATGCGCTGACACCGGGCGCATTTCACTTTACTCTGACGGATGAGAATGGAAGAGCAGTTGCTGTCGGCACAAATGACGAATATGGGCAGATCAGCTTTGATAAGCGCTTGTCATTTAATAGAGAAGGCACTTATACGTATTATCTGAAAGAGGATGAGCTGGAAAATGCTTCTGTTATGACAGATAGTACGGAATATAAAATTACAGTAACAGTTATGAAAGATGTGAAAAACATCGGAGCAAATATACAGCGAGTATGGTATAAGATTTCTGAAATAAAGACAGAAAAGAAGATTATGGCAGAGGCAGACGGAAACCAGCAGGAGACTTGGGAGGTAGTGAAGGATACGATTCCCAATCCTGAGGAGCAGCATGCATTTAAATTTGCCATTACAAAAAATTCGACATTTGTAAACTACGAAATTTCTAAGAAAAACATAAAAGTAGTAAAAAAATGGGCGAATAATAACCCTGGAGCTTCAGAGGTAACTGTGAAATTAATGCAAAACGGCGAGGAGTATGCCTGCTTAACGCTGAATGAAGGCAATGACTGGACTGGTGAATGGAGGGAATTACCGCTGAAGGATGATAAGGGTACTCCATATGATTATTCCGTGGAAGAGGTTCCTGTGGAAGGATATCTGACCGAATATTCTATTTCAGAAATTGTAGAAGGCTCAAATTACTGGGTACCTGCAGAGAGCTTAAAACCCGGAGGCCAGTATATCATTGTTGATGCAGAGAAGGATTATGCTCTTCTGAGCCAAAGTGGGAATGAGAACGTACATTTTACTTCGTCTGATAAATCTGGAGTAAATGAGGCGGGGACCTCTTTTCCAGTAGAGGGAATGGAGTATGAGAGCTGGTTTAATGATGAAGAAATTCAACCGGGAAATATCTATATCGCACAGAGCTATAAACGAGGAAATACCACGGGCATTGTCCTGAAAAACAAAGAGCTGGAAAGCTGGCTGCTTGTAGAAGAGAGTAATAATCATTATCTGAAAGGAACAACCGGTGTGACATGGGCTTCGCTTTTCAGTATGCAAGAAAGCACGCTTGTCGGCGAGTTAGGCTTTGAAGAAGTAGGAGATAAGTATACAGTGTGTTTCCAAAACGATATGTTTGATGCCTCGGCAGGAGTTGGGTCATCACAGGCTGTAAAGCTTTACACGCTTATATATGGTCTAGGTTCCGCATCCGAAGTGGTGACGATTACCAATACTCCTGTGAAGGATATGAAATATTCTTTGGATTTGCTCAAGGTAAGTAAGGAAGGCAAAATTCCTCTTTCGGGAGCAAAATTTGAATTGAGAATAGATTCAGATAAAGATGGAATTGCTGATGATGATACAGAACTATTATATTTTGTACAGTCAGGAAGCTCAGACGATTTCTATCGTGTTTGTGACAGTAGTATGGAAGGGGCTGTTTCCAGTCTAGAAACGGGAACCAACGGAAAGTTATTTATTTCCGGAATTGACCTGGGAAATTATGTTCTCGTAGAAACGCAGGCTCCGGAAGGTTATGATAAGATAGATACGCAGATTGTTGTTGATGGAAAACATAAGACTATATCAAAAACTATCGAAGATCCGGAGCAGAAATATAATCTGCCGAATACAGGCGGTAACGGAACATATCGGTATACTATAGGCGGCCTGCTGCTGATGATGGCTGCTGCGATGTATAAACTTATACAACTGCGAAAGGAGGTTAAATAAGAAACTCCTGTAACAGTAACAGTAAACGTAACTCGTAAATTTATCATTATGAAATTAAGAGAGGATGGAAAAGAAATGAAGAAAACGTTCAAAAAAATAGCTGGTTTATTACTGGCGATGGTTATGGTTTTTGCTATGACTGCAACGGTTTTTGCGGAAGGCGAAAATACAGAAACTACTTATTCAATTACGATTAAGAATGAAAGCACAGGTCATATATATGAGGCTTACCAGATTTTAAAAGGTGACTTGCACGAAGGAACTTTATCTAATATTGAATGGGGATCTGGAGTTAATGATGCAGGAAAAGCGGAGCTAGGCGATGCAAAAGCCAATGCAGATAGTTTAAAGACGAGTGATGATGCAGCTCAATTTGCAAAAAGCGTTGCTTCTTACTTAACAACTTCTGCTGCTTCTTCCAGTTTTATACCTAAAAATGAAGAAGAGAATACTGAAGCAAAATATGTGATTTCTGGTCTGGCAGCAGGCTACTATCTGATTAAAGATAAAGATAAATCTTTAGAGAATCCAAATGATTCCTATACCCGCTATATTTTAAAGGTTGTTGGTAATGTCGAAGCAGATCCAAAATCTGATGTGCCTTCAAGCGATAAAAAGGTTAAGGATATAAATGATACTACCGGGGAATCTACTGATTGGCAGGATTCTGCAGATTACGATATTGGCGATAATGTTCCTTTTAGACTGACAGCTACTCTGCCGAATAATGTAAGTTACTATGATAAATATAAATTAGTATTCAAGGATACTCAGTCAAAAGGATTGACCTATACTGGGAAAGCTACCGTTAAGGTGAATGGAGTAAAGGTTGGACAAATTGATCCTGTGATTGAGAATTATGCTGCCTCTGATGAAGATGATATATATGCTGGCGGAAAAACACTTACTTTTACTATTGACAATGTAAAAGCTGATCCTTATAACGCAGGTGATAGCGCTGTTATTACAATTGAGTATAATTCTACCCTGAATGGGCAGGCTGTTATTGGTTCAGCAGGTAACCCGAACAAGATGCATATTGAATACTCAAATAACCCGAACGATAGTAACGAAACAGGAAAAACACCTGATGATACGGTTATTGTATTTACTTATAAAACAATAGTTAACAAGGTTGATAAAGATGGAAAGGCTTTGCCCGGAGCAGAGTTCACTCTTGAGAAGAAGGTGAAAGATACTTCTGAGGCCGGATACAAATGGGCTTCGATTCAGACTGTAAAGAATACGGAAGGAACCATTTTTACGTTCGCTGGTTTGGATGATGGTGATTATCGTTTGACAGAGACAGAGACACCTAAAGGATATAATACGATTAGCCCGATTGAATTTACCATTAGCGCTGATCATGATATCATTTCAGACAATCCGGCATTGAACACTCTGACGGGTACCGGCGAAAGTGAGATTACATTTACTCCTAATATTACAAATGGATCTTTGGAAAGCAATATTGTTAACTATAAGGGTACAGAACTCCCATCCACCGGTGGCATGGGTACCAGAATCTTTACCGTATCCGGTCTTGTGATCATGATCGGTGCTGCACTTCTGCTTGTGACCAAAAAACGCATGAGTATCCGCAAATAGTCTACATAGCGGTTATGCCAACGACCGTGTAGAAAATAATTATTATGACTACCTCGGGGCTGTTTTTATAACAGCCCCAAATAAATAGTAAGGAGAAGCATATGAAGAAAAAATTATCTAACATCATATTAGTCATTGCTTTCTTTATAGGCCTGTCTTTATTATTATATCCGACGATCAGCGATTACTGGAACTCTTTTCACCAGTCACGGGCCATTGCTGCTTACACAGATGAAGTGGCAAATCTGGACAATACCTCTTATGAGAAAATATGGAAAAGCGCCAAAGAATACAATAAGAAACTACTGGATAAAACCAACCGGATGGTGCTTTCCGAAGAAGAGGAAGAAGAATATGAGCAGGAACTAAATGTTGGCGGAAACGGGATTATGGCATATATTGATATACCTGCAATTAATTGCAGTCTGCCGATTTATCATGGTGTGGACGAAGCAGTGCTGCAGATTGCTGTGGGGCATATTGCAGGCACCTCGCTTCCTGTTGGGGGCAAAAGTACGCATTGTGTCGTTTCCGGTCATCGTGGCCTGCCTTCTGCCAAACTGTTTACGAATCTGGATCAGTTGACGGAAGGAGATGTTTTTCTGGTACAGGTTTTGGACGAGACTCTGACTTACGAAGTGGATCAGATTCTGATCGTGGAGCCGGATGATGTATCTGCTTTGGAAATCGAGGAAGGCAAAGACTATTTTACCCTGGTTACCTGTACGCCCTATGCCATTAACTCACACCGCCTGCTTGTACGAGGCCACCGTATTGCTACGGAAATACAGGAGGGAGAAGTCCGGATCAATGCAGATGCCCGTCAGATAGATCCGGTTCTGGTTGCACCTTTCCTGGCAATTCCGGTGCTGCTGATACTTTTGATCATGCTTTTTGTTATGGGGAGAAGACATTGAATCATCAGGTATGTTCAGCAGAATAGAGCAAAACAATAGGAAAAGCAATAGAAAAAGAACATATAAAACAGAAGATTGTATTTGAAGCTGCCGGCTATAATGAAGAATTTACAGCCGGCAGTTTTTGCAGTGCAAGTTTTTTCGGTGTAAGATTGACAGAATTCCCATAAACTGTTATATAAAAATATCAGGAAAAGCTGAAAAAAAGCCGAAAAAAAACCTGAAAAAATCCCGAAAAATCCCTTGACAGCAACATTTTTAAATGATATATTGAACTGGCGTGCAGAGGAAACGCAGATTTTTTTTGTGCGCTTAATTACGCAATAGCAACCGTACAACCCCATAGAAACTATGGAGAAATAAATCGGGAGGTGAAATGGAATGCCAACATTCAACCAGTTAGTTAGAAAAGGACGCCAGACCGCTGTTAAGAAATCCACAGCACCGGCTCTGCAGAAAACCTACAACTCTTTAAGAAAGAAAGCAGTAGAGCAGTCTGCACCGCAGAAACGTGGTGTTTGTACAGCAGTTAAAACTGCTACCCCTAAGAAACCTAACTCTGCTCTTAGAAAAATCGCCAGAGTTCGTCTTTCCAACGGTATCGAAGTAACAAGCTACATCCCAGGAGAAGGTCACAACCTTCAGGAGCACAGCGTTGTACTTATTCGTGGAGGAAGGATTAAGGACTTACCTGGTACCAGATACCACATCATCAGAGGTACACTGGATACCGCAGGTGTTGCTAACAGAAAACAGGCTCGTTCTAAATACGGAGCTAAGAGACCTAAAGTGAAAAAATAATAGAAGCAGAATTTAGTTTCAAATCATTCGCGAAATCACAAGAACTATAAATCTTGTACGGTATTCCATATACCCTGTCGGTTGCGGGTTTAAATATAGGACTTTACCAGTGCGAACACCTTAGTTTTTGAAGTGAGTACCGATGATTTAATCATTTTGATTAAGGAGGGAAGTAACGTGCCACGTAAAGGACATACTCAGAAAAGAGAAGTTCTGGCAGACCCGATGTACAACAGCAAAGTGGTTACCAAGCTTATCAACAACATCATGTTAGACGGTAAGAAAGGTGTCGCTCAGAAGATTGTATACGGCGCATTCGCCAGAGTAGAAGCAAAAGCTGGCAAACCAGCACTTGAAGTATTTGAAGAGGCTATGAACAACATCATGCCGCTTCTGGAAGTAAAAGCAAGACGTATCGGCGGTGCTACTTACCAGGTTCCGATCGAGGTAAGAGCTGACAGACGTCAGGCGCTGGCTCTTCGCTGGCTCACCATGTTTTCACGTAAAAGAGGCGAGAAGACCATGGAAGAGAGACTGGCTAACGAGCTTTTAGATGCAATGAACAATACAGGCGCATCTGTTAAGAGAAAAGAAGACATGCACAAGATGGCTGAAGCAAATAAAGCATTTGCTCACTATCGCTTCTAATCAAGGAGGAAAACCCATTGGCTGGAAAAGAAGGAAGAGAGTACCCGCTTGAGAGAACCAGAAACATTGGTATTATGGCTCACATCGATGCAGGTAAGACAACTCTTACAGAACGTATTCTTTATTATACAGGTGTTAACTACAAAATTGGTGATACCCATGAAGGTACTGCTACCATGGACTGGATGGAACAGGAGCAGGAGAGAGGTATCACGATCACATCAGCTGCTACCACATGCCATTGGACACTGGAAGAAAACTGTAAACCAAAGCCAGGTGCTCTGGAACACCGTATCAACATCATTGATACCCCGGGACACGTTGACTTTACAGTAGAGGTTGAGCGTTCCCTTCGTGTACTGGACGGCGCTGTCGGCGTCTTCTGTGCTAAGGGCGGTGTTGAACCTCAGTCAGAAAACGTATGGCGTCAGGCTGACACCTACAACGTACCTCGTATGGCATTCATCAATAAGATGGATATTCTGGGTGCGAACTTCTACGGTGCTGTAGATCAGATCAGAACCCGTCTGGGCAAGAATGCGATCTGCTTACAGCTCCCGATCGGAAAAGAAGATGAATTCAAGGGAATCATCGACTTATTCGAAATGAAAGCTTATATCTACAATGATGAGAAAGGTGAAGACATTTCCATCGTTGACATTCCTGAAGAGATGCAGGATGAGGCTGAGCTTTATCATACAGAGCTTGTTGAGAAGATCTGCGAGCTTGACGACGATTTAATGATGGAATATCTGGAAGGTGAAGAACCAACCGTTGAAAGAATGAAAGCTGTTCTTCGTAAAGCAACCTGCGAATGCGCTGCAATCCCGGTTTGCTGCGGTACTGCTTACAGAAACAAAGGTGTTCAGAAGCTTCTGGATGCAATCGTTGAATATATGCCTGCTCCTACCGATATCCCGGCTATCGAGGGTACCGACCTGGACGGCAACCCGATGGTGAGACATTCTTCTGACGAAGAACCGTTCTCCGCACTTGCATTCAAGATCATGACAGACCCATTCGTTGGTAAACTGGCATACTTCCGTGTATACTCCGGTACAATGAATTCCGGTTCTTACGTACTCAATGCTACGAAGAACAAGAAGGAGCGTGTCGGACGTATCCTGCAGATGCATGCGAATAAGCGTATGGAACTGGATAAGGTATATTCCGGTGATATCGCTGCTGCTATCGGTTTTAAATTCACCACAACAGGTGATACTATCTGTGATGACCAGCATCCGGTAATCCTGGAATCCATGGAATTCCCGGAACCGGTTATCGAACTGGCTATCGAACCTAAGACAAAAGCCGGACAGGGCAAACTTGGTGAAGCTCTTGCAAAACTTGCAGAAGAAGACCCGACCTTCCGTGCACATACAAATCAGGAAACAGGACAGACCATCATCGCCGGTATGGGTGAGCTTCATCTGGAAATCATCGTTGACCGTCTCCTTCGTGAATTCAAGGTAGAGGCTAACGTTGGTGCTCCTCAGGTTGCTTACAAAGAAACAATCACCAAGAATGTTGACGTAGACAGCAAATACGCAAAACAGTCCGGTGGTCGTGGACAGTATGGTCACTGTAAAGTTAAATTCGAGCCTATGGATGCCAACGGAGAAGAACTGTACAAGTTTGAATCCACAGTTGTTGGCGGTGCTATTCCGAAGGAATACATCCCGGCAGTCGGCGAAGGTATCGAAGAAGCTATGAAAGCCGGTATCCTCGGCGGATTCCCGGTAGTCGGCGTACACGCAAACGTATACGACGGTTCTTACCACGAAGTCGACTCTTCCGAAATGGCATTCCACATTGCAGGTTCTCTTGCATTCAAAGATGCTATGAAGAAAGCAGCTCCGATTCTCCTTGAACCGATCATGAGAGTTGAGGTTACTACTCCGGAAGATTACATGGGTGATGTTATCGGTGATATCAACTCCCGTCGTGGTCGTATCGAGGGTATGGAAGACATCGGCGGCGGCAAGATGATCCGTGGATTTGTTCCGCTTTCCGAAATGTTCGGATATGCAACAGACCTTCGTTCCAGAACTCAGGGACGTGGTAACTACTCCATGTTCTTCGAGAAGTACGAGCCGGTTCCGAAGTCCGTACAGGAAAAGATTCTTTCCAAGAAAGATTGATGCTGATCACCGGCAAGGCGGCTTGATGAAATCGAGCTTCCCATATTTGTGAAAAAAGCTTGCAAATATCCCTGATTTGCAATATAATCAAGGATAGCAAGCTTAAACCGAAATATATGCTCTGAAGGAAAGAGCAAAGTTTTAAGGAGGACATTTAAAATGGCAAAGGCTAAGTTTGACAGAACCAAAACGCATTGTAATATCGGTACCATCGGACACGTTGACCATGGTAAAACAACCTTAACAGCAGCTATCACCAAAGTTCTGGCTGAAAGAGTTGCTGGTAACACTGCTACAGATTTCGATAACATCGACAAAGCTCCGGAAGAAAGAGAGCGTGGTATCACAATCTCTACTGCACACGTTGAGTATTCTACAGATAAGAGACACTATGCACACGTTGACTGCCCAGGACATGCTGACTATGTAAAGAACATGATCACAGGTGCTGCACAGATGGATGGTGCTATCCTTGTTGTTGCTGCTACTGACGGTGTTATGGCTCAGACTAAAGAGCACATCCTTCTTTCCCGTCAGGTAGGTGTTCCGTACATCATCGTATTCCTGAACAAATGCGATATGGTTGATGACGAAGAACTTATCGAACTGGTAGAAATGGAAGTTACCGAGCAGCTTGAAGAGTACGGATTCAATGATTGCCCAATCGTTAAAGGTTCCGCACTGAAAGCTCTGGAAGATCCGTCCAGCGAATGGGGCGACAAGATCATGGAACTGATGGACACTGTAGATTCCTACATTCCGGATCCACAGCGTGACACTGACAAACCTTTCGTTATGCCGGTTGAGGACGTATTCTCCATCACAGGCCGTGGTACTGTTGCAACAGGCCGTGTAGAGGCTGGTACTCTTCATGTATCTGAGGAAGTTGAAATCGTTGGTATCAAAGAAGAAAAACGTAAAGTAGTTGTAACCGGTATCGAAATGTTCCGTAAACTTCTTGACGAAGCTCAGGCTGGTGACAACATCGGTGCTCTTCTTCGTGGTGTTCAGAGAAACGAAATCGAAAGAGGACAGGTTCTTTGTAAACCGGGAACACTCAACTGCCATACTAAATTCACCGCTCAGGTTTACGTTCTGACAAAAGACGAGGGTGGTCGTCATACACCATTCTTCAACAATTATCGTCCGCAGTTCTACTTCAGAACAACAGACGTAACAGGTGTTTGCAACCTTCCGGAAGGAACAGAAATGTGTATGCCTGGAGATAACATCGAAATGACAATCGAACTGATTCACCCGATCGCTATGGATCAGGGTCTTACTTTCGCTATCCGTGAAGGTGGACGTACTGTTGGATCAGGCCGTGTTGCTACAATCATTGAGTAATTTGAATATTGCTTGAATTTACGGGGCTTTCCGAGAAATCGGGAAGCCCTTTTTTCAGTTTTGAGGAAACGGTAATGACGAGGGCAACAGGATGAAAGGAATAATTTTATATCATAGGCAATATCACAGGTAGTCTTCTGGCGGAGATGATGAATATGAAAACGTGGCGGAATAGTTGTAGCAGATATCGTAAGGTATCTGCTGCTATTTTGTATAAAGAATGAATTGAAAAGGGGTGTGTAATAATTTATAATGGGATTAATAAAGAGGTTTTTGCTTAGAGGAAAAAGGGAATCGTCTGGTGTATAACAAAAGCAGATTTCATCGGGAACTAAGCGACTAGAGTAATTTTGAGAGGAGGTTTGTGCATGTGCCGCATGATAAGCGTAAAAACAAATTTTGAAACAGAGGTAGAAGTTGCCGATATTAAAAAAGATGTGGTAGAGAATATCATAGAGGCCGCCGCAGCATGTGCCAGAATCAGCAGGATTATTTTATTTGGCTCTGTTATCGAAACCAGGTGCACGGAGGATTCAGATGTGGATATGGTGGTGGTCAGCGATACATCCCGCTCAAGATTATATAAAGATAAGGGCTTTCAGCTTTTTTTGAAGAAACTTCATGACCGGGATGATTACGAGCAAATGTATGATGTGATTTGCGTTCATGGAATGGATGAAGTGTACCGAAATCAAAACAGTACAGGTTTATTTCGTGAAGTAGCTGAGAAGGGAAAAACGCTTTACAGGAGGGATTAGCATGGCGATTTCGTTGATAGCATACGCAAAGGCTGATATCCGGGCGGCTCATTCTGCACTTGGCTCCATTCGGGCAAAAGAGGGTAATGAAAAAGCCACAAAAGGAATCGCTGCATATCATGCGCAGCAGGCGATTGAGAAAATCATTAAGTCGGAAATATACAGAGTTGCCCCGGATATTAGTCCAAGAAAAATGTATACGCATAAAATTTACGACCTTTGTTCCATTGCCGAAAGTAATGGTATTAAAGTGCCGAAGGGTATTAAAGAAAAATCCTACATGTACAGTGACTGGGAGGCTGCAGGACGGTATGATCTGCATTTTTCGGTTCGTGTAGATTCTGTGGAAAAGGCGCTCCGCCTGGCAGAAAGCTGGCTAAAAGAATTAGAGACGTGATTTTATTTTGAGTTTAGAAGTCTGGAAAATCGGTATAAATTTTAGACGAAACTGCCCCAAAATGCTTGAAAACAATAATCTCTAATACTCTTAAAAGAAACAAGCTAAGGTAGCATATTAAAAAATGCCCATAGATTGTTTCTTTTTTTGCATATAAACCGGGCGCGCATCCCATGAGATTGTACCCTGCATACTTCAGATCATCATTCAGCTTTTCCTGGTCAATCTTTATGACAGGTTTGATCTTTTTTCCGTTTCTGTCCTTGTTGATTACCTTGACGTATTTCGCAGAATCCCCTAACTCCTCCCAGATCATCTTTTTGTAGGTTGTATAGTTGGAAGCCTTGTCAGCCATTTCATCATTTTCTAATACGACCCATTCCTTTTCTTCCCCACTTAAATTTCTGCCATGTACGGATTTAGAGAAAATATATCTATCGTCCGCTTCTTTCACGGCAACATTAGATATTTCTGGCACAGTTGAGCCCTTTATCTGCGACCTGCACTGTCTTTCCAGAGACTTTATAGCGGCTCTTCATTTCCTCAATAATCTTTGAGAAAATGCCCGAGGTTGTATTCCACAGGGGCAGCAAAAGCGCGCGGATGGGTTTCTTCGGCGAAAGCAGCAGCACGGTGTGCTATTTTATAGTATTATGACTCTATGGAAAAGTTACGTTCATTTCCCCTCATCTGTAAAAACATATCTTTCAACAGTTTATTTCTAATGTTGATTAATTATCAATGTTAGATTGACTAAATGACAACCATAATATATAATGGTGTATAATTGGGAATGAAAAAACATTTCTTAAAAATCGCATTTTAAATTTAGTAAATTAAAATTGTAAAGGAGAAGATATGAGGCCACAACTGAATATTAAGATTGGACCGTGCTGGAAGATGGATTCCATTGCCCATATTGATTATGAGCTTACTTATCAGGATGTAAAGGCAACATCCGACACACCGATGTTCTGCCGGTTCGATGAAGCATTCGGCGGACTGTGCCCGTTCCCGGATATGAAATATCTGGAGATTCAGGATGAACAGGGGATGATTGACTATGAAGAGAAGGAAATTCCATCGTTTAACACCGGAATTAAGTGCTTTGGATATTTCCCTAAAAGGGAGATAAAAGGTATACTACGTTGGAGTTACAGGGCATTTCCAAGAGTATTACCAGAAAATTACAGAAGCAGCCCGTACTATGATTTTAGAGCAGAGCCAGGCGGATTGAACGGATCAGGATTTTTTTCGTTGCTCTTGCCCGTAGCAAATGAAGAATTGGATGTCAGCCTGCATTGGGATCTGGGCAGGATGCCTGAGGGAAGCCGCGCGATTTTTTCCTTTGGGGAAGGGGATATAGAGAAGCCCATGACGGTTATAGAGCTCGGTATGTCCTTGTTTGCCGTAGGTAAGATACATGCAGTAGAGAATGAATCCTTTGGTGTATATTACCTGTCCGAACCTGATTTTGAGATCAATCCGATTGTAGAGCGGATCATTCCGATTTTTCAATATGAAAGAGAGTATTTCCATGATTTTGACGCGCACTTCAGAGTCTTTCTGAGAAGAGATCCGTTTATGATAAGTAACGGCGGCTCTGCCTGCAGATATGCTTTTATTTCCGGATACAGTGCATTTGGTGGATTTGATGCGGATAAATGGTTTAATACTTTGATCCATGAGATGACACATACCTGGCCTTATATGGATGATAATAATGTGGGGGAAGGAACCTGGTTTACAGAAGGTGCTACGGAATATTACTGTACCTGGCTGCCTTATGTTGGAGGCTTTCTGGATGATGAATTTACGGTGAAATGTTTAAATGAAAAGATCGGAAGGCGGTACTATCAGAACCCGTTCAGAGAAACGCCAAACATGGAGCTGCCGAAAATTCAGTGGAAAGAGAGGGCGGCACAAGAGTGCCCTTATGGAAGAGGATTTCTGTATCTGGCTAATACAGAGGCGCAGCTTCGCCGTGCTGATAAGGGAAGCATTGATGATGTGGTAAAGCAGTTTGGGTGGGACCGTCCTATGCATCCTTCGGACTGGAAAGCATTTCTTTTGGAACGGCTGGGAAAAGAGGCGGTCACACAATTTGAAGAAATGACAGAAGGGAAACTGATGGAACCGGATCCTGATATTTTTGAAAATAAATTCAAGGTTGTAAAGGATGAAATTGAGCTAAATGGCGAAATGGCGGTTGCTTATCATTTTGAGAAAAAATAAGAGGAGAAAATACATATGTTAGATAAAAGAATTCCATTAAAAACAAAAGTAGCTCTTGGCGTGGCGGGATGGGCAAATAACCTGCTGATCCTTCTGAATACTTACTTTTTGTTATATTTTTATACGGATGTGGTAGGCATATCCGGCGGGACTGCGGCAGTCATTATGCTGATTGCACGTGTGTGGGATGCGGTGAATGATCCGATGATGGGAATTATTGTAGATAAGACAAGGTCAAAAGAGGGAAAATGTCGCTTCTGGTTAAAATATTTTTCTGTTCCTGCTGCTGTTGTTTTGTTCCTGAGCTACTTTTGTCCCGCCGTATCAACGCCGGGAAAGATTGCCTGGGTTGCTGTCACTTATATTTTACAGGGAATGGCTTCCACTGTTCTTTCTGTAGCAGGCAATGCACTGGTTGCCCGTGTGACGGATCAGGCGGAAGAACGTGTGTTGATCCAGCAGATTGCATCTGTTGGAAATATTGTCTTATCTCTCATGATTCCTTCCGTTACACTGCCGATGGCGACAGCGTTTGCGGGAAAAAGCCAGAATATGGTACAGGGTTTTGGTATTACCGTAGGAATCTATTCCGTTATTTATGCGGTTCTTCGTCTGGCAGCCTGGAAGGGAACAGAAGGATATGACGCGGTCAGCGATGCGGATGAAGACTCCAAAGAGGCACAGAATCGTGGGCAGGGCGTTCTCGAATTATTCAGACAGACATTAAAAAATCATTATGCCCTGCTGGTATCGATGACCTATATTTTTTATCTGCTGGTTTCGGCCACAATGGGAAGCACTCTGGTATTTTATTTTAAGTATAACCTGCAGAATACTTCCATGCTCAGTATCTATTCAGTGACAACTATGGTGGGATCGGTAATTGGCATTCTGGTAATGAAACCGATGTACCGGCTGCTGGGAAATGCAAAATCCTGCGCTTTCTGCGGCGCCGTATGTATTGTGGGATGTATAATGCGATGGATTACTATGGATAAGAACTTGATCATTTTCATTGCTGCCATGGTAATCATGGGCTTCGGAAGCGGTATGATAGGTTCCTTTTCTATACAGTGTATTCTGGATTCCTGTACCTATGCAAAGCTGAAGGACGGTGCGGATAACCAAGCAACAGTTATGTCTATCTTCACTTTTTCCCAAAAGCTTGGACAGGCGTTAGGCGCTGTCATTGCAGGATGGCTGTTGCAGCTGGTTCCTTATGAAGCGAATGCGGCAATACAGAAGGATTCCGTACTAAATCTGTTCTTTGCCGAAAATATTATTTTTCCGATGATCCTTTCTGGTTGTCTTACGATTGGATTTCTATTCGTAGCACGTTATGAGAAGAAGCTGAGGGCGCTTGTGAAGAGCGGAGAGCGGGAAAATATTTCCTGAGAGGAAGTGTAATGATAGAATTTGCAAATAGAAAAAATATTGGAAATATGAAGGGGCAGATGGAGGAACATTTATCCAATGGAGGAATTTCGCTAAAAAAAGGCAATGAATTGATTTATCTGAGCGGTGCAGAGATGGATCTGAAAACTGCCCCGGTGATCAGAAAATGTCTTTTGGCCTTCGCGGAAAATGGTTTGTATGGATATACGATTCAGGATCATGCATACAACCATGCGGTATGCAGGTGGATGGAAAGGACACGTTCTTTGAAACTCGCTGAAGAGGATGTAGTGGTTGCCACGGGAACCGTGTCCGCAGTCAATACGGCAATAAAAGCTTTTACTATGCCAGAGGACGGAATCGTGATCCAGTCTCCTTCCTATTACCGGTTTGACAGAGCCATCAGAAATCAGGGAAGGAAAATCGTATATAATCCCATGATTTATGAAAACGGAACCTACCGGCTCGACCTTGAAGATCTGAAACACTGCTGTGAGAAAGCGGAGAATAAGATGCTTTTGATCTGTAATCCTCATAATCCCACAGGACGTGTTTTTACGAAGGAAGAACTGGCGGATATGGTAAAAATTGCTCAGGAAAATAATATGATCATTTTCTGTGATGAAATTTTTGGGGAAATGGTACTTGATGCAAAAGCATTTTATTCACTTCTTACTGTTTCGAAGCAGAGGATCATCGTATCGACCTCTTTGGGAAAGAGTTTTAACTTTACGGGTGTCAACCAGGCCAACCTGCTGATCTGTGATCCTGCTGTTAAAGAGAGATTCTTACAGCAACAGAAGAAAGACCATATTGGCAGTATTGATCCGTTTTTTTATAACGCTCTCTGTGCGGCTTATACAGAGGATGGATTTTCCTGGATCAGGAAGGTATGTACCTTGGTAGAGAAAAACGACCGGCTGATCAGAGAGTTTTGTGGAAGAGCAATGCCTCTTATCAGGCCGGTACCGCTTCAAGGAGGATTTATCTTGTGGATGGATATGCATGCGCTTGGACTTGACGATGCGGCTCTTCAGTATTTTATGGAGCAAGAGGCGAATGTGATCGGCGATCCAGGAAGAGAGTATGGCAATTGTGGGAAAGGCTTCTACCGACTGCAGATTGCAGCGCCGGAGGAGAAAATCCATTGTATGCTCGTCCAAATAAAGAAAGCATATGATGAAGGAGGATTTGGGGTATGATATTAAATCATGTAAGATTGATAAAGGAATTATCCTCAGGCCTTAGCACGGAATGTGGATATGTAAGGGTTGAAAACGGTATCATCACGGAGGTGTCGGAGAAGCCTTATCCTGTAACGGAAGATAATAGAGAAACGATTAAAGATTGTAAAGGAAAGACCTTGCTTCCCGGTCTGATTGACCTGCATACGCATATAACTGTACTGAATCAGGTTGGTTTTGAATATCTGCATTCAGATATGGGGCTTTTAACGGCAGCAGCGCAACATGCAGCCGAGTACCTGGATATGGGATTTACAACAATTCGTGACTGTGGAAGTATTCACCGTGTGGCAAACGAGGTGAAGCATATGGTACAGATCGGACTGATAGAAGCTCCTGATTTGATTACTTGTGGAAGGGCTATCATACCTACAGAGGGCAGTGAAAAGCATATGATGGCACAGCATGTCCATTTTGCAGATACGGTGGATGAGGTGAAAAAAGCAGCCAGACAGGAAATAGCAGAGGGAGCTGATTTTGTGAAAGTCTTTGCTTCTGGAGCGGCAGCAATTGCGACTGGCGTGCCGCAGCAGAGTATTATGTTTTCGGAAGAGATTGAAGCAGCGGTAAAAACAGCAGAGCGAAAAGGTTGCTACGTTGCCGCACATTGTCATGCGGATGAAGCAATCAGAAACTGTATCCATAATGGCGTAAAAACCATTGAGCATGCGACTTTGATTTCTGATAAGACACTGACACTTGCGGCAGAAAGCGATTCATATCTGGTTCCGACTTTGGCGGTTATGTATATCTCTGATGGTCCCCGAAGATCCTATTGGGAAAAGCGGCTGGGGCCTATGTTCCGTCATTGCACGGAAAAGATGACAAAGGCCTATGAGATGGGAATGTATCTGGGGTTTGGCACAGACTGTTCGGCAGGGGATTTTTGCTATAATAACGGAATTGAATTTAAGTTCCGTAAGGAAAATTGTGGAATGAAGGATCTGGATATCCTGCTTCAGGCTACAAGAAATAACGCAGTGATTGCGGGGATAGAGGACAAGGTTGGCCAGATCCGAAAGGGACTTAGGGCAGATATGATCCTGATAGACGGAAAACCGGATCAGAATATCAGATGCATGTATCATAAACCGGATTTCGTTATGAAGCGGGGAAAAATCGTGCGCTGAATCTGAGGAAAGAGCTGGATGTCAGCCATCAGAATCCAGCTCTTTGATATATTTGTAAATTGTATAAGTGGAAACATTTAGTTTCTTGGCTACATAGGGAACACTTTTCTGTAGCTGGAAGTAATCCTGCTCCTTAAGAAGAGAAACTAATGAGAAGCGGTCTTGTTTTTTCATATCGGAAACGGGAATCGCGATTTGGGACAATGCCTGAGCAAAAAGTTGTTCCAGGGGATTGGCAGCAGGTTCTTTATTACCTGACATAGTACCAAACAGGTCACCACTGCAGGAAGTGACAGAACTTAGAAAATGTTCCATCTGCGTCAACACAGTAATTTCATAATTGATGCCCAGTGCGTAGATATAATCCTCTCCGGTCAGGAAAAACGTAGAAGATTTAATGGTTCGTCCGTTTTTTAAATGAACCAGCTGGTTGATGATATCATTTGTGCCGATTTTCTGGATCTGGCTTGTATCGACCAAAGAATCATCAAGAATACCACATTGTGAGCCAACAGTACGGCCACTGACCGAGTTATTGTAGATTGCGACATTCGTCATTGTGCCATCGGAAAAATCATGAATGATGGTTTCACAGTTTTCACCGAAGATTAACGCAATTCCCTGTGCCATACGGTCGAGAAGAAGAAAAGCCTCTGATTTTGTCATAGTAAGTACCTCGTTTGTATTATAAACACTATAATTGTAACACCGGGTTGATAATTTATCAATCTGTTTGGCATTTAGAAAAGGAGGAAAAATATGCTGGATTATAAGATGCTTATTAAAAAATATGAAAAGGATATGATCCGGAACAGACGGTATTTACATCAACATCCGGAACTCGGTTTTGACTTGGATAATACAGTTCGTTATGTGAAAGAAGAGCTTACTGAAATGGGATGTGAACCGATGGATATTGGAAACCATGGAATAACAGCCGTAATTGGAGAAAAAGAAGGAAAGTGTATTCTTCTGCGTGCAGATATGGATGCTCTTCCCATGAAGGAAGAGAGCGGACTGCCTTTTGCCTGCACCTCTGATAATGCTGCGCATACTTGCGGACATGATATTCATACAACTATGCTTCTGACAGCGGCCAGGATTCTCAAGGAGAGAGAGGATAAAATTCCCGGAACAGTGAAGCTGTTGTTTCAGCCGGCAGAGGAAATAGGATATGGCTGTCGCAATATGGTTGAGAGTGGGATCCTGGAGAACCCGAAGGTGGATGCTGCATTCGGCATCCATGTTATGTCCTGCTTTCCAAAAGAAACAGTTCTTTACGGCACAGGCAGTTTATCTACAGGTGCTGATCTGTTTACGATTACCGTCCATGGAAAAGGAGGACATGGGTCTGTTCCGCATACAACGATTGATCCGATCAATATCGCAAGCCATATCGTTATTAACCTGCAGACAGTTAATAGCCGTGAAGTGGATGCACAGGAGATGGTTGTCCTTAATTTTGGCGCGATGAATGCAGGATCTGCCGGTAATGTTATTCCTGAGACTGCGATATTAAAAGGGAATATTCGCACATTCCGCAATGATATCCGTGAACAGGTGAAGAAACGTGTTGCTGAAATTGCAGAGCAGACCGCTGAAATGTTTGGCGGAAGTGCGGAAATAGAGTATTCTCTGCAAATGGCAACAGTTACTACAGATCCGGAGATTACCAAATTATGTGGGGATGAGATTAAGAAGTACATAGATCCTGCCAAACTGAATGACCATATTTTAAAACTGCCGTTTAGTGAGGATTTTTCCAATATCAGTGAGCTGGTTCCATCTACTTTTTTCCTGGTTGGGGCTGCCCCTGAGAGCAGCGAGGTGGTCATGCAGCATAATCCTCGTGTTATTTTCGACGAGGAATCTATGAAGACAGGCGTTCTTGTCTATGTAGCCGGAGCGATGGGATATCTAAATGGTATGGAGGAGAAAGAAATATGTATGTAATTGAAGAGGAACAGGTAAGAAATTTTCTGACACCGGAGAAATGTATGGCGGTTATGAAGGAAACCCTTATGAGCCTGGAAGAGGGGAAATGTGTGATGCCACAGAGATTGATCTGCAAAATGCCTAATACAGCATCCTTCGGCTTTATGCCTGCTTATATAGGAGACTATTTTGGTGCCAAAGTAATTACGGCTTATAGGCCGAATATGGGTACGGGATATCCCTCCCATATCGGCTATGTGATGTTATTTGAAAGTGAGCATTGTACAGTCTGCAGTATGATTGAGGCCGGAAGCATTACGGAGATTCGTACCGGATGTGTATCTGCAGTGGCAACAGAGCTATTGTCGAGAAAGAATGCTCATAAGCTGGCAGTGATTGGAGCCGGTGCGCAGGCAAGAAGTCATCTGGCTGCAATCAGACTTGTAAGAGATATCACAGAGGTTACGGTGTATGATAGGAATCCGGAAGCTTCAAAAAAATATGCAGGAGAAATGGAAGAGAAGTATGGAATCCCGGTGATTTCATGTGATAGTGTGGAAAGTGCTGTCGCATATGCAGATATTATCTGTACTGTATGTCCTGCAAAAGAAGCGTATCTTACCAGAAATATGGTAAAAGAAGGTGTTCATATCAATGCGGTAGGTACTTTCTCGCCGATGACCAGAGAGGTTGCTTCTGATTTGATTGCAGTATCGAGACTTTACTCTGACTATACCCCTTCATGCAGAAAGGAGAGTGGAGAATATCTTATCCCATTAAAAGAAGGAATGATTACAGAGAAGCATATCATCGGCTCAGTAGGTGAACTTCTTCTGGGAAAGGTACAGGGACGACAGAGTGATTGTGACATCACTGTTTTTGATGCGTTGGGACTTGCAGTTGAAGATGTGGCCAGCGCAAAGGTGGTTTATTTTGAAAATATGGTATTAAACTAATATAAATTTCTGTTAGGGATGCAGCAAAAAAATGGGGCATTCGGAACGTCGGGTGCAAAAGTTATACAATTTTCAGAGGTACTTGTGTTAAATGTTATAGGGAGGCATATATGACATTACAGCAGCTAAAATACATGATAACAATAGCGGAAAAGGGTTCCATCACAGAGGCGGCAAAGGAATTGTTTATTTCACAGCCCAGTCTTTCGGGGGCGGTCAAGGAAGTGGAGAATGAAGCCGGGATCACCATTTTTAACCGCTGCCGGGCGGGGGTTGCATTGACTACGGAAGGTATGGAGTTTTTGGGATATGCACGTCAGGTAGTGCAGCAGATGGAGCTTCTGGAATCCCGGTACATAGATAATCAGCCGGAAAAGCAGAGGTTTTGTATCTCCACACAGCATTATACATTTGCTGCCAATGCTTTTGTGGAACTGGTGCAGCAGTTCGGCCAGGAAAGATATGAGTTTATTTTGAATGAGACACAGACATATCAGATTATTATGGATGTCAGGAACCGCTTTAGTGACCTTGGGGTACTCTATCTTAGTAAGGCAAATGAAAATGTATTGATGAAAGTTTTTGAAGAGTACAATCTGAATTTTTATGAGCTGTTTACGGCTACTCCGCATGTGTTTCTACGGAAAGGCCATCCGCTGGCGGATCGGGAGAAGATCAGCCTGGAAGATCTGAAACCATATCCAAGGCTGAACTTTGTGCAGGGGGCTTATGAATCTTCTAATTTTGCGGAGGAATTATTCAGTAATGAGATTGCGGAAAAGAGCATCAGGATTAGCGACCGTGCCGCTATCGTGAATTTTATGATTGGTCTGGATGGCTATACCATTTCAAGCGGTATTTTCCCCAGATATCTCCATGGGGATTCCATCATTTCTATCCCTTTGGATGAGGATGAAACCATGCGGATTGGATATATCCTGAATAAAGACCGGGAATTATCCCGGCTGGGTGAAATTTATGTAGAAGCACTGAAACAGTATCAAGAAGATTGAAACATAGGTTCAGCCTATGTTTTAGCATAAGTAATCGGTATTACCTATCATATGGCATTCCGCTGTAGAATCGTAAGTGGAAGGAGGCGTTATTATGCCAGGCTATGTGATAGGAAATTTTGTTGTTTATTCTGTAATCAATGCGTTCACGCCGGGGCCGGGTAATATCCTGGCTTTAAATACCGTGACGAATTATGGATGGAAGAAAGGGGCTCCCCTCTTTTTTGGTATATTCTCCGGGTATTATGTGGTGCAGATGATCTGTGCGGTATTTGTCTATGGGATGAGTACGCTGCTGCCGGATGTGTTGGGGGTAATGAAGTATGTGGGAGCTGCTTATATCCTCTGGCTGGCAGTCCATATCGCTGTCAGCCGGCCGGATGGAGATGGCGGAGAGAGATCGGCCTCTTTTTTAAAAGGTTTCATGCTGCAGTTTGTGAATGTGAAGATTTATCTTTTTGGGATTACGGCACTGACCGGATATGTAACGAACTACAGTACGGCTCTGCCGGTATTGGTTTTCTTTGAATTTGTGATAGCGACGATTGGAACGGTTGCTACATCTGCGTGGATTGGTGCAGGGCTGGCAATCCAGAAAGTTTACCTGCGGCATTACCGCTTGATCAACATTATTCTTGCTGTTACTTTATTGGAATGTGTATACAGTATATTGAAATAAAGGTCTGTGTATATGGAGGTTATTATGACGGGTCAGGATATTTTTCATAAGGACACAGAGTATATTGCCCATACTTATCAGCGTTTTCCGGTTGCAGTCCGGTGTGGGCATGGTGCGGCTGTCTGTTGGCCTGGAACATGTAGAGGATATTATTGAGGATTTGGAAAGGGCGTTTTCTGGTCTGAAAATATGAGGGAAGTGAATGGGACTATGAAATATCAGATAGAAAAGGCGGTTGCCGACATTGGCGTAAAAGTGGTTTTTGGATCTATTGAAGGTGTGGATAATACTGGGAGGAATCCTGAATGGGAGGCTGAACGTAAGGTAAGGCTGGAAAATTTACAGAAGCGTTTTGAAGGATTGGATATTCATGGGGATCCCGTTTTTGAAGGATACCATATCCTGCATGATAAATCCGGTGTTAAGCGGAGAAAAAATATCCCATCTAGTGAAAATCTGATAAAAATGCTGTTGAAGCATGGGAATATGCCTTTTATCAATCAGGTAGTGGATATTTATAATGTGATCTCTATGGAGAGCAGGCTTTGTGTGGCGGCGCATAATCTGGATAAGATTGACGGAAATCTGACGGTTCGGTTTTCGGACAGTACGGAAAAGTATATTCCGCTGGGACAGGAACAGCCGGTTCCGATGAATCCGCATGAATACTGTTATTGTGATGATTCCAATGAGGTTTTATGTCGGCTGGAAATCCGGCAGGTCAATAAAACTAAGGTGGATGAAAATGTGAGGAATATTCTATATATCATTGAAGGGAATGAGGCGACAGAGGAAGATTTTCTATTAGAAGTTATGCGGGAGATTATAGATACCACAATGAAATATTGTGGAGGGAACGGGAAGATTTTTCGCCCCAATATAGTAGAAAGAAATCTAAAAGGCTAGATTATATGAGTTTGGTAAGGGAGCAAATAATGAAAATCAGGGAAGCGGAATTAGCGGATTTGGATGAATTGATGAAATTCTATAATGTAATGTGCGAAATTTTAGGGGAGAAAAGCTTTTTGCCAGAAGGAAATAAAGGTGGATTTCCCTCCCAGAAAATGGTGGAGGATGCGATTCAACAGCATGACCAGTTTATCGGCAAGGAAGATGACCGAATCATGGCGGCTTATATCATGAATCATGAATGCGATCAGATATATGATACAGTGCAATGGCAGATAAAAGCGGATAGAAATGAAATAATGATACTTCATGCCCTGCGTGTCCTTCCAGAATATACGGGAAGAGGTAATTCCAAAAAACTTGTAGAGCATGCAATTCAGACGGCAAAAGCACGGAAACAAAAGGCGATTCGCCTGGATTGTATCGAAGGAAATGATGTTCCCCAGAAAATGTATATGTCTTTTGGGTTTCATTATATAGACACTGTTGAAATCACCTATGCTGATATAGGTGTTCCCAGGAAGTTTCTTGTTTTTGAATTATTGCTTTAAAATCTGTTTGAGAAGCAGAAATCCGGGGAAATCAGGCTGCTTGGAATGCCGGAATATGACGGGTTTTCTTATGAGGGCGTGCTATTTAAACAGTGCGGTGATAAAAAGTGTATTGGTTGTGGGGCATGTTCGAATCTGCCCGCAAAAAGCTATTTGTGCGGAAAATCCATGCCAGACCAATGAGGAACGCTGTATCGCCTGCGGTGCCTGCATTATGGCTTGTCCGACGGGGACAAGAAATTATCATAGTGAGCTTTATGAGCAGGTTC
Source organism: Eubacteriales bacterium (assembly GCA_030524545.1). Taxonomy (GTDB): domain Bacteria; phylum Bacillota; class Clostridia; order Lachnospirales; family Lachnospiraceae; genus Blautia_A. The sequence goes on from JAUNGM010000029.1 coordinate 37,808, forward strand.
GAGTGGATTTTGAAAAGTTGTGTGCAGAGTATGGAACACCAAAAACCTTTTATGTGCAGGAGACAGTGTTATGAAAAAATTCCGTTGGTAACGCTACCATGTATGTGGAGGAATAGAGTATATCCGAGATGCTTTTGAGATAGACAAGGTTTCACTGTCAGGGCAATGGCAATATCAGCCGATATGGATGAAATATGTGAAAAAATTTGATGTCCTCCTTCTGCTGGCACAGTATCTGAGATGGTACTTTCTCCTAAACAAATTTAAGAGGCTGTCTGGAAAGGAAAAATGGTTGGTTGTGAGCACCATGCAGCTTTGGATATCTAAACCAGGAAAATTTGTATTGTTCCAGTACTTTCTGTTTATTCTTTTAGGTATAAGAGAGAAAAAATCATGGCAAATGTATTTTGCACGAAAAGGTCAATCTGCCTTGAGTAGATTGGCCTTTTTGTGTGTGTCGTGAATGGCATTAATCGAGGGACACAAGAATAAAGAAAACAAAACTGCGGATATAAGTTTAGCGATAGTATCTTTGGTAGAGTTCTTTCGTAGCTATGGGCATTCGAATTTCCTCATGATTTGCTGAAAGTTATTAGATAGACTTGATGACTAATTATGAGTTTACCAGAATTAACCAAGCATCAGATAGAACCTCTTTGGAGACTATCGCTAAATTTGATCTTCAAGAATTATATTAAGGTGGCACTACTTATTCAAAGAACGATAAATTTTCAAAAGAAAGGAATGGAAGACAATGTACAATGATTTTCAGATAATTGCAAAAAATATTAAGTACCTTCGAGAAAGAAAAGGTTATACACAAGAACAGCTTGCAGAGGCGGCGAATGTATCAACTTCTTATTTGAGCAAAATAGAATCCGGACAACGGAGAATTGGCATGAAAGCATATTTAAGTATTTTACAGATATTAGGTGCTACAGAGGAAGAATTTATTTCTATTGCTGCAGACGAGCAAAAAGAAAGCGATTTTAAGAAATATCAGGATATTATGGAAGATTGCAATGAAGCAGAAAAAAAGTTTCTGCTTGATACGTTGGAAAATTTAAAAGAAAATTTGAGAGTGCTAATGTGTGATAATCGCCCCATAGATATCTGACGGATTTCCCTATAGGGATTTTTAAAAAAATTTATTGATAAAGAAGAACAAAATACGGAAATATCTATATTGAACAGACAAAATATGATACATGAAATGTGTCAGAATTGCTCTGAAAATCTGAAAAGGCAAGTCTGAGGCTGGGGCTTGCCTTTATAGTGCATGTTCAGATTTTTTAATAATAATTAATCCGAGCGAGCAAAGGATTTATGGCACCTTGACAAGTTTGTTAAACAAAAAGTAAAATAGTTATAAGCACAAGGAGGTGTGCATATGGCAAAAATGGGGCGTCCCAAAAAGGATGAGACGAAATGTAAATCCATTGGCATTCGCCTTTGGGACGAACAATACACTCGATTGATGCAATATGCTTTTGAACATGGGCTGACTATAACACAAGTAGTGCAAGAGGCTTTGGAAAGATTTTTGCAGAGTAAATAACGCAGGCACAAAATCTCTTTCCTTCTATATAGAAAGGAGTAGAGATGGCAAAAGCAAGAAAAGATAACAAAGGCAGAGCGTTACGGAAGGGAGAAAGCCAGAGAACACAGGATAATAGGTACATTTATACATATACAAACCCTATGGGAAAGCGTGGTTATGTATATGCAAACACTTTACAAGAGCTTCGGGAGAAAGAGGATAAGCTGATTCGGGATCAATTAGACGGGCTGGATTTATATGTAGCGGGGAAAGCCGATTTGAACTTTGTTGTAGACAGGTATCTGGCGACAAAGAACAATCTTGCATCATCAACCTATGCGAATTACCGATATACATACGATCATTTTTGCAAGGATGGGTGGGGAAAGCGGAAAGTTGCAGAAATTAAGTATTCAGATGTATTACATTTTTATCTGCATCTTATAGATGAAGGTATTAAGGTAAAAACAGTAGAGTCACTTCATTGTGTTTTACATCCTGCGTTTGATCTGGCTGTGAGAGATGAAATTATTCGCAAAAACCCTAGTGATGGTGTGCTTTCTGAAATTAAGAAGCAGCGAGGTAGAAAGCAAAAGGTTCAGCGGGCATTGACTCTGGAGCAACAGATAGAATTAATGGAATATGTCACAGATCATCCGTTGTATGACTATTGGAGGCCATTGTTTACCGTCCTTTTGGGAACAGGCTGCCGGATTGGAGAAATCTGTGGGCTTAGATGGCAGGATGTTGATATGGAGAACCGTATTATAGACATCAACCATAGTATGACATATTTCCGCAGAGGAAAAGAAGCACCTTATACCTTTGAGTTTAGGTTTGAGCCGCCTAAAACAAAAGCTGGAATAAGGAAAATCCCGATGTTGGATGAAGTGTATAATGTCTTGAAGGAATTACATGATTACCAAACAGAGAATGGATTTAGTACTCTTGTGGTAGATGGTGCGACAGGATTTATTTTTATCAATAAGGCCGGAACCTTGTATAAGCATAATGCCATAGATCATTCGATACGGCGTATAGTAAATAACCATAATGCCGAGGAAGAAGTCAAGGCAAAGAAAGAACACAGGGAACCTGTGATGCTTCCGTTTTTTTCATGCCATACATTTAGACATACCTTTTGTACCAGATTCTGTGAAAACGAAACGAACGTAAAAGTTATTCAGGCAGTCATGGGTCATGCGGATATCAACACAACAATGGATATTTATGCTGAAGTAACAGAAGCAAAAAAAAGAGAATCAATGGAGAGTTTATCAAAGAATTTAAAAGTTTTTTAGGAAAGAGTCCGGAAAGCGGATTCACGAGTTTGCAACAAAAAAGCAATTTTGCAACAGATTTGCAACGAATTTTGGATTGATAGTGCAGAATGATACAGAACAGTGCATGAACAAAAATTCCAGAAATAAAGCGGTTTGAGCGATAATGCGCAATCGTGCATGAAAAGCGAAATACAATCAGGCCGTGTTGCTACTATTATTGAGTAAGTTGAATATTGCTTGAATTTACGGGGCTTTCCGAGAAATCGGGAAGCCCTTTGCCGCGAGCTGTCAGTTCTCTGTTTTTGAACCAATGTTGTGCAATAATTGATAGACGAAGTATTAGAAAAGACGGTATTAAATGTAGAAAAAATGATGATTTTAAATTATAGTTTTGAAAATATTTTAGTATGGATAGTATTGATTTGCATTAAAATAGCCGATATAATAAATGTGATACATGGCCGTGAATCATAAGAAAGAAACAGCCATAATTGTGGACTTAATAAGGAAACTAATGTGAGAAGTGTAACAATATTTAAAACGAAAGGATAGTCGCATATGAATCATTATATTACTCAGATTAAAATAGAGGAATTACGACACCTGTCAGATATATGTATTGACTTGAAGCCAGACGTGCGAACAAATTTGCTTTTAACAGGTAAAAATGGATCTGGGAAAACTACGGTTTTGCGAGCACTGAAAAAATATCTCACAGTAATAGTTGATGGAAAATTACAGAATTTGGAAAGAGATTATCCAACATGGCTGAATCACTCCAAAATGAAAATGGAAAATGCAAAAAATGAAAACGAAAGATATAAGGCACAGGAAGAGTATCAAAATTATATCCAATGGATAAAAAAGTATAAAGATGGAATTAGTGTTGATTTTAATAACAAAGATGGTTTAGAAGGATCATTTAAAGAAGGAAAGTTCATTTTGGCGTATTATAGTGCAGAGCGCAAGACTGGAATTATAAAACAGAGAAGTGCAGAGGATGTTGTGTTGGATACAAGTTATTCTCTGGATTCAAATCCGGGAAATGTATTATTGAAGTATTTAGTTCATTTAAAAACGCAGCAAGCGTATGCAAGAAATGAAAATGATATGAGAACTGTGAACATGTTAGATAAATGGTTTGAACGGTTCATTGAAGCTTTAAAGGTGCTTCTTGATAATCAAAGTATTCAAATGAAGTATGATTATAAAAATTATAATTTTGAGATTATCGAAAATGGCAGAAATGCATTTGGATTTGACCAACTGTCTGACGGATATTCAGCAGCAATACAGATTGTTGCAGATTTAATATTGAGGATGGAACAAAACTGGTTAAAAAAAGGAGAATTGAGTTCGTATGATGTGGAAGGCATTGTCATGATTGATGAATTGGAAACGCATTTGCATATTGGTCTACAAAAAACAATATTGCCTTTTTTGACAAGCTTTTTTCCGAAAATACAATTCATTGTTTCTACGCATTCGCCATATATTTTAAATTCTATTGAAAACTGTGTGATTTATGATCTTGAAAAGAAGATTCGTATGGAAGATATGTCACTATATTCCGCAGAAGGGATAGTAGAAGGATATTTTGAGTTGGATTCATATTCTGAAACCCTTTTGAAAAAAGTGAAACGATACCAGGAATTGGTAGAGATTGATAATCCAACGGATGAGGAACGTGCAGAGCGAGCTACTCTGTTTACAGAATTTAGACAGTTGTCAGGAGATCTTTCGCGAGAGGCAAAAAGTGCATTTGAAGAAATAGAAGATAGAAGGAAGCAGAATGATAAAATTTATTCGTAGTGATACAGAAAAAGCTCAAACTGCAATCAAAGTATTACAGGCAGCTAAGTTAGGAGACCGTGGGTATAATAAACCGGAGGTAAATGAAGCACTTATAGAGATGTTTAGAGGCAAATGTTATATTTGTGAAAATAAGGACAGTATTTCATCCTATCAGATTGAACATCTTAAACCGCATCGTGGGGATTTGGAATTGAAATACGATTGGAATAATTTATTTTGGGCTTGTGGACATTGTAATAATATAAAAAATGCAAGGTATGAACCGATTTTGGACTGTTCACAGGTTGAAGTGGACAAAAAGATTGCTTTTCGAAAAGAAGGTTTTTTTGGAAAACAAGAGAAATTTGTGTTTATTCCTTTAGAAGATAATGAAGAGACTAACAACACAGTTGCTCTATTACATGATGCATATTACGGGAGTACACCACAAAAGAAAATCGAAGCAACAAATATAAGAAAATCTTTAAGGAGAGAGCTATCAAGTTTTAAAAATTTAATTCGTGAATATGAAGAAGCAGAGGAATATGATAAAGAAGATCTCAAATGTGCTATCCGTAGAGAAGTGAAAGATAATTCAGCTTTTACTGCATTTAAAAGGTGGATTCTATGGGATAATAAGGAGAAGTTGCAAACCAGAACAAAAGTAAAATATGACGGATATAATGAGGAGATAAAATGTTTGCAGCAAGTACATATAAAGAAATCGTCGACTACGAGCGATGTATTGAAAATATGGAAATCGTAGTATTTCTATTTGTAAAACCAACGACCCAAGAAGCTATTGACATCATTCAGGAATTCGAATATATACACTATAATTCTGCAAAATACTGTTCAATTTATGCTATAGGATACAGCAATGATCCAGAAAAGCGTTTTGACAGGTGTTATAGAAAAGTGACAGAAATGATAGATAGCGATTGGTATTTCAGTAACAAGGCATTTGTTGACTTCAAAAACAATTTGGAGCATCGTATCAAATGGGAATATTCTGGAGAGACAGAAATCCTTATCCTGCAGAATAATCCTGACGGCAGAGATCCCTTGAATTTTAGCAACTATGTTGCTATTGATGTGAACAAGGGATTGAGAGAGGGATACATTGATTCGTTTCAAAGGTTTATGGAATCTCTTGTTAGAAGTGCCAGAAGTAAAGTAACAGCAAAGGAAGCTGCTTCCGACCTTCGTAAGAGCCGTATTAGTATTAAAGACACCATTTCGGAAGCAATTGAAGATTCAAAAAAGACTCCTTCTCCTGCTAAACAGATATTAAAAGATAGATTATTTTATCGTTGTGCTAATAATTTTATAGGCTAAACAACACATGAAATGCAGGGTTGCTTCTATACCGTAAATCGTACCGGAAGATATTCTTGAGCAAGCAGCTTTAAAGCTTTTCAGGAGCGGCATGATTAAATCTGTGCAGAATCAACCGGTAGGGATCATTTCGCAATTTTTCACATTTTTTTCACATTTTGCCGGCATAAAACTTAGCCATTTACTTGCTTAAAGCGGGAAAGTGTGGTATAATCCCTGACATATCTGATTTGAAAAAGGTAAGGAGGGAAGAAGATGTTTGCCGATGTCCGTTGCGGACGGGAACGGCGCTTTGGAGTTTCAGGCGGAAGAGATCCTGGTGCAAGGCCTGAGATGAGAATTACATAAATCCATCTTCTTATTGAAAACAGAACACAGACTCGTAAATTTTATAGATGTAGTATGCAGACAGTCTTTGGACACAGTGTTTTCAGAGACTGTTCTTTTATGTATTTACAGAAAATCATACCATATGGCCGTGGGACGGAAGGCTTTTATGGGAGACTAAGGGATGGGATATTAGATACCGGGAAAAAATACGATTAGGATGTGATGATATAGCTAAATATTTTGCAAAAAGATTAGGAATGGCACTGCTGACAATCCTGCTTGTGGCCTGTGTAACGTTCCTTTTAATGAATGCAGTGCCGGGAAGCCCCTGGCTGAGCGAAAAAACACCTTCAGAAACAACTCTTGCAGCACTGAATGCGAAATACGGTCTGGACAAGCCGGTTCCGGTTCAGTTGATGAAGTATCTTGGCAATCTGCTTCACGGTGATTTCGGTGTGTCACTGAAGATGCAGAAGAATCGTGCAGTTTCAAGCATTATTATTGAAATGTTCCCTATATCAGCGAAGGTGGGTGCGATTGCGCTCCTCTGGGCAGTGCTGGTAGGCGTCCCGCTGGGCTGTCTGGCTGCTTTTAAGCGCGGGAAGCTTACGGATAGTATTTTAAGGGTTATTTGTACAGTAGGTATTTCCATGCCCAGCTTTGTAGTGGCTTCCGCACTTCTGGTAGCCTTTGCAGGCGGTCTGGCATCATTTAAGTTTTTCCCGACGATTTTTGATGCCTCGCTTGGATGGCGGTCTTATGTGCTGCCCTGCTTTGCTCTTGGTTTTTATCCGATGTGCTACGCAGCCCGCCAGACCCGTTCCGCCATGCTGGATTCCCTGAATCAGGAGTATATTAAGACAGCAAGGGCAAAAGGCCTGAAGAACAAGAAGATCATCTTTAAGCATGCCCTTAGAAATGCACTGATTCCGGTTATTACCTATCTGGGACCGCAGGTTGCATTTACTCTCTGCGGCGGTTTCGTTGTTGAGAGTGTTTTCTCTATTCCGGGTCTTGGACGTTATATGGTGCAGTCTATTCAGAACCGTGACTACCCGGTAATCATGGGAACCACCATTTTTATGGCCAGCTTCGTTATTTTGATGAACCTGGTAGTGGATCTTCTTTATAAATTAGCCGATCCGAGAATCGATCTGACAAAGGGAGGAGAATAAACGTGGCAGAAGAAAAGAAAATGAAGCGCTGTCCCGTCAGCTTTCAGCCGGATATAGAGAATTTATTAAAAGATTTGTCTGCGGATGATTTCAGCCCTGCGTCTAAGGCGGAGAAGGAAGATTTTATCCAGGACAGACAGAGCGTGTCTTACTGGAAAGATGCATGGCGCAGATTAAAAAAGAATGTTGTTGCAATGGTAGCTCTGGGAGTCATCATCTTCCTGTTTTTATTTGCATTTGTGGGACCTCTGCTTGTTCCATACGGCTATGAGGAGTTTAATTCCGGTGCGGAGAATTTATTCCCGTATCATTATTCTCTGGAAGACCAGAAGCGCCTTGATGAGGAAATCGCAGCAAGAACCCAGTCCGCAGTTGTGGATGTGGACGAGCTGATTGCCCAGGCTAAGGCAGAGGCTGAAGCAAAAGGTGAGAAATTCACAAAAAAAGAAGAAGCAGTCATCAAAGCACAGGCAAAGGTTGCTGCAAAGAATGCATCTGAGAATTCAGAGGAGGATGTAGATCCTGAGACTGTCCGCAAGGAGCTTGGAATCAAAAAGAAACTGTTTGGATATTCCGCGAAGGAGCTGGAGCGCAAGGCTGCCGGCGAAAAGGTATTCCCTCATATTTTCGGCACGGATATGTATGGACGTGATATTATGGTGCGTGTCATGTACGGAGCACGTGTATCCATGTCCGTAGGTGTATTTGCCGCCCTTCTTGTACTGGTGATCGGAGCGGTATACGGCTCTATTTCCGGATACTGCGGCGGCAGGGTAGATGCGGTGATGCAGCGTATCGTAGAGCTGATCTACTCGGTTCCTGAGATGCTGGTCGTTCTTCTGATCGCAACGGCTATGAAGCCGATTCTGACAGAATATGTCAATTCAGGCGGCGGCGGTCCGCTTAAATCCTTTGTATCCGTGCTCGGACCGAACCTGATTTCCATGTTTATTGCATTCGGTATGCTGTACTGGGTTACCATGAGCCGTATTATCCGCGGTCAGGTACTTCAGTTGAAGCAGCAGGAATATGTAACTGCAGCCAGAGCACTGGGCGCTTCCGGCGGCCGTATTATCCGCCGTCATCTGCTTCCTAACTGTATCGGCCAGATCGTTGTTACTACCTGCCTGCAGATTCCGTCAGCGATTTTCCTGGAATCCTTTTTATCCTATCTTGGTGTCGGTGTGTCTGCGCCGCTGCCAAGCCTTGGTTCCATGGCAACAGATGCTTTGAGCGGTATGTATACCTATACCTATCGTCTGATCGTGCCGTCCGTTGTCCTCAGTGTTATGATCCTGGCATTCAACCTGTTTGGTGACGGTCTGCGAGATGCCTTGGATCCGAAGCTGAAAAAGTAAAAGGAGGGAGTACATAAAATGTCTGAACAGAATAATAAAAAATTATTGGAAGTGAAAGACCTCAGAGTCTCCTTCTTCACTCCCGCCGGAGAGGTAAAAGCGGTAGGCGGCATTTCCTATGACCTGAATTACGGAGAGGTTATGGGGGTGGTAGGAGAGTCCGGTTCCGGAAAAAGCCAGGAGGCGTATTCCATTATGGGGCTTCTGCAGTCACCGGGAAAAGTTATCGGCGGTTCCATTACCTTTGAGGGACAGGATGTGCTTTCTTTTTCTAAGGATGAAATGACAGCATTCCGGGGAAATAAGGTAGCTATGATCTTCCAGAACCCCATGACCTGCCTGAACCCGGTATATACCATCGGCAACCAGCTCGTAGAAGCGCTTCGCGCCCATGATAAAAAAATCAGCAAAGCAGATGCCGAAAAGCGTGCCATGGAAATGATGGAAATGGTAGGCATCAATAATGTAGAAAAACGTATGAAGCAGTATCCCCATGAGTTTTCCGGCGGTATGCGCCAGCGAGTTATGATTGCCATGGGACTGATCTGCCATCCTCAGCTTCTGATCGCCGATGAGCCGACCACAGCATTGGACGTTACCATTCAGGCACAGATTCTGGATCTGATGAAGGATCTTCAGAAAAAGACGGGTATGGGAATCATTTTTATTACCCATAACCTTGGCGTAGTGGCAGATATCTGTGATAAAGTATCCGTTATGTATGCAGGAAAAATCGTGGAGCAGGGCCCTGTAGATGATATTTTCTATGAGCCTGCTCATCCATATACCAAAGGACTTCTGCGTTCCATGCCCCGTGTGGATGCCCAGAGCTATGAGCGTCTGATTCCTATTGAAGGAACACCGGTAGATATGCTGAATCCGCCGGAGGGATGTCCGTTTGCACCCCGGTGTGAAAGCTGCATGAAAGTTTGTCTGAAGAAAATGCCTCCATATGTAGAAGTGGGCGAGAATCATCGTTCCGCATGCTGGCTGCGCGTGCAGGAACAGATAAACAGGGAGGAACAGTAAAGATGGCAAAAGAAGAAAAGAATCTCCTTGAGATAAAAGACCTGAGAAAATATTTTCCGATTAAAGGCGTTAAGGGCCCGGGAGTTCAGGCTGTTCAGGATGTTTCCTTTTTTATCAAGAAGGGAGAGACCCTGGGATTGGTTGGTGAGTCCGGATGTGGTAAGACAACCCTTGGAAGAACGATTCTTCGGCTCTATGAACCTACAGGCGGAAAAATTATTTATGACGGTGAGACGATCTATGACAATCCTTTGGGGCCGGACGGACAGCCGCTGGGAAAAGCCCAGGCTGTAAAAATGCTCCCGTACCGCAGAAAGATGCAGATTATTTTCCAGGATCCGTCCGCTTCTCTTGACCCTCGTATGACAGTAGGAGAAATCATCGGAGAAGCCATAGATATCCATAAGCTTGCATCAAGCAAAAAAGACCGGGCGGATATGATCAAAGAGCTGCTTGCCCGTGTAGGGCTGAATACCGAACACGCCAATCGTTACCCTCACGAATTTTCGGGCGGTCAGCAGCAGCGTGTGGGAATTGCCCGTGCGCTGGCAGTAAAACCGGAGTTTATCGTATGTGACGAGCCGATTTCCGCTCTGGACGTATCCATTCAGTCACAGGTGGTAAATATGCTGGAGGACATGCAGCAGGAGCTGGGGCTTACCTATCTGTTCATTGCCCATGACCTGTCTGTTGTACGCCATATTTCCAACCGTATCGGTGTTATGTATCTCGGCTCTCTTGTGGAGCTTGGCGAGAGCTATGAATTGAACCGTCACCCGATCCATCCCTATACCCAGACACTGCTTTCCGCAGTTCCGGTACCGGATCCGGCGCTCAGCCGTACAAGGAAGAGGATCATTCTGGAGGGAGATGTGCCAAGCCCGATGAATCCGCCGAGCGGATGCCGTTTCCACACCAGATGTCCGTATGCAACAGAACGCTGCAGCCAGGAAATGCCGAAATTCAAAGAGCACGAGCCGGGGCATTGGGCTGCCTGCCATCTGCTGGATAAATAAAGGATAAATAAACCAGATAATAAGTCCTGATCAGGGCTTGATTATAGGAGCAGATTCCGCTAAAATAGAAAAGGAAATCTGCCAAAAATAAAAAGGAGGATGAGTTAATGAGAAAAACAAGAAAAGTGATGTCTCTGGCACTGGCTGCTGCTATGGCAGCGTCTCTCGGAGCCGGAACAACCGTATTTGCTGAGGAAGGAGGGGCTGCTTCTGAAGGATTTAACATTGCAGTTTGCCTTGCATCTGAACCTCAGAGTATTGACCCGGCGTTAAACTCCGCAGTTGACGGCGCAATCATGATCAACCATATGTTTGAAGGTCTGACCAAATGGGTTGATGACGGAGAAGGCAACGCAATTACAGCACCTGGACAGGCTGAATCCTGGGAAAAGACAGTAAACGATGACGGTACTGTTACTTATACATTTACCATGCGTGACGGAATCAAATGGTCCGACGGCAAGGATGTAACTGCAGGAGATTTTGAATATAGCTGGAAACGTCTGGCAAACCCGGAAACTGCTGCTGACTACTGCTACATGATCGACATGGTTAAGGGTTACGCAGAAGTTGCTGACGGAAGCGCAGATCCGGATACCCTTGCTGTCAAAGCAATTGATGACAAGACTCTGGAAGTAGTTCTGACCTATGACTGCCCGTACTTTGAAGAAATCATGGCATTCCCGGCAACCTTCCCGGTTCGTCAGGATATGACGGAAGGCAATGACGAGTGGACCTATGACACTGCAACTTATATCGGCAACGGCCCGTACAAGATGCAGGAATGGACACATAATGCATCTATCGTAGCAGAGAAGAACGAAAACTACTATGATTATGACAATCTTGGACCGGACACCATCAAATTTACTCTGTTAGATGATGACAATGCAAAACTGGCAGCTTACAACAGCGGCGAGCTGGATTTCATTGAGAATCTTCCGATCGATGAGCTTCCGAACTATCTGGCTTCCGGTGAACTGCAGATCGCAGACTATATCGGAACCTACTATGTATGCTTCAATACAGAAGATGAGACTTTCTCTGATCCAAAAGTACGTGAAGCATTCTCTCTGGTAATTGACCGTAACTACATTGTTGAGAACGTTTCTCAGTCCGGTGAGGTTCCGGCAACAGGCTTTGTACCGGCAGGTATCAATGATGCAGCAGGCGCAAGCGGAGACGATTTCCGTACAGTAGGCGGTGAATACTACAGCGTTGCTGAAGAAGATTATGAAGCAAACTGCGAAAAAGCACGTGAACTTCTGGCAGAGGCAGGCTATCCGAACGGAGAGGGCTTCCCGACTGTTGAATACTTATACAACACTGCTGACAACCACAAGAAGATCGGTGAGGCTCTTCAGAATA
>JAUNGM010000064.1 GCA_030524545.1 Eubacteriales bacterium
TCTATCCGTCTTACGATACCTGTTGCTTTCATAAAAAAAATCCCTCCATTTATCCATATTCGTATTACCTCAGCCAACTGCAGAACACTGCAGTTCTTTCTCGCTTAATCGTAATACTAGTATTTGTAAATGGAGGATTTTTATACCTCATATTTCAGGAAACAATCCAAATGTACGGTTTCCTGTCATTTTCCGTCAAATCAAATCTCCTGCGGCAGGCATACATGTCCATTCCTATGCATGCCATGCAAGACGTACGCTGGAGGAATGATGCTCTCCTGTCATCCAGTCCACATCATTGGTAATCCAGTCCATAATCTCCAACTGCCGTGTTTCCCAGGCAATCGTGGCCTTTCTGTCTTCTTCCGTCTCTTCTTTTTCCATTGTGGTGTCAATTTCATCATAACCAAAGATATATCCGCCGGCACTCCAGATACTGAAGTTGCTGTCCGGGCCTGGATTCACCGTATCTCCGCGCTGTTCTATGAGTCCGTCATGCCTGCTCTTGTATTCTTCCTCACATCCCGGTTTTAATTTTGTCATGAACATTCTGTGGCGGATCAGTTCTTTATTTTCCCTGACAATTCCGAAATTATGATACATCAGACGCATATCCTCTCCGGGTGTGGAAATCCAGGTAAACGTATCCTCCATTTTCTTTACCAGGGCCTCTGCTGCCGCCTTCTCTTCCTCTGAAAGCACAGCTCCATCCGCATTCTCGTAATATCCAAAGATCAGGCTGTCCGTATTCCAGATACTGAAATTCTTTACTGCGTTCCTGTCCAAAAATGCAGTCAACTCCTGCCAGATTTCCCCCAGTCTCTTCCGGTAATCATTCATCATTCCTTTTTTGACTTCCATTGCAAATGCATGTCTCTCCATAGTAATCCTCCCAATATCCATTCATTATTGTGCTCATTCAGCTATTTTTATTGTGCCCCATTTTGTTCATATTTGCAATTCTTTTTCTATCAAATCATTTCCATTTTTTCATAGAGACGAAAATAGCTGATCATAAAATTTATTTTTTTTGCGGAATCCCTTGCATTTTTCCAACTTTGTGATATAGTAACTATATATTCTAAATGTAGTTTTTAAAACTACATTTAGAAGTTATTGAAACCTATTTATTGTTAATCTTCTTATTAATCTTCCATCGTTTAGGAGGCGATTCATATGAAATTGAAATTAAAAGACCCCGGAAGCGCCATCACACACGGAATTGCCATGCTGCTTGCCATCGCAGGTGCCATGCCTCTTCTCACCAGAGCTGCCAGAGAAACTGATGTCCTGCACATTGTGGCATTAAGCATTTTTATATTGACCATGATTCTTCTTTATGCAGCAAGTACCATTTATCATTCCGTAGATTCCACGGAGAAGGTCAACCGAAGGCTGCGTAAGTTTGACCATATGATGATCTTCATCATGATTGCAGGAAGCTACACGCCGATCTGTCTCATTACCCTGCACAACAGACTCGGATATATCCTCTGTGCCCTGGTATGGTCCATTGCCCTTCTCGGCATGATTCTAAAAGGCCTCTGGATCACCTGCCCCAAATGGGTATCCTCAGTCCTGTATATCGGAATGGGCTGGCTCTGTGTACTGGCATTTTTCCCGATTTTCCACTCACTCCCCAGAGCCGGTTTCGGATGGCTGCTGGCCGGAGGTATCATTTACACCATCGGCGGAATTATTTACGGTCTGAAGCTCCCTGTTTTTGATGCCAGACACAAGAACTTCGGTTCCCACGAAATCTTCCATGTCTTTATCATGCTTGGAAGCGCCTGCCATTTTATCGTTATGTACTTTTTCGTTGCACCCGTACCTGTTTAAAAGATAAGCAAAAACCTCCATTTTTCCGCCCTCCTGCGGGCATCCGGAAATGGAGGTTTTCTTATTAAAATTCCATCAATTTCTCTTTATCCTTCCTGGTAAGTCTCTTAATCCTGTACTCTCTCCGCATAGCCTCCTCCTTTGTGGCAAATCCCTCATAATAGACCAGCTCCACAGGTCTCTTGGCTTTTGTATATTTTGCCCCGTCTTTCCCCTCATTATGAGCCTTCAGGCGTTTCTGCAGACAGTTTGTCCAGCCGGTATAAAAAGTACCGTCTGCGCACTTGACCATGTACGTATAATTCATAATTCTGCTCCATCTATGTAAAGGACTGCTGCCGAAATTCACATCAACAGCCGCCCCATTCTCTATAAAAAGCAATCGGCCAGATCATGTATTTTATGAAAAAAGGAAAAGCAGGTAGGAGAAATACCGATTGCGAATTTTCATTTCCCACCTGCTTTTATTATACGTTCTTCTTCTATTTTTGTGAATCATTTTTTCGGATGCAGCTTTACATTCAGGTTCAGCCAATGAATGCGGCTCTTTATCTTTTCCTGCTGGACTCATTTTCCACGATTGAAAATCCAAGCTTCATCTCTTTTACGGCAACCTCTTTCCCCGCAAGAATATCAAGAAGCATTCCTGTTGCCAGCTCGCCGCTCTTTTCATAGGAGTAATGCACCGTTGTCAAAGTCGGTGTTGTAACTCTTGAAAGAGAAGAATCTCCATGGCCTGTAATCAGCATCTGCCCGGGAATCTCAATGTTCTGATCTTTCAGATAACGCATGGTTCCAATGGCAATGGCATCCGTAGCGCAGACGATTCCATCCAGAGGGCCGTACTTTTTCAGCAGTGTCTCAGCCTTCTCATATCCGGAACGGATGGTAAAATCAGAGATCACCACATTCTCCCTGCACTCCTCCAGTCCCCTGTCCGTAACTGCCCTGCAGTATCCCTCGTATCTTTCCTGCCCTGCTGCCTTATCCTGATGCAGAACACCAATATATCCCAGTCTGCGGCAGCCTTTCTCCGCCAGAAGTTTCGTCATCTCATAAATCGCATGGTAATCATCATGATAAACACAATGATATCCGGAAAGCTTCTGGCCCACGATCACTACCGGAACAGACATACTCTTCAGCGCCCGTCTATGCTTTGCAGTAAAAATCGTAGCAATAAAAATGACTCCATCTACCTGCTTATCATTAAACGTAGACAGATATTCCAGTTCCTTATCCGGATTATTCTGTGTGTCCGCAAGAAGAAGCTGATAGCCGCTTACATTAAGAACCGTATGTATTCCGGCCACCACACTCCCAATCGCCGCAGAATCAATCTTGGGCAGAATCACACCTACCAGTTTTGTTTTCTTGGTTCTTAACGTCTGCGCCTGCACAGAAGGACGGTATCCTGTTTCCTCTACCACCTTCCGGATAATTTCCTTCTTTTCTTCGGATATGTATCCGTTATTAAAATACCGGGAAACAGCCGCACTTGAAACGCCCGCTAATTTTGCAATTTCTCCAATATTCATATCCCGTTTCTCCTAAAAAATCATCCTGCTGTTGAATACTTACAATCTTTTTATCTTTTCTTCCGCATATCATCATGAAACCGATTACATCTATTATTTTTATTATAAGACAAATTCAAAAAAAAGTAAATTAACATTCATTAACGAATTTTTAAGGCTAAAAAAAATGGCAGAAACCTCTTAAGTAAAAGATTTCTGCCCTGTCTTTACGGAAGATATAAAATCGGATCGATTGGTTCCCCATTTCTTTTCATTGCAAAATAAAGATTGCTTCCTTCCATACTGTAATACTTTGTAGGAGCATTGACATATCCAATGATCGTACCCTTTTGCACAGTATCTCCTTCTGCTACAGTCAGACCTGTCAACTGTCCGTAAATTGCCTGATATCCGTTTCCAAGCTCCATCGTCACTGTGGTACCGGTCTGGGGAGTTTCTTCAATAGAGAATACAGTACCTGCCGCTGCTGCCATTACCGGTGCGCCTTCCACCGCCTGCACAGCAATTGCAGGACTCAGTTTATACTGATCCAGAGTCGGGAAATAAGTAGTCTGATCCATACTATAATCCAGCAGGATATTGCCGTTTACAGGCCACTCTGTCAGCGTATCCTCGGAAAAGTTCAGTTCCGGAGCTGCTGTGGCCCCTGCTGATGTATCGGCTGCTTCACCATCATAGCTCTCTTCTGTGCCCTCCGTCATCGTCTCAGTACCGGACATCTCCTCTGTAACACCGTTTTCATCCTGGCCGGAATTTTCTCCGTCTGTTTCCATGCCTGCAGACGTATCATCATCCATGCTCGCCTCTACCTGACTGGTACCGGCATCCACCAGCGGTTCCTCCTCTTCTGAAATCTTTGCCTTCTGTTCTGTTTCCTCACTCTCAAAAACCATCTCCTGGGGAACCGTATCCTCTTTGGAAGAAGTTCCCAATTGAAAGGCAGCCACTCCGATAGCGGCAATCGCAGCCAGCACAACACCATTCACCACAACTTTTGCTGTTTTGTTTTTCATCATCTTCTTTTCACCTCTACTTAAAATCTATTGCTGTATTTATAGGGTGTCCAGAATGTGACAGTCTATTCATTTTTTTACAAAAGAATCTTATATCTGTTCCATACTCTCTCAGCCGCTTTCTGCTGAACAGTTACAAAATCTCATCAATTTCCATAGCCGGAAAATACGCAGACAGAATTTCCTCATAGGTTCCTCCTGCCCTGGCAATCTCATTTCCTCCATACTGAGAAAGTCCAAGACCATGTCCCCGCCCTTTGCACAGCAGACGGTACTCCTCCCCAACCTTCTGTATCGTAAAATTCGAAGACGCCAGTCCCATCCCCTGACGGAAGGCTTCTCCCTCAAGCGTATTACCGTCTGCCAGGAGACTTGTCACATAACCGGAAGAGTCTCTCCGGCCTATTTCCAGCTCCTTCGGCATCTGCTGCAGTGAAAAGTATGTACTGTTCAGGTAATCCGGAGATTTCTGATCTGCGCTGCTGTCTACTGCTTTTAAGTAGGAATACTCCCCGTCATGCAGCACCTCCGCTCCATCTCTGGTTTTTCCCCCGCTGATTTCATGGTAGGGAACCAGCTTCAGCTCTCCCTGATAATAAAGAACCTTCCCTTCTGTCTGCCGGACAGCTTCTTCATATACCTCATCCGGAAAAAACCAGTATCCTCCGGATTTTTGCAGATTCTCCCTTATCTCTGCCAAAATGTCCGGCAGATCATCCTCTTCACGTATTCTGCGGTAAAGATTTGTCCTGGCAATGATCGCCTGGGATTTAATCGTCTCCAGTTCATAATCCGCCGGAATCTGCAAAGCAACAATCCCGGCGAGACAGTCCTCCACATTCAGCGGCCGATTGAGCAGTGCCGCATCTAATCCGTTTATAAGAATCGTGATCACATAAGGAAACATCAAAAACAGGAAAACGCCTGACAGATGTGCAAGAATCTTTTCTTTCATATGATATGCCTGTATATACTTTGTTTTAGTATATGGCATTTTGATTTATTTTAGTAGCATCTTATTTTTTCGTAGTTTTTTTGACAATACCCCGGCATCATTATATAATATCAGAGGATTCCCTGAAAATCCTTAACCCAGAAAACCAGGAGGAAACAAATGGCTGCTTTTTTACTGGCTCCTTTTTATATATTGGTAAACATTTATATTGTCCGGTGGATGTTCCGATGGATGGGAACCTGCCACTACATATTCCGTACTATGACCTTTCAGGTATTGTTTGCAGGAATCTATATTTTTCTTGCAACCACGCTGCTGACAGGCTTTCTGATCAAAAAGCCGCTCTGGCTCCACAGAATCCTGAAAAACATCGGCAATTATTTTCTTGGAACCTTCCTGTATATCCTTATGATCGTTGCGGTTGTAGATTTTGGAAGGCTCCTGCTGAAATACGTATTCCATGTTTCCTGGATTGGAAGCCGCGCCGCTTTTGTGGTCACAGGGGCAGTCTGTATGGTATTGATCATATCCCTCAGCGCTTATGGAATCATTCACACCATGCATGTAAAAGTAACACCTTATGAAGTTAAGGTAAATAAACAGGTGAAGGACATGAACTCCCTGAAAATCGTCCTTATAGCCGATGTACATTTCGGTTACAGCGTCGGTGCCAGACATGCAGAACGATTTGTCGAAAAAATCAATCGGGAAAACCCTGATCTTGTATGTTTTGCAGGAGATATTTTTGACAATGAATTTGACGCATTCGACCAGCCTGAAAGAGTAAAAGCGGCTTTAAAGAGCATTAAGTCCCGTTACGGCGTTTACGCCTGCTGGGGAAACCATGATCTCAATGAGCCGATTCTTGCCGGCTTCACCTTTAAAAGCAGTTCCTCTGACAAAGAAGACCCGCGCATGGCGGAGTTCTTAAAAGACTGCGGAATCCATCTGCTGAATGATGAATCCGAACTCATCGACAACAAATTTTATGTTGTCGGACGCCAGGATCCCGCCAGAGCAAAAAAAACAGAACAAACGCGCAAAACTCCTGCCCAGCTCACAGAACGTCTGGACAGGAGCAAACCCATCATATTTATAGACCACCAGCCCAAGGAGCTGGACAAAGTTTCAGAAGCAGGAGCAGATCTGGACCTCTGCGGCCACACCCATGACGGTCAGATATTCCCCGGAAACCTTGCTATCCACTTTTTCTGGGAAAATTCATGCGGCTACCTGAAAAAAGGTAATATGCACAACATCGTCACTTCCGGCGTAGGTGTCTGGGGACCCAACATGCGTGTCGGCACAGACAGCGAGATCTGCTCAATAACCGTTCATTTTATCTGAAAAACCAACCACTTATACACATTTTAAAGGCTGCATAGCTTCTGTTATCCACTTTTTCTGATTTTATCCACATTAACAGAAGCCTGATGCAATCTTACTTTTTATTAACCAGATTAACCGGAATCCTCCTGCTGCAGGTATTCCTGTATACAAAGCCGCATTTCGCGGATAAATATACCTTCTTCGCACAGACCCGTTGGAAAAATAATAATTTTCTTCTCATCCGTATCCCTGTCACCCGGACCTACCGTAGGGACAGCTACATGTCTTTGGAGGTTACTATCTCTGAAATACTGCATATTGGCTGCATTTTTCCGGATATCCGCCGGATCAGTTTTCTGACTGCGTGCTGATACATTTTCATTTACACTCTTTATCTCCGCATTTCCTGCTGCAAAGGCACCATTCCCTTTGCTTCCAAAGGCCTGTCCTCCCAGAAGTGCCTCTACAGCCTGTCCTTTCTTTTTCCCGGGAACCAGGCTCATTGCCATACAAATAACAGCGGTTATCATCATTTTGAAATATGCTTTAAATTTTTTCATATAGGCCCTCCTTAATTACTATGCATGTCCGGAATCGGGGCTGCGCACTTCCCAACACCGGGCAGGTAATAGTAATCTATGCATGGAGGTTTTCCGGATAGAACCAAAAATTCATTTTTTTATTAATATGCTGGTAATATAATACAATGCCACTGCTGTAATGATAACAATACAGAACATAGATCCATAGAAAAATAAAATTCTCTTTCCAGAAACCAGAAGGCTTCCGTATCTTCCTGCCATTTCTTTCAAAATAAAATGATGACATAAATATACGCCATAGGAAATTTCACTCAAAAATCTGGCCGGTTTCGCGATAAATGCAATATTTCCAAGATTCTGGCAAATTATAAAAAGTATGATAAATATGGATATACCAAGAAGGTTTTTCCACGGAAGAACAAACAAAGGAAGCTTCACAAATACAACCACCAGAGCCACTGCAAGGGCAGGCAACACCAACAAACGTTGTTCTTTAATCTTAGCTCCGTATTTTTCCAAAATCATACCAATCCAGAACATAAAAATTCCCGTAATTACATTGGCATCGGGCGGGACTATAAATCTATCCGCCGCAATATTAGCCAAATATAAAACCGCAAGCACAATTGTTGCAGGAATCATCCATCTCTCAAAAATCCTGTTAAAAAGAGGGTACAAAATATAAATTACTACAATCACAGCAGTAAACCATTCTCCAACTACAGCATAAGTTGAAATCTGATAAAAACCTAAATAGTTATCAATTCCCAGAATGCTGTATATCATTCTCCATGGAGAACCTCCATACCGGAAATCAGCCAGTTGTACAGACAAAATCACATATGCAGCCGCAAAGGAAATCCAGAACATAGGATAAATAGCCAAAAATCTTTTTTTATAATAAGTCCTTAACTTCGGAATTTGTTTATGACAAAGACGCATCACATAGCCAGACAGCACAAAGAACATCGTTGTGCCCACGCTTCCCCATCCGCCGTTTTTATAAGTGCAAAATGGAGAATCTGTCAACCCTAACTCCGCACAAAAATGAAAGGTTACAATCAGCCAAATTGCTGCAATTCTGATTATATCAAGACTGGTATCTCTCTTCATCACTCGCTCCTCTTGTACTGAATAAACTACATTAATCAGTATACCGCTTCAAATTCATATTCATTTGATAAATCCTCCTGATGCTTCTGGTCTATCTGTTCGGACACTATCAAAATCCCTCACTTACTTTCATTTAACCTTTATTTACGTTCATACTATCATAATCCTTCCGCTTTTTCAACAATTCCTATTTTGTTCTCATTTACACCACTGATTGCAAAGCAATAGAGGAACCCGAACGTAATCACAGAAAGATTTAAACTACAATAATGAGCCAATATACAATACGCCGCATATTGGCTCATTTCTAAAGTATAAGCAATAGCTAAACCTCACCATACTTCGTATCTCGTTCATGAATGAGACACTTTTTACTTAACTACTACTGATATCTTCGCAGATACATTTCCCGACTTTACAGTAATTGATGCTTTACCCTTTTTCTTTGCTGCAATCATCCCTTTAGAATCTACTGTAATAATACTCTTATTTGATGATTGATATATTACCTTATCATTACCCTTCTGTACTTGTTGATGCTCTTTTAAAATAACATATTTTAGATCTTGTTGCCTGTCGTCAAAT
>JAUNGM010000003.1:0-13621 GCA_030524545.1 Eubacteriales bacterium
CTTACCAAAAAGGAGCCATTTTTTACCAGAAACACAAACTATTTTACACTACCTGCAGCTTGTGCGGCGGATTACTCATCCGCCGCCTTCATTTGTTTTATTTATCTTCACAGGTCGGATTCTCAATGAGTGTCGCAACCGTAAATTTATGCTTGTGGTCTGCATTTTTCGAAGTACAGTCTTCCAGGAAGTGAACATGATGGCCGCAGCCAACATCGATCGCTTTGGAAGAAGTACCGCAGAATTCATGAATGTGTCCATCACAGGAATCCGTATGGAATTTAATCTCGTGTACGTGGCTGCCTTCACAGGGAATTGCTTCACCTGAAACAGTGGCAAAACGGTGGCTGTGGGCGTAGTTGCAGCAACCGGCAATTTTGGTGCTGCCTAAGACTTCGTGAACATGCTGCTTGGGTGAACATGGTTTTTTATTTTCTGACATAAGACACTCCTTCATGTTTGATAAAATCATTTGATCCGTCAATCGTTTCTGATTTCCGAATCATAATAATAGAATATGCAGAAGGGAAAGCCGTGTGTTCAAATGAAAATAAAATACTTGACATCAACACCGTCTTATTGTATTATACTAGATAGTTAAATAAAACTAACTCAAAAAACCTCTTTTACGGATATGGATACCATATTCGTTACTTTTTCTCACGAAGTTAGATAAAACTAATTTGTTAAAACATGATTAAGGAGGACGAATATGAGCGTTGTAATCATAGGTGGAAATGAATGTATGGTATGTCAGTACGAAAAAATATGCAAGGAGCATGGGTGCAGAGCGAAAGTATTCGCTAAGGAGAAAGGCGCTTTTCGTAAAAAACTGGGAAATCCGGATTTGATGATCCTGTTTACCAATACGGTGTCCCATAAGATGATGAATACGGCTGTGAATGAAGCAAAACGCAACAATATTCAGATTGCACGGACACATTCCAGCTCTGCGGCAGCACTGACAAGTGTGCTTCAGGAATACTGTGCCGGTTAATAGGGAGGTTTTGAAGTTGGAGAAAAATATTGTCAAGTATTGTTCCCCGGCGTTGGCCGGACTGAAAACAGCAAATATGTTCAGTTATAGATTTGAGAGTGTTGACAAATTGCTGGCTGAGCTTTATGCAGCAAATGAAAAACTGAACGAAAAGGGAGTATTTGTGGAAATACTGAGAATCAGTGAAGCCAAAGCTCTGGTCTATGTATATCGTAAAAAAATGCTGGAAGCAGATCTGAATCGAAAGGAAGTGCAGATGCTGCTGAAAGATTTCGGTTATCAGGGCAGCAGGCCGGAAAAATGCCTGGAACGATTGAAAGGGCGTCTGCTTCAATATGAGTGTTTTCCGCATGAAATCGGGCTGTTTTTGGGATATCCCATTCAGGATGTCAGCGGTTTTATCCAACAGAAAGGGAAGAATTATAAGTGCCGCGGCCCCTGGAAGGTCTATGGAAATGAAAGCGAAGCGAAAAGGCTCTTTCAGAAGCTGGAGAAGTGTTCCAGAGTGTATAATCAGTTATTTGCAGTAGGCAGAAGTATCACACAGCTTACGGTAGCAGCATGATTTTTTATATCGCAGGAAAATCTGTGATAAAAAAATAAAAGCATAAAGAAAGGATAAAATAAAAATGAGCAAAGTAGCAGTTGTATATTGGAGCAGCACAGGAAACACAGAGGCAATGGCAGAAGCCGTAACAGACGGTGCAAAAGCAGCAGGGTGTGAGGTGGATGTATTTACTGCTTCCGATTTTTCCGCGGATAAGATGGATGCATATGATGCAGTCGCTTTTGGCTGCCCGGCAATGGGTGCGGAGGTTCTGGAAGAGGATGAGTTTGAGCCTATGTTTACAGAATGTGAAGGAAAACTTTCCGGTAAAAAGATTGTCCTGTTTGGCTCCTATGGCTGGGGAGACGGAGAATGGATGTCTGACTGGGAAGATAGATGCAAAAAGGATGGGGCTGTTCTTGCAGCAGACTGCGTAATCTGCCAGGAGGAACCGGATGCGGATGCAGTGGAATCCTGCAAGGCTCTCGGAAAGGCACTTGCCTAAAACCGGAAAAGAGTTTCCTACAGCATAAAGTACACTGACTGGAAGGGATATTATGGAAAAGACACCGGAGGAAGAGGAACAGTTTCGTTTGGTGAATCTGCAGAAAAGCGCGATTTTGAAGCAGCTGCGCCAAAAAGGGTGCAGGATAACGAGACAGAGGGAACTGTTGATTGATGTGATTCTTCAGAAAAACTGCTCCTGCTGTAAAGAAATTTACTATTATGCTATAAAGAAAGACCAGAATATCGGCATGGCCACCATATACCGCATCATGAATATACTTGAAGAAATCGGTGCGCTGGAGTGGAAGAACGGATACCGCATCTGCTACAGGGAATATATGCCTCTTGGAGAGTTTATGATAGAAATGGACGATTCTTCGCTGGTGAAGCTGGATTCCAAATCTCTTAATCAGGTTCTTGAAAAAGGAATGTCTGCATGCGGATATCTGGATGGAAAAAAAGTAAAACAGATTATGATAAAAAATAAGGAATCCCATACATGATGGATCGTGCTGTTTTGCGGGCAGCGGAAGTTGAGAAAATTTATCAATAGCTTAAAAGCTTCTGGCTTTTTTTGTAAAGTGCTTTATAATAATTGTAATCAACAAAAGCAAAAGGAGGATTGTCAGATGAAAAATCACAAATTATGGGCATGGGCTATGATCTTCTGCCTGTTTATGACAGTCTACACCGGATACGAGCACAAATAAGAATCAGGAGGTACATATTATGCTGGATTGCTTTAAAAATATTGATGGAAAGAAAACTGGTATTTTTGCAGCGGGAGTTCTGTTTGGAACAGCAGGAATCAAGGTTCTGACAAGCAGAGATGCCAGGAAGGTCTATACTTCCTGTACTGCGGCAGTTCTCCGTGCGAAGGAATGCGTGCTGGATGTTGCAGCTAAGGTTCAGGAGAATGCGGAAGACATTTATGCGGAAGCACAGCAGATCAATGCTGACAGAGCTGCTGAGGAATTTGAGGATGCCGATGTGGAAGATTTCATGGAAGCAGACACAGATGCCGAAACCGTATCAGAGGATATCGTAACAGAATAGCAAGTATTGCAGCACCTGCGGAAGAATTCCTGCAGGTGTTGCTTTTGTGCAGGAGGAAATATAATGAGATTCAGGATAGAACATGAAATCAGAGGACGTCTCAGGATTCATATCTGCCGGAAGCACATGACCTGCCGGGAAGCGGATATCCTGCAGTATTATCTGAACAGCCGGGATTTTGTGACATCAGTTAAGATAAATGACAGGCTGAAGGATGTAGTGATCTGTTTTTGCGGTGACCGGAGACAGGTGATTGATCTGCTGCGTGGTTTTCATTATGAGCAGGTACAGGTTCCGGAGCAGTATCTTCAGAATTCAGGCAGAGAATTGAACAAGGAAAATTGGGAAAAACTGGTGAATAAGATAGTCCTTTACGCAGGGAATAAACTCTTTCTGCCATATTCCCTGCGGACAGTGATCACTGTCTGCAAGTCCACGAAATATCTCTGGAATGGAATCAAAACTCTCGCCGGAAGGAAGATTGAAGTTCCTGTTCTTGATGCCGCTTCCATCGGTGTCTCCATTCTGCGCGGAGACATCAATACGGCTTCCTCCGTGATGTTCCTTTTGGGAATCGGTGAGATCCTGGAGGAATGGACACATAAAAAATCCGTAGACGATCTTGCAAGAAGCATGTCTTTGAATGTTGGAAGGGTATGGCTCCTTGGAGAAAACGGAGAAGTTTTGGTTAATGCGGATGAGATAAAGCCGGGGGATAAAGTTGTGGTGCATATGGGAAATATGATTCCCTTTGACGGCATTGTAGATTCCGGGGAGGCAATGGTGAATCAGGCATCTCTGACCGGGGAGTCCATGCCGGTGGCCAAAAGCGCAGGTAAATATGTTTATGCAGGAACTGCCGTGGAAGAAGGCGATATCGTGATTCTGGTAAAAGCCACTTCCGGTTTTACAAAATTCGAAAAAATCGTCACTATGATCGAGGAAACAGAAAAACTGAAATCCTCTGTGGAAAGCAGAGCGGAGCATCTGGCTGACAGACTGGTGCCGTATACCCTTTTGGGAACAGGACTTGTGTATCTTTTTACGCGAAACACCACAAAGGCACTTTCTGTGCTGATGGTGGACTTTTCCTGTGCGCTGAAGCTTGCTATGCCGATATCCGTGCTCTCTGCAATCCGTGAGGCAAATCTTCATAATATTACGGTTAAAGGAGGTAAATTCCTGGAGGCTGTGGCAGAAGCAGATACAATTGTGTTTGATAAGACAGGAACTCTTACAAAGGCACAGCCGACAGTGGTTGAAGTGGTTTCATTTAATGGAGATACACCGAATGAATTATTGAGACTGGCTGCATGTCTGGAGGAGCATTTTCCGCATTCCATGGCAAAGGCAGTCGTGGATGCGGCCAGGGCCAAAAATCTTGTTCATGAAGAAATGCATTCCAAAGTGGAGTACATTGTGGCTCATGGAATTTCCACCAAAGTAGGAGAGCGGAAGGCGGTCATCGGAAGCTATCACTTTGTCTTTGAAGATGAACAGTGTATAATTCCGGAGGAGATGACAGAAAAATTCCGCAGTCTGCCGACAGAGTATTCGCATCTGTATCTTGGGATTGACCAAAAACTGGCTGCGGTGATCTGTATTCAGGATCCTCTTCGGGAGGAAGCTTCCATGGTGATCCGGGAGTTAAAGCAGGCCGGAATCACTAAAGTCGTTATGATGACCGGGGACGGTGAGCGGACCGCGTGTGCCATTGCCAAAAAGGTTGGTGTGGATGAATATTATTCCGAGGTACTTCCGGAGGACAAAGCCGGCTTTGTGGAACAGGAAAAAGCAGAAGGCAGAAAAGTCATTATGATCGGTGACGGAATCAATGATTCACCGGCGCTTTCGGCCGCGGATGCAGGAATTGCCATCAGCGACGGTGCCGAAATTGCAAGAGAAATTGCAGATATCACGATCGGGGCAGACAGCCTGTATGAAATTGTGGTTCTGAAGCTGCTGAGCAATGGGCTGATGGAGAGAATCCGAAAAAATTACAGAAGGATCGTAGGCATTAACAGCGGATTGATTCTGATGGGAGTGGGCGGAATGATACAGCCCACTACCTCTGCGCTGCTGCATAATACATCTACACTGTGGATCAGCCTGAAGAGTATGCAGAATCTGCTTCCGGATGATTCTGCGGAACATAGGCAGAAATGAAGAATGCTGAGAAACGCTGTCTTCGTATGTCAGAATGAGGGGGAATGCCACGGACGAAAGAACTTGACGTCCGTGGCATTCCTGTCTATAATACAGATAGAATCAAAACAGAAAATGGTTACCTGATTGTGGGAGTGCCTGCTTCATAGGAGTATGAATGAAAGGCATCCGAAGGGGTATAGAAATCCGGGGAGATTTATTAAGGGGAACACATAAGATACGACAGAGCCTGTCAGATGACAGGAGAATGCTTTTGGGAAGAAAGTATGGAGTATTTATGTGTTTTTTTGATGTCTTTTTGACAAAATCGGGATCTCCTGCGGATTTTTTTGCCGTTTTTTGCAAATGTGTTGCGGGATTATGCAAAACTGTAAAAAAATGCCTTGACATATACGCGCTTATTAAATATAATTTTCTCATACATTACAAAAGTATTACAAAACAAATAAAAAATGAAAAAACACAGGGAATGAAGCCTATGAGAACGAACGAGATATTACAAAAAAATGAAAAAAAGAAAAAAGACAGTTTTCACAGTTTCGTGCTTCTGAGTTTATGTGCAGTGTTTGCCATTGTTCTTGCTGTTGGCTCCAGGTTTGTGATAAGTGGAGACGGAGACCGGGTATATGCAGCTTCTGAGAGAGAACAGAATGAAATGGCTGCTTCATCGGACAGAGATGAATATGAACTGCCGACAGGAATAGCCGGGGTGGTCTCCGGCATGCAGGAAACGCCTGTGCCGGGTTCCACGGTCAATCGTATCGGAACCTCCTGTGAACAGGTGATGGTGGGACAGCGTGTTCAGACTGTGGAAGAAAGAACGACAGAGCTGGATGTAAGTGAATCCATGGCATCCAGAGTGGATTATCTGGATTCTACTGCCATTTCTCTGGCATCCAGCGCCAAGATGATGACAGACAATGATTACGAGAATCTTTTGCGGATTGTAGAGGCAGAAGCCGGCAGTGAAGATCTGAAAGGCCGTATTATGGTGGCTAATGTGATCATGAACCGTGTGAAACATGAAGAATTTCCGGATAATATTACGGATGTCATCTATGAATACAAGAACGGAGTTCCCCAGTTCTCTCCGGTGTATGACGGCCGGATTGATGAAGTGACTGTATCTGATCTTACCAGAGAAGCGGTGAAGCAGACTCTGGAAGGTGTGGATTATTCGGAAGGAGCATTATTCTTTATCCAGAAAAACGCTGCGGAAAAGCAAAATGTGAGCTGGTTTGAGAAAGAACTGAAGCGGCTGTATAAGCATGGAGTTCATGAATTTTATACATATCCGGATGAGGCATGCGCGGACAAGCAGAACAATAAGAAAAAAGATGCAGAAAGCGTGGAAACTGTCCAGATGGTCAAAAATGATGTTCTGAGCTGAGTTTTTAAGAATAGTATCCGAAAATAAGGGGTTAGAAGGGCTGTACAGGAGAAGAACTGTACAGCCTTTTGACAGTTTATGGGAATTCCTTACAGTATCCATGGATTTTAGTATGGTATTTTGGAAAAGTTCATGATATAATGTGAACGCTTAATGAGTGCAAGTGAAGCGCAGCACGAATTTAGCGAGAACACATGCCAGGACACTTAGCGAGGTGTTTTCGAGCTTAGTACAGCGAATAATAAATACCCAGCCATATCACTTGCCTGATTTTTCATCTGCTGCGTTGTCGTCAATCGACGATGCCACCGCATCGTCTCATTCCTCCGCCTTGCATATGAAGAAATCATTCTACGTGATATAGCTAGACATTTATTTTTCGCTGTACTAGTGACCTTGGTATAATGTGAACGCTTAAAAGAAAATTGTGTTTAAAAGATAAATGACGAAGAAAGGCAGGAAAGACAATGCAGGTATTGTACAGGAGCACCAGAGGAAAGGAAGAGGCTGTTACAGCTTCCGTGGCTATTTTAAAGGGACTTTCTGAGGATGGGGGATTATTCGTGCCTACCAGCATTCCCAGGCTGGATGTGCCTATGGAGACTCTGGCTCAGATGAGCTATAAGGAAACAGCCTACGAGGTCATGAGCCGTTTCCTTACGGATTTTACGGAAGAAGAACTGAAAAACTGCATCAGCAATGCATATGATGAAAAATTTGACACGGACATGATCGCACCTCTTCATGAGGCAAACGGTGTTTATTTTCTGGAACTGTTTCATGGTGCGACCATAGCATTTAAGGATATGGCGCTGTCCATTCTTCCTCATTTGATGACAACCGCTGCGAAGAAAAATCATGTAAAGAATGAAATCGTGATTCTGACGGCAACCTCCGGTGATACCGGAAAGGCTGCTTTGGCAGGTTTTGCTGATGTGCCGGGAACCAGAATTGTTGTATTTTATCCGAAGCATGGCGTCAGCCCGATTCAGGAGAAGCAGATGGTGACCCAGAAGGGTGCCAATACCTGTGTTATTGGAATCACCGGTAATTTTGATGATGCCCAGACCGCAGTCAAGAAAATGTTCAATGACAAAGAACTTGCAGACGAGCTGGATCATGCGGGATATCAGTTCTCGTCAGCCAATTCGATCAACATCGGCCGTCTTGTTCCGCAGGTTGTTTATTATGTTTATGCATATGCTTCTCTCGTAAGAGAAGGGAAGATCAAAGCGGGAGATGAGATTAATGTGACGGTTCCGACAGGTAACTTCGGAAATATTCTTGCCGCATTTTATGCAAAGCAGATGGGTCTTCCCATCCGCAAGCTGCTCTGTGCATCCAATGAGAACAAGGTTCTTTATGATTTTTTCAGCACCGGAACCTATGACAGGAAGAGAGAGTTTATCCTGACTTCCTCTCCGTCCATGGATATTCTGATCTCCAGTAACCTTGAACGCCTGATTTATCGTATTACAGGTGAAAATGCAGAAAAATGTGCAGAATTGATGCAGGCGTTAAGCCAGGGCGGTGAGTATACGATCACGGAAGAAATGAAAGCTCAGCTTACGGACTTTTACGGTAATTTCTGCAGTGAGGGAGAAACCAAAGAGGCAATCAGTGCTACTTATTATGGAAGCAATTATGTAATCGATACCCATACTGCCGTAGCGGCAGGCGTATATCAGAAATATCTGCGTGATACGGAGGATCACACGCCGACTGTGATTGCCTCCACGGCCAGCCCATATAAGTTTCCGAGAAGTGTAATGGATGCAATTTCCGACAGATATGAGGGACTGGATGATTTTGCTCTGGTAGATGCACTTTCCGCACTCTCCGGTGTGAAAGTGCCGAAGGCTGTGGAAGAAATCCGTACGGCTCCGGTTCTTCATGATAAAGTAGTGGATGCACCGGATATGCCATTGGCCGTCAAAGAATTTCTTGGAATCCGGTGATCAAAATGGAATGGAACCGGCTTCTTTCCCCAAAGCGTGAGGGATTTTACGGCAAAGCCTATGTAAAGCGCCAGGGAGATCTGCGCAGTGAATTTGAGAAGGATTACCATCGGATTATCGGCAGTTCCTCTTTTCGGAGACTGCAGGATAAGACGCAGGTCTTTGCTTTGGACAAAAGCGATTTTATCCGTACCAGGCTGACACATTCCCTGGAGGTATCGTCTTTTGCCAAATCTTTAGGACTGAACATTGCGCAGTATTTGATCGAAAATAAAAAAGATGAAAGCTTCACATTACAGACAAGAGCGGATATTTGCGACGTTCTGCAATGTGCCGGACTGATTCATGATCTTGGAAATCCTCCTTTCGGTCATTTCGGGGAGGAGGCCATCCGTGACTGGTTTGGAAGAAATATGCGGAGCCTGAAATTCCAGGGGAAGCCGGTGACGGAAATCCTGAGTAATCAGATGCTTCAGGATTTCTATCATTTTGAGGGAAATGCACAGGCACTGCGTCAGGTAAGCAAGCTTCATTTTCTCGTAAATGAGCATGGGATGAATCTGACATTTGCACTTTTAAATACTATCATCAAGTATCCTGTATCGTCCGAGAATATCCGGCCTCACAGCGGAAATATCAGGGAAAAAAAGATGGGGTTTTTCTATGCGGAACAGCCTCTTTATGAAATGATCTCCAGAGAGACAGGAACTGAAGGCTGCCGTCATCCGCTGACATTTATTCTGGAAGCAGCGGATGACATCGCATACAAAACGGCGGATATTGAGGACGCATTTAAAAAGGGCTGTATCACTTATGAAAAACTGAAGGAAGAGCTGATACTTGCAGGGGAGAGGGCAGGGGCAGATGTTTCCGGGCTGAATCCGGTCGCCATGCTGGATCACCAGTATGACAATGCCATTGCGCGCAAAGTGGAAAACCCTCAGCTCTATGCAGTACAGAATTTTCTTGTCCGTTTGCAGAGTTCTCTGATCTTCTGCGCTACATATGGATTTACTTCTCATTATACGCAGATCATGGAAGGAACATATGCCCATGATATCTTTTATCATACATATGCGGAATGGGTAATGAAGGCACTGGGAGATATTGCCTACCGCTATGCATTTACGTCCAGACCGATTTTGCAGATGGAAGTATCTGCCGGAACAATCCTGAATTTTCTTATGGATCGTTTTGTACCTGCGGTTCTTTACTATGATACGGATGTGCCGCTTCAGATGATGGAGAAAAAACTGGTGTCGCTTATTTCTGAGAATTACCGCCAGATTTACCATTTATATGCGCGAAATGCTGCATCAGAAGAGGAGAAGCTTTATCTGCGGCTGCTCCTTGTAACGGATTTTATCAGCGGTATGACTGACAGCTATGCAAAAGACCTGTACCAGAAACTGAATGGGATTATCTGAGAGCGGCTGCAAGGCTATGGGCCAGTAACGATTGTACAAATTCAGGTACAATTGTGTTTGTGAAACTATTGACATTTTTATTTAAAAATGCGATAATGAATTTGATTTTGATATATTCCGTGCCGTTTGCGGCAGGGTATTTGAGTCAGCAACTATACTATTGAAGAAAAGAGGTTAAATGTAGGATGGCAGAAATGAATTTAAGCAAGTATGGCATTACCGGAACCACAGAAATTGTACACAATCCTTCTTTTGAATTATTATTTGAAGAAGAAACAAAGCCAGGCCTTGAAGGCTTCGAAAAAGGCCAGGAGAGTGAGCTTGGTGCAGTGAATGTAATGACCGGTATCTATACAGGTCGTTCCCCTAAAGATAAGTTTATCGTAATGGATGAAAACTCCAAAGATACTGTATGGTGGACTTCTGATGAGTACAAGAACGATAACCATCCGGCCAGCGAAGAAACATGGAAAGCAGTAAAGGAACTTGCACTGAAAGAGCTTTCTGACAAGAAGCTTTTTGTAGTAGATGCATTCTGCGGTGCAAACCATGACACCCGTATGGCAATCCGTTTTATCATGGAAGTAGCATGGCAGGCTCATTTTGTTAAGAACATGTTCATCGAGCCTACAGCAGAAGAACTTGAGAACTTTGAGCCGGATTTCGTTGTTTACAACGCTTCCAAAGCAAAAGTAGAAAACTATAAAGAATTAGGACTGAACTCTGAAACAGCAGTTGTATTTAATATTACAAGCCGTGAGCAGGTTATCCTGAACACATGGTACGGCGGAGAAATGAAGAAGGGTATGTTCTCCATGATGAATTACTATCTGCCGCTGAAGGGCATCGCTTCCATGCACTGCTCTGCAAACACAGATATGAACGGCGAAAATACCGCAATCTTCTTCGGCCTTTCCGGTACAGGTAAAACAACTCTGTCCACAGACCCGAAACGTCTCCTGATCGGTGATGACGAGCACGGCTGGGATGACAACGGCGTATTCAACTTTGAAGGCGGCTGCTACGCAAAGGTTATCAATCTGGATAAAGATTCCGAGCCGGATATCTACAATGCGATCAAACGCAACGCTCTTCTTGAGAACGTAACATTAGACGCTGAAGGAAAGATCGATTTTAATGATAAGAGCGTAACAGAAAATACCCGTGTCTCTTATCCGATCAACCACATTGAGAATATTGTTCGTCCTGTATCTGCAGCACCGGCAGCTAAGAACGTAATCTTCCTGTCCGCAGATGCTTTCGGCGTACTTCCTCCGGTATCTATTCTGACTCCGGAGCAGACACAGTATTACTTCCTGTCCGGTTTCACAGCAAAACTGGCTGGTACAGAGCGCGGCATAACAGAGCCGACCCCGACCTTCTCCGCTTGCTTCGGACAGGCTTTCCTGGAACTGCATCCGACAAAATACGGCGAAGAGCTTGTTAAGAAGATGGAAGCAAACGGTGCAAAAGCATATCTGGTAAATACCGGATGGAACGGCACCGGCAAACGTATCACCATTAAAGATACCCGTGGTATCATTGATGCAATCCTTAACGGAGACATTCTGAATGCCCCGACCAAGAAGATTCCGTACTTCAACTTTGAAGTTCCGACCGAGCTTCCGGGTGTAGACACCAATATTCTTGATCCTCGTGACACTTATGCTGATGCTGCTGAGTGGGAAGAGAAAGCTAAGGATCTTGCAGGCAGATTCATTAAGAACTTTGCAAAATATGAAGGAAATGAAGCTGGAAAAGCACTTGTTTCCGCTGGCCCACAGCTGTAAAGAATTATTGAACATGATTGCGGCACCGTTTTCGGACGGTGCCGTTTGATTTCCGTATTTATTTATATATGTTATTTCACAAAAGCGTGCGCAGATTTTTGTCATTTTTTCCATTTTCGAAAATGCATTTTCTGTTGAAAAAGTGCATATACTAGAGTATAATAAAAACAGAAAAAGAACTCCTGGGATGTGCGAGGCCCCTTTTTATTTTGAACCTACATCGACATAAAGGGACTCCAAGATCGCAGCTCGGATGTCAGACCTCTCGTTGTGGTAGGCAGAAGCGCTGTTGAGGACACCCACCTAGCTCTGGCTAGGCGTCAAAGAGAAGGGAACGGCATTCCGGGATTTAAGAAAAACAGGACCGATTGAAGGTCCTTTTTATATATTTCCATATAGGAGGATAGAGGATGATTACAGAGAGGGTATTTGGTGAACTGCCTACAGGAGAAAAGGTGAGAGTTTTCCGTCTGGAGAATGCATCGGGAGCATATGCGGAGGTTCTGGAATTCGGTGCGATACTTGTGAAATTATGTGTTCCGGATAAAGACGGTAATCTGACGGATGTTGTATTGGGGTATGACGATATCCGTGGATATCTTACGAATGGATGTTTTTTTGGTGCTGTCATTGGGCGTAATGGCAACCGGATTGAAGGTGCGCGATTTGTTCTCGATGGAGAAGAAGTAATACTTTCTCAGAATGAAAATGAAAACAATCTTCACAGCGGCCCGGATGCTTTTGAGAAAAAACTCTGGGAAGTGGAAAATATGGATGATAAGAAGAACAGCCTGACATTTTTCAGAATCAGCCCTGACGGGGAGAATGGCTTCCCGGGAGAATTCCGTGTTTCCGTGAAGTACGAATTTACAGAGGAAAATGAACTGAAGATTACATACCAGGGTGTCAGTGATAAGACAACCGTTGCGAATTTGACGAATCATTCTTATTTTAATCTTTCCGGTGAGGGAAGCGGTAAGATACTGGATCATTCTTTGACCATTCATGCAAAATACTTTACACCTGTCCGTGACAGCAAAGCAATTCCTACCGGAGAATATGCCCTGGTTGAAGGAACTCCGATGGACTTTACCAAAAAGAAGACAATCGGACAGGATATTGAGGCTGATTATGAGCAGTTGAAATTCGGCGGAGGCTATGATCATAATTATGTAACGGATAATTATGCGCAGGGCAGCAGAAGGGTAATCGCCAGTGCTTCTTCGCCTGTAACAGGCATTGCTATGGATGTTATCACAGATCTTCCGTGCGTGCAGTTTTATGCAGGTAATTTTGTGATTCAGGAGCATGGCAAGAACGGACATGTGTATGACCGGCGAGAAGGTTTCTGCCTGGAAACCCAGGTAGAACCTAATGCAGTCAATGAGGAAGCTTTTCATTCACCGATTTTGGAAAAGGGAGAGGTGTACAGAACCGATACTTCCTATAAATTTTACACATTATAGATAGTGCAGTGCCCGCCCTGAAGGGGTATGAATAACGGGAAGCCCGAAGGAGTATCTTTTGCAACACCATAAAAAACAGCCATGTTTTACTGGTTTTCTTCATATAATTATTATATGAGGAAAACCAGTTTTTTTTATAGTGCTAAATTTGTATTGCTGATTCTGCTGGCGTGGATGGTACTGCTGGACGAAGCAGTACGGCTGAATATGAGTCAGAAATCCGCTCTTACAGCTAAAGAGGAAGCCCGGGCGGCAGTGGCAGACGTAAACGAAGAGATGCCGGAAAAAGAGATATCAGAAAGAAAGATGCCGGAAAA